>JAZRJV010000033.1:0-79148 GCA_045645985.1 Treponemataceae bacterium
CAAACTTAATTCCCTTGTAGAACAGACCAAACTTAACGAAATTTTTAGAGGTGATTACATGGCTTGGGGACTTGCAGAATTTGACGCAGAACAACGCGGTAAAAAAGAAGGCTATTCTGTTGGTCTTTCGGATGGGATTTCACAAGGTTCTCAACAAGCAAAAATCGAAACTGCTAATAATTTACTTTCAATGTCAATCTCCATAGAAAACATCTCAAAAGCAACAAATCTTTCCGTCGAGGAAATAAAAGCCTTAGCAAAATAACATCGTTTCTCCCTCAACGCAAGAACTTTGCAAAAGCACAACCAGTGCAGAAAAAAAACTGGCATTGAAAAAACTTTTAGAAAATACATTAAAAAAAGCGTAAACTAAAATTGACACACACTCGCAAGTTTTGTGAAACAAAACTTGATTGTAAGCCGAAGGCTTACTAACGGAACAAAATAAGTTTGTAAAACACATTAAGTGCAGAAAGGACTTTGCAAAAATACTTTTCAGACACAACTTAGTGTAAAAAGGCGTAACCCAAAATTGACATCGCGAAGCCTTGCAAGCGATAGCGCCGCACTAGCGAGCGAGGGCGATTTTGGGTGAGAGCCTTTTTGGGACTAAACTATGCATACAAAATATATTTCACAAAATCCTTTCTGGTGCCAATTATTTTTACAAAATTGTGAAGAGTCTATTCTTCGAACAATCCCCTAATTTCCTTACTATATTTTTCTGCAATTTTATGGCGCATCATTTCTTGTTTTGCAGAAAGTTCTTCGCCAACTTTAAAACTTTCTTGAAGTAAGGCAAATTTGTAAATTCTTTCGCAAGTTCTAAAATTTTTAGAAGAATTGATTTTATTATCAATTTCACTTTGGATAAGATTTTTTACTTCGGCACTTTCAAGCACACCTTCATAATATTCATTTGGCACACCATTTTCTGCAGCCCAAGCCATAACATTTTCTTTTGAAGGAACAACCAAAGCGGCTAGATATTTTTTATCCTGCCCCAAAACCACAACGCTTTCAATAAAATCACTTCCTTTCAATTCACCTTCGATTACAGCAGGTTCGATATTTTCGCCACCTAATAAAACGATAGTATCTTTTGCACGACCAGTGATTTTAATTTCGTTATCGTAACTCATCATTCCTAAATCCCCAGTATTTAGCCAACCGTCTTTATCAATAATTTGTTCTGTTAAATCTGGACGATTAAAATATCCTTTCATGATTTGGTCGCCACGAGCAAGAATCAAACCTTTTTTTCCTGGAGGAAGTGGTTCTGATGAAACAATTTGTCCGTATTTTTCGGCAACAACTTTTATTTCACAACAAGGAAGAACTTCGCCAACGCAATTTTTTCTAGGCTTTTTGAAATTTCGTAAAGAAAGAATTGGAGCGGTTTCTGTCATTCCGTAGCCTTCCAAAAGATTAAATCCGATAGCGCTGTAAAATTCGTCAACTTCTTTTTGTAAGGCACCACCACCAGAAATTCCTGCGATAAATTTTCCGCCAAGTTTTTCACGAATTTTTTTGAAAACCAAAACATTTCCGAGTGCATTTAATGGTAAAAGTAAAACAAATGGAATTGCTGCAACAACTGCATCCAACCAGCGAAGTCTGCGTTTATATTGACAAACACATCCTGTTAAATGAGCCTTACACCAAGCAAACTTTTTTCCAACTGAAACAAAAAACTTAAACATAGCATATTTTATGCCACCAGCTTTTTTCATTGTTCTATAAATTCCAGTTACTAAAGATTCCCATAAACGAGGAACTCCACACATCCATTGTGGTTTTATAGTTGCAAAATCTGAAAGCATAACAGATGCAACTGGTTTTGAATATGCTATTGAACTTTTTAACGCAATTACAATGTATTGAATACATCGTTCAAAACTGTGCCAAACAGGAAGAACCGAAAGCCATGTTTCATCTGCTTTTGCAGGTAAAACATCTGGGATAATTTCAAGTTGTGCTAAAAAATTTCTGTGTGTTAACATTACACCTTTAGGAGTTCCAGTTGTTCCAGAAGTAAAAATCATTGTTGCAACTTCATTTCCATCAGTCATTCCCATTTCAGATTCAACGATTGCTTTTAAGTGCGGATCTTTATCTAAAAGATTTTTTCCATCTTCAAGCAAATCTTTGTAAAAAAGAACTTTTAATCCTTGTTCATTTGCTAAATCAAGAACTTCTTCTGAACATTCATCAAAAAGAATTGCAAATCTTAAACTTGGAACTTCAGAAATATTTTCCAAAACTTTTTGCAACTGTTTTGTATTTTCAAAAAAAGAATATTCACATTTTGCATAATTCAAAATGAATCGAATTTCTTTTCCCATTGAGTCGCAACCCCGTGGAACATCACAAGCACCTAAAGACATAATGGCAAAATCGGTTACCAACCATTCTTTTCGGTTATCAGAAATAAGCCCAACTGGATTTCCTCGTTTAATTCCTAAATCACGCAATTTTACAGCAAAAGCAATAATTTCTTGGTAAACTTGTTTATAAGTATAATTTTGAAATTTACCTTGTGAATCTTTAGCCTTTTGAACAACTGAATTTGCACAAGTCAAAGCTCTATCTTGAAACATCAAAGGCAAATTTTTTGGTAAAGTTTTGTCGTATTTAATTTCTCTAGTTTTCTTCATAATTTAATCCCCAAAATAAAATTATTTAATAAACTTTAATTGACATTATCACATATTTTGTCATTATGCAATACTGAAATAAAAAATTTTATAAAAAAAGCAATTCAAAAGAATATTGAAAATGATACAAATTTTTCGTACAATGATTTCTATGGAAATGATTACTTATCTTGCAAAAGTTGGAGAACTTACTTTAAAAGGCGGAAATTTACGAGAATTTGAACGCCGACTTATTCAAAATACTCAACTCTATTTAGAATCAATTAAATCTAGAGTAACTTTACGAGCTGGAAGAATGTACATCGATTGCGAACCTGAGGGTTGCGAGGCAGTTGAATTTGCACTTTCTCATCTTATCGGAATTACAGGCTGGGCAAAAACCAGAATTGCAGAAAAAAATATTGAATCAATAAAAAAAGCAGTAATGGAAGAAGCACTTTTGGCAAAAGAAAAAGGCGCTAAAACTTTCAAAATTGAATCTCGCCGAAGCGAAAAAAGTTTTCCATTAAATTCCTACGAACTAAGTTGCGAAGCCGCAAGTGATATTTGTGAACAAGATTTATTAAAAGTTGATGTTCACAATCCAGATGTAACAATCAATATCGAAGTTAGAGAACGATGTTTTGTTTTTAGCGATGCAATAAAATCTTGTCGTGGGCTTCCAGTTGGAACTGGCGGAAAAGGACTTTTACTTTTATCTGGCGGAATCGACTCTCCTGTTGCAGGCTACAGAATGATGCGCCGAGGTATGAAAGTTGAATGTTGCTATTTTCACGCATATCCCTACACTTCTGATGAAGCTCGAAAAAAAGTTGAAGATTTGGCACAAATTATCAGTCACTACGGATTAGAAACTCATATCAACATTATTCCATTTACTGATGTTCAAATGAAGATAAAAAAATTAGCTTCAGAAATGCCAGATGCTCCAGACGGACTTAAAACTGAATCATACAGCACACTTTTGCTTAGAATGTGTATGATGAAAACTGCTAACATTTTAGCAAAAAGACTTCATTGTCAATGTATCATCACTGGGGAAAGTCTTGGGCAAGTTGCAAGTCAAACTGTAGAAAATATGGAAGTTACAGAAAGCTGTTGTGAACTTCCGCTTTTACGCCCATTAGTTGGAATGGATAAAGAAGAAATTGTAGAAACTTCAAAATTTATCGGAACTTACGAAACTTCAATTTTGCCATATGAAGATTGTTGTGTTTTATTTTCTCCAAAACATCCTGTAATTAGAGCAAAAGTTGAAGTTGCACAAGAACTTTACAAGGCAATGCAAGTTGACGATTTAATTCAAGAAGCATTTGACAAACGAGAAGTTAAAAAATTCTTAGTAAGAGACTTTGTTGAAGAAAATTTTTCTAACAAGTAATTTACAAGAAAAAACTATAAATTAGATTGTGCCATGAGTTTATGAACAAACTCGGTACAATCTGTTTGTAGATTTAAGTTTTCAGTTCTTGTTTTTACACTTTGATAGTATTCATCATCAGAAAACAATTGAGCAATTTTATCACTAATATCTTTTGGATTTTGAATAAACCATCCTGCCCTATTTTCATAAACAAACCGAACATTTCCTAATTCTTGCCCGTGAATAAAAGTTGAAAGAATAACAGGTATATTTGAAGCCAACATTTCAAGAACAGTTGATGTTCCACCTTTGATAATTGCACAGTCAGAAAGTTTTACAAGTTCATCTAAGAAAGTTACAAAACCAAAAACAAACAAGTTCATTTTAGGATTTACTTTTTTGAGCATTTCCAAGGTTTTGCGAGTTTTTTTACCACGACCACAAACAACAATTACTGAAAAATCTACTTTCTTAGCAATAAATTCAGAAATAATCTTGAAAGTTCCAGGTAAACCTTCACCGCCACCAGCAATTAAAACAACTCGCTTATCTTGTGGGATTCCATA
This sequence comes from Treponemataceae bacterium, assembly GCA_045645985.1. Lineage (GTDB taxonomy): Bacteria > Spirochaetota > Spirochaetia > Treponematales > Treponemataceae > RGIG9060. The sequence goes on from JAZRJV010000033.1 coordinate 4,587, forward strand.
TTTTTCTCTTAAAGCAACAACATCATCCTTAGTTGTTTTAGTTAAAAACTTTTTGTTAATCAAAAATGGCATAACTTCAACATCATCTGAATTATAGTCACATTTTTCGATAGCAAAATTTCTTACTTGGTCAGAGAAAACATAAGATTTTATACCTTTTACAAAAAACCAAGCAGAAGGAGCTGTAAATGGGTCTGTTACAACCATAGAAAGATTTACTTTTTTCCCACTTTTTCTAATTGCAGTTTTTGCAGAAGGTGTAAGAGCAAAGTGAAAAGAAATTATATCAGTAATATCATCCTCAATAATTTTTTCTTTCAAATAGTGTGAAGTTTGAGGATTCAAAAATTTTTGAGTAAACTTCTGGAAACTTTTTTTCATTCCAAGCTCATAAACGATATGCCACATTCCAGGAGTTACAGTACACATGCTGTGATACCATTTTTCAAAAACCATTCGAGAAACAAAATTAGCCTTGTCAAAACCATTTACAAGTTGAACATTGGCATCTGGATAAAGACTTTCAATATGAGCTTTTAAAACCTTTGCAGGAGCTAAATGTCCACCACCAGTATTTAGATACAACAACATAAAATTTCTTTTAGCCATAAAAATTCCTCTTAAATTTCATTATACACCAATATTGCTACTTACACAAAAACAAAATTACATGTATACTTTACTAAGATTGAAAGTACCACTTTCGTCCATTCTAATATTATATATCTTTTTTCTAATTTTTAAAGATTATAAAGGTGAAAAATGAAAAAAATTGACAAAGAAAATTTATACAATTTACTAGAAGTTAGTCAATCCTATTTAAGAGGATTTAAGGACAATACAATTCAGATGCCAAACTTCTCAGATGACATAGATATTTCTTTGCAAACTGAAAAATCAACTGAAAATAAAACAAAAGATATAAAAGTTTCTACAGGAATTACTTTAGAAACATTAAATGAAAAAATACTTAAATGTGATAGATGTGGTCTTTGCAGAAACAGAAAACAAGCAGTTCCAGGCGTGGGAGTTTCTCATCCGTTGGTTATGGTAATTGGAGAAGCTCCAGGTGCTGATGAAGATGCACAAGGCGAACCATTCGTTGGAAAAGCAGGTCAACTTTTGGATAAAATGCTTATTGCAATAAATCTTTCAAGAAACACAAATTGTTATATTGCAAATATTGTAAAATGTCGTCCACCTGCAAATCGCGACCCATTACTTGATGAATGTTCTTCTTGTATGCCTTATCTTGAAACACAAATTCATATTTTAAAACCTACAATGATTTTAGCAGTTGGAAGAGTTGCGGCACACAATTTGTTCAAAACTTCTGACCCAGTAAATAAAATGCGTGGAAACATTTACGATGTTCACGGAATCCCAGCGATGATGACTTATCATCCATCTGCTTTGTTAAGGGACGAAAGTTTGAAACGACCAGCTTGGGAAGATTTAAAACTTTTTAGAACACGACTTGATGCTCGACTTAGAGAATTAGAAATCCAAAAGAAATAGGAATTTTTGATGTCAATATTTTTAGAAATTCTTGTAAATCTTCCACTTCCGCAAAGTTTTACTTACAAAAATTTAGATTCACACGACAAAAAATACAAAGAAGCAAAAATCGGAATGCGTTGCGAAGTTCACTTTGGCTCTCGTAAACTGATTGGATGTATCATCGGAATTTCAAATACAATTCCTTCAACTTGTTCTGTTAGTGAAGATAAAATTAAATCTATTTTAAGAATAATTGATGACGAGCCAATTTTTTTTGAAGAACAAATAAAATTATCAGATTGGATTTCAAAATATTATTTGTGTTCGCAAGGTGAAGCCTTATTCACAATGCTTCCATCTGGAAAACGAGAAACAAGTTTTTCTTCTCTTTCATTTGAAGAAGATGAAAAATCTTTTTCACAAAAAAAATTATCAGAAGAACAAGAAATTGCAATCGACGGAATTTTAAATTCCGACAAAAAAAATATTTTTCATTATTTATACGGAGCAACAGGAACAGGAAAGACAGAAGTTTTTTTATCTTGCGCAGAAAAAATTATTTTGCAAGGACAAGGCGTAATTTATCTTGTTCCAGAAATTAGTTTAACTCATCAAGTTATTGAAGCAGTAACAAAACGATTTGGAAGTACAGTTGCAGTTTTACATTCAGGATTAACTGGAAGTCAAAAATTAAAAGAATGGAAACGAATTTTAAACAAAGAAGCAAAAATTGTAATTGGTGCACGAAGTGGAATTTTTGCACCAGTTCCAGATTTAGGATTAGTAATTATCGATGAAGAACATGACGGTTCTTATAAATCAGGAACGACACCTCGCTATCACGCGCGACAAGTTGCAATGCGAATTTGTACCGACAAAAAAATTCCATTGATAATGGGAAGTGCAACTCCTTCTGTTGAAGCGTGGCATTTAATGAAAGATAAAAAAATACAAACTCATTATTTAACTAAACGATTAGCTGGAGGTTGTCCACCAGAAATTCAAATTGTAAATCTTTCAAAACCAACACCAGACGGACGAAAAACAGAAGGCTCAATCTCTCCGCAACTTGAAGATGAAATTCGACAAACATTACAAGAACGAAGGCAAACAATTTTGTTTTTAAATCGTCGTGGCTTTTCTCATTTTTTTAAATGTTCATCTTGTGGTCATGAATTAAAATGCAAAAACTGTTCAGTATCAATGACATATCACAAAGTGCAAAAAAAATTGATTTGTCATTACTGCGGCTGGAATATCAATCCACCAACACAATGTCCAGAATGTAATTCTTTTGATGTAGGATATTTTGGTTTTGGTACAGAATTTATCGAAGAAGAAGTAAAAGCAAAATTTCCCAATGCTACTGTAGCAAGAATTGACACAGATAGTTTATCTAGTCAAAAAGAATTGCAAGAAAAATTAGATTTATTTAAAAATAACAAAATTGATATACTGCTCGGTACACAAATGGTTGCAAAAGGTTTAAACTTTCCAAACTTAAAACTCGTTGGTGTAATTATGGCAGACACTGGTTTGCATCTTCCAGATTTTAGGGCAGCCGAAAGAACTTTCTCTTTGTTAGTTCAAGTTGCAGGCCGAGCCGGAAGATTTTTTCCAGACGGAAAAGTAATTGTTCAAAGTTACACACCCAAACGAAGTGCAATTTATTTTGCTTGCAAAAATTATATCGATGAATTTTACAAAGAAGAATTAGAGCAACGAAAAATTTTAGCATTTCCGCCATTTGCAAGATTGATTAGATTAGTTTTTCGTTCAGCAAATCAACAGATTGCAGAACAAGCCGCAACTTCCGCAGCAGAAATTTTAGAATCATTTAAAGAAAAATACAATTACGAAGATTTTGAAGTATTAGGTCCAAGCGAATGTCCTTTGTCAAAAATTTCTGCAAACTATCGCTACCAAATTATTTTGCGAGCTGAAAGCATAAAAACAATTCAATCAGCAACTGCACGATTTATTTACAATTACAAAAACAAGCAAGGCGTTTACATCGAAGTTGATGTTGACCCAACAAATTTATTGTAAGCTTCATTGTATTCATTTTTTTCTTCTTGAAACAAACATTCTTTGGAATACAATGCTTTTTCAAATAAGAAACCAATTTTGTACAATTCATCTTTTTGAGAAGAAAATTTTTGAATCATTAAATTCATATATTCCATTGGTGTCATAGAATCAGTAAGCATAATTTTATTTTCTTGACCAATCGCAACTACCTTAAAAAAAACACTTGCAAATTCACCAATCTCTTTTTTCTTCTCTTTAGAAATTTGTTTTTTTTCTGTTTTCTTAATAAAATCAGAGTATAATTTTTTTTCAGTTTGCAATCTTATGCTTTTCTTTTTTGAATTTGATGAAAATAAATTTTCAAAAAATTCTTTTATGTTATTTATAAATGATTTTAAAATTTTAAATAATTTATTTTCTTTTATAAAATTTCTAAATTTTTTACTGAACAAAGGCAAGAATAAAAATAAAAGCAATACAAAAATTGAAACAGAAATCATTATTGTATTTATAATTTCTCTTAATCTATCAGAGTTTTCGGTATTATCAGAAACCATCAATTCTCTATCTTCTTCAGTTATAGTTGTATCACTCATAGATGGTAATAAAATTGTTGGAATATCGTCATGCATAACTTGATGCAATTTATCATCACCATCAGGAAAAATATTTGACAAAAAATAAATGATTTTTACAATAAAAGAATTTTCAAAATCAAACTTGTAATTTTTATCGATTATTTTTTTTCCTGGAGAAATTACAAACGCAATAGAAAATGAAAAAATCAAAATAACAAATGTTGCAAAAAGGCGTTTAATGGCAAATTGAAAAATAGCAGAAATTCCCATTCCTGCAAAACGCAATTCATCTAAAGAATTTTTTATATATGCACACAAAACAAAATGCATACACAACATTGAAATAAACAGACAAATACTTCTGATTGAAAATTTATAAGAATTTAACCATGAAATTAAAATTACAAAAGCAATTAAATAAACAAAAATAGAAGAAATTGTTTTTAAACTTCTAATTGCACTAATTGATTTTTCCATTAAAATTTCGTCTTCGCGCAAAGTTCGATAAAGATTTTCGCCAGATTTTCCTTCTGAAATTTCTAAAAAATAATTCCAAACAGAAAATGTACTTTCAAAATAAAAAATCAATAACCAATAGACAAAATTTAAAACCAAGATATAAAAACCAAATCCATCTAAAATAAATCTTTGAGGAAAAGGTTTGTTATTAAAAATTACTAAAATCAAATAAACAAAAATTAAAGCAAAAATAATAACTCTAGTTTTTGATAAAGTTTTAAATTTCAAAACATCGATAACAGAAAATGTTAACGAAGCCAAAAACAAACTAAGAAAAGAAATTAAAACAAATTTAAAATCAAACTTAAAAAAATTTGAAATAGCTTCACTTAAAAAAGAATGAACAGTAAAAATAAAGAAAAGAGGAATAAAAATAGAAATAAATTTTTGAATAAAAACATATCTTAAATTTATTTTCATAAACTTTCCTCACACAAAAAATATTTTATATGTAATTTTTTTTCAAAATGTGCTAACAGTTCTTTTACTTCATCATCTAATTTTTTTGGACCAACATAATAAAAATCTGTATTTGCGTTTAAATGCCACAATGCTTTTTTCAAATTTTCTGTTGTAGCAAAATCTTTTTTATCGATTGGTTGAAGTAAAGCTGTAACATCCAACAAATTTTCAGTTTGATTTGCTCGTATCGGAAAATACGGCTGAATACCATCAATCTGTTTATCACTAGATTTTATTATTCCATTTGAAGAAAATCCATTTTCTTGTTTCAATTTTTTTGAATACATCAGTAAACCAGCACAAACTTCAATCGCTTGTTCAATCACTTTATATCTAAACTGATCAGGATAATTATCAGAACACAAATCTAAATAAACAAAGAAAGGAGAATTTAATGTATCTTGAAATTCATTTGTAAAAAGTTTTCCGTATTTTGCACAAACCTTCCAGTTTATTCGTTTTAATTCATCACCGTTTTGATACTCACGAATAGAACGATACAAAGATAAATCTTCATATCGTTTATCATTTACAACAATATCGCCTTGCGGGATTCCTTCTTTTATCAAAAAATCCATTTGGCGTTTTGCTGGAATAACTAAAACATGACATTTTTCAGAATTTTCAATTTCTATATCAAAAAATCCAAGTGGGTCAGAAGTTTTCAAAAGCAAAGGCCCAATAAAAAATTCACCACGAGTATTTCCAGAAACATTGTAACTTAAAAAAGTTTTTCGTTTTGGTCCAAGTGATAAACAAAATCTTGCACCTTCACCAAAACATTGTAAAGGTGCTGGATTATCGAAAACTTCAGAATAAATTATTGGCAAAAATGAATTATTGCAAATTTCAATATCAATTCTAAAATAATCTGTTCTGTTAATTCTAAATTCTTTTACAGTTCTTTTTATAGTGATATTTTTTTTAAGTATTTTGGAATAAATCCAAGAAACAAAATATAAAATCAATAAAAAACTAATAATTACTTGAATCATTTTGTTTGATGTAAATAAAAACAAACAAAGTCCAAGAATTATCAATATGAGTTTTTTTATAAATTCAAATTCGTTTCCAGATTTTTTACTCATCGTTATTTTGCACTATAATTTGGCACTGGAGTTTGCTCTAAGATTCGTGAAATAACTTCACTATTTGTATAACCTTTCATTAAAGAATCTGGTTTCAAAATAATTCGTTTATTAAAAACGAAAGGAACTAATTTCTTTACATCATCAGGAACAACATAAGTTCTGTTATGAATTGCAGCATAAGATTGACAAGCTTTATACAAAGCAATGGCACCACGAGGAGAAACTCCAACTTGAATAGCTAAATCAGTTCTTGTTAAATTTACCAACTGTAAAATATAATCAAGCACGACTCTTTCAACATGAACATCAACAACATCATTTTGACATGTAACAATATCTTCTGTTGAAATACAAGCTTTTATATTTTCGATTGGATGCTGAACACTTCGTTGAGCTTCGATAATTGAAATTTCATTTTCTAAATCAGGATATCCGATTGAAAGTGCCATCATAAATCTATCCTTTTGAGCTTCTGGCAAAGGGAAAGTTCCTTCAGACTCAACTGGATTTTCTGTAGCGATTAAGAAAAATGGTTCTGGTAATTTATATGTATTTCCGTCAACACTAATCTGCCCTTCAGCCATTGCTTCCAAAAGTGCAGATTGAGTTCTTGGTGTAGCACGGTTAAGTTCGTCAACCAAAACCATTGATGACATTATCGGTCCAGAACGAAACTGAAACTCTTGAGTCTTTGGATAAAAAATTGAACTTCCAGTAACATCGGCAGGCATCAAATCTGGTGTACATTGGATTCTCGAAAATGAAGAATCGATAGACTTGGCTAAGGCTTTGGCTAAAACAGTTTTTCCTGTTCCTGGCACATCTTCTAATAGAACATGACCTTTGGCAAAAAGAGTTGTTAAAATCAATTCAACAACTTCACTTTTTCCTTTAAAAACACTCATTATTGATTCTGCAATTTTTTCTGCGGAATTTGAAATAAATTTTACTGACTGATTTAATTCTTTTTTTGAAACTTCCATAGGGATATTATAACACAAAACTTGATTTTTTGCATAAAAAAAAGGTTGAAAAAAAAGAAAATCTTTTTCTTCAACCTTAATTGTCGGGTCCGGAGGGACTCGAACCCCCTACCTACTGCTTAGAAGGCAGTTGCTCTATCCAGATGAGCTACGAACCCAGCGACATATATGAATATATCAAATTTCAAAAAAAAAGTCAAATACTAAAACAATAGAATTTAAATAGTTTATGAAAAAATTACACTAATTATCAAAGAAAGATTTATCGATAGTTATGTAACCTAATGGTTCAAGTTCACTATATCTGTAACTAAAATCCGAAGTCATACCTACAGATACAGCAAAAGCGCTTACATACCAAATATCCTGCTGAACACTATCGTCCTTTTGAACATAATTTACATCAATATCTTCTTGATTTGGTATTGCGTTAACATAACCTTGTCCATTTACAACTGTTTTTTTTGATGATGAATAAAATTCAAAAGTATTTTCATTTTCTCGTAGTGGAATTGCGTAATCAGAACCATCCTTAATATAAGAACCTGAAACTTTAATTCCAGATTTATAAGGGTTGTCAACAAAACCTTCTGTAAACAAACGAATATCCACAGTACGATTAGAAGTAGATTTAGAAACCAAAGGGAAATCTTTATTAGAAATTTCTAATTGCTGAAATCCTAATGCGATAGCTCTATTATATCCTTTTTCAGAATATTCAGCATTGTAATTATTGATAGAAAAATTATCTTGCATTAACTTAGTTAAATCATTATAAATTTTGTAAACTACTGTTACACCAATATAGATATCCATACCAGAATTTTCTACATCAGCAGTTTTAAAAGAAAAATATCTTCCAAGAGCATCAGAATTTTCATCAACTACTTTTGCTTCAGAAGGTGGATATAAGATATAGTATACATCCAATCCACATGTCATTGAAAAAAAGCACATAACAATAAGGAAAGAAAAAATGATTATCTTTTTTATAGAATTATGTGCTTTTATTTTCATATTACTCACTAACTACAGCAGTATCAATTACAATTAATCTAGAATTTGCCAAATCAGCCCAATCTGAATCAGAATATGTATTCATGATATTTTTATATTCAGAAATAGCTTGTTCAATTTTTCCTTGAGTTTCATACACTCTTGCAAGGCTGAACATTGCATGTGGCTTTAATTCAAATTCTTTATTTGTTAATGCCAAAGAATAATATTTTTCAGCATTTACAACATCTGCCAACTGTTCATAACAAACAGCTGTATTGAAATAAGAAATTCCAGCAAGATAAGAATCTGCCATATCAGCTGCTTTTGTCCAATAATCTAAAGAATTTTTCCAATCAGCTTTTTGATAATAAATTTCAGCAACCATCATATTTGCTCTAACTGTATTATCATTTTTTCCGTTTGTTTCAGCAAAAGCTTTTACATCAGATAAAAATTTATCTTCTGCAGCAACAAGTTCATCACCTTCAAGTGTAGACTTTGATTTAAAATAACTGAAAACGGCAGCATCAAGAAAATTTGCACCTTTTTGATTTGCATTATTCTTTACTGTTACAAGAACACCAACAGCAACAGAAACTACTACCAATAAAATTAAAAATACAATCCAAAATTTTTGAGTTTTAGCAAAAAATCCACCTAATACATCAGAAGCAGATTTTTCTTGCTTAGTATTTTCCATAAAAAACCTCGTTTAATAAATTCATTTTCGTATATCAAGATCACTCATCAATTTTGAAAGATAAGTTCTCTGAATCCCCATAATTTTAGAAGCTTCTGTTTGATTCCAAGACACGCTTTCTAAAATTTGCATTACAAAATTCTTTTTAAATTTATGCAATGCAGTTTTTAATGTTTTATCAGTTTCTAATTCAACACATTGACCATCACCAAAATCAATATTTTCTGTAGTCAATCGCAAATCAAAACCTTGAATTATTGTAGGTTGTCCAAGAATACAAGCCCTTTCAATAGCGTTTTTTAATTCTCTTACATTACCTGACCAATAATAATCATACAACATTTCTAAAGCATTTTGTGAAAAACCAATAAAATTCTTTTTTGTTTTTCTACTGAAAATTTCACAAAACATCATCGCTAAAGGCTCAATATCCTCTTTTCTATATCGTAAAGCAGGAACATTTATAGGAAGAGCATTCAACCTATAATATAATTCACTCAAAAAACTTCCATCACTTACTTTTGATTCCAAGTCAACAGATGTAGAAGCCACGATTCTTGATGTACATTCACCACTTTGAATATAATCAAGAAACCTTTTTTGTAAATTTAATGGAAGAAATCCTATTTCATCAAAAAAAATTGTACCATTGGCAGATAATTTTAATCCACCTTCGTTTTTTTGATTCGAAAATTCATCTCCAAAAATTTCACTTTCTAACAACTGATTTGAATTAGAAAAACAATTTATCCTTACGAATAAATCTTTACTCCGAAAACTTTTTAAGTGAATTTGTTCAGCAATGATACTTTTACCAACTCCATTTTCGCCATTTATGAGAACCGGAGAATTTGTCGGTGCAATTTTAGTAACAACAGAGAGAATGTCCAACATTTGAGGACTTTTTGCAACAAAGTTACGATACATAAACAACTAGAATTGATAACAACCCATAATAGATAAAACGCATTGTCAAAAATAAATTTCAACAATGCGTTTAACATCTAAATTAGTTTTTAGTTTTGAGCAAATCACCAAAAGGTGTGTAAGCTTCATCATCGCCATTATTTGAAGATGACATATATTGAGAAATTTCATCTCTTTGAAGTTTTTGTTTGTATTCTTTTACAGAGAATGCAACTTTCTGTTTTGAAACATTAACATCAACAACATAAACATTGATTTTGTCACCAACATTGTATTTCTTAACAGCATCTTCAAAAGATTCTTCTCTACTTTCACAAAGATTTGATTTATTAACCAAACCTTCAATTCCTTCAGCAGCTTTTACAAAAACACCAAAATCTGTAATAGAAACAACTTCGCCTTCTAATGTTGAACCAGCTTTGTGTTCTTTTGCAAATTTTTCCCATGGATTTTCTGTAAGTTGTTTAACACCAAGTCTAATTCTGCGAGTTTCTGGATTGTTTTCAATAACCATAACTTCGATTTCTTGATTTACAGCAAGTTCTCCACCAAAATGTTTTGCATTTTTTGACCAAGACCAATCTTCTACATAAAGGAAACCATCAATTCCATCTTCAAGTTCAACAAAAGCACCTGCATTTGTGATTTTAACAACTTTGCGAGTAAGTTTTGTTCCAACTGGATATTTTTCTGTAATTGTATCCCATGGATTTTCAGAAACTTGTTTTAGACCAAGTGAAACACGACCGTTTTGGATATCATATCCAAGAATCATACATTCAACTTCGTCACCAATTTTTACAACTTCTGATGGTTTGTTAATTTTCTTTGTCCAAGAAAATTCACTGATGTGAGCAAGACCTTCGATACCTTCTTCAAGTTCAATGAAAGCACCAAATTCAGTAAGTTTTGTAACTTTACCTTTTACGATGTCATTTACATTGTATCTATCTTCAAAATGAAGCCATGGATCTTCTGTAAAATGTTTAAGTGAAAGGTTAATTCTCTTTTCTTCTGGTTCAAGACGAATAACTTTAACTTCGATTTCTTGACCTTTTTTTACAAAGTCTTTTGGGCGAGTTACATGTCCCCAACTCATATCGTTGATATGAAGAAGACCATCAAATCCACCTAAATCGATGAATGCACCAAAACTTGTAAAACTTTTTACAGTTCCTTTAACTGTTTCACCAATAGAAATTTCGTTAAAGAACTTATCACGGTTTTGAGTCATTGACTCTTCAAGATATTTTCTGCGGTTTACAACAACATTTGTTTTGCTGTCTGTAAACAAGCGTTCAATGTAGAATTTGCTTTTTGTTCCAATAAGTTTTTCAGCTTTTTCTACTTTTTGGCTATCAGACTGACTGATTGGAAGGAATGCACGAATTCCACTTCCTAAATTAACATCATATCCGCCTTTAACAACCTTTTCGATTGTTCCTTCAACAGGCACTTTTTCTTTATAAGCCTGACGAACATTTTTCCAAAGTTGCTGAAAATCTGCTTTTTGCTTTGAAACAATAACTTCACCATGTTTATTCTCTTTTGTTACGAGAACAACACTTACCACATCCCCAACATTCGGTACTACCGAAAACTCCGCAATTGGGATTTTTCCTTCTGACTTGTATCCCACATCAACGAAAACTTGATCTTGTGTAACTTGTACTACATAACCATCAACAAGTTGACCTTCTTCTAGAGATTCAAGACTTTTTAGATACTCTTCTTGTAATTGTGTCTGAATGTTGCTTTTGGAGTTTTGAGCTTCATCCATTACCACGTCCTTCTGTTCCATATTAAAACCCTTATAAGTGTATTTTGCTTAGAATTATCGCACAAACTTCGTCAATGGTCAATAGCGAAGTATCAATATATGTGGCATCTTCTGCAATTTTTAGTGCACCAACTTTTTTATTTTTATCGATTTCATCTCTTTTTTCGATAGAAGCTTTTATTTCTTCCAAAGTTAAATCGCTAACACCTTGGTCAAATCGTCTTTTTGCTCGCACATCAGAGGTTGCATCAAGGTAAAATTTGTGTTCAGCATTTGGAAAAACCACAGTTGTAATATCGCGACCTTCACAAACAACACTTTGTTTTTCTGTGATTTTACGAAGTTTTTTGTTCACGATTTCGCGCAATTCCACAATAGCCGAAATTGGAGAAGAATGTTCCGAAATTATATCTTGATGTAGCAAGTGATTTACATCTTCCCCATTCAAAATAAGATGATTATCAACATAATCCAAATCTAACTTTTCTGCGTGTTCTAAAATTTCTTTTTCGTTAGACAAATCAATTTTATTTTGCAACAAAGAAAGGGTAATTCCTCGATAAAAACTTCCTGAATTTAAAAAAGTGATATTCAATTTTTCTGAAAGCAACTTTGCAATCGTACTTTTTCCAGTTCCCGCAGGACCATCAATAGCAATTATCATAAAATCTTCCTTATTTTTATGTTGATTTATTCGCAATTTTCACAAAGTGATAAAAGATTTTTTACATCATCTTGAGTAAGTTCTCTAAAATTTCCACTTTGCAAACCTTCAATTTTTATGTTCCCGATTCTAATTCGAGTTAAGGCTTTAATTCCAATTTCAAATTTATCAAAAACTCTACGGATTTCGCGGTTTTTTCCTTCGATAAGAACTACTCTCATTCTTCGTGCGTTGATTTGCTCAGCATCTTTTGCTTTATAAAAAACGCCATCAACTCGCAAACCTTTTTTGAATTTTTCTGCCAAATCAGATGGAATTGGAATGCTTGTATCAACAATGTATTCTTTTTCAATTTGTGCCGATGGATGAGAAATCTTTGCGGCAAAATCACCGTCGTTTGTAAAAAGAATCAATCCGCAAGAAAACATATCAAGTCGGCCAACATTGTAAAGTCGTTCTGTAAAATGAGGCTTTAATAAATCGGCGGCAACTTGTCTTCCCTTTTCGTCAGCAAGTGAACAAACATATCCGGCTGGTTTAAAAAGCAAAACATAACGCAAGTTTTCTTCAAAACTGATTTTTTTACCGTCCACAGTTACTTCATCAGTTGGCAAAACTTTTGTTCCAAGTTGAGTGATTTTTTCGCCATTTACACAAACTCTTCCGTCTGTGATGATTTTTTCACTAGCACGACGACTTGCAACTCCGCATTTTGCAAGATACAACTGCAAACGCATTTCATCGTTTGAATTATTTTTTTGAGAAGAATTATTTGTAGAATTAAATTTATTATCTTGCAAGTTCGAATCGCTCACTTTCTGTTTCTTCAAGTTTAGGCAAATCTGAAATACTGTTCAAGCGGAAAAATTTTAAAAATTCTTTTGTTGTTCCAAACTGAACTGGTTTTCCAGGTGCATCTTTTTTTCCAACTTCTTTAATTAAGTTGCGTTCTGCCAAAAGACGAATCATATTGTCTGCAGAAACTCCGCGAATTGCTTCAATTTCAGCACGAGTAATTGGCTGAGAATAAGCAATAATTGAAAGAGTTTCCATTGCGGCTTTAGACAATTTTGCTTCTGATTTTTTTCCGTATCTGTCTTTTAAGCATCCCCAAAGTTCTTTTTTAGGTGTAATTACCCATCCACCAGAAATTTGAGTTAATTCAATTCCTGAATCTTCAGCAGAATATTTTTCTTGTAATTTTTGCAAAGCAATTTCTACAACATCTCTTGAAAGTTCAGAGATTTTAGAAATCATATCTTCATTAAGCGGTTCAGAATCTAAAAATAAAATTGCTTCAACAATAGCGGTTTCTTGTTTCAAATTAAACTCCATGGGCTACAGTATATCCGTTTTATTGAGTATTTTTCAAGTTATTTTTAAGTTATGCAGCTTGATATGGACGAATTTTTATATCACCAAACATACGATTTTGATAAATCGAAGCCATCTTGAATTTTACAGCTTCAAGCAAGGCCATAAAAGCACAAACGATATCAAGCAAATTTTCTTTTCGAACAATCAATTCTGTAAAAGAACATTCACCGTTGTTTTCGAGAAGTTCGTTCATCAAAGTAATTTTTTCGCTTACGGAAATTTCTTCGTACATATCAAGGATTTTTTCAGCTGAATAAGAAGAAATCAAACTAGAAAATGTTTTTAGCAAATCCCAAGTATCAACTTTTTCCCACAATTCTTCTTCTTCAAAAGGCAAAACTCGCTGAATTCGCTTTCGTTCAAAACTCCATTCAGATTCTTCTTCTTTTTCTTCCATAAGATTTGAAAGTTTCTTGAATTTTTGATATTCAATCAATTTATCAACAAGTTCTTGGCGAGGATCTTCAATTTCTTCACCTTCAAATGAAACTTCCATAGGAAGAAGCATTTTTGATTTTATGTAAAGCAAATCTGCTGCCATCGCGTAAAATTCAGTTAAATTTCCTAAATCAGTTGTAACAGCGTAATCTAAATATTCCAAAAATTGTTCTGTAATTTCAGCAATCGGAATATCGTAAATATTGATTTCATTTTTTTTGATTAGATAATGCAAAACATCTAGAGGTTCTTCTCTATTAGCAACCACAAATTTTTGTTTTTCGGCAGTTGCAGTAGTTTTTTCTGAAGTGAGTTCAAGTTCATTTTCTGGAATCATAAGATTTCCCCTTATTAATTTATTAGAATCACAAGGGAAATTTTGAAAAAAACTTTACCCCTTGATCTGGAAGATTTTGCAAATAATCGCTATAAAATGCTCCATTTATAGGTTCGGCACATTTAGGAAAAATCTCAAGTAAAGGAATCAAAACAAATTGCCTTTCTTGCAAATTTTTATGGGGAATTTCTAATTTTTCAGTTTTTATAACGGAGTTTTTAAATAATTCAATATCGATATCTAAAGTTCGTGGACCTTTGAAAATTTCTTTTTCACGATTTCGACCTAAATCCGCTTCGATTTGATTGATTTGAGACAAAAGTTCAAAGGCTGATTTTTCATATTCGCCACAAACTACCATATTATAAAAATCCTGCTGATTTTCATAATACATGGCTTTGGTTTTATAAATTGATGAAAATTTAGTTGTTTTAGGCACAAGGATTTTTTCTAATTCTAAACAAGCAAGTTTTAGAATTTCCACTGGAGGAAGTTCTTCACCGTTTACAAACAAGGAAGAATTAGAACCTAAACCTAAAACAACTAGATTATCCATTAAAACAAACCACCTGGAGCATCTTCTGGTAAAGTTGCTTTTTCAGCTTTTACTTTTTTTTCAGTTTTTTCTGATTTTTCTTCGGCTTTTTTGTTTTTCAACACTTGCCCCGGAAAAAGTTTTTGTCTAATTTGACTTTCTACATCAGTTGCAAAATCTTTGTGTTCAAGCAAGAATGAAATTGCATTTTCTTTTCCCTGCCCAACTTTTTCTGTAGCAGTTGCGTACCAAGCACCTTTTTTGTCGATAAAGCCATGTTTAACAGCAGAATCCAAAAGACTTGCCACATGAGAAATACCTTTTCCAAAGTAAATATCTAATTCAGCTTTTCTAAAAGGAGGAGCAACCTTGTTTTTTACAACTTTTACACGAACGCGGTTTCCAACTGCATCTTCTTCACCTTTTGCATCGATTGATTCAATTCGACGAACTTCAAGGCGCACAGAAGAATAGAATTTAAGAGCATTTCCACCAGTTGTAGTTTCTGGATTTCCAAACATAACACCAATTTTCATACGAATTTGGTTGATGAAAATTAAAATACAGTTTGATTTTCCGATAATTGCTGTAAGTTTTCGTAAGGCTTGGCTCATAAGACGAGCTTGAAGTCCCATGTGAGAATCACCCATGTCGCCTTCAATTTCGGCTTGTGGAGTAAGCGCTGCAACTGAGTCCACAACGATTACATCAACAGCCCCGGAACGCACCAAACTTTCTGCAATTTCAAGTGCTTGTTCCCCAGTATCTGGCTGAGAAACCCAAAGTTCATCAATGTTTACACCAAGATTTTTTGCGTAAACTGGATCGAGAGCATGTTCTGCGTCGATAAATGCTGCAATTCCACCGAGCTTTTGAGATTCAGCGATTGCGTGCAAAGCCAAAGTTGTTTTACCAGAAGATTCTGGTCCGTAAATTTCGATAATTCTTCCTTTTGGATAACCACCAATTCCTAAAGCTTCGTCCAAAAGAATTGAACCAGACGGAACAACTTCAATTCCTTCCGCATTTGCAGAAGTTCCCAACTTCATTAAAGAACCTTGACCAAATTGTTTTTCAATTTGAAGTCTTGCAGCTTCTAAAGCCTTTAATTTTTCTGAAGCATCTTCTGATGCATTAAAATCATTCATTATTTTTGCCACCTGTTTTTTCCTCCCATATATATAATAGGTGTAAAATTAAAATTTGCATGTAAATTTACAAAAAAAATTATTTTTTTTACTTTTTATAACTTATCCCCTGTTAAAGGCTGATAAACAGCTTTTCCCAATAAAAGCAATCGACCATCTTCGATAGAAATTTGTGCTAAAACTTTTAATGGTTTTTCTGGATTTACAGAAATCTCAGAAGATATTTTTAATGGTGCAATTCCATCAATTTTTTTCATATCTTCGTAGCCAACAAGTAAATCTGCGCTGAAATATTTTTCATTGGCGTTTACATTTGTAACTCTTCCCGTCCAAACAACCCAACAATCTTGATACAAATATAAATCTTTAGAAATTTCTTGGTAAGTATATTGTTCAAATTTTGAATCGAAAACAGGTTCTTCAAGATATTCCATTAACTGACGAGCTTTTTGCCGAATAGAAGCAGATGCGTTTGAATTTAACAAAATATTGATACATCGCTGAGCTTCGTTATCGTTATATTGATTATAAAATCTTTTTGCATCCTCGTAATAATTTTCAACTTCACTTTGTGTAAGGATATATCTGTAAACTGTGGATGCAGTAGAATTTTCTGTTAAATCAGACTTATCTTGGTATGAAAGTGAAAAACTTGATAAATCTGCTCGATTGTTTAATTTTACCCCACGAGTTAAAAGAAAAACTAAAGCTAAAACAGCACAAACACAAGCAAGCGAGATTAAAATTGGCTTAATTGGTGATTTTTTAGGCAACTCTGGATAAAAAACCTTAAGTTTTCCATTATGATTCCATTCGCTTATAGTATCAACATCACCATATTTTTCTAGTAACTTTAGAAATTGCTGAGTTTTAGGATTTTCTGGTTCTAAATTCAAAGCATCAAGACAATATTCCACTGCCTTATCTATTTTTCCTCTTTTTAGAAAGATAACAGCTTGGGCTAAAATAAGATTTACATCATTTAGTTTGATATGTCTTGCACTTCTAAAATAAGTTTCGCTTCCAGCTACATCACCTTGATACAAACAAGCAACGCCTAAAATATAATAGAACTGAAAAGAATCCCGATATTCCAAAACTCTAGGTTCTAAAAGTTTAATTACCTCTGAGAATTTTTTATTTTGTAAATATTTACGAGCAGTATCAAGTACACTCTTTGCCATTTATTGTTCCAAAATCTCTAAAATTGCGTCTAATTCTGTATGCAAATATAAAATTCTACTTGCATCATATAACTCTGGATTTTGTTCCAAGGCTTCGATTTCTTTTATAAGTTCTTCCACATACTCTAAATTTAATTTTTCTGGAGTAATTTCAACATAAGGAAGATTTTTCTCTGGTTCTTCTGTGTATTCATCCAAAATATCAGTTTCTTCGGATGTTACTTCATCTTCAACAACTTCAGAATCTTCAATAATCGATGCATTTTCATCTGAATCCAATGTATCATCATCACCAGATTCAGAACCTTCAGAAACTGGAACAATATCTACGGTTTCTGAAACATTTTCGTTATCTTTGTTATCATCTTTATTATCGTCTTTTTCAACATCTGTGTTTGTTGACAAAACAACATATTCAATTACTTCTTCTGCTTTCAACTTATCAGAATCGTAAACAAAAGATGCTGTTTGTAACGCTTTTCCGCTTGTAAAGAATGAACAAGAAGTATCAACAGGTTCCTTTGAATCAGATGCTCCACTTATATAAAATCTAACTCCGAATAATTTTTCCGGAGCAACTTTATATGCATTCCAAGTTATTCCAACTGCAGAATTATTTAATGAAAACAAAGAATTAAATCCTCGCCCAGGAACTATTCTTGGCTCCCAAGAATCAACAGATAAAATATCACGATTTGCAACCATAACAGCTTCTGGAGTTGTAATAGTTTCGCCTTCTAGCAAAAATTTAATAGAATTTTTACCATCTGAAGATTTTATCCATTTATCAATGCTCATTGAATTAAAATAAGCTTCTGAATTTAATGAATTTAATGTTTTTGTTGTAAAATGAATTGGTGAATTTTCACCTAAGTATGTATCAAAAACTCCCCTAAGACTAAGAATCTTTGACTTTTTACTTAAATTTTTAACCAAAACATCAATAATAACTAAGTCAGAATTTTCTGTAAAAAAACCTGTGGCAGAATAAACAAATGAAAAAATAAAATTTACTTCTGCAACACCTTTAATATTGTAAGTGATAGTAGCACTATTTTCTGTCATGTTATGAATTATTGGCACTCCACCTAATTTTGAAAGCGGATAAACCTTAGAACCTGATTTTAAGTACAAAAGAGTTCCAGATGAGTTATCAAGAGGATTAAAGACTGGAACAAATTTTTCACTATCAGAATCTAGCATTGATAAAGTGAAAGTTCCTGCATTTTCATGAAGTTCTAATCTGTACATTCCAAAAACGCCATCAAAATCTTTTGAAAAAGAAAAAGAACAGATTATAAAACAAATAAAAACACCTAAAAAAAGTTTTTTAATTATTTTCATTTTCATCCCCTATATTAGAATCTTGATTTTCTGTATTATCTAAAACTTCTGCATCATTTTTAGATTCTTCATTTTTTTGAACTTCTAAATCTAATGCATCTTGAATTAATTGAGCTTTTTGTTTCAATACTTCAATGTCGGCTAAGTATTTTGCATTACGCTCTGATTTTTCAGCATTTATCTGGTCAACTACAACTTGTAAATCAGCATAAGATTTTTCTAATTCAGCAACCTTTTCTGTTAATAAATCATTTTCAGCTTTTATAATTTCCAATTCTGATTGAGATTTCTTTAAATTTTCATTAGCAATTCTAAGTTGATTTCTTAAACCGATAGATTCTTCTGTATTATATTGTTTAATTTGTCTGTCGTAATTTTCTTTTGAAGAAATATATTCTTCACCTGTTACTTTGAGCAAATACAATAATTTTTCTTCTTTTTCTCGTTGAACGATTAAATCTAAACGATAAAGTGATTCAACATATTTTGCTGAATTTGGAAAATCGGAAACAACTCGTTCGTAAAGACCTTTTGCTTCTTCAAAATAATATGAAGCGTAAAAAGATTCAGCCATCCAAAACAAAGCCGAAGAGAAAAGTTCGTTTTGTTCATTTTCTGCACAGAATTTTTGCAAAAGTGAAATTGAATCTACATATCGACCTAAGTAATGCAAGGCTCGTCCCATCTGATAATCGATATAAACTTTATATTCACTATCAGGATAGAGATTACAGAAATTTTGACCATCTTTTAGGACATCATCATAATTTCCGTTAAACATTTCGGACATTACCAAAACATACAAAACTTCTGGAGTTGAAGATTCTGGAAGAGAAACTGCATTTTTAAGCAACAAAATAGCAGATTCCCAATTTCCGTCTTTGTAGGCTTGTAAACCTTTAGTTAAATAATCATCAGTAGAAACTTGTGCAGTTACAAACGAAACTAGCACACAACTTAAAACCAAAAGGGCTATAATCTTTTTCATACATTACTCCCAAATATTTGCACAAAACTTTCCGTTCCAATCTAAATTGCCAGAAAAAAATGAAGAACCAGAAACGATAACTTCTGCACCAGATTCAATTACAGCTGGAAGAGTTTTATCGTTTACACCACCATCTACAGATATTATATACCTAAAATCATTTTCTTGGCGAATTTTTTTTAATTCATTTATCTTTTTTAAACATTCTGGAATCAATTTTTGTCCGCCATAACCAGGATTTACAGTCATAACTAAAACTAAATCCACATAAGGCAAAATTTCTTTTATTGTATCAACTGAAGTTGAAGGAACAATACTGATTCCTGCTTTTACACCAGATTCTTTTATCTTTTGGACAATTCTATGGTGATGAACACTTGCTTCATAATGAAAAGTGATACAATCAGCACCTGATTTTACAAAAGTATCAATATGATTTTCTGGATGTTCTATCATTAAATGAACATCGAAGGGCAATTTTGTACATTTTCTAATTGAACTAACAACTGGTTGCCCAAAAGAAATTTGAGGCACGAAAATTCCGTCCATAACATCAATGTGAACTAATGATGCTCCTGAATCTTCGATTTTTTTAATATCTTCTGCCAAATTTGCAAAATCCGCAGATAATAAAGATGGCGCTAAAACTGGAAAATCTAACATTATTATATAGTAACAAACAAGAGGAATATTGTACAGTATAATTTATAAAAAATATTTTTTTAAAAATTTTGCAAAAAACATATTGACTAAAAAACAAAAAAACAGTATATATAATGCCCTTTTTTACCTATTTTTTATAACTTAATTGACTAAACATTATATTTCAGTATAATAGTAACCATAGTTATGAGTTCACAGTCAGAAAATGAAATAAAAACAGCTTATAATTTACTCAAAAACGCAGACCCTTTTTCAGCAAAAGGAGTTTTAAGTAATGCACTTATAAGCGATCTTGAAAATACTGAAATTTTATTCGGACTAAAATGTACAAGTTTTTGGTGTGAAAGATTAAATCATATTTCAGGAACAACTAATTTATTTCAAAAAGGTGAGCAATTAATTTTGTACTGGAAAGACTTTCTATTACTATTTCAGGAAGATGAAAAATCAAAACATGAACAGTGCATCTATTCCATAAAAAAAGGGATTTTCACTCAAGTTCTAGAGATTTTTCAACAGCTTTTAGAAGAAAACTCTACAATGGATAAGGGAACTATCTTTAGTAGAATAGGTTTATGTTACAAACAACTAGGTGACTACGAAAAAACCTTAAATTCTCTTAGTAAAGCAAATTTAGTAAATCCTGAAAAAGCTTCAATCTTGGCAGAAATGGCAGATTGTTATGCTTTATGTGGTGAAGAAAGAACTTCCAAAGTGCTATTCAGAGAGGCATTTTTTATAAATCCTCAAGATGTTGATATTTCTTTTTTAGAGTCAGAACTTTTTTGTAGGCTTTATGCTGAAATTCTGAAAACAGGAAAAAAAGGAGCAATCGCTGCCGAATGGTTCCCTGTAGAAGGTGTTTTACTAGGTGTTCTTAATGTAAAAAGAGAACTTAGAGCACTTGAAGCAGGAAAACTAAAGCAAAACATCTATGCACTTGAAACAGAGTTAAAAGATACGGGAGTCGAACCGTCATTAACTATTCCTCGACTAATAAACAATTATTTTTGGCTCATTGATCATTATGTAACAATAAATGAAGACAGAGCTAAAATAAACGAAATTTTGTTAAAAATTAAACTACTGAACAAAGACATTTACGAAAGGTATACAGTCTAGTTTCAGTTATAGGAGAATTTATGTCAGAAGCATTGATAAAATCTGTACAAGAAATGTTAAATGAAGAAAAGTGGACAAGAGCCGCTATTTCAAACTACACTAAAAACAACTTGACAGAACTTGCCGCAAAAGTTGATGAAGCTGTAAATACAAATTGTATTGATGAAGTAAAAGCTATTTGTGACGAACATTTATCACACACAAAAAACAGTATTATCGCGTTGTATTTATCTGGAATGTTGGGGCTTAAGAAAAAAACTCTAGACAATTCTTCAATTATCAATCTTGTAACTATTTTTCAAGATAATCATAAAACACCGATTGTTATTTACCTTTGCGAAAGTATCCTTGCAGAAGATGAAACAAATAAATTCGCATTAAGAACTTTAGCAGAATGTTATAAAGAAGAAAATAACGAAAAGATTTGGGAAATCTACGAATCAATCGTAAAATTAGACTATGAAGAAGCTGATATTGCAAAATTACTTGCAGAACATTACGAATCAGAAGGTAAAAAAGAAGAATCTATCGATTTTTACAAAAAAGCACTTCTTCGTTATGTTGCAAAAAAATCAGGAAATCAAATAAAAGAAATCTGGTCAATTCTTGTAAAAGAAATCCCTGAAGAAATTGAATTTTTCTATCTTGTTCAAAGAAAAATTGCAAAGACAATAAGCGAAGATAAAAGTGCATTGTTAATGCAAGAACTTTATCTTTATTACAAAGACCAAGAAAAATGGGACATCGCTATTGATATTCTAAAACTTTTATTAACTATTGATGAAAAAGATTCTTGGGCAAGAAAAGAAATTGTAGAATGTTATAAAGGAAAATACGCAGCTCATAGCCAACTTGAAGATTATATCCGAGTTTCAAACTTGAACCAAGGCTGGCGAAATGTATTTGAAGCAATCTCAGACTTTGAAAAACATATCGCATTTGATGCTAAAAACTTTGTTTTCCATCGTTCTTGGGGAGTTGGAATCATTCGCAAAGTAAAAGATGACAATATTTCTATCAATTTTGGTAAAAAATTTGGTATAAAAGATATGTCCTTAAAAATGGCAGTAGATGCTCTTCAACCACTTGCAAAAGATCACATTTGGGTTTTAAAAGCAACAAAATCAAAAGAAGAACTTTCAAAACTCGTAAAAACAGATATTCAATGGGCATTAAAAACAATTATCAAAAGTTTTGGTAATAACTGTGATTTCAAACGCATTAAACTAGAGTTAGTTCCTGCAATTCTTTCTGCAAGTGAATGGACAAGTTGGAGTACAAAAGCTCGCAAAATCATCGATACAGATTCTACTTTCGGTGTAAATCCTAACGATATTACAATGTACAATGTTAGAGAAAGAGCAATTTCTACAGAAGAAAAATTAGCAAATGAATTTAAAGCTCAAAAGAATTTCTTTGCAAGAATTGATATTTTAATGAAATTTGCAAAAGATTCTGATACAGAATCAGATTTATTTGCAGATATGTTCAATTACTTTACAGGTTATTTAAGAGCATTTAGTATTGTAAACGAACAAATCATGGCATCTTTCTTGGTTGTTAGAAGAATCATGACAGAACATCCACATTTAGCACAACCACAACAATATACATTTGCACAATTATTTGAAGTTGTAGAAAATCCAAGACAAATGTATATTGAACTAAAAGATACAAAAAATACATACCTAAGAGAAGATTATCTTAAATGTATTAAAGACCTTCTTCCTAACTGGGCTGAAGTTTACATCAACTTATTCCCTACTGTATTGCAAAAAAATATGATTGATACTCTTCTTAAAGAAGGTCATACAGAAGAAGTAAAAAAACTTGCTATCAATACTTTTGAAAATTACAAAGATTATAGAGAAGCTGCAGTTTTCTTCTTCAAAGAATCACAAGATGAGGATTGGTTCAAAGAAACAAAAATTTCTTACGAAAAACAACTTATCACAATGCTTCATATCATGAATGTTGGATTCAAAGAAATTGAAAATCATGTTGATTCAACAGAAAATAAGAAGGTTAACAAACAAATTCAAACTTTGTTATTCAAAGATGATACATTGTTAAATTATCTTCTTGCAAATGACACAGACACAATTACAAGATTATATTCTCTAGTTGATGATGTAAAAGATTTGGATCCTGTAATTAAAATGAGAATGAGAAATAAGATTTTAGAAAAACATCCAGATTTCAAATTCTACGGCTCAGAAGAAAAAACTGTTACTGCAAAAGGACTTATCGTTACAAACAAAATGTATGTTCTTAAACAGCAACAACTTGAAACAATTATTTCTGTTGAAATTCCAGAAAATGCAAAAGAAATTGGAGAAGCTATTGCAATGGGTGACTTGCGAGAAAATGCTGAATACAAAGCAGCAAGAGAAAAGCAAGCTCAACTTAATACAACTGTAACAAAACTCCAAGATGAAATTGATAGAGCTCAAATCTTTGATCCTACAACAATTACAACATCAAGAGTTTCATTTGGAACAACTGTTACACTTAAAAATAACAAAACAAATGCTGATGAAGAATATACAATTCTTGGACCATGGGAATCAGATCCAGAAAACAAGATTATTTCTTATATGTCACCATTTGGAAATGCAATTCTCAACAGCAAAGAAGGCGAAAATCTTAAATTTGTAGTAAACGAAAGAGATTGCGATTATACTGTTATTAAAATCAAGGCAGCAACTTTTTAGTTAATTGTAGATAAACAGTTTAAAGGGGGAAAGGGAAATGAAAAAAAACATTTTTAAAATATTATGTTTTTTATTTTGTACACTGATATTTGCAAATGTAAATCAAGCTTCAAATAAGGCTGACATAGTAATTCTTCTTGATAATTCAGGAACTATGTTACCCTACTATGATGAAGTCAACACAAAAGTATTAACAGAAATCTGTGATAACTTTGTTAGATTAGGTGATACAGTACACTTGATTTCATTTAACGAAAAACCAGTTACAGAAATTTCCCAACCCGTAAAAACTGAAGCTGATATTTACAAATTGATTTCCCGCTTTAACTTGCTATATCCTCTTGGGCCATATACAGATTTTCCAAGTGCGCTGACATACGCACAACAATATATGGCCTCATTGGATGTTTACAATCAAAAAGTATTGATAATCATTTCTGATGGACTTTTTAATCCTGCTACAAACTCAACTTTTTACAACAAAACTCCAGAAGAAATAAATTCTGTAATTGATTCAACAATTTCAAAAATGAAATCAGAAGGTTCTCACATTTATTATATAAAAGCACCTTTTCCAGAAAATCTAAATTTAAAAAGTTTAGAAGATGGTAGCACAACAAATGTAGGTGATGAATCTGACGAAAGTGTTTATTTTGAATATGGTTCAGCTCTCGAAAATTTAGAAGAAGTAGAAACTTCAGCTCTTATACCAGATGAAGATACAACTTACAACTCAGATAGTTTTATTGGACCAATTCTTTCAATGCCAGAACTTTCAACAAAGAAAGATTTTGGAAATAAAAAATTAAATTTCACATTACCTATTACGATAAAAAATACATCAGATGAAAAAATTAAATTAGAATTAACACAAATTTTAATAAACGAAAACAATGTTCTTGATAAATCTGTATTTGTTAAAATTCCAGCAAAAAAATCTAAAAAGATAAATGCAAAAATAAAAATGCCAGAAGATACTAAACTTGGGCAACAACAAATTTTTGCAGAATGTGTATTTGCTGATAATGTAAGAACTCGTCCTCAATTTTTAGATTTCTTTGTAAACTTTAAATCAGGAACTAATATTTTTGCAAACTTTAAAAATATCGGATTTGCAATTTTAATCATCTTGCTGATTTTACTTGCAATAATCGCTCTTCTTCTTTTTATCTTATCGATTTCTAAAAATCATAAAGAAAATGAAGAAGCCGAAAAACGAAAGAATAAACAAGAACAAGAAGACGCAACTATATATAACGAAGCAAAGAATATCACTGACAATAAAAAGTCTGCAAAATCTTCTGTGGCGTTACAAAGTGCTAATGAACAAAAAGATTCAAATACAACTGTTGCAAAAAAATCAACTTCTTCATCAAAAGTTGTTTCAGATAAATCTAATTCTGATACATTAAATTCTTACGGAAAATCAAATTCTCTAACTGTATCAGGAGATGCAAGTTCCAACAGAATGAACTTGGACGCAACAAAACAAAATGATTCTTTAACTGTTACAGGCGATGGAAGTTCTAATAGAATGAACTTAAATGCTTCAAAACAAAAAAGCATTCTTACACTTGATGGTACAGAAAAATACAAGGATTCAAATATTGGCTTAAAACTTGAATCAAATAAAAATTCAAATACTGATACAAGTGCAAAATCAAGTGATAATTCATCTGCTAATGTTGGTAGCAACAAAATGACAATGCCAACATTCAAAAAGCCAGAAGGATTAAAACTTCCTGCAATCGGAACAAAAGCTAAAAATAATTCAATCACACCTGCAAGCAGCAGTGATGCGATTGAAGCAAAATCAGATAAAGATATTATTCTTGAATTATATGTTGAAGGACAAAATAAAAATATCGGGAAAAGAAATATTCACACACTTTCACCTGGAAGCAGAAGAAGTGTTGGAGGTGGATTATCTTCTTTCTCAATTTTCTTGGTACAAGTTCCATCATCAATCGCAGAAGTACGCTACGATGGCGAAAGTTGTTCTTTGGCACTTTTACAACCAGAATATTTCCCAGAAGCAACTTCAAATATAATTGAAAATTGTATAAACCAGAAAATCAAAGTTAGATCTGACAAAGGTTACGAAATGAACATTACGATTAAACCTTACGAAGATCAAACTGATAAACTTAACAATCTTTTGTTGTCAATCTTTGATGATTCGCAAAAACAGCGATATTCAAAAAATTAGTTGAGTTTTAGTTACAAAAAAAGCCATACGAAACAAACTGTGCAAACCTAAAAGTGAACACAAGTACATCGTATGGCTTTTTTTTATTTTCAAACAAATTTTCAAAGCAATTTTTTATCTTCTAATTTTTTCTAAAACAAGTTTTGCCTTTCTTTGATTTACTCCAGCTTTTTCATCCTCTGAAATTTGTTCCACTTTAGAAATTAAACTTGGATATTTATTTTTTGTCATAATATCCAAACCTGTACCTATTGTTGCAACATCTTTATGATTTAAAAATTCTAAACAAACAGATTCAAACATCGGTAAATCATATTTTGAAAGTGCTTTTCCAATGGCATATCTAAGATTTTTCAATTTATCATCTTTCAATGTAAGTAAAGCAACTTCAACAATAGCATCGTAAGAATCCAAAACTCTGTACTCCAAAACTGCATCAATAGCTTTTGCACGAGCAGTTTCATTGATACTTTTATTTTTGATAATAGTATCTAAAAATTCTACAGATTCTAAAGTGTTTATTTTTGCAATCGCATTGTAACATTCATAAACAATTTTTTTATCAGAATCATTTTTTGCTCGATAAATCAAATAAGGCAGAGCAATTTCAATTTGTTTTTCTTTTACAACTTCAGCAGATTTTAATCTAACACTGGCGTGATTATCTTTTAATCCATCCAAAATAATAGGCACAACTTCATCATTGATTAAATAAAAATTACTTAAACCTTGAATAACTGCAACTCTCAATTTTGGTTCTTGATGAGAAAATAAATCTACCAAAACAGGGATTATTGATTCATTCTCCATAGAAGCAGCTGATTCAAGAGCATAAACTCTTACAAAAGTATTTTCATCTTCATCTTTTGCAATTTCAACTAAATCATCGTAAGTTTCCACAACTTTTAATTGTCCTAAAGCTTTCATCAATGACTGACGACGAGCAAGAGGTAAATCTTCATCTTCCAAACATTCAACTAAATATTTAGCTTCTTCTACTCCACCGATTTTTCCAATTACATTCAAAGCAGAATCGTAAAAATCTTCAGAATCGGATTGCAAAATTTGCAAAACATAAGGAGATGCTTCTTTTATTTCGAGAGTTGAAACATATTGCAAGATTGCAGAAACATGAGAAGTTTTTTCATCATAAGGATCCATCAAAACTTCAATACAATAATCTTTTAATCGATTATCTTTTAGTTCTATAAAATATTTTATGACACTTTCTTTTATTGTTATATTACGAGTTGAGTTAAAAAGTTCAAAAATTTTATCTGAAAACATATCATCTTTTTCTGAAATCAAAGTTGAAAGCAAAGATGTGATATCGCTTTCCATTCCGTACATGATTGTATCTTGGCGCTTTTGAATTTCAGATTCTGTTTTTTCTTCTTCAGATTTTTCAGAAGAGTCAGTTGCCCACACAAAAGAGAAAAATGAAATTAAGCAAAAAACAAAAAAAGTTTTTTTCAAAAAAATATTTTTCATTAACTCACCTCGTAAAAAATATTATTTTTTGTTTGCAAAATATCTATTCAAAAAATTCTTTTTATAATTTACAAAATCATCGTTTTCGATAGCAGTTCTAACTTCTTTAATCATATTATTTAAAAAATATAAGTTATGATAAGAAGCCAACATTGACGATAAAATTTCGTTATTCTTGTAAAGATGACGCATATATGCTCTTGAATATTCACGACAAACTTTACAATTACATTCTGGGTCGATTGGCCCAAAATCATTTTTGTACATTTCTTTTTTTATAGAAAGATTTCCATCTCTTGTAAAAAAAGAACCGTTACGAGCATTGCGAGTTGGCAAAACACAATCGAACATATCAATTCCGTTTTCGATTGCTTCCAAAATATAATCTGGTGTTCCAATTCCCATAACATATTTTGGTTTATCTTCTGGCAAAAATTCCACAGTGTGAGACAAAATATCTGTGTAAACATTAAATTCTTCGCCAACAGATAATCCGCCGATTGCAATTCCTGGCAAATCTTGCTCAGTAACAAAATTTGCACTTGCTTCTCGTAAATCCTTAAAGAAATTTCCTTGAACAATCGGAAACAAAAGCCCAGAATAATTATTTTCTGATTTTTGCTTTTGCCATTCATTTTTTGCACGAATCAACCAATTATTTGTGATACGCAAAGCTTCTTTTGCTTGTTTGTGCTCAATTCCAAAACCAGTACAAACATCAAGTTGCATCTGGATATCAGAATTAAATTGACGCTGAACATTTACAACAGATTCTGGAGTTAAAAAATGTTTTGAACCATCGATGTGGCTTTGAAAAGTTACTCCGTCTTCTTTAATCTTTCTAAAAGAAGAAAGTGAAAAAACTTGAAATCCACCTGAATCAGTTAAAAAATTTTTTTTCCAACCAGTAAATCCGTGCAAACCTCCAGCTTGTTCGAGCAAATCACTTCCTGGTCTTAAATACAAATGATATGTATTTGCCAAGATAATTTCAAAACCAATTTCTTCCAAAGAATCTTTAGAAACAGCTTTTACAGTTGCGTTAGTTCCAACAGGCATAAAAACCGGAGTTTTTACATCACCATGTGGCAAATGTAAAACACCTGTACGAGCCTTAGAGTTACAATCTTTGTGTAATTTTGTAAATACAGAAATCATCTTTTAAGTCCTTGCAAATTTTAATAAAATAATACTCAAAACAATAAATACAATAACTGGAAACCATGCTCCCACAACAGGTGAAACATATCCAAACTGTGCAAGCAACATTGTTACCATTTGCATTACATAAAATGCAACAGCCGCAGCTAGAGAAAAAACTAAACTCATAAGCAAAACATTTTTTCTAGTTTTTCCCGAAAGACCAATCGAAAGAAACACAACGATAAAAACTACAAACGGAAACGAAAACTTTTTGTAATATTCAGAAAGTTCTTCGTTATAATCAACACCGATTCGTTTTAAGTGCGAAATATAAGCTTTTGCATCATCAATGTTAACAGTTGTAACATCAGTAACATTTCGTTGGAAAGTTTCAGGTCCCTCATCAATAAAAGCATTTGACATATCATAAATTTGTTTAAGATTATTATTTTCTAGTTTATAAATTTTTACGCCAAACAAATTCCATTTATCAACAGTCCACAAAGCAGAATCAGCTCGCACAATGTAATCCAAAGAAAAATCTTCATTTCTTTGAATAATGTAAATTCCATGCAATCTTTTATGAGCATCATCGTAGTATTCGGCTTTGTAAACTCTCATTCCTTCATCACCAAGGATAACAATTCTATCATTATTTTTGGAAGTTCCTGTTTTTAACAAATTCGATTGCAATTCATTTTTCTGTTTTAAGGTGGGAACTACAACCTTATCTTCAAAAAATAAAAATCCGATTGATAATAAAAATGAAATTATTAACAAAGGCAAAGTAAATTTAAAAAGTGAAACGCCAGAAGCAAAAATCGAAGTTAACTCATTCTTTGCATACAAATCACTTAGTGTGTAAGAAGTTGCAAACAAAATTGCCATTGGAATTGAAAACGACATGGCTTTAGGAATGTACAAAAATTCAACCTTAAACATATCGCTAGGCGGAACTTGCTGAGTGATGTAATTCCAAAGATTCATAAACAAATCAATCATTACAAGAATGAAAGAAAAGAAAAAAAGCGAACCGAGAAAAATTGGAATAAATTTTTTAAGCAAATATTTAACAAATGTCATTTTTTTACCAAAAAGAAAATAAATATACAACCAAAAATTCCAACCAGAAAATTCGGTAACCACATGGAAATAAAACCATTCATTCCGTTTCTTAAACCAAAGATTTGTCCAAGAGTCATCAAAGACCAATACAAAACAGAAATCAAAATTCCGATTATCAAACCAATTGTTTGTCCGTTATGCTTTCCAAAGAGAATTGCCAAAGGAAAAGCTAAAAGCGCAAAAAAGATTGAACCAAAAGGCAACGAAAATTTTTTGTGATACTCAAGATTATAAGTATTCAAAGTTCGCTTGCTTGTATTTTTTTTGGACTTCAATTTTTCGATATGTTTTTTTAAATCGTATGAAGTCATTTCTCTTGGATTAGTTCCAGAAGAATTTGATGCAATAAATTGACTTGCAAAAATATTCATTGTTGTATAATCAGAAAAAATATATTCGTAAGTATCTTTATCTTCGTTATCAAATTGAATTACAGACGGATTTTTCATTCTAAGTTGCATCATAATAGTTGAATCATTTGGCTCTAAAAGTTCAGTAGAGTTTGCAATAATCAATCTTTGATTTCCAGAATTATCTGTATCAAACAAAATTAAGTCAGAAATATTTCTATCGTCAACTTCACCAATTACCAAAATTGAATTATTAGTTTTTTTAATAGAATTAGATTCCATTTCTACATTGGGATTTGAAAAAATAATTTCTTTATACAATTTGTTATATTGAATTGTTCCCAAAGGCAAAAGATAATCGTTTACAAAAAATGAACCAAGTGAAATTAACACGCCTAAAATAATTACTGGCAAACTCAATCTAAAAAATGAAGTTCCAGTTGCCCGTAAAATAAGAATTTCGTTGTCGGTCATCAATCTTCCCATGCACATCAAAAAACCAACCAAAGTTCCAAAAGGTGCAGATTGGGCAATAATAAAAGGAAGAGAATAAGTCATCAACTTCATAACTTGAACAAGAGGAACATGCTTTCTCAAAATATCTTGAACCAAAAGCAAAATTTGATTACAGAAAAAAACTAAAAAGAAAAACAAAAACGCAATAGTAAAATAAAGCAAAAGTTCTTTTACTAAATATCGCATCATAACATGAGAATTTCGTCTTAAAATCTTTTCGTTTATAAAAGCAAAAACTGATTTTATCTTTGAAAAAACATTGTTATTTTCCATAAAATCACATCCTTCCTGTAGAACCAAATCCACCTTCGCCACGCAAAGTTGAAGAAAGTTCATCTACAATTTCAAAATCACATTGAACAACAGGAGCAACAACCATTTGAGCAATTCGCTCCCCGTTGTTTATCGTAAAATCCTCATCCCCTAAATTGATAAGAACAACTTTTATTTCTCCACGATAATCAGAATCAATCGTTCCTGGCGTATTTAAGCAAGTTACACCATAATTCAAAGCAAGACCAGAACGAGGACGAATTTGCACTTCATAACCAACAGGAATTTCAAAAGACAATCCAGTAGGAACCGCAAATCTCTCGCCTTTTTTTAGCACAATCGGTTCTTTTATAAAAGCGCAAATATCAGCTCCTGCAGAACCACAAGTTTTATATTTTGGCAAAGTAACGCCATCTTGAATTTTGCATTTTATCAAAACATTTGAAAATTCAACTTTATTATTCATAATCAAATTCCTTTTGAATAATTTTTTTATCAGCACTTTTTATTTTTGGACCATAAATTATCAAAGATTTTTTTAAGTCAGTTTTTATTTTATTTAAATAATCGTATAAATCTTCAAAAGTGATTTCATTTATCAATTTAATTATTTCATCCTGTGGATATTGATTAAATCCGCTAAAATAAAATCTTGCCATTTGCTTCATTCTTTGTTCCATATCGTCGCTAGACATAATTTCTTCGCCACAAAGATGTTGCTTAGCATAATTTATTTCTTGCAAAGTAATTTCATTTTTGAAAAATTCATCAACAATTTGAATTAAATTCTTTGCAACATTTAAACAATTTTCTTTTGATGAAGTTGCGTAAAAACACCAAAATCCACAATGCTTAAAAAGATTGATAAAACTGTAAACATTGTAGCAATATCCAGAATTTTCTCGTAAACTTTGAAAAAGCCGAGAACTCATTGTGTCGCCAATAATTGCGTTTAAAATTGCTAAAATCAAACTTTGCTTAAAATCAATATTTGAATCAAGTTTATATAATAAGAAAAATTGTTCTTGCTGAAAATCTGCATTTATAAAATCAACTCCAGCATTCCAATTTGGAACAGTTAAAGATGGAAGATTTTCAAAATTCTTTCGCACAGGAAAATTATTTACACATTCATAAATTTCTTCTTGATTAAAATTTCCTGCAATAGAAATTGTAAGTGGACCAGATTTTATAAATTTTTCGTACCAATCGTACAAATATTCTCGAGTGATGGCTTCCACATCAGTTACACTTCCAGAAATATTTAAAGCGATAGGATTATCTTTCCAAATTGAAGAAAAAACTGCGTCCATGGCAACTTCTTCTGGGTCGTCAAGGGAAGAAATAATTTCACTTTGAATTACCGTTCGCTCTTTTTCAACTTCCGAAGGCAAAAATGTGGAATCATAAATCATTTGAGAAATTACAGATAAGGCTTGTTTTGCGTAAAAACAAGGAACAACACAGTAAACACACATTTGCTCTCGTTCTGTAAAAGCGTTTATGTAGCCACCGATTTTGTCAAACTCAACCGCAATTTCAAAAGCGCTTTTGTTTGAAGTTCCTTTGAAAAGCATATGTTCTACAAAATGAGAAATTCCTTGATTTCCAGAACTTTCGTAACGAGAGCCAACTGAAAACCAAAAACCGATTGCTACGGTTTTAGCTGAAGCAATCGGTTCTGTTATGAGAACTGCCTTATTCTGCAAGATTTGCTGAAGAATTGGCATTTTTCGTTATTTATTTTGACCTTCTAAAGCATCAATGTAAGAAAGATTTAAGCGTCCCATCTTATCGATTTCGATAAGTTTTACAGGAATTTGTTGTCCTTCTGAAACAACATCGCTTACTTTTTCAACTCTTGCTCTAGAGAGTTTTGAAATGTGACACAAACCTTCTTTTCCAGGAAGAATTTCAACAAAACATCCAAAATCCATAATTCGTTTTACAGTTCCGTTGTAAATTGTTCCAACTTCTGGATCTTCAACGATTCCTTTGATTGCAAGTTTTGCACCGTCAGTTGATTTTCCTGTTTTTCCGTAGATTGTAACAGTTCCGTCATCATCAGTATTGATTGTAACTCCATATTGAGCAGAAATTGCTTTTACAGTTTTTCCACCAGGTCCGATTAAAGCACCGATTTTATCAACTGCAATTTTCATTTTTTCAATTTTTGGAGCATATTCGCTTACATGGTCAGCTGGTTTTGAAATAGTTTGGTTCATAATTCCAAGAATATGAAGTCTTGCGCGTTTTGCTTGTGCAAGTGCTTTTTGCATAATTTCTTTTGTAACACCAGCAATCTTAATATCCATTTGGAAACCTGTGATACCATCTTCAGTACCAGCAACTTTAAAGTCCATATCTCCAAGGTGATCTTCTTCACCAAGAATATCAGAAAGGATTGCATATTTTTCGTAGTGGTCGCCTTCTGTGATAAGTCCCATAGCGATACCTGCAACAGGCTTTTTCATTGGAACACCAGCGGCTAACATACACAATGTACCACCACAAACAGAAGCCATTGAAGAAGAACCATTTGATTCCATAATTTCTGAAACAACACGAATTGTGTAAGGGAATTCTTCTCGGCTTGGAACCATTGGTTCAAGTGAGCGACGAGCCAAGTTTCCGTGACCAATTTCACGACGACCTGTTCCCATACGACCACATTCACCTACTGAATATGGAGGGAAGTTATAGTGAAGAATGAAGTGTTCTCTTCTATCTCCATCGATATCATCGAGGATTTGTTCATCAAGAGCAGTTCCCAAAGTTGCAACTGCTAAAGATTGAGTTTCACCACGAGTAAAGATTGCAGAACCGTGTGGACGAGGAAGTACATCAATATCACAAGTGATAGGACGGATATCTTCCAATCCACGACCGTCAACACGAAGTCCTTTGTATAAAATTCCTTTTCTAAGGATATTGTATTGCATATCATCAAATAAAGCATTGAACAATTTTTTCTGAATATCATCTTCTAATTGTTCAGCATATTTTTCTGCAATATCTGCTTTAACTTTTGCAATAGAATCATGACGCATTGCCTTAGTTGCTTCAAAACAAGCTTTTTCAAGTAAAGGCATTGCTTCAGCTTCGATTGCGTCTTTGTTTTCAAGAGAAACTGTTAAAGGAGCAAGAGGAAGTTTTTCTTTTCCTGCAAGTTTTTTAAGTTCATCTTGAAGATGACACATTTGTGTAATAAATTCTTGAGCTTTTTCCAAAGCACCAAGCATCAATTCTTCAGAAACTTCTTGAGCTCCACCTTCAACCATTGTAAAACCTTCAGCAGTTCCGGCAACAACGATTTCAAGTTGACCTTTTTCAATTTGTTCATAAGTTGGGTTGATAACATAATCACCGTCAACATAACCAACACGACAAGCAGCAACTGGTCCGTTAAATGGAATATCAGAAATTGTAACTGCAGCAGAAGAAGCAATTACAGCAAGAATGTCTGGTGGGTTGATTTGGTCAGAAGAAACACAAGTTGGAATAATTTGAATTTCGCGACCAAAAGCCATATCAAAAAGAGGACGCATTGGACGGTCGATAAGGCGAGAAACCAAAATTTCTTTATCCTTTGGTCTACCTTCTCTTTTGATAAATCCTCCAGGAATTTTTCCTGCAGCATAATATTTTTCGTTGTAATCAACTGTTACAGGAACATAATCCAATCCTTCTTGAGCTGTTCCTGATGCACAAACTGTTGCGATAACAGCTGAACCTCCAAACTGAGCATAAACAGCACCATTTGCTTGTTTTGCTAATTTTCCAGTTTCCAAAATTAATTCTTCATCACCGATTTTGTAAGTAACTCTTTGTACCATCAAAATTTCCTTATAAAATAAGATTAATTTTAAGCAACCGGGTATATCGAAACTGAATTTTTACAACAAAAGCTGTATAAATTCACTATCCATATGCCAGGTTGCCACTTTAGGCAAAACTGCCTATTTATATTTTTGTTTATTAAAACAAAATTACTTAATAAAACACCTTAAAAAATTAAAGTGGTTAAAAATAAAGCACTGATTACATAAAGCCGCAACCAGTGCTTCTGAAAATTCCTTTCAAAGAAGGAAGATTTATTATTTTCTTAAACCTAATTCCTTGATTAAACTTCTGTAAGTTTCAAGGTCTGTTCTTTGTAGGTATTTAAGAAGTTTTCTTCTTTGTCCAACAAGAATCAAAAGGCTTCTTGATGCACTTTTGTCTTTTTTGAACTGTTTACAGTGTTCTGTAAGTTGTTTAATTCTTTCTGTTAATAATGCAACTTGAACTTTTGTATTTCCAGTATCTTTTTCGTTTGCACCGAATGTTGATACAGTTGCAGCTGTTTTTTCTTTTGTAAGTGCCATACTTACTCCTTAATTTTCTATTAAAATTTTTCATTTTGTACAGGATTCTCCGTGGCGAAGGAAAACGAGCCCATATACAAAATTTAAAACTATTCTATACTATTTTACTAAAATCAGTAAAAAAGTCAATATGGAAGTAAGGGAAAGACGATTTCGATATTTTATTCTTACGATTTTCCTCTTATCTACAACACAATTTCTTCGATAAAAACATTTTCTGATAGAATGCCGTCATTATCTGCAATAAAAATTCCGTCTTGGGTAAAATTCACAGTTGCTTTTATTTGCAAAGAAGTTGTAATTATAGTTGCATTTAATTTTGCATTTTGAGGCATAACTTGATTTAGTTTTTTTGTAAAAAATATATTTTTTGACTTTTTCAAATTTTGTAAAGAAAAATCCGACAATTCATCATCTTTTAACAATTTCCATTTAATTTCTGAGCAATCTAAAACATAATTTTTGCCAAGATATTTTTGTGCGTTTTCAATATCGCCATCAAAAATAAAATCGCGGATAATGCTGGAACTGATACGATTTTTATCTAAAAAAACATCATTACAAATGGACAATTCTAAATTGTTGTTTGCAAAATATTCTGAAATTTCTGAAACACCCATTGAACCTTTGTAGCCACATCTAAAATCTTGCCCAACTGATAAAAACTTCATATTACAATAACCTAAAAGTCGGTCAAAAAAATCAATTCCTAAAGTTTTTTTAAAATCAGAATCAAAATTGATAACTAAACAAAAATCAAAGCCTTTTTTTTCAAAATAATGAATTTTTTGGGATAAGGTTGATAAATCGCCTTTGTAAAAATTTTGTGATTTTACACCTCTAGGAGAACGAGCAAAAGTTACAACTCCAGCACAAGAAGATTTTACTTCATTTTTTTTGGATAAAACTTTTTCAAATAAAACTTCGTGGCCAAGATGCGGACCGTCAAAGCCACCAATTGTTAAACAAGAAAAATTAAATGAATTTTGAGTCAAAAAAGATTTTACAGAGCCTAAATCATCCCAAGAAAAAACTTTCATACATCAAACTATACTAAATTTTGCACCACATAGCAATATTTTATAATCTTGCCTTGTTTAGAAACAACGCCTAAAAACTTTTCGCCACTAGAAATTTGATTTGTATTTTCAGCAAAAACTGCAATTTCACGATTTTGGCAATTTTCAGGGAAGTTTTCAAACATATTGCACTTCAAAAATTTTCCATTATAAAAATCTTTTACAAAATCATTTTTTAAGTTTGCAATCAAAAAGCCACATTCACTTGCAAGATTTACTGTCATGGAACAAAGTTTTTCTTTAACTTGATTTTGTAAATCAGTTTCAATTTCTTTATCAAGCCTTGAAAATTCTTGATAAGTTTTTAAATTTTCCAAAACTGAATTTATCGTGAACTCTGGCAAAAATTCAAAGCCAACTGCATCTTCTAATTTGAAATTTCCAACTTTTGTGCGAAGCAATCCAATCAAATATCCTGAAGAATTGCAAAAATTTCCGATATCACGAGCTAAACAGCGAATGTAAGTTCCTTTTGAAACATGAAATTTAATTTTTGCGTATTTTATCTTTGTGTTTTCTAAATTTAGCAAAGAAAGATTTTTTACATCAAGTGAATTTTCATCTTCATCAACTAATTCTAAAATTTCTGAAGAATAAACTTCAACTTGACGAGAAGGAATTTCAACTTCTTTTCCACTTCGAGCAATATCGCTTAATCTTTTTCCGTCGATGTGAATTGCAGAAAATGCTGGTGGAGTTTGATTTATTTTTCCTGTAAAATTTTCTAAGGCAAGTAAAAGATTTTTTAAACTTGGTAACTCAGTTTCTTTTATGATGTTTCCAGTTGGGTCGAGAGTGTCGGTTTCTTTTCCAAAACAAATGATTGATTCGTAAACTTTGTCAAAAGCTGTGATGTGAGAAACGAGCCGTGTTAAACCGCCGGTGCAAACAATTAAAAGTCCTTGAGCAAAACTGTCTAAAGTTCCTGTATGGCCAACTTTTTTTGTTCCAAGAGCATGTTTTATTGTAAAAAGGGATGAAAAACTGGTTTGTCCTGCACTTTTTGCGTACAGGACAATACCGTTTTGATTTATTGAATTATTCTGCATCTGACGGAATGTAACCTGATTCAGCTGCAAGTCTTGCTTTTTCAGCATCTTCTTTTTCAATTTCGTTTAACTTTTTAACCATTTCAAAACCATCTTTGATGCTAGAATCTGCCACAAAAGTTAACTTTGGAAATTGACGAATTGTAAGTTTTTTCCCGATAGTTGACTGGATGTAACCAGCTGCACTTTGCAAACCTTTTACACCTTTTTCTACTGATTTATCTTGCATAAAGCTTGAAACATAAACTTTTGCATAGCCTAAATCAGCAGAAACATCAACTCTATTTATACACAAAAAAGAAGAAACTCTAGGGTCTTTAATTTGTCCAGAAAGAAGCATTTTAGAAATTTCACCTCTAATTTGCTCTCCTAATCTAACAAGTCTAAATTCACCCATTATTAAACTCCAGCATTTTCTTGAGTTTCAGTTGCTTTTTTGTTATCAACCATTACATCGCTAAGTTTTCTTGCAACTTCAACAAATTCAAATACTTCAAATTGGTCACCAATTTTAATGTCGTGCCATTCATCAATTCCAACACCACATTCGTATCCTGTTGAAACTTCTTTTGCATCATCTTTGAATCGTTTAAGTGAAGAAACTTTACCTGTGTAAATTACGATACCATCACGAATAACATTTACGCTCGAAGTTCGTTTGATAACACCTTGCATAACATAAGAACCAGCGATTGTACCAACTTTTGGAACTTTGAATGTATCGCGAACTTCCAACATACCGATAACTTCTTCTTTTACATCTGGCTTTAACAAACCTTCCAAAGCTTGAGTCATTTCTTCAACACACTTGTAAATAACATTGTATTTTCGAATATCAATCTTTTCTTGATCTGCAAGAATTTTTGCCTTAGGAGTTGGACGAACATTAAATCCGATGATAATTGCATTTGAGTCAGCAGCGGCAAGAAGAACATCACTTTCATTGATTGCACCAGCAGAAGAGTGAATAACTGCAATTCTAACTTCTGGTGTAGAAAGTTTTTCAAGAGAAAGTTTAAGTGCTTCAGCAGAACCTTGGACATCAGCTTTGATAACAACTTTAAGTTCAGTAACTTCACCAGCATCAATAGTTGCATAAAGATTATCAAGAGTAACTTTCTTAACATTCTTAGCATCTTCAAAGCGTGTAAGTTCTTTTCGTTTGCTAGAAATTGCACGAGCAGTTTTTTCTGTATCTGTAACTTGGAATGGATCACCTGCATTAGGCATTGCTTCAAGTCCAAGAATTTCTACTGGCATACTTGGTGTTGCTTGGTCAAGTTTTTGTCCTCTATCATTGAAGATAGCACGAACACGACCAGAATAAATACCTGCAACATAAGGATCTCCAGTTTTTAAACAACCTCTTTCAACGATAATTGTTGAAACAACACCACGACCGTGTTCTGTGCGAGATTCAATAACTTTTCCTTCTGCACGACAATTCCAGTTTGCTCTAAGTTCAAGAATTTCAGCTTGAAGAAGAACTGCGTCCAAAAGTTCGTCAATACCTTCTTTTTTAAGAGCCGAAATTTTAACATATTGAGTATCGCCACCCCATTCTTCTGGCATAAGACCAAGGTCAGAAAGTTGTGTCATAACTTTATCTGGATTTGCTTCAGGTTTATCAATTTTGTTTACAGCAACAACGATAGGTACATTTGCATCTTTTGCATGGTTGATAGCTTCAACTGTCTGAGGCATAACTCCATCGTCAGCAGCAACAACAAGAATAACAATATCTGTAATTGCAGCTCCACGAGCACGCATCATTGTAAAAGCTTCGTGTCCCGGTGTATCCAAGAAAGTAATTTGACCTTTTGGAGTGTTAACCATATAAGCACCGATGTGCTGAGTAATTCCACCAAACTCAGATTCTGCAACTTTTGCACTACGGATAGCATCAAGAGTTTTTGTTTTACCGTGGTCAACATGTCCCATTACAGTAACAACTGGTGGACGAGTTTGCATATCTTCTTCATTGTCTGCTTCACTTGCAATAACAGTTTCATCATACAAGTTGATGATATGAACATCACAACCATATTCTGAAGCAAGCAATGTTGCAGTATCAGCATCAATAGATTGAGTGATAGAAACCATCATTCCCATTGACATAAGTTTTCCGATAATTTCTGATGCTTTTAAGTTCATCTTTTTAGCAAGGTCAGAAACAGAAATTGTTTCCATAATCTCAATTTTTTCAGGAATTGGATTAGTTTTTACAACTTGCTTTTTCTTTTGATTAAAGATTTTATCATCAAGTTCGATTTCTTTGTCTTTACGAGAATAAACTGTCTTTTTCTTTACAAAAGTTTTCTTTGAAGAAGCCTTTTTGTTTTCTTCCATTGGAGCAGGAGCTGCAACAAATCCACTTCTGTTACCAGAAAATCCTTGACGATTTTGTTGATTTCCACCTTGCCCACGATTTTGGTTTCCGCCACCTTGACCACCTGGTCCACGATTTTGGCCACCATTTCTATTGAAAGAACCTTTACCTTGAGAATTATCACCTTTACCATTTCGGTTAAATTGACCTTTGCCTTGTCCTTGGTGATTTCCGTTATTTCTGTCGTTACGGTTTTGATAGCCTTCTCGTGCTTGAGCACCAGTAAATCCACCTTCGCGGCGTTGGCGATCAAATCCACGACCACCTTCGCGATTTTGCCCGTCACGATTTGCTCCGTCGCGACGATTACCGTTATTATTTGGTCTAGGTCCTTTTGGTTTATCAGCAAGATTACCTTGTTTGATATTTGGACGAGGAGGACTTAATTCAAAAGTAGTTGTTGTTCTTGTTGCATCTTTACCTTTTTTTTCAGTATTAGATGAAGCATTTGCTGACGGATTTTTCTTTTTATCTTCAGAATTTTCTGAAGTAGGCTTTTTATCCTTTGCGTTTGCATCATTAGATTTTGCAACAACCACAACCTTTTTTCTTACAACAACCTTCTTTTTATCTTGAGAAACTTCTTTTTCATCTTTTGATTGAGAAGGTTTTTCGTTTTTTTGTTTAATCAAAATAACTTTAGGTTTGTTTTCTGATTCTTCTGCCATATTCTACCCTACTCTTCGTCCTCAAACTCAAAGCTAAGACCGATACCACAGTTAGGACATACTGTCATATCGATTGTAATTCTTGCGCCACATTCTGGGCATTCATATTCTTCTTCATCAGAACCTGTTGATTCTGGAACATCATCTTCTGTAGAAGTTTCGATTTCAGATTCAGATTCTGTTTCAGATTCAAATTCTTCTTCGTAATTTTCTGCTGCATCAAGAGCATTTTGTACAGTTGCAATATCTTCTTCAGAAAGCCCTTCTATATTTACAAGTGTTCCTTCTGCATCA
This sequence comes from Treponemataceae bacterium, assembly GCA_045645985.1. GTDB lineage: Bacteria > Spirochaetota > Spirochaetia > Treponematales > Treponemataceae > RGIG9060. The sequence goes on from JAZRJV010000033.1 coordinate 45,624, forward strand.
GCGTTATCAAACTGTTCAATAGTTTCAATTCCAGCATTTTTCAATGTTGCCAAAATTTCTGCAGAAATACCTTCGATATCAGAAAGATTTGTAATTTCTTCATATTCGGCATCGTTAAATAAGTTTTTAGCAGCTTGTCTTGATTCTTCAAGAAGAGCATCAAGTTCAGGACATTGATCTTCAGTTTTTACATCAATAGTCCAATCAGCAAGACGATTTGCAAGACGAACATTAAGACCTTGCTTTCCAATAGCTAAAGAAAATTGTGATTCAGGAACAACTGCCAAAGCTAATTTCTTTTCTTCATCTTGAATTACAACAGCTGTAACTTCTGCTGGAGAAAGTGCATTTTTGATAAAAACTCTTGGATCTGAGTCGTATTTCAAAATATCGATTTTTTCGCCTTCAAGTTCTTTGATTACATTTTGAATACGCACACCTTTAGGTCCAACACAAGAACCAACTGGGTCAATATCGTGTTTTTGAGAGAAAACTGCAACCTTTGTACGATAACCTGGTTCGCGAACAATTTTATGAATTTCTACTGTTTTGTCGTAAATTTCAGGAACTTCCAATTCAATAATAGAACGAACAAACTCTGGATCAGTTCTAGAAAGAATAATTTGCAATCCTGCTCGAGAAGGTTTTAAATCTGTAATAAGAGCTTTAATTCTATCACTTTTGTGGAAAACTTCTCTAGGAGACTGATTTTTTGCAGGAAGGAAACCTTCAACGCCTTCTTGTTTACCTAAATCAACATAGATATTTCCATTTTTTTCATGTTGATGATAACCAATAATAATTTCACCAACTTTATCTTTGTATTCGGCATAAAGAGTATTTTTTTGAAATTCTGACAAAGATTGACGAGCTCTTTGCTTTCCTGTTTGAACAACAGATCTATCAAATTCTTTTTGAATGTCAATTTCAACAAGAATTGTATCATCAATTTCAGGATTTTCTACACCTAATTTTTTTGCTTCAGAAATTTCTATTTCTAGCATTGGATCATAAACACCGCCGTCTTCAACGATTTTCTTTTCTGCAAAAAGAGAAACATCGCTCTCATCTTCATCAAACTGAACAACAGCATTATTTCTATATGAACCAAATTTTCTTTTATAAGCAGCTAATAAAGTTTCCTCGATAGTTTTTAAAACTGCTTCTTTTGTAAGACCTTTATCTTGCATTAATTGACGAATAGCCTCAGCCATTTGTGATGACATTTTATGCCTCCTTACAATTGTAATAATTTTGCTTTTGCTATATTTGTATACGGAATAATTTTTTCTTCTTCCATAACATTCAAAGTTAAATTAGTTTCGTTAGAATTGATTATTTTTCCAGAAACCCAATCTGAAATTTCGGTATTCCAAACCTTTACACCTCTACCATTAAATAATGCAAATTCAGCAGCATTTTTTATATGGCGTTCCATTCCAGGAGAAGTAACTTCCATATAAATATCTTGATTCTGAAGAAGAGCTTCAAGTCTTGGTAATAACAAACGATGAACTTTTGCACAATCGTTTACACCGATTCCTTCCAAACTTGCTGTATCTTTGTTAGAAATTACAGCTTGAACCTTTGTGGTAGTTTTTGCAGGTACAACTTTAATAGAAACAAGAATATAACCGAGACCTTCTACCAAAGATTTACATTGACTATAATATGGCATCGAATCTAATGATGTATACTCCATAAAATATTCCTCTTATAAAAAGTTTTCATTGTTTTACTAACAAAAACAATAAATACCAAAAAAAAAGAGCCGTTTGAACGACTCCATAGTTTAAAGGATATTTATAATGTTCACTACGAGTATAACATCGGATTTTTTTTTAGTCAATAGTTCGCATCATATAAGCTTTTTGTAATACAAGAAATGATTTTTTATCTTTCGTAAAAAAATTATGTTGGTCAAATTCTTGCACAAAATTTATCTTTTCAATATTACGAATTTTTGTTCCACGACCTTCAACACAAGTATAAACTTTATCAGCAATTTTTATGTATTTTTTTATATTTCGATAATATTCATCTTGCAAATCTGACAGAGCTACATTAGATTTTACATCAACTGTATTTTCAGTTATCATTCCACGCTCATTTTCGAAAGAATCGCCTTCAAATTCTAAGTCCACAAGCCAATATCGTATTTTTATTGCATAAGTTTCGTCTAAAAACAAATAAGCGTAAACTTCACTTTGAATTTTAGGATTATCTAAAGAAATTTCTTTAATATTACTTGCAGGCAAGTAAAGTTTTAACTTAGATTTTTTTTCTTTGTCAAAAAATGAATCTAAAATCCAATATTCTACAAACAATTGATTTTCAAAAACAAGCGGTTCAATTTTCAAAGATGAAAAATCTGTTTCAAAAGGTTTATCTCGCCATAATCCGTAAAAAGTTTTTAACTCATGAACTATTTTTTTATTTTCAAAATCAAACTGAATAAACTTTTTTGAATTTTGCCATTCTCCTTGCAATTCAGATTGATTAAAATTTATTCCCTGAGAAAAAATATTAAAATTAAGAATTAAGTTTAACAAAACGAGAATAATTATTTTTTGATTAAATTTAGTTTTTTCTAAAATTTTCATAAAATTCAATTATAAATATAAATCAATGGTCATTGTTACAACATTGATTGAAACATTCAATTTACTTGCTATCAATTCAGGCGTAAAACCTTCCTTAGCAAGTTTTATTATTTGATCCTGAACAAGAACCTTTGGCTCAACTTTTTCGCCTTGAATAATTTTTACAGTTTCTGTTGCAGCATCGTCTTTTTTATCAGTTTTGTTTGAATCATTCTTTAAATCTTGAAAATCACTTGTGCCTGCATTTTCTGTAAAAAGAGGTAAATAATCTTGTTCCGAAGAAGAATTTGCCTTATATCCTTTTATTGCTTTTTTTATAGGAGTATTTTGTTTTGCTTGAAAATCTGTTAATTGCTGATAAAGTTGTTTTTCATTATCTTTTTGAATCAATGTATTTTCGTACAACATTATCTTTTTTTCAGCAGTATCAATTATTTCTTTTACATGATTTATTTTTGATTCCATTAGAGTAATCGAATTATCAGTTTCTCGATTTATTTCTATAATGATTTTTTCAGCTTCCTGTTTAATTTCAGACAACGCACCCTTGTATGAAAATGCTTTTTTCAAGAATTTAAATAGAACAAACCAGAGAATTAAATTGATAGCTAAAATAATAATCGCAAAAATAATCATTTTTTATCCCAAAACATCAAAATTTTTTCCTAAAGCAGGGTCTTTTATTAACTCAAGAACAACTTCTGTTGATTCTTCTTGTTTTTGATTTTTTTTAGATTGATTTTGTTCCTGATTCTTGGAATTCTGATTATCTTTAACTTCTGCCATGCCTTCTTGTTCTTGTGCCTTTTCCACAGTTTCAGTTTTTTCGGCATCTTTTTTTACAAGACCAGCTAATTCCATAGAACCATGCAACTGAGCATGCTGTTGCTGTTGAACTACATTTTTAGAAACTTTATCCATTTGAGAATATAAAGTTTGCAAATCAATTGGCTGTATAGCCATCTGGAGCCCTCTTTAATTCTTCAGATGAAGGTGGTTCATATTTGCGATGACGAATCAAACCGTCTTCGTAATAGAATGTAACATGTTTTATATCTGTTCGGATTTCTTCTTGTGCATCACGAATATGTATTTTTACACCATCATAAACAACGCCAGAAACAGAAACATTACCAATAGCTTTGAGTTCTTTAAGATGATCTTGTAATTCTTGAATTTCTTTAGAAATCACTTCTGACTCTGCAATAATTTCTTTTTTACGAGAAGTATAATTTTGGAATAATTCTTCTTTATCGTGAGCCAAGATTTTTCGTTTTTTCTTCATTTCTTCTAAGTGATTAAGTTCCAACTCAATTTGGTCAAGTTCTCTAACAAAATCACCTTGTTTTGCTTGCAACTCATCCAATCGATTTTTTGCTCGAGGATCGTAACCAACTTCAACAACAGTTACAGTACCACCACCAGAACTACCAATAGATGGAGCAAAAACTTCTTCGGTTGCAAAAATCTTACCACCACGAATTGCACCTTTCTTTCCTTGTCCCTGAACAAAAACTTTTTTGTTACAAGTAATATTTGAGTTCATTATAGATTCAGAAACATATATGCAGTCTTCAACATCAACTTGTGTATTTTGAATAGACTTAGCCCACAAAGATTTTCCTGCACGGATATAACCTTCATCACGACCAGAAATAGGTTGTTTAATAATAACATCGCCCTCAGCTTCAATTCTACAACAACCAACATTACCTTCAATTTCAATATTTCCAGTAGCTTTTATGTCATAACCATCAACATTACCCTTAACAATAACTGTTCCAACAAAATCAATATTTCCAATTTTCTGAGTAACATCGCCTTCAACAACAAAAACAGGTTCTATGCTGATTTTTTCACCATTGAGCACAACTTGTCCATCAATAGAAGCACAAATTGTTTTTCCATCTGTATCAACATAAACATTTTTACCCAATCGTGAATTGATATCCAAATCTTTTCCATTTTCTGCATCTAGATATCGACCAAGAATAGTTTTTCCAGGCTTTCCTCTCTCAGGCTCCATTTTTTGAGCAAGAGCAGCGCCTTTGAGAAAGTTCTGAATACGATTTTGTTCTTTATAATTTATTTGACCAGAAGCAGATTCTTTCAATTTTAACTTAGAACGATCTGTTTCAAAATTATAAGAAATATATGCATTTTTTCCATTAACAGGCAACTCAGCAGAAGCAACCTCGAAAGGAATACCATAAACAGGAGAATCTACAAACTCACTGATTTTTTCTTCACTAATACCAGCAACAACACCTTGCAATCCAAGTGCGTTACGAATTTGGTCAGCATTTATATCTGCACCACCAATAGCAGGAGCAGTAACAGTAATTGTTCCATGCATTTCATCTGGAGAAATTTCAACTGTAAGCATGGCATCGCCTGCAGGATTATGCTTGTATTGACCAACAACAATATATGCTTGTTCTGTTCCATTATTACAAGCAGTTTTTACAGCATCTTCATCAATTTTTACAGTATCTGAACGAGTTAACTGACCAAGAACATCTTTTACATTTACTTTTTCACCATTTCCAACAGGAAGGATTACTTTTAATTTTAATTGAGAGCCAAAACGACGAACAAAGAAAACGCCATCTTTATCCAAAATAACTTCAACTTCATTTAATTCATCGTCACCCAAAATATCATTAAATTTGGATTTTTTCTTTTTAGTAGTAGCAGATACAATTTCGTAGGCACGAATTTTCCAATTCTTTTTTACGAAACCTAAAAATCCCTTACTACCTTTTTCTAAAACTTCATATTCCAATAAAGCAACTCTAGTATCCAACTGAACTGCAGCGTCAGCCAAAGCTTCTTCGAGAGTATCAGCTAGAACATCCACATAACGCATAGATTCATCTATTTGAAGCAATTTTTTCATATCTAAGCGTATTTTATCAAGAGTTACCATTTTTATTAGAAAATTCCTTTACGAAAATTTGTTAATTTTGCGCGTAATCGTAAATTTGCTTTTGTATGCAACTGTGAAACTCGAGATTCACTTACCTCTAAAACCTGACCAATTTCTTTGAATGTCATATCTTCATGATAATATAAAACTAGAACCATTTTTTCTTTTTCTGGAAGTTCGTTTATTGATTCAATAATGATGCGTCTAACTTCTTCGCGTTCAACAATTACTTCCGGATTTAAACTTAATGGAGATTCAATGCTATCACCGATGGAAACATTTTCAGATTCATCGCCTGAATACCAAACATCATTCAAAGAAAGGACACTTGTTCCTGAAACTTTAAGAATTGTCTGATGATATTCATCTTCAGAAATTCCCATGGCACTTGCAACTTCACTATCAGAAGCTGGACGACCGAGTTTAGATTCAAGTTGAACTATCGTATCTTCAATTTCGCGTGATTTTTGTCTTACCGAACGAGGAACCCAATCCAATGTTCTTAATTCATCAAAAATTGCACCACGAATTCTTGTTACAGCATATGTTTTAAACTTTACATTTTTTTCAGGATCGAATTTATTTATTGCATCCAACAAACCGAATTGTCCATAACCAACTAAATCATCAAAATCAACACTACCAGGCATTCCTACAGAAACTTTACCTGCAACATATTTAACCAAAGGCATATATTGTCTGATAAATTTGTCACGAAGTTGAGAAGATTTTGTTTTTTTGAACTCAATCCAAAGTTCGTTTTCAGTTTTTTCCTCGTCTAGTGCAACTGTCATAATTTCCCACCAAATTATCCGTCTTTATTTAATATTGTGCGAATAGCTTGAGCCATAAGTTCAGCATCTTGCACACCTTTATCCATCAAAGGAGAGTCTTTGTATAAAGAACTCCCAGAACTTGAACTATTATTACCAGAACTAAATTCAGGCAATTCATCTAACTCATCGTCAGAATTATTTTCATTATAGTTGCTATAATTTGCAGACGAAGTCATTGATTGAACATCAGTCCTAACAAATCCATTTGTTGTACCCGAAGATTGCACATTCTCGGCAACATTTTTACTAGCAACATTCTCATTTTTTACTGATACATTTTCAATAGGTTTAGAAGATGCACTATCATTAGCTACAACATCAGAACTAACATTTTGTGTAGCCGTGCTCCCCGAATTAGCATTAGAACTACTAGCCGAACCATTGGGAGTCAACTTTGCATCCACATAAAAACCGGGTGCAGAATCCTCTTCAACTAATTCATCTTCGCCAATATTTATATCAACCATATTACCAACATTAGTTTCAGTCGTATAAGAATTAGTTTCCACAGAATCCATATCTAAAAACTTGTCAAATACAAACATAATTACTGCTGCTAAAGAACCTAAAGCAATAGCAAAAATAATCGCTCGTAATAAAACAAAGCCAAAACCAACGCCAGAAAAAAGCCCAGTAATAAATGAAAGAAGAAAGCCAATTATCGAAGATGCTACAATCACTTTGTAATTAAACACAGACTTCCTCCATATAAATAGATTAAGGCAAAATTAGTATTAGGTCAAGTAAATATTTTAAGTGATATATTATCGCCTTTCAACCTAATCTATTTCTTTTTACCTCTAAATTTACGCATAAACCTTGCAAATCCTTCTTCTTCATCCAAACCAGTTTTTTCAATTCTACCAACAATATGCTTCAAACACATAGCAGGTTTTGAAGTTGGGCTAGAAATAATAAAAGGCTTTTGTCGAATTACTGAAGCAGAAACAATTGGATCGTCGTAAATAAAACCAAGATAATCAATTTTATAATTCAAAAACTGAGCTGCGATATTGATAATTCTTTCAGAAATTCGCTTTCCTTCATCAGCTGAATGAACTCTGTTTACCAAAAGCTTCATGTTTATTTCTGAATTTGGTAATTCTGTTGCAATAATTTTGATAATACCATAAGCATCAGTTACAGCAGTTGGTTCTGGAGTTGTAATTACATAAACTTCATCAGCCGAAGCAACAAAACTCAAAACATTATTTGAAATTCCAGCACCAGTATCAATAATGATAATATCAGCATTAGAAAGTGTAGAAAATTCTTTTACAAAATAATCTAATTCTTCTTCTGAAAGATTAGCGATTCTTGAAAATCCATTTGCACCAGCAATAAATTTGATTCCGTATTCTGTATCTAAAATAATATCACTCATTTTTTTATGCTGAGTAATTACATGCAAAAGATTGCTACTTGGAACAACATTCAACAAAACATTTACATTGGCCATTCCCAAGTCACCGTCAATCAAAATAACTTTTTTTCCAAGTTCAGCATATTGAATTGCCATATTTACAGCAATATTTGTTTTTCCTACACCCCCCTTTCCACTTGTAATTGCAATAATTCTAGTTTTATGAGTTGCTGATTTTACATATGGGGATTCATTAATTGTACTTTCCATTCGCTTTTGCATTAACGCACGCAATTCTGAAGCTTGATCTTCCATAACATTCCACCTTAATTTATATTATTGAATTTTTTTTCAAGACTTTTTAGATCCATTTTGAATCCAGAAAGTTCCGACAATAATCTTACAACCGAAGCTTGTTCAAAATAATTTGGCACTTTCTGACCTGTAGTAAGATAAGTTAGCGGCTTACCTTTGTCAGATAAAGCACAAACGATATTTCCAACATGAGAAGTTTCGTCAAATTTAGTAATAATTACAGAATTGTAACCAAAAATCTCATATTGTTGCATAATTTCTTTCATGTCAGAAAGTTTTGTAGAAGCAGACATACAAAGATAAGTTTCTACAGAGTAATTTCTAACATCCAAAACTTTTTTCATTTTTGCAATATTTTCATAATCTTTTGGACTATAACCAGTTGTATCAATAATGATATAATCTTCATCATTTCTGTAAGTATCAAGAAGTTCGCCAATGTCACTGCTTGATTCAGCTTTTGAAACAGGCACTTGCATTGTTTGTCCATAAATTTCAATCTGTTCTCTTGCACCAATTCTATACCAGTCAACAGTGATAATTCGAACATTTTTTCTAACTTCGTCTCCAGAACTTCCAAAAGCGTATCTAGCAGCAAGTTTTGCAACCGTTGTTGTTTTACCAACACCAGTAGGTCCAACTAAAATAATCACTTGAGGACGAGATTCATAAACGGGAGTTTTTATAGAAATACTTTCACCAACCCACTCAACAACAGATTTTTGAACTAAATCTAAATCATCAAGGGCATCAAGAGGAAATTCTTTACGAATCCTTTCTGTAATTCTACGAATATATGAAGGTGAAAATTCGTTATTCTCTAACAAAGATTCAATTTTTGAAATTGTAGGATGTTCTTCAACTGAAGCAATATTAGAAGAAGCTGCCAACTGCTCTTGCATTGATTTTACAGCGTCTAAAACTTCTTGCATCTGAGGATTTGGTCGATAATTGTTTTTTTCTAAAATCTTATTTTTTTCTTCATCAAATTTTTGAGCATTTGTATTTACAGAAACTGCAGATTGAGTTCTTGAATCTCTTGGAAATCCTGTATATTGAGGTCGAGTTGGAACAAAAAATACTCTAACACCATCAGTTTGAAAAATCCCCAAAAATCCCTTCTTTATCTTTATGTCTTGTTTTCTAAGAATTTGATAATTTAATCCGTGAGTTCCTTGTATTTTTGCTAAACAGTCTTTTAGTGTTTCACCTTCAACAGATAATTCAACAGCAGAATTGAGCCTATCCAACTTTTACCTCCCCTAAAGACTCTAATTTAATTTCTTTATCAATTTCAGGAACAGAAAGTACCACTATTTTTGGCATTTCTCGTTCTATACTTGTTTTTACTAAAACTCGAGCTTCTGCAGGACATACGATTACAGGGAAATATCCTCTATTTTCAACAGCAGCAATATAATTACTTAATGAAGATATCCACTGTCTATAATCAACAGGGTCTAAAGCAACTCCAGGACCATTTGCAGATTCAAATCTTGAATTTACAATTTTTTGTATAAACGAAGGTTCAATAGTTAACACATGCAAAACTTTATTTTCATCACAATATTGTAAACAAATTTGTCTACCTAAACGCTGACGAACTTTTTCTACAAGCAATTCTGTACTTTTAGTCATAGCACCATAATCTGCAATAGTTTCTAAAATTGCTACAGTATTTCTAATAGAAACTTGTTCTTTCAACAAGCCCTGCATAACTTTTTGAACTTCTCCAATAGTAAACATTTTGTTAACTTCTTCAACAACAGCTGAATATGTTTTTGACAATTCATCAAGGATAGATTTAACTTCTTGACGACCAAGGATTTCAGAAGCGTTTTTCTTTATCATTTCAGTTAAGTGAGTAGCGATAATTGTTGGAGAATCAATAACGGCGTAGCCAGCCCGTTCAGCTCTTTCTCGATTATCTTTTGTTACCCACAACGCAGGAAGCCCAAATGCAGGATCGACTGTTTGTTCGCCAGGAATTTCTTCTGTAACAGCACCTGTGTTCATACACATATACCAACCCATACGAACTTTAGCTGTATCAACTTCTACACCACGAATCTTAAAACAATATTCATTAGGATCAAGTTGTATATTATCCACAACACGAATAGAAGGAACAACCAATCCTAATTCAAGACCAAGTTCACTACGAATCCTACCAATTCTTTCAACTAAATCGCCACCTTTTTCTTTTTCCAAAAGAGGAACTAAAGCATATCCAACTTCCAAAGAAAGAGCATCAAGAGGAACTACAGGACTAATTCCCGTAGGTGTTGTAGGCTTTTTAAGTTGTTCATTTTCTTTTCGCTTTGATTCTTCAGCTTTTGCTTGACTAATAGTTGAAAGTCGCCAACCTAAATAAATCAAACCTACACCCATCGGAATAAGAATATACCAAGGGAAACCAGGGAAAACTCCAATAACAATCATGGTTCCACCACCAACATAGTAAATCCATGCGTTTTGAGTAAAATCTCGTTTTATGTCTTCACCAAGTGAAGATTTTTCGTCATTTGCAGAACGAGTAACGATAAGACCAGTTGCTACAGAAATCAACAAAGATGGAATTTGAGAAAGCAATCCATCTCCGATTGTAAACTTTGCGTAAGTTGTAATTGCTTGAGAAAATGGTTCTCCGTGCAAAACCATTCCAAAGATAATTCCTACAACAAGGTTAATAACAGTGATAAAAATACCAACTTTTACAGAACCTGAAATAAACTTAGAAGCACCATCCATTGATGAATAGAAATCAACTTCTTTTTGAATTTCGATTTTTCGTTGTTTTGCAACTTCTTCTGTAATTGCACCAGAGTTAAACTCTGCATCAACAGCCATCATTTTGTTCGGCATTCCGTCCAAGGTAAATCGAGCTTGAACTTCAGCAATACGAGTTGCACCTTTTGTAATAACAGCTACTTGAACTGCAATCAAAATGATAAAGATTACAATACCAATTAAAAGGCCTTCTGTTCCACCAGAACCAACAACAAATTCCCCAAAGGCTGTAACCATTTTACCGTCAAACTTTGCACCTTTTGAAAGAATAAGTCTTGTAGAAGAAACATTCAAAGCCAAACTGAATACAGTAGAAACAAGCAAAACAGTTGGGAAGGTTGAAAAATCAGTAGATTTTGGTGTATATAAAGTTATAAGAATGATAAGTACAGAAAGCAATACATTACATGACATCAAAAAGTCAAGTAACACTGTTGGCAACGGAATAATCAACATAAGAATTACCGCAACAACAGCTACTGCAACAAAGAGATTAGTTGTAGATTTTACATCAAACTTATTAGCCAAGAGTCCCCACCCATAATGACTTTATCGTTTTAAAAGCGTTTACCTTTCATTGTATAAACATTTGCAAGAATAACTGCCATCGCTTGCAAGTATTCTTCTGGTATTATATCACCAATTTCAACTTTTGTATATAATTCTCGAGCAAGAAGTTTATTTTCTACAATAGCAACATCTTTTTCTTTTGCCAAAGTTTTAATTCGCATAGCTAACTCATCTTCACCTTTTGCATTTACCATAGGTGCTTGCATCGTAGCATTATCATATTTTATAGCAACTGCATAGTGAGTTGGGTTGGTAATTACAACATCAGACTCTGAAATGGCTTTGGGCAAATTTTGATAAAGCAAATTACGCATCTGCTGTCTTAAGCGACTTTTTACCAAAGGATCTCCTTCCATATCCTTGTATTCTTGCTTAACTTCTTGTTTTGACATTTTCATTGATTCCATAAATTGTTTTTTCTGGACAATATAATCTGGAATTGCAACTCCAAGAAAAACAATAGCGGCAACAAGCAAAATTTTAGCAGCCATTTTTGCGATATAACAAACTCCACTCCACAAACTTACATTCATCATTGATAAAAGAGTTTCTATATCAGAAGAAATAATTACATAAGCGGCGATAAACAAAACAACAACTTTGAACAATGATTTAAAAACATTAAAAGCACCTTCAAGTGAAAAAATTGTCTTTTTAAAATACTGCCCAAACTTTGGAAGAATTTTAGAAAATTTTGGTTCAATAGGTTTTGTTGAAAATAAGAAACCTTTTGTTTGCACGATATTCCCAACAACACCAGCAACCATCGCAGAAAGTCCGATTGGCAAAACTAATTTAATAAAATAATTGTAAAAAGCATCAACTAAGGCAGAATCGGTTAATTCGGCAGAAACGCATCTATCAAAGTAAAATCTGATTACTTCCACACAAGATTTAAAAATCCACGGAGCCAAGATGATAATTGCAATTACAGGCAACAATAAAACCAACGCACCATTTATTTCGGTACTTTTTGCAACACGACCTTCTTCTCTAGCCTTTTTTAATTTATGTTCCGAAGGTTCTTCTGTTCGACCTTCTTCTTCGGCAGATGCAAACCATTGTAAATCGAACAAAAGTTTTGCTTGAGAATTTTGATTTTTAGCAAGAAATAAATTATCTTCAACGATTATCATAAAGGATTCCTTGCTACTTGTGATAAAAGATTTTCAAACTTCAAAAAAGCAATATCAAACGAACGAGTAAAAAAATCACACATAACTGGCATTAGCAATACCAAAATCAAAAACGAAGTTAAAATCGTCATAGGCAATCCTTCAGAAAGAAGATTCATCTGAGGTGCTGCTTTTGACAAAATTCCCATCGTTACTGAAATCAAAAACAAAGTTCCAACTAGCGGAAGAGAAATCATCATTGCATCAAAAAATAAATCAGTTAAGCCTGTTAGCAAAAAAGTTATAAAATTATCTTTGTAAATTACCAAAGATAGAGCATTTAGAGATTCAAAACTTCGTAAAATCCCACCAAGAAACAACTGTTGAAATCCATCAATTTGCAAGAAAACCAACATTGCCATCAAGTTAAGAAATTGTCCCATCAAAGGATTTTCAACTTGAGCAAGCGCATCGTAAACTTCGGAAGCAGCAAAACCCATTTGATAAGAAAAAAATTGACCAGCAGAACTAAATGCAGAAAAAATCATTGAGATAAAAAATCCAGTAATTACACCGATTAAACCTTCGCCAATTAAGAGAAAAACATAGTGTAAAGAAAATGCTCCAGAAAAAATATTTTCTGCGATATGATATTCAGCCAGTTGCCAAGCTTGTCCGTAAGCAGATGGCAAAACAAAAAACGCCATATAACCTGCTAGTGCAATTTTTGCAACTCTAGAAACACTTTGCATAGAAAAAAGAGGAAGAGTCATAATCAATGCAAAACAACGAACCGCCGCTAATAAATACAAAGGTGCTCGTTGTACAATTTCATTAAGCATTTATTCTACATCTTATCCTATAAAATTATCTTACGATTTGAGGAATCATTTGAAAAATCTGAACAGTATAATCTCTCATTGAAGAGAACATCCAACCACCTAAAAGTGCCAAAACTGCCAAAATTGCAAAAATCTTTGGCACAGTAGTAAGAGTTTGCTCTTGAATTGAAGTTACTGCTTGAAAAATGGCAATTATTAAACCTACAACCAACGCAACTCCCAAAACAGGAGCAATCATAATCAAAATCTGAAATAATCCATCTCGCAACAAAGTTACCAAATTACCGATAGTCATAACTTACCCCTTTTACAAGATTGAATTAAATAATTGTTGAGTTAATAATCCCCAACCATCAACCAAAATGAAAATCATCAATTTGAAAGGCATAGAAATTTGCACAGGTGGCAACATAATCATACCCATAGCCATCAAAATACTTGCAATAACCATATCTATAACGATAAAAGGAATATACAGCAAAATACCTATTTTGAAGGCAACCGTTAATTCATGCAAAATATAAGACGGAATCAAAACATAAGTTGGAACATCTGCTAAAGTTTGTGGCTTTGGTAATTTTGCCATAGACATAAAAAGCGAAATTGAATCAGTATCGTTTGCCATCTGTTTGAACATAAAAATTCTTATTGGTACTTCTGCTTCTGAATACGCTTGTTCTAAACTAATTTGACCATCTGCTAAAGGCTTGAACGAATTTTCATAAACCTGATTAAAAGTTGGCCACATAATAAAAAGTGTCATAAAAAAGGCAATTCCATTAAGAACAGTAGTTGGTGGAACTTGTTGCAAAGACAAAGCTCTTTTTATAAAATCCAAAACGATTGAAAAGCGCAAAAAACATGTAAGAAGAATTAAAATACTTGGAGCAAGAGAAAGTATTGTAAGAAGAAGCATAATTTGAACAGAAAAAGCAACTTCTTGATTACTATCTGGCGCACGAATAGATAAATCTACTACAGGCAAATCTACATCATTTACAGTTCCAGACATTTGTGCTGTTCCCTCGGTGGAACTTCGAGGAAAACTTTGTGCCATCAAATTTGTTGGCAATAAAAAAATCAAAACAGAAAGCGCCAAGACAAAAGCAATTCTATTGTTCATCATTTTTCTCCGATAAAGAAGAACGCTTTAATCGATTTGTTTGTTCTTTCATATTTTGTACAGAATTTGAAACCGAATCCTCAAAGGATTTTTTCTTTATCCCCATTGCACTTGCAAGCATAGATGCAAAATCTTTAACTTTTCCAGTAGGCTCAGCATCTGCATTGAGATTCATTGCATCAATTAAATCCTTATCTTCTAATTCACTAATCAACTGAACTGAAGATTCAGAAACACCCAAAACATAACAATGATTTTGCAAAGTAATTACTTGCACCGATTTTCCTGGAGATAAACTAATTGAAGCTACTTTTTTTAAGTAAGGATCTGTTTGATTTCCTGTATTTGTAGTCTTTTTTACAAAATAAAAAACAGCATAAATACAAGCAACTACAACTATCAAAACAAGAATCATTCGCACAAAAAGCCAACCTGTGCTTGTATTTTGTTGAACAGCAACATCTTCCTCTGTAGAAATTAACATTTCTGACTCTTGTTGCTTTGCAGAAATAGAAACTTCAGAATCACTTGTTTGTGCAAAAGAAAATCCAACACATAAAAAAACGAGAAAACCTACTAATAGGATTTTAATAATTGAAGTTTTCGTAATAAATCCCCCACCCAAAGAAATATTATTGACTATCTGTTAATCGCTCCATAGAAGAAAGAATTTCAGTTACACGAACACCAAAGTTTTCGTCGATAACTACAACTTCTCCTTTAGCAATAGGTTTATGATTTACAAGAATATCTACAGGTTCACCAGCAAGTTTATCAAGCTCGATAATAGTACCTTCACCCATTCCAAGAATATCCTTGATAAGTTTTTTTGTTCGTCCAAGTTCTACGGTCATTTCCATGAAAACATCCATGATAAGACCGATATTTCCTTGTTCCATTCCTACTGCACCATTTTGCAACATAGGATACTGAACACTTTGTACATTTGGAGTGTTCATTGGCATTTGCATGCCCATTCCCATAGGCATTCCCATCTGAGGCATACCCATTTGCATACCAGCCATAGGCATTTGCTGCATTCCGCCCATTTGCATACCGCCCATAGGCATTTGCTGCATTCCACCCATTGGCATACCGCCCATTTGCATTTGTTGCATTCCGCCCATTTGAGGTTGACCA
The DNA here is from genome assembly GCA_045645985.1 of Treponemataceae bacterium. Lineage (GTDB taxonomy): Bacteria > Spirochaetota > Spirochaetia > Treponematales > Treponemataceae > RGIG9060. The sequence goes on from JAZRJV010000033.1 coordinate 61,250, forward strand.
GCAGGAGAAGACATTTGAGCAAAGGCATTATCTGCTTTTGGTGCTTCTTGTTGACCACCACCGAAAGCTACGATTAAGCTTTTTGCAACTTCTTCACCCATGATTTCCCATAAAGTAAAAACAGAACCATCAATAGTTAATGGATAAGAGAAGATAACAAAAGAACCTTGAGGAAAATGTACCATTGCCTTTGGAATGTGATTTGCTTCAGCTGGATTACATGCCAAACCTGGAAATTTTCCTGTATTACTAATATTTGTAATTTCATTTCCTGTATGCTGAGAAACAACTTCAGAAACAACAGAAAGTGACATTCCATCAATTTCAGGGGAATCTTCTTTGTTTATCAATCCTGCCAATTTTTGAGTAAGTTCAGGAGCAAGAATAAATAAATGGCTACCATACAAACCTTCATTAAAGTCAGCTGTAATAGCAATAACCATTTCAGGTACGCGTCTTAAAGCCTGATCTCGATCAACTGTTTCGAGAATTGGCTCATCAACTTTTACCTCAGCTCCTGTCATCATTTCCAAACTTGAAGCCAATGCTTCTCTATTTTTTTCAGTAATGTCTTTTAGATAAGAAAGATCCAACTTTGTAGAAGAAGCTGGTGAAGAAATTCCTGTAGAATTTATTCCACCCATATCTACACCTGCCAACAAAGCATCTATTTCTTCTTGTGAAATTGCACCATCACTCATATGTTTCATCTCCTTCTACAGATAATTCTTCGTATTCTTCAGATTCTGCTTGATCGATTTTTCCAATGACTTGAACAGCCATCTTTTTTCCTATAACTCCAGGTTGACATAAAAACTTCTCTTTATTTCCAACACTTAAGGTTAAAGGATCTCCAACCTTTACATTAGATAATCGGATAGTATCGCCAACTCTTAAATTTAAAACATCATAAATTGGAAGATTTATAGAACCAATTTCTGCAACAACATCCATTTCTACAGTTGAAAGTTTTTCCTGCAAAATTCCACTGTACTGAGTTGTAGAACTTCTTCTAACAGATGAAAACCAGAATTGTGAAGAAAGTTTTGAAATAATTGGTTCGATTGTAATGTAAGGAATACAGAAGTTCATCATTCCTTCTTCTTCACCTACTTTTGTTTCAAGTGTAACAAGAACAACCATTTCTGATGGCGGAACAATTTGCGCAAACTGAGGATTTGTTTCGATTTGCCCAAGACGAGGACGAAGATCGATTACCTGAGTCCATGCTTCGCGCATATTTGCAAGAATACGCACGATAATTCCTTCCATTACAGATTGCTCAATATCTGTTAAATCGCGCTGAACTTTTGTTCCCTGCCCTGTTCCACCAAAAAGACGGTCAATCATAGAAAAGGTAATTGCTGGGTCAATTTCCAAAATTGCATTACCTTTAAGAGGATCCATATTGATAACAGCCAAAGTTGTTGGCGTTGGAATAGAACGGATAAATTCCTCGTAAGTCAACTGGTCTACAGAAGCAACATGGACATGAACCATACTACGAAGCTGTGCAGAAAGGCTAGTTGTTGTTAATCGTGCAAAAGTTTCATGCATGATAGATACAGTACGAATCTGTTCTTTTGAGAACTTATCCGGGCGTTTAAAGTCGTAAATTTTAATTTTTCGAGTATCATTTACGGGGGTATAATCTTCCGCTTCTGGTTCACCGGAAGAAATTGCCTGGAGTAACTGATCTATTTCATCTTGAGACAGAACTTCGTTCATGCTTCACCCTTAATATTGTTCAATTACATCAAGTTGTAAAAACTTTACATCTTTTATACGAGATGTACTTAAAATATCATCGTTTATAGTATTGCGAATTTCCATTTGCAATTTTACTTCGTTATTTGGTTTTAACTCGTCGGTTGTTTTTCCTGTAAAATATCGGCGCAAAAAGTCTTTAATTTCAATTTGGCGCTGTGTAATTTCAGTTGCTGTGGTTTTATCATCAACCTTGTAACCTAAAACAACTTCCACAACTACACTTGCAGGAATTTCATCACAAGTCTTAGTTTTTACCTGACCTAAAGAATTATACCAAGAAAGCAATTCTCTCTTTGTTGTATATTCAGGTGAAACAGGAACTGCAACTGTAGCAGTATTATTTGTTCCCATAACTTTCATTGTGATAATTACAACTGTAACAATAAGAATGATTGATCCAATAACAATAGCAATCCATTTTAAAAGAGTTGGAAGCAAACCTCCCATCCCCTTTCCTTTCTTTTTATCACCAGAGGATGACATCCCTAAATCGTTATCATCTAAGCTTGAATCTTCATCAGCCATAAAAAACCTTCCTTTTTATAAAGAATATAATATCATTAAAAATGACCTTCGTCCAGAATAATTATATCAACTCGACGATTATATGCTCTTCCGTCTGGAGTTTCGTTGGAATGTCTTGGCTGATTATCAGCATATCCTGCCACAGAAAATTGACTTTCATCAATTCCAAAATCAGAAAGATAATGCAAAACATTCACAGCTCTTGCAGAAGATAATTCCCAATTACTTGGCCACTTAGTAGAATCTGCTGTTGTAGAATCTGTATGACCTTCAATTCTAAATTTTCGTCCCGCCAATTCTGGCATAGACAAAAACTGAGATATTCTTAAAAGAGTATCTCTTGTTTCTTCTATATTTAACTCGGCGCTATTTTCTGCAAAAAAAGCATCAGCTGCCAAAGTAATTACCAAACCTCGTTCATCACTTGTAATTGTGATTTTTGTAGATTTTCTATCAGGAGCAAAAAGACTTACGGCCTTCTTTTTTGCTGTTCCTAAATTTTTCCCCTTTTCAAGAGAAGGCAAACTGTTAATACTGTTTCCTAAATCTGCTAATCGCCCAGAAGTTGCAGACATACCACCAGAAACAGAATCAGTTTGCAAAGAAGCTGTCATCAAAGCCATTTGCACAGGATCTGCTTCTGTTGGATTATAAAGCATAACGAAGAAGCAGAGCATAAGAGTAATCATATCACCATAAGTGGTCAACCATTCCTGCGAAGCCTTTTTAGGCTCTTTCTTTCCCATAACAAAACCTCAAACTAATCCTTTAGAACATCGGCTTCAATAACTTTTCTTGATTTTGGATCAAGGTATGTTAAAAGTTTCATCGCCAAAATACGAGGATTATCACCTGCTTGAATTGATAAAACACCTTCAATAATCATTTCTTTAGTTCTGATTTCTGTAGCGTTTTGATCTGCCAACTTTGTTGCAATAGGAGTCATAATCCAGTTGGCAATAAGAGAACCGTAAAGTGTTGTAACAAGAGCAACCGCCATGTTAGGTCCAAGGGAAGATTTATCTTCCAAGTTACGCAACATACCAATAAGACCGATAACGGTACCCATCATACCATATCCAGGTGCAAGACCTGCCCAAGCGATAACAATGTTTATCCAGTCCAAGTGACGACCTTCAATTTGGTTCATTTCACTTTGCATAATAGTACGAATAATTGCGCCATCTGTACCATCTACAACTAATCGTAATCCATTTTTCATAAAATCGTCAGATAAATCATCAAGACCTTCTTCCAAAGCAAGAATACCTTCGCGACGAGCTTTTTCAGAAAGGTTTACCATATCTTGAACAAGAGTTTTTTCACCAAAATCAGGGATTTTGAAGGCTCGTCCCATAATAGGGAAAATACCTAAAACAGACGACATAGGATAAGCAATAAACAATGCAAAGAAAGAACCACCAAAAACGAAGATCAAAGATGGCACATCGAAAATACCACCCATGGTACCACCTGATGTTAAAACAGACATGACGATACAGACTGCACCACCAACAAGACCTAATATTGTTGCTATATCCACTTAAAATTCCTCCCAAAATTATATTGAATATTTACAGCTCGTTTTTAAATGCACCGATTCGTTTTCGATATTCAACGATACTGTCAATTATTTCTTCTGGAGAATTGCGTACAATAAGTTTTTTTCCAGAAAGCATTACTAAAGTTACATCAGGATTTTGTTCGATACATTCAATCTGATGTGGATTGATCCAGTAGTGTTTTCCATCTAGACGAATAACTTCTATCATTCTTCTATTTTCTACGCTAATTCGTTACAAGTCAAGTAGTTTTGCACAATTTATGCACAATTCTACTTATTTTAATTATCGGAAGATTTTTTTTTGATATTAGCAAAAAATTATCATTGTCAATATAAAAGTGAATTATGTGCTTCTTGAATTTTTTTTGGAATATCAATATGTTGAGGACAATGTTTTACACAAGCACCACAATTTACACATAGGTTTGCACCTTTATTCCATTTTACAAGATTTTCATAATCAGTTAATTGAATTTTATCAGTTTGTTCAAAAAGACCTCTCATAGAAGCGTTGTTATAAACCTCAAAAATTTCTGGAATGGAAACACCTTTAGGACAAGGAACGCAATATCTACATCCTGTACAAGAAACCTTCATTTTTGATTCAAACCAATTTTGAGCTTTTTTTACAACTTCCATTTGAGCCTTTGGCATTGAATTAGGAAACGCAGTAGAAGCAACGGCACTATTTACCAAAACTTGATTTTCATCGTTCATGCCAGAAAGTGCAATTATTACTTCTTGACTTTCCCAAACATAACGCAACGCCCATTCAGCAGGTAGACGAGGAATATCAGCCTTGGCAAAAATATCTCTAATTCCAACTGGTGGATTTGCTAATAAGCCACCTCGTAAAGGTTCCATTACAATTACGCCAAGTTCTTTTTGGGCTGCATATTTCAAACCTTGCCATCCAGGATTTTGAGTTCGTTTTTCACCATCTTCGTCAATGTAATTATACTGAAGTTGGCAAAATTCAAATCCAGAATATTCATCACACATTTTTTTGAAAGCATCAAAATTATCATGAAATGAAAAACCGATATGTATGATCTTTCCACTAGCTTTTGCATTTTCTAAAAATTTTGTTACATTTAGATTTTTTACTTGTTCCCAACGATTTTTATCCATAGCATGTAAAAGATAAAAATCAATATGGTCAGTTTGAAGTTTTTCAAGTTGCTCATCTAAAATTCTGTAAAAATCATCTTCTTTTTTTACATCCCAAACAGGCATTTTGTCTGCAATATAAATTTTATCCCGTAAATTTTCTTCTTTTACAATTTCGCCAAAAACAATTTCACTTTTACCATGATGATATGGATAGGCTGTGTCAAAATAATTTATTCCTTGGTCAATGGCAAGTTTTACAAGATTTCGTGTTTTTTCTTTATCAATTTCTTCTGAATTTGGAAGAAGTGGTAAGCGCATTAAGCCGAAACCTAAAACTGAAATTTGGCAATCTGGGATTTTCGGAAAAATTCTATAATTCATAAGAATATTTTAAAATCATAAATAAAAAAAGTAAAGAAAAAAAATAAAGTCTATAAAAAAGTTTGAATTTGACAATTTTCTGCTCTAAAATCAGCAAATTCTTGATTTGTAAAATCTCTAAAATAAGTATTTACAAGCCGGATTGTTCCACCGTGGCAAACTAATAAAATGTGATTGAATTTTGCGTATTTTGATTTTGCTTCATCTAAAAAATTATAAACTCGTTTGGCAACATCCAGCATAGATTCCCCTTCTGGATATTTTACTGCAAACTGACTTCGAATTGCTAAATAATCTGGCGCAAATCGACTGCAACCTTCCATTTTTCCGTAGTTTTGTTCTGTGATTCTTTGTTCAATTTGATAAGTAAGATTTAATTTTTGTGCGATAATTTGGGCAGTTTGTTGCGCTCTCAATAAAGGAGAAGAAATTATCAAATCGATTGGTGGAATTTCACCTTTTTGGATTTTATCAAAAATTTGAATTGAAGCATCTTGTGCTTGATGAACACCAAGTTCAATTAAAGGAATATCTGTAACACCACAAACTAAATCTTGTGCGTTCATTTGAGTTCTACCATGTCGTATGCAAGAGAAAATCATAAATTAAAAACCTTCTGATTTAAAAAGATAAAAGCGTGTTCTGTAATTATTTTACACAAAACACGCTTTTAATCAACTTAAGAATTTAACTTAAGATTTTATCTATATTATCGTTTCAAACTCATAACTGTATCTAACAATGTATCTGCAGTTTGAATTGTTTTTGAACTTGCTTGGAAACCGCGTTGAGTTACAATCATATCTGTAAATTGTTCTGTAAGGTCAACATTTGACATTTCCAAAGCTCCAGCTAACATTGAACCTTTTCCAGCAATTCCAGAAGTTCCGATATTTGCCATACCAGAGTTGTTTGATTCAACATAAGTGTTATCACCAGCTTTTTCAAGACCACCTTGGTTAGCAAAAGTTGCTAAAGCAATTTGTCCGATAGTTCTGTTTGTACCGTTTGAATAAACACCTGTGATAATTCCGCTTGAATCAATTTTGAAATTGTCAAGATATCCCATTGTATATCCATCTTGGTAGTAAGCTTTTGTAGAACTTGAAGAAGCACTTTGTGTAATTGTGTTTTTCTGGCTTCCGATTGTTCCAAGATTGATATTCAATGTTTGACGAGTAGGATTTCCGTCTGCATCTGGGTTTGCTCCAATTACATTGAAAGAAGCTTGTAAAACAATTTGTCCTTCTGGATTTGTTAAGTTTCCAGCTGAATCAGTTACAGACTGCAATGTTCCAGTATTATCAAAATTGATAAGGAATGTATTTTCTTGTCCGTCAGTTGTGTTTAATCCAACACGAGTTTGTGATTCATCAGCCATATCAGGATCGATAGTTACTGTTGCTTGCCATTGATTTGGATTTCCAGGAACTCTTGTGAAAGATACATTGAGCATATGTTCATTTCCGAAACTGTCGTAAATTTTTTGTTCAGTTGCCCAAGTTCCTTTTGCAATATCTTCTGGACTTGCACCTTCCATAATTTCTGGTGTATTTTTGTTCAAGTTACAAGCAAAATTTACATTTTCAGTTGCTTTAGCTGGATCTTTTGAACCTACAGGAATGATAAGATCTTCTGTGCTTCCTGCTGTTTGTAAAACCATTTGTCCGTTGATTTCTTCTGCCATCCAACCTTGAACTCTCATACCGTTTGCAGGATTTACCAAAGTTCCTTCGCTATCAAGACTGAATGCACCAGCTCTTGTGTAGAAAGATTCTTCACCATTTTTCATGATAAAAAATCCGTTTCCTTGAATAGCAACATCAGTTGAAACACCAGTTGTTTGTAAGTTACCTTGTGTAAAAACTGTATCGATAGCAGCAACTGTTACACCAAGTCCAACTTCTTTAGGGTTTACACCACCAACTTCTGTTGTAGGACTTGCAGCGCCAGACATTTGTTGTGAAATCATGTCTTGAAAGTTTACACGACCTCGTTTAAAACCAGTTGTGTTTACATTGGCAACATTGTTACCGATAACATCAAGTCTTGTTTGGTGGTTTTGCATTCCGGAAACACCGGCATAAAGTGATCTCATCATAATCTATATCCTCGTTATTTTCTTAGTATACTCTTTGAACTTGAGCCATGTCATACAACATGCCATTTACTTCAACCTGAGGATTTACACCTCTTGTTGCTCCATCTACAACACCACTTACCAACTGACCAGCAACATCAATATCAACTGTTTTACCAATTACATTAACTGCTTCTGATGAATTTAACATATTAGCAAGTTTAGTAAATTCTGTGCTCATGTTTGTCATCTGCTCAAGAGATGAGAACTGTGCCATCTGAGCAATAAACTGAGTATTTTCCATTGGACTTGTTGGATCCTGGTTGGAAAGCTGAGCCAACAATAATTTCAAAAAATCATCCTTGCCCAATTCCTGACTTGCTGTACGCCCGTTTACTGCAATACTTTTGTTGAATGAGTTTACTGCATTTTGTGTTTGTAACTTTTCAGTAGCACTCATTGTAGTATTAATATTCATAACACACCCTCTAAATAATTTCTCTTGTACAATACTTATCGACAAACAGAAATAAAACTTTCGTAAAAAATTATTTTTTTTACGCCATCATATTAACTAGAGATGAACCATACGCGATTGTATCTCTAACTAATTCCATTCCGTAAGAATCTTCAACATATTCTGACAAATTTCTTTCATAATCGAAACCATGAAAATTTCTTGAATCATCAAAATTTGAAGAATTTTCTTTACTGCTTCCAGACCAAGACAAATCAAAACCTGAAGTTTCAAAACCACTTGTATTAAAAGCCTGTTTTAAAGCATCCATACTTGATTTAAATGCATCGTAAGCTTCTTTTGTAGCAACTACGATTTTACCTGCAATTAACTTGTCGGAAAGTTCAAGTTGAATCTTAACACTTCCTAACTCGTCTGGATTCAAAACTAAATTGATAGTTCCGCTGTTGTTATCTTTTAACACCATTGAACCTGCTTTTACAAATTCGTAAGCATTATTTTGAATTTCTGAAGATAACATTGTAGAAAAATTTGAATTTTGAACTAAATTTGTGTTAACTGTTCCCTCAAACTGAATATTTTGCTGACCATTCGGAGTAAGATTCATTGACATCTGTGCCGAATTATCACTTGTTTGAGTAATTGAAGTAACAAAATTTCCTTGGTCTTTTGCAAAAACTGAATTTGACGCATCATCAATAGAAGTTCTTTCATCAATAACAGAAATTATAGGTTGCTTCTTTTTAGAATCCAACTTTTCTGATTTTGAAAACTCAAAAGAAACTTCTGTTGCAACTTCTTCTTGTGCCAAATTTGATAAATCTTGAACTTCTGTAGTTTTAGATGTTTCAACTTGACCAGTTAACATAGCAAATAAATCTTCTTGAGATTTATCTTTTTCCAAAGAAAGTTCTTTTTCATCTTTTGAAACTAATTCTAAATTCTCAACCAAAGATTCTGATTTTGAATTTTCTGGTGAAGTTTTTAAAACTAAATCTTTTAAATCCATATTTTCAATTTCTAAATCCATTGGCAAAATTTCTTCTGAATTTTCAGCTAAATTTGCGTCCTCTTCTGAATTTATCAAATATGATTCAAGATTTACTGTGAATTTACCTAAATTTTCGTTAGGCATAACTTCATCTACTTCTGTAACATTTTCTAAAGACAACAATAAATCTTCTTCAGAAAATAGATTTTCTTTTACAGAAATTTTCTGTTCTTTTTCTTGAGAATTTTCTTCGTTTTTTCCTTCCGTGGTGGGTTGAGTTGCTTTTTGCTCACTCTCAATTTTTTTATCAGATGAAGATGATTCATCTAATTCTTTTTGAGCTTTGCGTAATGCAACTTCAAATGAAGATTCGTCCTGAGAAGAACTGCTCGCTCCTTGAGATGTTCTTGGTTCTGCACTTTGAATTTGCGGTGCAACTGATTCAAGACGAAGGTTCAATGCCTGCATGGCTAACCTCCTGAAATGGAAACACCGCGAGATTTTTTACTGCAAAGTTTTTGGTTTACTTACCATTTTTCGTTGAATTACTGCAACTCGGTCTGCTGGCATCAATGACATCCAATAAGCAACCATTGAAGTTGTTCCTTCAGCCTGAGCAATTTCTTCAACTTTGCGCAATGTATCGATTACATCTTGATCTTCCATTGCGTTTAAGATAGCAACCGCATTTTCAGGTGGCATACCTGTTAAATTCTTTGCATTTTGCACGATGTTTACTTCTCTATCATCGTACTTTTTCACTGTATTGTTGAATGTTTTTTCTCTTTCTTCTTGAGATTTTCTTAAATCTTCTAATTCTTGAGAAATTTGGAGGTTCTGTTCTTCTAATTTTTTTAATGTTTCTTCGCGCTTATCTAATTCTTGAGAACGGATTTCTAAAGCTTCTAATCTTTTTTCTAATCTATCATCTTCTAAATCAGACATAAGTTCAGGATCTGGTTGTGTAATAGTTGTTGATGTTTGAGGCGATAAACCAAATAGTTTATATACAGGCGCAAACAGAGATTTTGCATTAACTACTCCAAGATAATCAAACCATAACAATCCAATTAAGATGAGAATAATTACTAAAAAAAATAAAACTATTGTTTTGCCTAAACTTTTACTTCGTGACACAAGTTCTCCTAAAAATAAAATCAAAGTAAAGATACACTGTATTTCTAGTATATCTTTACTCGATTTTCAAGTCAATAATTATACAGCAGCAACTGCAGCACCTAAAGTAATTGGTGTGTCGATTGCTACAATTTCAAAATAAAGATTTCGTTGAACTGTTAAAACTTCGTTCAAATAGCCCCGTAATCTTGGTTGAAGATTGTGAGTTTTGAAGAAAGTAGTTCCGTCACAAGAAACGCAAACTGGCAAAGAAGGTTTTGTACCTTTTCCGCTTTTGATAACTGCAGCAGAAATAATTGCAGTTGATAATCTTGCTGAGCGTTCAACAAAAGCGTCCAAAATTAAATAAACGATATCTCTATCATCTTGTGTTCCATTTTTCAAAATTCCACCTAAAACAGTTTCATCGTTAAATGGTTTGTACAAGAATTTATCAACATCGATAAGTTCAAGTTTTGAAAGTGAGTTAATTCCGTCAGCAACTGATTTTGAGAACAATCCATCTTTACAAGCAGCTTTTAACGCAATTAAAGAAACTGGTCCAAGATAAGCACCTGAACACATTTTTTCCATTACATAAAGTCCTGGTGTGTTTGCGTTTTTATCAAATTCGATATCAAATTCACTACGAGGAAGTTTATTGAATTTTCCTGATTCACAAACAACGATTTGACTTTCTGGTGCAGAATTTCCTTTTGAATCTTTTTGACCTGCGATTTTTGCGATTGGGTCAGAATCGATGTAAGCACCGTTCATTCCTGTTCCAAGAATAAATCCAACATAAGAACTGTATGAAACTCCGCCTGTAGCAGAAGAAGCACCTGCCAACAAAGCAGCAGTTGTATCATTTAACAAAGTGATTTTTTCTGGACGATTCCAGCCGTGTTCTACCAAAGCATCACTTAAGCATTTTCCAACAAGTGAGCCTTCAACTTCTTTTGCTTTGATTTCTTTTGAAAAGTGAAGAACTTCGCCATCACCATCTGGAGTAATTCTCATTGCGTAAGAAAAACAGAATCCAATTTTACTTGCTTTATTTTTTAAATGTTCAAGATTATTTGCGATAGCATCAAAAAATTCTTTTTTAGAAAGTTCTCTTTCGATTCCAGGCATTGAAGTTTTTTCAAGTTCGCTAATTGATGGTTTTCCTTCTGCATCGAAAGTTACCAAACAAGAACGGAAGTTTGTTCCACCTGCATCAATAACGATAACTGTTTCATTTTTTGGAGATTCTGCCGGTGGCATTCCCCAAGTTGGAATCATATCTTGTGCGGCTGACATAGAATCAAGATTTCCTGTTCCATTTTTCAAGCCTTCTTTCATATCGTATAAAAGACCGTCAATAACTGTATTGATGTCATAACCAACAGGGCTAAATCCGTGTCGTCCTAAAAAAGCAGAAACAATTTCTTTCATATTTTATTTTCCTTAAAAACGATTTAATCAAAAAATGATTTGAATACATTTTAACAGATTTTTTGAGAGTACGCAATTAAAATTTATTTTATTAGAGAATCTAATTGAGCATTTAATTCAGTTAATTTTGAATTTTCAGGATTGAGAGCAACAACTTGGCGTAAATAATATTGCGCTTTGCGATAATCAGCTTTATCAAAATAATATTTGTAAAGTGAAAACAAAGCATCTGGATTTCGAGGATTTGCTGTCAAAGATAAACGCAAATCAGAAAGTTTTTCTTCTTCATTTGCTGAAATTCGGCTTTTTTCGTAATAAAAATCACTTTTTGCTTTTCCAGAATAAATTGAAATTGCTCTTTGTATCAAACTGAAAGCTTCAGCTTTTTTGCCTTCTGCAATTAAAACTTGAACGGTTGCAAGTTCTAAAAGTGAAGATTCGATTTTCATTGTTTTTAATAAATTTATTGAATTTCTAGCTTCACTGGCCAAGCCCATTTGAATACAACTTTTAATATGTTGAAGCAAAATTTCTGTAGAGTAATTATTTTTGTTTATCAATGTAGAACTTAAATTATAAGCATCATTCCAATTTTCTGAATTGATATATTCTGATATTAAAAGTTCTTGAGCTTGTGCATTTTCTGGCTCTTTTTGCAAAATTGTATCCAAAACATCTTTTAATGTTCTTTGCCCAATTTTTTGCCTTGAAGTTGCCATAATTGAAGCAGCCATAAGTAAAATATCAATATCATCAGGATAAAGATTTAACGCTATTTGCATTGTACTAGATGCAGATGAAATATTTTTATTCCAATCTCGTTGTAATTCAGCTCTTAACAAAAGATAATCTTTATTTGTGTTATCATTTCTAGCATAAACATCAAGCAAAGATGAAACATTAAGATATTCACCTTTTTTCATGAGGATTTTTGCACGAAGCAAAATAAAATCCATATTATCGGGTTCTTGTTGTAACACACGAATAACATATTGTTCGGCAGCTTGTAAATTTCCTGAATTAAAGCTTGAAATCGCTAAAACTTTTAACATCTCTGTATTATCAGGATTTTCTTGAATAATTTTTTTTGAAATTTTATCAGCTAACTCATTCTCATTATTTCTTATTAAACAATTTGCGTAAACTTGATTCATTGTAAGACAAGAATCGTCAATTAAATAAGCTTTTTCAAAAAATTGCATCGCTTCAAAATCACGATTTTGTCTGTAAAAAAGCAAAGCTAACAAATAATTTGCCAAAAATGAATCGCTATAAAGAGATAAGGCTTCTTTTAACGAAGTTTCCGATTCTTGATAATAATTTTTTAACGAAGGTGCAGTTATCAAAACCAAAGAAGGAAGTGTCAATTCTAAAAAATCAGAAGTTCCTACACTAAAATCATAAACACCTTTTTTGGCAGAATTTAACGCTGCAGTATAATTATTTTCAAAATCAACAGGAGGTATTGGCCAAGATAGTTTTTCCGATGGGTAAACTATGCTCATAATACCAGAAATAACATTTAATAAAATAATTTGTTGATTATTATAAACTTGGTCAGGACTTCGTAATTCTGAAGCCGCAGTTTTTAACGAGGACAAAGTTCCTTTTTCAATTAAATTTAATGTAGATTTTTTTATATCGGGAAAGTTTCCTAAATTTTCAGGCTTTGGTGGAATTACAGGAACTGTAAGTTGAACAGCTTGCTCTTCTAACGGTGGCGAAACAGGTGTAACTTCAACAGGAACAGAAGTCTCAACCTCTGGAACAGACTTACAAGAAAATGAGAAAATTAATAATATTGAAGCAACACAGAATATTGTGCTTCTTAATTTTATCATTCAGAATCCTCGTTGTTATTAACTTTATCTTGCTTTATTAAATTGTGATGTTGGATAAAATATGATGTAACTAAAGCGCCGCCACATAAAACAAATAAAAGTGGCCATAACTTACTAGCAATAGAAACAAAACTTGTTTTTATAATACCAACAGAAAAAAGCATAAAAAATACACCAAAAAAGATAATTGTTAATGCTGGAATTAAATATATCGCTTTAATCTTTTTATCTTTATATAATGAAAATAAAATTAATCCAAAACCAAAAATAATTATGAATGAAGGCCAAATATTTTTTACTGAATATGGCAAAAAACCAACATCAATCATTCCTATGATAACAGAAATCAACATTAACACCATAGAAATAAACATCAACCAAGTTTTTGAAGAGTTTAATAATTCAACAAATAAGATAAAAGCACCAAGAATAAATAGAATTACGCCTCTAAACAAAAAAATACTTTGAGGATTTTTTGCAAAATATCCAGTTAACAAAAGAATACCTGTAAATATCAATAAAAGTCCTATAACAAGAACTATATTAATTTTAATATTTTTATTCAAAAATTTCATTATTTATCCTTGTAATTTATCAATTAGATTTATTATAATGCAATTATGCTACATCTTAATAAAATATCATTTTTTGCTATTTGTGTATATATTTTATTTGCATTTTCTTGCACACAAGAATCATCAATAAGCAAAAATCAAAAAGAATTATTTACTCTTTTGGAAAAAGAAAAATCAAATCCGCAAAGTTCGTTTTCAATTATAAATCAAATTGCAGATTCTTTCAGATACCAAAATGATAATCAAAGTTTAATTCTTTTCCTTACAGATTTTGTTGAAAAAAATCCTGAAAATCCATATAACTCTTATTGGCTACTTCTAACAGCTTACACATACATGCAAGAAAACGCAGATTCAGTTGCAGAATATTACTTTGACAGAATTATTCAAAACTACGACGACTTACTTGTAAAAGGAAAATCCGTTCATGTTTTGTGTTTGCAAAACTTAATTCAAATCAGTACATCCTCTGATAATAGAATATACTATTTTAACCAGTTGATTACAAGATTTCCTGATGAAGTTAACATAACAGAACTTTACATGAGACAAGCAATCGAGTATGAAAAAATCGGAGACTGGGAACAAGCATTGAATACATACTCATTGTTTTTGGAACGCCCTGATGCAACAACAATTCAGATTGCAGGAATTCCAGATGCGTACAATCGAGCCCGAAAGTTAATTGACTTTAACAATTCACCAAAAGATTGGACTTTTGAAAGTTTGGAAGCCTTAGAAAAAGCTGTAAAAAATGCAATTTCCCGATATAGTTCAACTTTACTTGATAAATATCGTTCTAAAGTAAACTTTTTTGCTATGTCATGGAAGCAAGAAGAAACAGATACAAACAGCCAAAAAATCTTCTCTATGAAAGATTACATGCGAGGAAACAGAATTCGATATTCTGCAAAACTTGATGAATCTTCAAATCCAAATGAAGCATATCTTAGAACAACTGGATGGAGTCAATACATCAATCTTTGGTATTTATACTTTAGAAAAGTAAACTTTCCACTTGACCCAGAAATCCACGGAAGATGGGAATGGGCTGGAATTTATTTTGGTGAGAAACTTTAATGAAACAAATTTTTACACATAAAACGATTCTCAAAAAAACCTTCTCTATTTTGCTGATTTTTATTTTTTTAGGAAATTTAACTTGTCAAGAAATTGATAATTCAGAAAATCTTGTTACAGAAACTGAAATTACAAATCAAGAAAATAATTCAGAGCAAGAAGTAAAAATCCTTCAGCAAGAAAATAATTTGAAACAAGAAAATGCGACTTCTCAAATAATTGAAAAAAAATTGATTCTAAACAAAGATTACAGCAAAAATTCTTTGGTGCAAAAACAAATTGAACAATACACAAGCAATTTTGCAAAAGATTGGCTAAATTCTGTAATGACTGAATCTTTAAAATATCGCGCTTATGTTCAAAAAGTTCTTGCAGAAAATAATTTACCACAGGAATTGCAATATCTACCTGTAATTGAATCAAGTTACAAAATTTCTGCTCTTTCAAAATCTGGTGCCTACGGAATATGGCAATTTATGAAAAACAGTATTGCGCCTTTCAATATTCGCGTAAATACTTGGATGGACGAAAGAAAAGATCCTTGGCTTTCCACAAATGCCGCTGTAAAAAAATTAAAAGAAAACTACGATTATCTTGGAAGTTGGGAATTAGCTTTAGCAGCCTACAACTGCGGACTTGGAGCAATTAACAGAACTATCAAAAAAGCTGGAAAATCTGATTTTTGGTATTTAGCAAACAATGGATTTTTAAAAGCTGAAACAAAAAATTATGTTCCAAAATTTATCGCTATTTGCACGATTTTAGAGAACAAAGAAAAATACGGCTTAGAATTTCCAGAACCAAATTTGCAAACTGATAACAGCGTAACTTTTGAAGAAATTTCTGTAAATCGTTCAATCGATTTAGGAATTTTAGCAGAAAAATCTGATATAGAAAAAGAACTTTTAACTTTTTACAATCCTTCGCTTTTTTATAATGTAACTCCGCCTGACACAACTTACAAATTGCGTGTTCCTCAAGAAAAATTACAGGAAGTAAAAAATCTTTTAGAAAGTTCAAATCTTCCATTGATAAAATATCATGTTTACACAGTAAAATCAGGGGATTCTTTGTACGCACTTTCAAAACATTACGAAATTCCAGTTACAGAAATTCAGCGAGTAAACAAAATAAATGGAACAATCATCAAAATTGGACAAAAACTTATGATTCCAGCCATAAAAGATGTGGCAAAATTCACTGGAGCAAAACAACCAGAAAAAGTTGTATTTAACGGAACGCATAAAGTTACCGAAAAAGACACCTTGTGGAATTTATCGTTAAAGTACAATGTTCAAGTTGAAGTTCTTGCAGAAGAAAATAATATGAAAATTGATGATATTTTGCGTATAGGTTCTAGCATAAAAGTGCCGATAATAGAATGAGGTCTTTCAAATTTTTGTAACTTTTGAACATCCTCGCGCATTAAATCTCGGAGGAACTTTTAATAGTTTTATGAAAAAATCATTCTTTTTTATTTGTTTTATTTTATTAGTTAATATAAATCTTTTTTCGCAGCAAGCAAGTTCGCAAAGTACAGTTGACTGGACAAAGCCAGCCTTTTTCTCAACTGCAGAACTAAATATTTCACAAAGCGATATAATTTTACCGTCAGGTCGAGGGGCTGCAAACACAATATTGGATTCAAAAATTCCCGAATTGATAAAAGACCCATTATTATCGTTACCAGTTGATTCTTCAAAAAAACTTGGCGATACAATTTTACAAGATTCCTTATCATTAGAAGAAATTACTAAGATTATCCAAGACGGAAAGAAATCTTCATCAGTTTATTCAGGGAAAAATGATAGTATCATCATCAATCATTCGATAAAACTAAACGATATTTCTTCAAAGTTGGTAAAACATAGTTTTCCGTACAAACCAAATGCTCCGATAGAAAAAACCGCTTCCAGAGTTTACACTGGAATCATTATTGATGCTCGAGGAATTTTGCCAGTTCAAGGTGAATTTGTAACTTCAACAGGAAATCCTTGTCTTTTTCCAAAAGTTTGGAACGAAGATATGGAACTAATTTATGAAAAAAACATCGAAAATAGCTCAACTGCAAAAGATTACGGAGTTGTAAGTTATCATTGGAGTAGCGACGAAAATCTTTATCGCAACAGAATCGGAAACGACCCACTTAGAATTACTGCAAAAAAAATCTTTGGAATTAACAGAACAGACCCAGTAATTTCAAATAAAGATGCCTTGAAAATTCTTTCTTTGGAAGAAAACCGAGAATTATTAAAACAAGGCCGAGTTATCATTTTGTTGGATAAAGAACAACTTGTTTATTCAGTTGGTGCGCCAGAAAAAGATGAATCTTACTATGTAATTTACCGCGACACAAAAAATTTCTTTTACGAAAGAAAAATCCCAGATGTTGAAATCACCGATACTTACAAAGGAATTCAAATTTCAATTCAGGATGTAAAATTCGTTGCCGATTCAAGTGAAATTTTGCCAGAAGAAAAAGACAGACTCGATGCAATTTACGAAGAACTTTACAAAATTACAAAAAATAATGAATTTACAATTATGGTTGAAGGTCACACAGCAAGCGTTGGAAAACCAATCGGAGAAATGAATCTTTCTGTGGAACGAGCTGGAACTATCATCAATCAACTTGTAGATAGAGGAATGAATAGAAGTATGTTCTCTTACAAAGGCTACGGAGGAACTATCCCTATCGGAGATAATTCAACTCCAGAAGGCCGAGCTCAAAACCGTCGTGTAGAAATAATTATCATTCCGAAAGCAACTTACATTCAAAGAGTGCCTTAAAAATTTGTATTGAGATTACCCATTTTGTACTATATTCTATACATAGTTTTTTGTTGACAGCAAAATCATCGAGATACAGAATGAAAATGTGAAAGTTTGTGCTACAAACTTGTGATTTTTACTGCTGTTTCTCATTTCATTACGAAACAGCGACTTGG
>JAZRJV010000034.1:0-6183 GCA_045645985.1 Treponemataceae bacterium
TCATATTATATGTTTTTTTATACTATGAAAAAAAACAAGGAGTTTTGAGAATGAAAAAATTATGGAAAATAATTAAAACTTTTTATGGAATTTCATTTTGTATTAGTGGTTTTATTATTTTAGTTGTGCCATTTGTAGAAGAAGATTTTTCTATAATAGCAGGTGTATTTTCTAGTATTATTTTATTTTTATTGTCTTTTTTATGTTTGAAAAAGAATAAAAAATCTAATACTAACGAAGAGCAAGATAAAAAAGTTGAAAATATTGGTGCTAAAGAAGATGAAAAAGTTTTAGAAATAAATGATAAAAAATACTGTCCAATTTGTAAACAGAAATATGGTTTGATATATAAATTTAAAGTTATTGATGGATTTGTTTGTGGATATTGTGCGAGTATTTCAAAGAGTTATGCTACAAGAACTAAATTAGAACTACAAGAATATTGGAATAAAAATAATGAACTCTCCAAGATTTTTAAACCATCGCAAATTTTAAAATCATATGGAAATGAACAAATAAACATAGATCATGAAAATAAATTATTTGCTTATGGAAATCTTGCAAAAATAACAAATCCAAAGATTTATGCTTTTAATGAAGTTGTTGGATTTGAATATAAAGTTGTAAATAAAAAAACAACTATAGAAAAAAAAGGGGGAATAACAAGGGCTGTTGTTGGAAATGTGATTGCTGGTCCTGTTGGCGCTATAGTAGGAAGTAATACTGCAAAGGAAAATGTAAAAATAGAAGAAACTAAATTGTTATATATATATCTAAATAATTTTGCGGGGAATAATACAATCACAATGTTACATACACCAGAAGGATTAGAAGGTTTCTTAAATGATTGTATTTCTCTTAACCAAAAAAAAGATATTGCAAATGAATCTGTTGATAATTTGTTAAAATTTAAACAACTACTAGATAATGGTATTATTTCTCAAGAAGAATTTGACAAGAAAAAGAAAGAGTTATTGTCGTTATAATTATTAATATTTATCTGCCTACTTCCCACAACTTTTCTTGCTACAATTTTTTGCGTAAGGGCAACCGATACAGGTTTGCCCTTGTTTTTTTGCTTTGAATAAATAAAAGAGGATACTTCCCACAATAAAGATTAAAATTGCAATTAAAATAATGTTTTTCATAAAAAGTATCCTCCTTGTACAAATTTGAAAAAATCTTAGATTTTTAGAATTTGCGTGGCATTCTGTTTAATTTAATATATATTCAGCTTTTACTTTTTTGTTTGCATTTGCAATCAAAGTTACTATAACACATGCTATTACAAGAACTGCAATTCCACCAGCGATAGCAGGAACTATAGCTAAACTTCCTGGATTTACAATCAAAGTTCCGATTGTGTAAACTAAATATGAAATTGAATATCCAACTGCAAATTGTAACCCGATTCCACCCCAGAGCCATTTTGCGCTTTTCATTTCTGCGTTCATAGCACCAATTGCAGCAAAACAAGGTGGTGTGTATAAATTGAACATTAAATATGCCAAAGCTGCAACTTTTGTAATTGCAAAAACTGTGGCAACTTCTGTTCCAGCACCTTCCATAAGAGCAAGTTCTTCTGTATCGATTAAGTTTTCTAAGCCAACAAAGCAAACAGCCAAAGTTCCAACAACGTTTTCTTTTGCAATGAATCCTGTAACTGCGGCTGCTGCCATTTGCCAACTTAATACGCCGATAATTGGAACAAGTAAATATGCAAAAGGTCGAGCGATAGAAGCTAATATTGAAGTATCTGCAATTTCTGCAACAGTAAAACTCCAAGTGAAAGTTTGCATAATTTGAACAATAGTATTACAAAGCAAAATGATAGTTGCTGCTTTTACGATGTAAGACCAACCTCTTGCGCACATTGATTTGAATGCGCCCAAAAAAGAAGGAATTTTATATTCTGGTAATTCAATGATAAAAAATGATTTTTTTGCTTTCCATCCACAAATTGCATTTACCAATAAAGCGCACAAGAAAATCAAAATAATACCACAAAGATACATTACTGTACTTACCCAACCGGCGCTGTTAAAAAATGCTCCTGCAAAAAGTGCAATTACGGGAATTTTTGCGCCACAAGGCATAAAAGGTGCAAGCATTGCTGTTGCTCGTCGTTCTCGTTCATTTTTTATTGTGCGACTTGCCATAATTCCAGGAACAGCGCATCCTACAGTTATAACAAAAGGAATTACAGATTTTCCAGAAAGACCAACTTTTTTGAAAATTGGGTCTAAAACTACTGCAACTCTAGACATATATCCGCAGTCTTCAAGTAAAGCGATTAAAAAATACATCACCATAACAAGTGGAAGAAATCCCACAACTGCAATAACTCCACCGATTACGCCATCAACAAGTAATGCTGATAAAAGTGGATTTGCGTCTTCAAAAAAAGTTGCTACCCAAGATTGAAAAGTTTCAAGATAAGCTACTAAAAGGTCTGCTAGGGGAGTTCCAATCCAAACTTGAGAAATTTGAAAAACTAAAAACATTACAAGTGCAAAAATAGGAATACCAAGCCACTTATTTGTAAGAATTTCATCGATTTTATCACCAAAGTTTTTATCCTTTGTAAATACTTTTCGACTTTCAACTTGGGCTACAATTTCGTTTACAAAGGCAAATCGTTTTTTATCTTCTTCGACAACTGCGTTTTTATCAGTTAGGTCAATTTCATTTTGTGAATAAGGTGCAACTTGATTTTTTCCTATCAAGGAAATTGCTTTTTGAACAACATCTTTTAAACCTTCTGTAGTTTTTGAAACTGTGTTAATTACGGGGCAATTTAATTTTTCTGATAAAAGGTTAATATCAATTTTTGTTTCTTTCTTTTCATTTATATCACTTTTATTGAGGGCAACAACTACTGGAATGCCAAGTTCTAAAAGTTGAGTTGTAAAAAATAAACTTCGGCTCAAATTTGTAGCATCAACGATATTGATAATTGCATCTGGATTTTCTTGTTTTACATAAGAACTTGTAACAGATTCTTCAGTTGTAAAAGGAGACATTGAATATGCACCAGGAAGATCAACTGCAATTATGTTTTCATTCTCTGCAAAAGTTTTTTTGATTTGATGTTCTTTTTTGTCAACTGTAACACCTGCCCAGTTTCCAACTTTTTCATTTTTGCCAGTTAAGGCATTAAACATTGTGGTTTTTCCAGAATTTGGATTTCCCGCCAAGGCAATTCTCATTTTTTTATACCTCTATTTTTGTTCGCAATTTGCGATAAATATTTTGAATCCATACGGATACATTCCGGTTTTAAGTGGTTAGTATATACTAACTCTTCGTGTAAAAAAAATAAATTTTAAGGAATTACACAACAATTGCTTGTGCTAATTGCTTATCGATACTGTATCTTCCGTCTTTTATAGAAACAACGCAAGTTGATTTTTTGCGAGAAACAACTGTGATTGGTTCTCCTGTGTAGCATCCAAGAGAGAATAAGAAAGAATTTAGTTCTTCATCATCTGTATTGATTTGTTGGATAAAATATTCTTTTCCTTCTTGGGCTTCGAATAATGTCATATCTACCACAGTTTCTCCTTAAAAATTAAGATTTATAAACTTTAGTTAGTTTATACTAACCTGATTATAGTGATTTTGATTTTTTTTTGCAAGGTGTTTTTGTTAATTTTTCAAAAATCTACAAAATGTCTATTTATGAATTTTTTTGAAAGTTGAAATAATTTAATTATTAAAATTGATGAAGACGTTTTATAATAGAAGAAATTTAAAATAAAAAATCCCTACAAAAAGAAGTTTGAGAAAACAACTTTTATAGGGATTTGTTTATCAGTTTATTTTAGATAGTTTTCGCCTGTTCCGTAGTTATCAACAACAAAGTCGATATCTTTATCACCACGACCAGAAAGACAAACCAAAATTGATTTTTCAGGTCTTTCTTGAGCAGCTTTCATTGCGTAAGCTACTGCGTGGGCACTTTCAAGTGCTGGAATGATTCCTTCAAGACGACAGAGTGTGTAGAATGCTTCCAAACATTCTTGGTCGCTGGCTACAGTATATTGAATACGACCAGTATCTTTTAACATACAATGTTCTGGTCCACTTCCTGGATAATCAAGTCCACTTGAAATTGAGTAAACTGGTGCTGGTTCTCCATTTTCATCTTGTAATAGATATGTTTTGAAGCCGTGCAAAATTCCTGGTTTTCCGTAAGAAAGACTTGCGGCGTGGTCTCCCATTTTTAGAGAACGACCTGCAGGTTCTACACCTGTTAAACGAACGCCGTCATCATCTAAAAATCCGCTGAACATTCCCATTGCATTTGAACCACCACCAACACAAGCACAAACTTCATCTGGAAGTTCACCTGTCATTTCCAAAAATTGTTCACGAGATTCAACTCCGATTACATGTTGGAAATCGCGAACTAACATTGGGAAAGGATGAGGTCCAACAACAGAACCGATACAGTAAATACTGTTGATTGGGTCTTTTAGATATGCTTCAAAAGCAGAATCTACTGCTTCTTTCAAAGTTTTTAATCCGTGTGTTACAGGAATAACTTTTGCGCCAAGTAATTTCATACGCACCACATTAGGATGTTCTTTTGCGATATCAACTTCGCCCATGTGAATTTCACATTCGAGTCCAAAGTATGCTGCTGCAGTTGCAAGTGCAACTCCGTGTTGTCCTGCTCCTGTTTCTGCAATTACTTTTTTCTTACCCATATATTTTGCAAGTAAGGCTTCGCCCATACAGTGATTTAATTTGTGAGCACCTGTATGATTTAAGTCTTCGCGTTTTAGGTAAATTCGTCCACCACATTTTTCAGACAAGCGTCGGCAATAGTAAACTGGTGTTGGTCGCCCCTGAAAATGCTTTCTGATACTACGCAATTCATTTATAAAGTCGTGTGATTTACTGATTGTGTAATATGCCTTTGTGATTTTATCCATTTCTTGTTGAAGAACATCTGGGACAAATGAGCCACCGTATTCTCCAAAATATCCGTTTTTATCGGGAAATTGTTTTAAATATTCCATATTATCTCCATCGTTTATATTGTATCGATAAATTGTTGTTTTGTATATATATGTTACTATAAAAAGTAACGCATATTAATAAATATATCTCATAAAATTGTTTCTGTCAATAGTAACTTTGTTTTTTGTGAGTTTTTAGTTTTTTTTTGGGGGGATTAGACAAACTTCTGTAATTCCTATCCTACAAAAACCTTCTCCACAAAAACTTCATCTGGCATTACGCGACAACACAAAAACAAAATTTCTACTCCAGCGTTTTTTGCTTTTTCTAGTGTTTTTGCAAATTTTGGATGCGTTACTGAATTTCCTCGAACTTCAGTAATTCCTTCCATTTGAATTACAAACGCGATTTTGCAATTATATCCTTGTTGACTTGCTAAAATTAATTCTTCAAGATGTTTTACACCTCGTTCAGTTGGCGCATCTGGAAAATATCCGATTCCGTCAATTTCGAGTGTGCAACCTTTCACTTCCATCAAAAATTTTTCTTCATCTTTTTCCATATAAAAATCGATTCTGGATTTTCCAAAAGTAAATTCAGGTTTGATAAAAGAATAATTTTGAGTTTTTAGCCATTCGTGAGCAACTTTATTTGGAAGTTGACTATCCATATTTACAAGTAATTTTTTTTCAGGATTTTCTGGATAGATTTTTTCAACTGCGATTAAATCAAATTTTGTTTTGCGATTGGGATTATTTGATTTTTCAAGATAAACTTTGCAACCTGGAATTAAAAGTTCTTTGCATCGGCCTGTATTTTTTACATGTACGATTTCAATTTTATCATTTTTATTTTCTTCAAGTTGAACATGAGCGATAAATCGATTTGGGCGAGAAATAAAAGTTGCAGGAACCACAGAATCATATTTCATATTTTGATTTTACAAATAATTTGATTTTTATGAAAGTGAAAAACAAGTGATGAAGTTTTAAAAATCTGTGATATAATAACAACAATGTTTGCGTTGCAAACTTCCAACAATTTTTGTAGCAATCTAGTGATGAAGATTTATGCACTGTAAGGTAAAACAGAAAAGTGCGACATTTGAGCGTTAGCGAAACCGGAGTACTTTTCTGTTTTGCCTGAGAAGTGTGTAAATCTTCATAAATAGGAGAATTTTTGAAAAGTTACGCACAAATAGTGCTTCACTTTTCA
>JAZRJV010000035.1:0-21126 GCA_045645985.1 Treponemataceae bacterium
ACGATTGTGCTCCATTTGATTGGCGAGAAATTAGCCCAACAATTTTTGGAGCAGTTTTTGAATCAACATTGAACCCAGAAACTCGCCGCACTGGCGGAATGCACTACACTTCAATCGAAAATATCCATAAAGTAATCGATCCACTTTTTATGGACGAATTAGAAGCTGAATTTGAAAAAATCTGTGCAACAACCAATGCAAAATCAAAATCTGATAAACTCCACGCATTTCAAGAAAAACTTGGGAATTTAAAATTTTTAGACCCAGCTTGTGGAAGTGGAAATTTTTTAACAGAAACATATTTGAGCATTCGTCGCTTGGAAAATAAAGTAATTTCTGTGCTAAATAATGGCGAAAAAGTTTTAGGCTTTGACGAATTCATAAAAGTAAAAATCAATCAGTTTTACGGAATCGAAATAAACGATTTTGCAGTAACCGTTGCAAAAACTGCCTTGTGGATTGCCGAAAGCCAAATGATGACCGAAACCGAAAAAATTATCGGAATGAACTTAGACTTTTTGCCTTTGACAACAAATGCGTTTATTGTGGAAGGCAATGCGTTGCGAATGAATTGGGAAACTCTAAAACCAATTGACGAAAACGTACAACTCAACGACGGACTTTTTGCAGGTTTTGCCACAGAAGTAGACGGAAACGAGATTCAGTATGATTATATCATGGGAAATCCGCCGTTTGTGGGTAAAAGTTATCAAACGAAAGAACAAAAAGATGACATGGCTTTTGTATTTAATGGTATTAAAAATTTCGGGAATCTTGATTTTGTTACTTGTTGGTATAAAAAAGCATGTGATTACATCCAGAAAACAGATATAAAATGTGCGTTTGTTTCTACAAATTCAATTTGTCAAGGTATTGCAGTTCCTCCACTATGGAATTATCTTTTTGCAAAAAATATAGAAATAGATTTTGCTTATAGAACTTTCAAATGGAATAGCGAAAGTACAGACAAAGCCGCAGTTCACTGTGTCATCATAGGCTTTAGTTGCCACACGGATTCGATTTTGCTAACGCAAAATCAACAGAAGAAAATATTTCATTCTGATGGTTCGATGGAAATTGTGAAAAATATTAATGCGTATTTAATGGATGCCCCAAATATTATTGTAGATAATCGTTTAAAACCGTTATCTGATGTTCCAGAAATGATTGTTGGTTCTTGTCCTACTGATGGCGGAGGATTTATTTTAACTCCCGAGGAATATGAAGATTTTATAAAGAAAGAGCCGAATGCAAAGAAATACATAAAAAAATATATAGGTTCAGAAGAGTTTATTAATAACAAGGTGCGTTATTGCCTTTGGCTAAAAAATTGTCCGCCAAATGAATTAACAAAAATGCCTTTGGTAATGCAACGAATAAAATCTGTACAAGATTTTAGATTAGCAAGTAAAAAGGAACAAACACGTAAAAGAGCTACAACTCCAACATTATTTGCAGAAGATAGATATGTTCCAGCAAAATCAGTTTTTATGCCTATGGTATCATCTGAAAATAGATATTATATTCCGATAGGATTTTGTGATTCAGATGTTGTTCCAAATAATAAATCTCTGTTTGTTCCCAATGCTTCCCTATATATATTTGGTGTTCTGACAAGTAATATTCATAATGCGTGGATGCGTGTTGTTGCAGGTAGATTAGAAAGTCGTTACAGCTATGGTGCTTCCACTGTTTACAATACATTCCCTTTCCCAAATCCGACAGAGGAACAAAAAGCAAAAATCGAGCAAACTGCACAAGCAATTTTAGACGCACGTTCTCAATTTCCAGAGGCTTCATTAGCAGATTTATACAACCCTTTAACAATGCCACCAGTTTTACGCAAAGCTCACGAAGCAAACGACAAAGCCGTAGAAAAAGCCTATGGAAAAACATTCTCAAATGATGATGAAAGAGTAGCATTTTTGTTTGAAAAATATGTTGAGATGACTAAATAATTTTTTTGAGGAGAAAATATCATGAAAGGTATAGTTGTTGATTATGATTCTATAAATAATTTCTTTACTGTAGAAACAGAAAATAGAAGATATATAGTTTTTGAACCTATAGGTGGATATGAGGTTTCAATTAATGATGAAATAAAAGGAAATTTCGACTCTTTAGGTAGTGAGCAATTATTTAATATATCACAGAATGAATATATTGATGTTGTTATTCAAGAAATAAAATAAGGATGATTTATGAACATAACTAATGAACTTACAGAATTAGGCGTATCTCTTACAGAACTTGCCGTAAAAGGGACTACTTCTATAGTTACAAAAAAGATTAAAGCTATAAAAGATGAAAAAAACATAGAAGCAATTCGAAAAACATATGATGAAATAATTAATGAATTAATTCTAGAACGAGAACAAGCTGTAAGGATTGCTCAATCTTATAAATCAGAATTGGATAGAATAATAATAGGTGATGAAGATATTAAACATTTGAATTCCACTGTATCAAAAGTATTAGATTTAGTAAAAAAAATCTCACCAAATACTTCTACAGAAAGTTTTGAAGTTGTTAAAGATTTAATTAATGTGGATACATTAAAAACAATGCAACTTTTGGGATTTAATTATAAAGCCGCAATTGGAGAACCTTTAACAAAAATTTGTGCAGAATCTATAATGAAATTAGGAACTAGAAATAAATCAAATAATAGCAAAAGATAAATTAAAACGAAAACCGTTAGGTTTGTGCAAATCCGCGTGGTAATAAAAAAAGGAGAAAGTTTAAATGGCAAAGATGAATGTAAAAGACACAGAAATTACAGTTGTACAAATTAATAATGAGGATTACTTATGCCTTACTGATATGATAAAAGCAAAAGATGGTGATTTTTTTATAACGGATTGGCTTCGAAATCGTAATACACTTGAATATATTGGTATTTGGGAAAAAGTTTATAATCCTAATTTTAATTATGGCGAATTCGCCACAATTAAAAGTCAGTCTGGTTTAAACAGTTTTAAAATCAGCGTAAAGGAATTTGTTGCAAGAACAAATGCAATTAGTTTACAAGCAAAAGCTGGTCGCTACGGTGGAACTTATGCTCACAAGGATATTGCTTTTGAATTTGCAATGTGGATAAGTCCAGAATTTAAAATTTATATTGTAAAAGAATTCCAACGCCTAAAAGAAGAAGAACAAAAACTCCTTGGTTGGTCTGCAAAACGAGAACTTGCAAAAATCAATTACAGAATCCACACAGACGCAATAAAACAAAATCTAATTCCGCAAGAACTAACTCCAGCACAAAAATCTTTCGTTTATGCTGATGAAGCAGATATGTTAAATGTTGCAATGTTTGGAAAAACTGCTAGAGAATGGCGAGATGAAAATCCAGACTTAAAAGGAAACATCAGAGATTACGCAACAATTAATCAATTAATTTGTCTTAGCAACATGGAAAACTTGAACGCTGTTTTTATTAACGAAGGACTTGCACAATCAGAACGCTTGGAAAAATTGAATAAAATCGCAATCCAACAAATGAAAGTGCTAGAAAACGTGGATGATAAAAGATTCCTAAAAATATCAGACAGCGAAAGTCGTTAGGTTTGAGCAAATCCCCGTGGCAATTCTTGGTTGCTAGGCGTAGTCGAAGTATCAACAAAAAAACATACCGATTGAAAAATACATAAAAATATCGTACGATATAAAAGATGATTTTGGAAACTAACGAAAAAAATACTTTGCTAGAAAATTTTTTATCATATATTAAAATTTGGACAACTAGCGATTCTCAAAAGGCAGACGAAGGATTGCAACCTTCCACAGAACGACAATTTGATTTGGCAAATCATATTAAAAATCAACTTGAAGCTTTGAAAATCGAAAGTCACATCACAAAAAAGGGATATTTGTGCGCAAGGATTAAAGCAACAAAAGGTTACGAAAATTGTGCTTCTGTAGGATTTTTGGCTCATCTTGATACGGTGGGTGAAGTTTCTGGGCAAAATGTAAATCCTAAAATCATTGAAAACTACGATGGAAAATCTATCACTTTAAACGATGAAGTTTCTATTAAAATAGAAGAAAATCCTGAACTTGCAAAATGCAAAGGTCAAACAATTATCACAACAGACGGAACTACTTTGCTTGGAGCTGACGATAAAGCTGGAATTGCAGAAATTATGACAGTGATTCAAATTTTGCAGGATAAAAATATTCCTCACGGGCAGATTGAAATCATTTTTTCACCTGATGAAGAAACTGGGCATGGAATGGACAATGTTCCACTAGACTGGCTTGAATCAAAACAATGTTACACAGTTGATGGTGGGGATTTGGGCGAAATCGAAGCGGAATGTTTTAACGCATACAAATCCGAAATCACTTTTACAGGAAAAGCTTTGCATACGGGTTCAGCTCGGCCAAATATGGTGAATGCCGTAACAATGGCAAGTAAATTTGTTTCTATGCTTCCACAAAATGAAAGTCCAGAAGCAACTGACGGATATTTAGGATTTTATGCTCCAATGGAAATTTCAGGTTCAATGGAAAGTGCGTCGGTAACAGTTTTCTTAAGAGATTTTGAAGAATCTGGAATGAAGCGAAGAATCGAAACTATTGATTCTTTGGCACAAACTTGCAAATCACTTTTTCCAAATGGAAATGTTGAAGTAAAACACACTTTTCAATACAAAAATATGAAGCAAGTTCTTGATAAAAATCCTCATGTAATGCAAAATCTAATTGATGCGGTAAAAAATGTAGGAATTGAACCAGTTATTCGTCCAATTCGTGGAGGAACTGACGGTTCTCGTTTATCAGAAATGGGAATTCCAACTCCAAACATTTTTACCGGCGGACACAATTTTCATTCAAGAACAGAATGGGCTTGTTTGGAACAAATGGAATATTCAGTAAAAACAATACTTGAACTTATCAAAATATATTCAGAAAGGAAAAACTAAATGTACGAATATCATATTGAAGGTGGCTTTCCGATAAAAGGAACTATCGCCGCCAGTGGAAACAAAAACGCAGCATTACCTTGTATCGCAGCGGTTCTTTTAACAGATAAAGAAGTTACGCTACGAAACATCCCAGATATCGAAGATACTGGTGTAATGATAAAAATTCTAGAACGCCTTGGAGTAACAGCCGAAAAAATTGCTGAAAACACATGGAAATTTTGTGCAAAGAATTTAAATTCACACGAAATTCCTTCAGATTTGGCAAAAAAGATTCGTGCTTCGATTCTTTTTGCAGGTCCACTTCTAGCAAGACTTGGGAAAGCACAACTTTTTCCGCCAGGAGGAGATGTAATTGGGCGCCGTCGTCTTGATACTCACTTTTTAGCACTTACTGAACTTGGTGCAAGAGTAAACACAGACGGTCAACTTTCTTTTACCGCAAACAAACTTGTAGGAGCTGACATTTTCTTGGACGAAGCTTCCGTTACTGCAACTGAAAACGCTGTTATGGCAGCTTGTTTAGCAGAAGGAACAACGATTTTAACAAATACCGCTAGTGAACCTCATGTTAGAGATTTGTGCAATATGTTAAATGCCATGGGTGCCGATATTTCAGGAGTTGGTTCAAATATTCTTACAATCAAAGGTGTAAAAAAACTTCATGGTTGCGATTTCAAAATTGGGCCAGACTATATGGAAATTGGTTCATTTATTGGATTGGCTGCTGCAACTCGTGGAAGCATCACAATTACAGGTGTTGAACAGCGAGATATGAGAGCAATTCGTCTTGCTTTTGGAAGATTGGGAATTACTTGGACAACAGATGGGGATTCTATCATCGTTGGAAACGAACAAAATATGCAAGTTAGCCCAGACTTAGGCGGAATGATTCCAAAAATTGATGACTCTCCATGGCCAGGATTTCCACCAGATTTAACAAGTATTATGACAGTTGTTGCAACTCAAGTTGAAGGTACAGTTTTGATTCACGAAAAAATGTTTGAATCAAGAATGTTCTTTGTAGATAAACTTATCGGAATGGGAGCAAGAATTACACTTTGCGACCCACACAGAGCTGTAGTTTCTGGACCAAGTTTATTGCGAGGAACAGAATTAGTTTCTCCAGATGTACGAGCTGGTATGGCAATGGTTATTGCCGCAATGTGTGCAAGAGGTGAAAGTGTTATCAAAAATGTTTATCAAGTTGAACGAGGATATGAACATTTAACAGAAAAACTTCAGTCACTTGGTGCACATATCGAAAGAATTACTGTGTAATCTTATCGAAAGGCTGTCTAAATTTAGACAGCTTTTTTTATTCTTTTACGCCATCACTTTTTAGCGAAACAAATCGTATAAAACACAAAAGCAAGATAAAAAGCAAAATAAACAAACTGACAAATGTAGCTCCATTTCCAACAAAAGCAACAAAAACTAATATTGCATAAAAAATCAATGACATGATAAATCTAAAACATTGAATAAATGCATACGCTAAAAAAATAATTATTGGAAATAATAAAAGCCACGAAAACTTAAATGAATCTTCTGAAAAAATACGAGAATTCCAAGCTATGATGCTTGCTAACAAAAAGCAAATCAATAAAACTACTGGATATGTAAATCTATTTACCAATGCTTGAGAAAAAATTTCTGAAGAATATCCATATTCTGACGCAACTTTAGAAAATCGATACAAAGAACCTAAAGACATAGTTTCTGCCCCACGAGAAACTTCACAAAGCATTGCAAAATTTTCAAAAGGAATTGGCATTACATAAGATGTAGAATTTATTAAATTCACTCCTTCTTTAGTTTCAATTCTTGGAGTAATAAAAATATTTTCATATTTTCTATCTACAGATTTTAGAAAAACATAAGGAACAAATTTTGTATTAGACATTGTACCAATGTAGTCTGATAATTCTTGGCTCATACTTTCTAAAGGCATAGAACACATCTTTGCGTAAGGCACAGAAAGACTCATTATCCATTCTTCATCTTTGTCATAGGATACAACAGAAAAACCCCGTAAATATTGCACCCTTCCTCCAGTAGTTTCTATTGATGTAATTCCTTTTATTGAAATTAAATCTTTTCCACCATCAAGCCGAGGAATTGTAAAAAACACATTTCTGAACTTCTCAAATTGTTGCTTATCCAAAGTTTCATCTATGAAGAAATATCGAGTCCCCAAAAGTTCTTTAGAAGCTTCGTAAAAATTTTTTATATCATAATCCAATGGATATTTTTCTAATAAGTCTTGATAAATATAATATGCTTTAGAATAATCTCCCGAAGAAAGAGCAATATATCCATCTTTTTTTCTTTGGAAAACTTCTTTTGATAAATCATCTTCAAAAGCATCAATGTGTAAAAGTTTATTCCAAGAATCACTTGCAAGTTGTTTTGCATAATCTCTATTGGTATAATTTTGCTTTGAAATTTCCAAAACTAATGAAGAATAATAATGTGCATTGAAATAATCTTTTTTTGAATAACAATCCGTTGCTTTTTGTAATATTTCAGGCACAGTCATTCCAGAAGTTTTTGTTGTAACCAAAGTTGGCAAAATATCTTCTTCTGGCACAACTTCTTTCTTTTGCAAATACTGACTTTCTTCTATAAATCTTGCCAAATCTATAGCTTCTTGAGAATTAGGCGAAATATTTAAAACATAATTTGCATAAAACAATGCAGAACCATAATCACCTGTTGCAAGATTTTTCTTTGCTAAAATGATATATTCATCTATATTTTTGGAATTTTCTTCCATCTGAGTTCTAGAATAAGAAATCAAAGGAACACAAACTTCTATCGCCACAAAACATATTGCAGTACAAATTAGAGAAGTTACAACGACATTTTTTAAGTACAAAATGAAAATTTCGGAAAAACGACGAGTTGGATTATTATTTTGCTTTCCAAATCCCCACGAATATCCAATAATAATTCCAGAAAGAAAAATAGCAGGTAAAAGTTTAAAGAACAATAGCAAACCATTTTGAAATTTGTACAAAAAAGGATTTATTAAATTCCAATCAGGATTTTCAAAAAAAACAAACCCACAACCGATACAAATAGCAAACACAACAAGAGTTTCTATCAATAAAAACAAAAATACAGTTTTTGATAATTTCATTTTATGCTTGCTCCTGATTTGTATCTGGTTTTCTAATGGCATTAACAATTCCTAATATTGAAAATATCAAAAAGAAAAGAGAATTTATTATTATTTGCAAAACTCGTCTATCTGATAAAAAATCCAAATCTTTATCTATAAAAAATCTTATCACATTAACAAAAAATTTAGATTCATAAATTTGTAAATTGACAAAACAAATAAGTAAAAAAGAAACAAATACTAAGCACATATTACAAAGACGCCATTTACTACATTTAGTTAAACCAATTACAGATAATAAAGATAATGCAAATGAAAAAAATGATATTAAATATAGGCCTTTTCCCATATAAGAATATTTACCAATTTCCCAAAATAATTGCAAAAAAGAAATAATGTAGCTAACAATTCCAACAGGTTTAATAGCACTAACAAATAAAGAGTCTTTTGTTAAATCATCAAAAAAACTTGTTAAAGGAATATCCTTAAATGTATTTGCATTTCCTTTCGTTAGGATAACGCCACTTGCTGTGTTATCAGAATTAACTTGAGTAAAATAAACATATCCGTTTGAAACTTGTCTAAAATATCCCGGCGTAAAAAAATTACGATTTTCGATTGTTTGCGAATTATCTTCAGAAGAATAAACAACAAAATTTGATAATTTATATGAAAGTGGAATAATTACAGTCCAAACCAATATGCCTAAAATTGAATATACAATCAAATTATACCAAGGATTAGAATAATGTCGTATCATATAAAAAATTATAAAAAAGCAAGCTAAAACTGTACATGCAGGAATTGAAAAAACAAGTCCTTTAAGAAATGTCAAACCATTAAAAAACGAAACTTCGCTACCTGCAGACAAATGCATACAATCAAAATAGAGCATATATACAAATGCGCCAACAAGAATAAAAGCTAAACTACTAATAAGAAAAACGACTGATAAAAATAACGAAGATTTCACCTATCTATGATAACATGAAGAACGAACAAAAACAAGAAATTTTTTTTTATAAAAAAAGAAAGCCACTTCAAAAAATGAAGTGGCTCAACTTTCATATCAAAAATAATTTTATCCTAAGAAAACTTGACCT
Source organism: Treponemataceae bacterium (assembly GCA_045645985.1). Taxonomy (GTDB): domain Bacteria; phylum Spirochaetota; class Spirochaetia; order Treponematales; family Treponemataceae; genus RGIG9060. The sequence goes on from JAZRJV010000035.1 coordinate 9,159, forward strand.
TGATCATCGATTGCAAGAATTGTTTTACATTCTGAACAACGGAATCTTCCAGCTTTTGTTGCCTTTAACTTTTTAGAGCAAACAGGACAAGCAAAAATCTTTGGGAAAATTTCTTGAGAAGCATCCGAAGCAGATGAATCTTTTTCAAAAAAGTTAAGTGCATCTTCAACTGCATCTTTAATATTAAAAAACTGAGAAAATCCTAATAATTGGAAAACTTCGTAAACTTTAGGCTGAATTTCTAAAAGAACAATATCCCCAGTTTTTGGTTTTACCATCTTCAAAAAAGAAGTAAAAGAACCAATTCCTGTAGAAGAGACATAATTTAAAGCAGCACAGTTAAAAATCAAATTTACAAAACCTGCTTCTACAACTTTTGCAATTCGCTTTTGGAAAAAATTAGAATTATAAGTATCGATATATCCATTTAAGTATACGATAAGACACTTATCAACAGAAGGCGCTACTTCCAAGAGAATTTTTAAGCTATCATCTTTTTCATCATCAAAACCAGGAACAATGCTATTATTTGTACTCATACGCTCTCATCCATCAAAAGATGGTCTTCACTCCTTATTGTATATATTATTATACCAGAATAGAACAGAATGTCAAATTGTTTTTTATTGTTTTTAGAATGGAAAACCTATTAAATATTCCAGCCTCTATCTACTTTTAAAAGCATTCCGTTTATATCTTCATTTTCAAGAAGATAGTTTGCAGTTTTTGCAATAGATTTTGCTTCAATCATATTGTCGGAATTTAGTAATTTTTGATAGTAGATTTTTTCTTTTTCGCCAACATACTCAGTTTCTGTAAAGCCTGGTAAAATTGCATTACAACGAATTCCATATTGAGAATATTCTAAGCAAATTGATTTTACCAAACTTGAAAGCGCTGTTTTAGCGGCAGCATACGCAGAATTTGTTTTAAAAGCATTGATTGTATCTGTTCTTGTTCCGCCAAAAAGCAAAATTCTACCAAATTTTTTTTCCATCATGTGAGACAAAGCAAGAGAAGTTAAAAATCCAGGAAGAGCAAAAACCAAGGTTGAAATTTCTAGCCATTCACTTTGGGTCATTTGATGAAGTGACTTTTGCAAAAAAGGTCCGTAGCAAACGCACAAAGTATCTGCAGTTTTTACATGTTCTAATAAAAGATTTTTTGAAGAATCGTTTTCATTTTCTGTAAAAAATGAAGGAGTAAATTTATAAGAAATATCAGTTACTTTTGGATAATCGATAAATTCATTTGCATTTTCAATAGAAGAATTTTCTGAAATTTCATCTTTAAGAGAATCTAATTTTTCTTGAGAAAGTCCGTGCAAAACGAGTTCTTGCGTAGTTGAGGCAAGTTCTAAAGCAAGTTCTCTTCCGATTCCGCCACTTGCTCCGATAATTACAGTTTTTTTGTTTTTTTGTATTTTGGACAAATTTTGTTCCATTTCTAAAAAATCTACCATTATTTTAGTATAAACAAAATTCAAAAAAAATGTTATAATTTTTTTTATGAAAACAGAACAATTTTGTGTAATTTTATGCCACCCAGACGAAAGCCGAAATATCGGTTCAGTTTGTAGAGCCATGGCAAACAATGATATTTTAGATTTAAGAATCGTAGGAAAAAAATCAGATTATGATGAAGAAAAAATCCGAATTTTGTCTATTCACGCTTTTTCAATTTGGGAAAATGCAAGATTCTTTGACACATTAGAAGAGGCAATTTCAGATTGTTCTGTTGCAGCAGGAACTACACGACGACGAGGTAAAAAGCGAAAAGAGTTTTTAGTTTTTCCAGAAGAATTTGCCAAAATGACCGAGCAACTTTGCGATTCAGCAAATTCTAAAATCGCTTTGATTTTTGGCAACGAGCGAACAGGCTTAACTGACGAAGAACTAGAAGTTTGCACAATCGGAGTGAATATTCCATCAAGTGATGATTTTGGCTCGTTAAATCTTTCTCATGCTGTGCAAGTTATTTGCTACACAATTTTTAGACATATCAATTTAACTGAAAAACAAAAATTTTCTTCAGGTTACACTCCAATCGAAATTGAACGATTAAACAAAACTGTTTCTATCATCAGCGAAAACCTAAAAAAAATTGGATTTTTCAAAATAACAGGCCAAGAAGATATGGAAAATTTTTGGAAATCAATTCTTTCAAGAGCGATGCTTTCTGAAGGCGAAGCTAAATACATCGAAAAAATGTTTGTAAAAGCAAGTGGACTTGCAAATAAAAACAAAGACTAAAGCTCAAGAAAGTTTGCTTTTAGAACTTTGACATTCAGTGAATGTTATTTTTACAGAATTAAAACTCTGCTAATTTTTCGCTAACTTCTTCCCAACGAGAATTTAACTGTGTAAGTTTTTCTTCAATTTGAGCAACTTGCTGAGTAATTTCCTTGCACAAAACTCCGTCGGAATAAACTTCTGGAGTAGAAAGTTTTTCTTCTAAACTAGATTTTTCTTCTTCAAGTTCAGAAATTTCTGTCATGAGTTTTTCTTCTTCTTTTTCAAGTCGGCGTTTTTCTGCTTGTAAGCGCTTTGTTTCTTCGCGAGAAAGTTGACTTGCAGTTTTTTTAGGTTCATCATTTTGAACAAAAGAATTTGATTTTACTTGACTCTGTACAACTTCACCTTGTTCAAGTTTTCCGATTTGTTCAAGATAATATTTGTAATCTCCCGGAAAAACCTTTGCCTCGCCTGGTTTTAATTCCAAAACTCTGTTTGCAAGACTTTCGATAAAACCTCTGTCGTGAGAAACAAAAATTACAGTTCCGCCAAAATCTTTTAAGGCTTTTAACAAAACATCTTTTGAATGCAAATCCAAGTGGTTTGTAGGTTCGTCCAAAATAAGTAAATTTACAGGTTTTAGCAAAATTCTCAAAAGTGCAAGTCGGCTTTTTTCACCACCAGAAAGCACATCAATACTTTTGAAAACATCATCGCCTCTAAAAAGAAAAGCACCCAACATATCGCGCAATTTTGGAATTAACTCTAAAGGGGCTTCGGCTTCTAAAAATTCTAAGATACTCATACTGCCTTTTAGAGTTTCTGCATTATCCTGCGAAAAATACCCGATAGAAACACCTGCGCCAAGTTTTACATTTCCTGTAAAATCGCTATCGTTTCCAGAAATAATTCTAAGTAAAGTTGATTTTCCTGCACCGTTTCGCCCAGCAACAACTAATCTATCGCCATTTTCGATAACTAAATCTAAATCTTTAATAACATGATTTTGATAATTTTCTGAAATCCAAGTTTTGTTTAGATTTTCAAGTGTAACAACAAGTCGTCCAGAATGAGGCGCTGGCGGAAAAGTAAAATGAATCTTTTTTAGAGTTTCTGGAATTTCAATTCGCTCGATTTTATCAAGCATTTTTTGTCGTTCTTGTGCCTGAGCCGCCTTTGTTGCCTTGTAACCAAATCGTCGGATAAAATCTTCTAGCTTTCGGATTTCCTCTTGCTGAATTTCGTAACGAGCAATCAAACTTTCAAGTTCAACTTCTCTAACCTTTTCATAATGAGAATAATTTCCTGGATAGCGATTTAGACTTCCGTTAAAAAGTTCGTAAACATCATTTATCGTAACATCAAGAAAATATCTATCGTGGCTGACTAAAAGAAATCCACCTTTAAAATCTTTCAAAAATTGTTCTAGCCAAGCACGAGCTTCGATGTCGAGATAGTTTGTAGGTTCGTCCAATAAAAGAATGTCAGGTTTTGCAAGAAGGGCTTTTGCCAAAGCGATACGCATCTGCCAACCACCAGAAAATTCTTCAACTCGGCGATCTAAATCAGAAATTTCAAAACCAAGTCCGATTAAAATTTGCTGAGCAAGAACATCTTTTCTGTACCAGTCAATTTGTTCTAATTTTTCTTGAATTTCGTGATGTTGTTCAACAAGTTTTTCTTTTTGCTTTTCGGAAAGTGAATTTTGCTCTGAATGTGCAAGTTCATCCCCAATTTTTTCCATTTGAGCAACTAAATCGTAGCCAAATTGAAATCCTTTGTCGGCTTCTTCTTTTAAAGTGCAACCTGCGTGAACAATTCCAGACTGAGGAAGATATCCAATTCGAGTGCCTTTTTCAAAAGCTCTGTCGCCAGAATCTGAAGGAATAAGACCTGCTAGAACTTTCATCAAAGTTGATTTTCCGCTTCCGTTTGCTCCAGTTAAGGCAGCTTTTGTTCCAGCGCTTAAATTTATAGAAACATCTTTTAAAATATCTCGGTCGCCAAAAGCTAAAGACACTTTAGAAAATTGTACAAATGACACTTCACTTCCCCTTAAAATAAATCCACTTGAAAAAACTATTTTGCAAAGAACATTACAACCGGATTTGAACTTCTATCCACAGCAAGAGAATTTTTGAATTGTGCTCTTTGGGCATCTTCTAAACGAAGTCCACCACTTTCAAGTTTATAGAAGAAATTGATTTTTCTGCCATTTTCGTCAAAAGTTAAAGTTAAAATTCCGTCAAATTCATTTTTAAGTGAAGAACCTAAAAAGTACCCCAAAGAAACAGAACCTGTTACGCCAGAATTTGCAGGAATTAAAGAAGAATTGAGCAATCCGTAACCTGTCCAAGCAAATCCAAAATCTTCGGTAAATTCAATAGTTCCATAGTTTGAACTTGAAAAACTTGGTCCTGCTGAAACAAGTTGATTAAACACTTCTGTTCTGCGTTCTTGTTCTTTTGCAATTACTTCGTTTATATCAGTTGATAAAGTAACAAAATTATAAGAAGTAGGCATTCCCAAGTCATCCCTATATTGAATTACAATAAAGTTTGAAGAACGAACTGTCATATTGAAGTTTGTATCATCAAATTGATAAACATTAGTTCCTACTTTTGAAATTCCTTTGTAAGCTGATTTTACTGTTAAACCGCTGATATTAAGAGAAACTTCGCCAGAAACAAATCCTGTGTCAAATTTGTAATATGGGCTCATTGCAGCTAAATCAATTCTTCCAGTTCTTATCATGTCAGAATAACTTTCTGGATACCAAGTTGCAGTAAGAATTTTTGTTAAATATTCATCGATTACAAAAACTTCAGAATCGATAGAAGAATCTTTTTGTTCATCTCTTTCATCAAAGACATTTAGATTGTAAGAAAAACACCAACCCATTGTTCCGTCGTTAGTTAAAACTCTAAGCCAGTCCCCTTGTAAAGCAGATTTTCCAGCCATAACAGCAGAACCTTCACCTTTGTACAAAACACGCAAAGTTTCGCCTTCTCTAAGACGATAAACCTGACGAGCTGTATTCACTGGCTCATATCGAATAGGAAGTCCGTCCAATTTTACTTTTGCGTATTTTCGCTGATATTCAGCATATTTTTCTGACAAAGCCTTTACATCTTTTTTTGAACAAGGCTCTGAAATTTGCCAAAGCGGAACTTCGCATTTTTGGTCAGTTTCTGGAATCCCGATTACATAAGATTGAGTAATATTAGATTTAATATATACAGGAACAACCATTCCGTCAGTTAAGTTTTGTTCAGGTAAAGACCACAAAACAACAGAATATCCCATAAGTCTAGAACAAGAACTAAACGAAAAAATTGCACATAAAGCAACAGTTACTAAAACAAATAATTTAATAGCTTTCATACTGAATAGCATATCATATTTTTATTTCTTCTGCAATTTCTTAATTGCGTCCATTGCGTTACTTCGAACATCGCTTGTATCTTCATTCAAGTCAAAAAATTTATCAGCACTTTCTGTATCTGGTAAATCTTTGTAAATATCATTTTTTTCTTCTTGTGAAGGTTTTGAATTTGGAATGAATTTTCCGCCACGAGTTCTTGTATCAGTTGTGCTAACCTTTTTGAATTTTTTAGTTTGCAAACTTACAGAACGACCGACTTTCAACTTTGCATTTGCTTCTAAAGTTTGATTTTCTTGAATCATTGTAACTTTGTAAGTTCCTGACGGCAAAGCCAACGGAATTGAATTTCCAGCTGATTTTTTGATTTCAGAAACGAGAACTCCAGAAGTTTCGTTACGAATATAAATTTTTCCGTGCAAATCGGAATCCAAAACTAAAATTGATTCTGCTGTTGAAATATCTGACAAAACTAAATCCCCAGAACCAACCAAAGTTATGTCGTAAGAAGGATGTTGAGTTCCGATTGTGCTTTGTTCAGTTTGAGAAAGTGTTTCGTTAAAAGCATAATAATACAATTCATTAAGAGAAACTTTGTTGTCGCCAGAAGAATCGGCAGCACCCCGTAAACCTGTAATCAAAGCATGAGTAAAAAATGAAGACTGAATTAAATCCGATTCTTGAGAAGCTTCGCTTTCGGAACTTGAAGAAAGATAAGCGTGTCCAGAAACAACAGAAGAATCATCAACTAAAAATGATTTTTGTCGAGTTCCGCCTTTTGCCCGAATAAAATTTCCAGAAAAACAAGAATCCAACATTACAACATGAATATCAGATGGAACAGAATTAATTGAACTTTTTAACTGGCTGTAACCAAAAGTTTCTTCCCCAAGCAAAAGTGCATTTTCGTCAGAGTGACCAGAATAGTAAAAAATAAATTCAGTTCGACGAGCAGTTTTTTTTGCAGAACTTACTTTTTTAGCAAATTCTTGCAAAGCAAATTCAACTTCCGCTGGATTTGGTTCTTTTAAAATAATTGAATTTTCGCTAGAAACTCCACCGATTTCTTGCATTGCAGTTTTTAGTTTTTCTGCATCACTTTCGGCGTATCGCAAAACTTCTCGTTCTTTTCCGCCATTGTTTGCGGCAACATAAAGTGCAAATCGTTCAACAGAAACAACATCAGAATTTTCTGAATTTTCAATCGCAAATAAATTTATTGAAAAAATACAAATCAAAACAAGAAAAATCACTTGAAATTTATAAATTCTATTCATAAACAAAACTCCAATTTTATTTCAAAAGCATAATATCCGAAATTGAAACTTTACTTCCAACAAGACTAGAAATTTCTTCAATATCAATTTTACCAGAAATCCCAGAAATTGAAAGTAAAAAATCTTCTATTGAATTTAAAGAAAATTCTTTGCTAGAAGTTACAAGATAAAATCGTTCAAAACTAGGCGCGTCATCAAGTTTGTATGAATATGAAAGTGGAAATTCTCCGCCTTTTTCTAACAAAGCAGAATCTGTGCTATCTTCTGGGAAATGTGAAGTTACAACTCCGTTTCCGTCAACTGAAACAATGAGAGCATATTCAGGGTCGGCGCAAACATAACTAAGTTGCAAAATATCACCTTCTTGAACCTTTGTTCCGTTTGCAAGTCGAACAGCTTTTCCATCTTCGTTACGATAAACAAACAAGGCGCTAGATTTTCCTTTTAAGCGAATTGCACTTTCGCCTTCAAAAACGCTTTCGTAAACTTTAGTAGAGTTTGAAAGGGATAAGGGCAAAATAAAAGCCAAGGCTAAAACCGCTGCAATAGCACCAATTTTTAGCACAAAAGATGGCTTTATGGTAAAACTTCCTTTTTTTGAAGAAGTTTCTTGAGAAAGTTTATTTTCTACAAGGGATTTTACATAATCACTTGGATATTTTTCAAAAAATTCTTTATTAGAGTTTGCTAATTTATCTTTTTCTTCTTGAGAGAGAAGTTCATTTTTTTCTTCGATTTCTTCCCCGAGAAATAGTTTTTCTTTGTCTAAAGTTTTCAATTAAATTATTCTCCTACGCATTGTTTAGCATGATTTCGTAAAACTGAAAGTCGTTTACGAACCCCAGATACAGACATATTCATCATTTTGGCAGTTTCTTCTAAAGTTAAACCGTCAACATAATGCAAAATCGCCATATCCCTAGTAGTTGATTTTGTTTCGTTAAAAATATATTCCAACAACAAAGAAGTATTTGTTATTTCCTCATGACAAGGTGAATTATCAGCAATTTCTTGCAAAATATCGTCAATTTGAGGAGAAAAGCGTACTTTATCAGAGCGAATTTTGTTCAAGCAAACTCTAGTTGCTGTTGTATAAAACAAACTTGCACAAACTCCGTTTAATTTTTCTTTGTGTTCGATAATTCTTACAAAAACATCTTGCATACAATCAAAGGCTTTTTCTTCATCTTTCATGATATATTGGCAACGACGCATTACCATAGGGCCAAATTTTCTGTAAAGACTATCAAAATCCTCCAAAGTAATTTGATTTTCATTTTTTTTCATCTAGAAATATTTCCTTGTCATTTATTTTAACACTTTTAATAAAAATAAGTGTTACTTTTAAATTTCATTAAAGAAGAATTTTACAAAAAAAATTTTGTTGCTTACCTCTTGTTTTTTTTATATTATAATAGAATGAACTATATTACAATTATTATTAACTGTGTTGCTTTATTATTGATTGCTTTTCTTTGTTTAACAATAAAACCTAGAATGAAAAAACTTTCAGACTCTTTTGGAAAATGTTTACTTCCTTTGGCACGAAAAAAGAATTTTCTTTCGATTTTTGTAATTATCGCCGCCGTTGGAATGATAACTTTGCAGTTTTTTAGAGAATTTCAATTTTACATGATGATAATTATGGATGCGGTTGCAGTTTTGGGAACAGAAATTTGTATAAAAGATTTTATCGTGTTCAAAACCGCTGGTGTTTACGAAAAAGCCTTAGTTACAGACGGAAGAATTATTTACCGAGACGATATTATCGCCTTTCCTACCCTTGAATACGAAAATTCTGAAGAATATCTAAAAGAAAAAATGGAAGATGAATATTCTATGGATGCTTTAGAAACAGCCCAGAGAACTCTAAAAATCGTAACAAATTCTAATGGCGAAATTTATACTTATTTTAGAAGTAAAGAAGAAAGAAACAAAGCAGTAGAAATTTTAATACAAAATTAGTACAAAAATCGCAGAATGAATTGTGTATGAGCAGATTCGTACAAAAAATGCTCTCAGCCCAAATTACCCCGCCTCGCTGGTGCTGCGTTTCACTTGCAATGCTTTTAGTAAACCTTCGGTTTACAATCAAGTTTTGTTTCACAAAACTTGCGAGTGTCAATTTGGGCGGATTTGTTAATTCACGACTTTCTGCGATTTTTCACTCATTTTGTGTTTACTCATTGTTTCTTGCTTTGTTTGCGACAAGTGGGTAAAAGTGGCGGTATGAAATAAAAGCGAAATTTTCAAAGACATTTGTTGGCGAGATTTAGGCGAAAGCGAGTTTTTTTTATGGTACAAATTCTATTATTTGCAATTTTTTTTCAAATTACAACAAAATTTGCATTTTTCTCTTGATAATAAAGGTGTGTGGAAAAATTTTCTATCTCGGAATTTTTTCGGCATACTAATTTATTTTTGTGGAGAAAACTTATGTATTTTAAGAAATTTGAAGATTTAACTTTTGCAGACCATTACATGTTTGAAAAAGTTTTGCAAAATGCAGAAATTTGCCAGGAATTGTTGGAAAGATTGCTCAAAATAAAGATTGACCACATTGAGTATCCAGAAATCGAAAAAACAATTTCGCCCTACTACGAAACAAAAGGTGTTCGCCTTGATGTGTACATTAAGGATAGCGACAAAGTTTTTGACATCGAACTTCAAAATGCACTTGATGATAACTTACCGTTAAGAACACGATATTATCAGTCAATGGTTGACTCAGACAATTTACTAAAAGGTGAACATTACTCTAAACTCCCTGAAAGTTTTATCATTTTTATTTGCACTTATGACCCATTTGGTAAAAATATGTCAAGTTACACATTCATAAATCGCTGTATCGAAAATTTGAATATTCAACTAAATGATAAAACTATCAAAAAGTTTTTCAACGCCTCTGCTTTCGAGCAAGAAAAAGATGTAGCAATAAAATCTTTTTTGAAGTATACTCTCTCTAGAGAAGCATCCGATGATTTTACCAACAGAATCGAAGCCTTTATCAAAGACATCAAGTCTAAAGAAGCAAACAAAAAGGAGTATTCCGCTGTGAACATCCACGACCAAGACATATATTTCAAAGCCAAAAATGAAGGAATTGAAGAAGGTTTTTCACAAGGTATTAGTCAAGGCATCAATCAAGGAGCACAGCAAAAAGCCATCGAAACAGCTAAAAATTTATTATCAATGTCATTATCTATTGAAAATATCGCAAAAGCCACAGGTCTTTCTCAAGAAGAAATACAATCTCTAACAAAAGAGTTTTGTACAAAATAAAGCAAGATTAAAATTTTGTAAATGCAGAATTGATACAAAAATCGCATAGAAATTGTGTATGAGCAGATTCGTACAAAAAATGCTCTCAGCCCAAATTACCCCGCCTCGCTGGTGCTGCGTTTCACTTGCAAGGCTTTTAGTAAACCTTCGGTTTACAATCAAGTTTTGTTTCACAAAACTTGCGAGTGTCAATTTGAGCTTACGCATTTTTTCAACGAGTTTGTTAATTCACGACTTTCTGCGATTTTTCAATCATTTGCATTTAAATTAAACAAGAGAATAAGCTGAATGTGCTAAAAGCGAAATTGTCAAAGGCATTTGTTGGCGAAGATTGGTACAGAGTTGCTTTAAAGCAAAAAAAAAGCACCCTTGCAATGAAGAGTGCTTTTGTAAGTAAAAGTATTACTTAATGATTATTTTTTTGTGTATGTCCAATATAAGTCGTCTTCTGTTTCTTCATCGTCATCGAAGAGGTAATACAATTTCAATTCATTACCTTCAACATCATATCTCCATGTATAGATTTCAACATCTAACAATGAGAGAGTTAAAACATCACCGTCAACAACATAGTCATAAGTAAGAGTATCAGAAACTTCACCGTTGATATAGTATGTATATACTACTTCTTTGTTTGCTTTGAATTCCCAAGAGTCACCTTGAACACCCCAGTCTCTTTCCCATGTTCCGAGAAGTTCTGCAGGAACACCACATCCTACGAATGACAAAGCAACTAATACTAATGCCACGATAGCTAATTTTTTCATAATACAACCCCTTGTATTTAAAATAATTTATTTCACCTCTCCAAGAGGTGTTAAGTTTATTATACGGTTATATATATAAACCGTCAAGAGAAAAAATTAAATTTTTAGGCAGAAAGTTTTAATATTTTTATATGAGAATTATTTTTATTTTTTTTGTGATTTTTTTCAGAAATTACATTTAAAATCGCATTTTCTCTTGATAATAAAGATGTTCGGAATGACAGAATAGAATTGCGTTAGCAATTCTGAATCCCTGTGATTTTTTATTTATTGGAGAAAAAACTATGCTCGTTTCACAAAACAAAACACGCCGGAACTACAAAGATTCAGTCTTCGTAGATTTATTTGCCCACGACATAACTGCAAAAGAAAATTTTATTTCGCTGTACAACGCCTTACATGGAACAAATCTCAACGCAGAAACTACGGAAATTCAACCAGTTATGATTGAAAAAGTTCTTTACATGAAGTATTACAACGATGTGGCTATGTTAGTTGACGGAAAAATCGTTGTCATGATTGAACATCAGTCCACCATCAACGAAAATATGCCATTTCGATTTTTGGAATACATCGCAAGAATCTACGAAAAAATTACCAATCCAAAGGAAAAGTTCGAGCGGAAGTTAATGAAACTCCCAGTTCCAGAATTTTATGTTTTTTACAACGGAAAAGAAGATTTTCCATCCGAAAGCGAAATGAAATTATCCGACGCTTTCATAAAACTTGATGAAAATCTAGATTACAATTCCGACCTCAAAAAACATATTGAAAAACACAATTTTCCCCTTGAAATATCTGTAAAAGTGATTAATATTAATGTAGATAAAGAAAATCCTGTTTTAAATCGTTGCGAAGCGCTAAAAGAATATTCTGAGTTCATGGAGCAAGTTCGCTTTAATGTTGAAAACAAAATTCCTGAGGCACTTACAGTCGCAATCAAGCAATCGATAAAACAAGGCTTTCTTTCAGAATATCTTAGCCGAAAATCCACGGAGGTTGAAAACATGTTACTAACAGAATACG
>JAZRJV010000036.1:0-7401 GCA_045645985.1 Treponemataceae bacterium
TTTCCATTTTAAAATTATTTCAAAAGAACGAGCTTCAATAACTTTTAATAATTTATTTAAAACTGAAGTTGGTATTTTAGAATTATTATTTGCTAGAGAACATTTACCATCTTTTGTAATCCACACTTTTGTTGAATTTGCAGATGGATTTCCCTCTGAAATATGTATATGAATTGGTTCAAGAGGTTTATTTTCATTTGCCCAAAAGTAAACCCAATAACAACCAAGTTTAAAGATTTGAGGCATTTAATAATCCGCCTGTTTGTGAAAATTCAATAATAAGATGAGCTTCAGAATTTACTAAATCTTTTAGATATTTCATTTCTTCATCTGTATACCCAAAAATATCTTCCCATTTGTACTCAGGCAACCAACAAGTAGCATGTTTAAAACAAAGTTTTTCATCTGGTGTTTCAATATAAACTTTTACTTTATCATTTTTCATTTCAGAATGAACAATTTCAGTATTGTCATTAAGAGTCATAAAAGGATACATCATAAAAAATCTCCTTAAATAAAAAAAAAAAATTATTTTTATATATTCTACTGAAAAATTATAGTTTACAAAAAAACAACCGTCAACATTTATCTTAGCAATTCTTCAAATACGCATTCAAAGTTGTTTTTATGATTGTTTCCATATCAGAATATTGAGCTTTCCAACCCAAAATTTCTAGGGCTCGTTTTGAAGTTGTATATAAAACTGCTGTATCTCCAGGACGACGCTTTTCAATTTTTGCGTAAATAGGTTTTCCAGTAATTTTACGAGCAATATCAATAGCTTCTTTTACAGAAGTTCCAACTTCAGAACCTAAATTTAATTTTAAGTTTTTATTATTTTTTGAAATATACTCAAGTGCTTTTACATGTGCATATGCTAAATCTGTTACATGAACATAATCTCTAATACAAGTTCCGTCTGGTGTATTGTAATCATCACCGAACACACTCATTTCTTTTCTAATACCACAAGCTGTTTCCATTACAATAGGAATTAAGTTTGCTGGATTTTGTTCAAGTCCAAAGATTTCACCATCAACATCATAACCTGCGGCATTAAAATATCGTAGGGCAGAGTAGTTAATTCCTTTTGTTTTTGAATACCACTCAAGATAATCTTCTATTGTTAACTTTGTAAATCCGTAAAAATTTATAGGATTTTTTGGATGATTTTCATCAATAGGTAAATACTCTGGATTTCCAAAAATTGAAGCTGACGAAGAAAATATAATATTTTTACAATTATGCTTACAAGCAAAATTTAGAATATTTAAAGTTCCTAAAATATTATTTTCAAAATATTTTTCAGGATTTATAATCGATTCATTTACAGATTTGAAAGCTGCAAGAATAATACAAGCATCAAATCCATCAGAAAATGCAAAATCAAGTTCGTCTTTTTCTAAAATATTTCCGTAAACAAATTTATTTTGCTTAAAAAGATTTTGTTGTAATCCAGTTGATAGATTATCAAATACTGTAATTTCATGTCCACATTTCATTAAAGCTTTTACAACATGACTTCCGATATATCCAGCACCACCGATTACAAGGATTTTCATAAAAACTTAATCTCTGGTAAATAAATCTCTTGTATAGATTTTATTTTGAACATCACTAAGTTCATCTGCAACGCGGTTACAAATAATTACATCAGCAAGGTTCTTAAATTCTTCTATATTGGTAACAACTTTTGAATTAAAAAATAAATCATCTTTTAAAGTTGGTTCATAAATAACAACTTCAATACCTTTTGCTTTAATTCGTTTCATAATTCCTTGAATTGCACTTTGACGAAAATTATCACTTCCTTCTTTCATAGTTAAACGATAAATTCCAACACATTTTGGCTTTCTAGAAAGAATCATTTGAGCAATATGGTCTTTACGAGTTGTATTTGAATCAACGATTGCAGTTATAAGATTTTCAGGAACATCTTGATAATTTGCTTTTAACTGCTTTGTATCTTTTGGAAGACAATATCCACCATATCCAAAAGAAGGATTATTGTAAAAATCACCAATGCGAGGATCCAAACATACACCTTGAATAATTTGTTTTGTATCAAGTCCTCTAAGTTCTGCATAAGTATCAAGTTCGTTAAAATAAGCAACACGAAGAGCTAAATATGTATTTGCAAAAAGTTTAATCGCTTCGGCTTCTGTACAATGTGGATGTAAAATTTCAATGTCAGATTTAATTGCACCTTGCTTTAACAAAGTTGCAAATTCTAGGGATTTTTCTTTGAGTTCAGGCATATCTTTTGGATAACTTACAACAATTCTTGATGGATATAAGTTATCGTATAAAGCATGACCTTCACGCAAAAACTCTGGCGAAAATAAAATATTTTTATAATCTAATTCTTTACGGATTCGTTCTGTAAAACCAACAGGGATTGTAGATTTTATAACGATAATTGCATTAGGATTTATTTCTTTTACAATTTTAATAACAGCTTCAACACTTGATGTATCAAAATAATTTTTTTCTGAATCATAATTTGTTGGAGTTGAAACAATTACAAAATCTGCATCTTTATAGGCTAAATTACAGTCAGTTGTTGCTGTTAAATCTAGTTTTTTTGTTGCAAGATATTCTGAAATCTCTTTATCAACAATAGGTGATTTTTTATTATTTATCAAATCAACTTTTTCTTGGATTACATCAACTGCAAATACTTTGTTATTTTGTGCAAGCAAAATTGCATTTGATAATCCAACATAACCTGTTCCTGCTACTGCTATTTTCATAAGTAAATAAAATCCTCTAAAATCTTTTACATTCTTCCGTCAAGGAATTTACCAGTTTCTTTATGATTAAAATTAGGAATCATTTTGTTAAACAAATCAATCAATTCACCGCGAGTCCAATCACCTTTTTTTCGCATTGAATCAATCGTATTTGTAAAATAATTCAATAATTCTTCATCATAACTTACTTCATTTTTGATAATTCCAAGAGATTCAAATTTATCCATAACAAGAGTTTCATTGTCTGTATAAAATTCTTCAAAATCTTTTTCACCAGTAGTGTCACTTTTGAAAAAATAAACAGGATATTTGTGCTTTGCTTTTAATTCCACAACTCTAGAACGAGCTTCGTCTTCTGTTGAACATTCTACAGGTTCATAACCTAAGCTTTCAAGATATTTTACTGCAATACTTGAAAATGTAACAAGATTTAAATCGTGGTCTAATTTAGGAAAGAATACATCTCTGTTTTCACCTAAAAGACAACTCATCATACAAAGTTCTCCAGCTTCTTTTGGTGTTACAAAATATCTTCTAACATCATTTGGTGCAGATAATGGTTGACCTTTATCAAGTCTTCTATTGAATCCATATAATAAACTTCCGTCGCTAAAAGCAACATTTGCAAAACGAGCTGTAGACACAGGCATTTCAAGGGAACGACGATTCAAATAAAATTCCATAATGCGTTTTGAAGCACCCATCATATTTACTGGATTAGCAGCTTTGTCAGTTGATACACAGAAATATTTTTTAGCACCCATTTCATGAGCCATTTTCATTGTGATATCTGTGTTAAAAATATTTGTATCTATCATTCGCATTAAAGTATATGGATCTTTTTCAGAACGAACATGTTTTAATGCAGAAGTATTAAAAATATAATCATAGCCACCGATTCGTTTTTTTTGTTGTTCAATAAATACTTTGAAAATATCACTACCACAATCTAAAGCAAAAGTGGCAAATTCCCCATCGCTATATCCAATAGAAGAACGAATATCGCGAACAAGTTCAACCATGTTATTTTCGCTAATATCAACAACATGAAGAACTTTTGGATTTCGGGCAAAAATTTCACGACAAATTGCAGAACCAATAGTACCCGCACCACCAATTACAAGAAATTTTGAATTTTTTACAATTTCAGAAAGTGTTTTTTCATTATTAGCAATATCTTTTTCAAAAAGAGGAGCGGTGCGTCCAATTAAAGGCAAAATGTTATCTAGCATAAAAAAATCTCCTATTAAACGATTAAATATATTCTTCAAGTTCTGTAGGAACTGGTGGCAAATCTTTAAAAGATGTTTTCCATTTATTTGATGAAGGTTTTAATACTGCTAAAACAGTTAAAAAAATCAATTTGAAATAATTTATTACATTTCTATGTTTTGTAAACCAAATTTCAAGTTCACCTTTATATGGAGCAATAATTTTATCATGAAAATAATCTCTGTCTTCAACTGCGTTAAGCATATCTTCTTCATCTCTGAAAACGATAGAACCAATCCCTGATAATCCTGGTGGAATTGTATCAATAGCAGCTTTTACTTCTGGAGAATATAAATCATAATGACGCTTTGCTTGTGGACGAGGTCCAATAACACTCATTTGGCCAATAAAAATATTTATCAACTGAGGTAATTCATTAATTTTTGTTTTTCGTAAAAATTTCCCCATTGGTAAAATTCTTGGATCATTTTTTTGTGTTAAAACACCACCAGTCATATTTTCACTATTACGCATCATTGTAGCAAATTTTAATACCTTGAAAATTTTGCCACCTTTACCAACTCTTTCTTGACAATAAAAAATATCATGTTCACCAGTTAATTTTAATCCAATCATAATTGGTAACATAAACGGAAACAAAATAATAATTGCCAAACCTGAAAATAAAATATCAAAAAATCTAATCATTTAATTTATTCCTTTTAGTAATGCATCACAAACTAAATCAACTTCTTCGATTGTCATTGTTGGATATAATGGTAAAGTTAATTCATGTTCTGTAACAAATTCTGCAAGTGGTGTACTGTTAACAATTCCTTGATACGCAGTAAAATTCTGAATAGCAGGGTAGTGAATGCTAGTTTGAATACCATCAGCTTTCATTGATTCAATAACCTTAATTCTATCAAGACTTTCATCTAACATGATTGGCATAATATGAAAATTTGGTTTTCCTCTTGTAAAATTTCTAAAAGGAAGAATAATTTTCTTTTCACCATCTAGTCTTTTATAATAATGATTTACAAGATTTGTTCGTGCTTCATTTGCTTTATCAAGTTTTGCTAACTGAATTAGACCAAGAGCAGAACGCATTTCATCAATTCGATAATTTAATCCAGGAGCTTCAATATCATAAGAAATTGCACGACCTTTAAATCTATCAAAAGATGGAACACTCATTCCGTGAGAACGCAAACCTTTTAATTTTTTGAATAATTCTTCTGATTTAGTTACAACCATTCCGCCTTCACCAACAGAAAGATTCTTGTTTGTAAAGAAACTGAATGCAGAAATATCTCCGAAAGTTCCTAAAGGCTGACCTTTATAATCAGCACCTGGTGTATGAGCACAATCTTCAATTAGATACAAATTATGTCGTTTACAAATATCAAGAATTGCTTCCATATCACAAGCAAACCCCGCATAGTGAACTATCATAATTGCTTTAGTTTTTGGAGTAATTCTTTTTTCAATATCCTGTGGATTCATGCTCCAATCTTCATAAGATGTGATATCAGCTAGAACATTTTTTGCACCCACAAGAGTTGTTACATTTTGGTCTGCAATAAATGTTAATGAAGGAGTAATTACTTCATCACCATTTCCAATTCCAAGAGCAAGTAATGCCATGTGCAAAGCTGCAGTTCCATTAGAAACAGCAAGACATTTTGAGTCATTTCCTAAATATTTTGCAAATTCTGTTTCAAAATCTATAGTTTTTTGTCCCATAGTAATCCAAGCTGATTCAAGAACTTCTTTTACAGCTTGAGGTTCCAATTCATCATAATTTAATTTAAAAAGTTGTACTTTCCACATAGTGATTCCTCCAAGGAAATTTTTCGATATTTAAAAAATATCTTTATAATAAAATGTGTTAAAACACAAAAATAAGACAAAAATAAAGAGTGCCCTTCAAAATCATGAAGAACTTTTACATAAGGTTCTATCATTTTAAATTTATTTCTTGAAATACTACCTTTTCTAATTCTGTAAAGTCCTAAACATTCTTTATAACCCATAGCATTGTTACATTTTTTTAAAACGGGATAAAACAAAGCGTTATCGTTATTCTTTTTTATATCCTGAGCATATACTTTACCAACTTTATTTTGATTATACATAACTGTTAAACAACCAGGAAAACAATGAAACATCATTTTTTTGTATGTAAGTTTTTTGATAACCTTAGCAACCTTTAATAAACTTTGATTGCTTTCATCAATATGCTCATATTCAGTAAATGAAAAATCACAATTATTTTCTTGCATAAAATTTAATTGTTTTTCTAATTTTTCAGGCATCCATAAATCATCGCTATCTAAAAATGCAAGATAATCACCTTTTGCTGTTTCAATAGCTTTATTTCTAGATATAGCAGCTCCAGAGTTTTTTTCATTTTGTAAAACAATAATTCTAGAATCTTTTTTTGCGTATTCAGTTGCAATTTGATAACTATTATCAGTAGAACAATCATCAACAATTATCATTTCCCAATTTGAATAAGTTTGAGCTAAAACTGATTCGATAGTTTCAGCAATAAAACGAGCACAATTATAATTTGGTGTAATAATTGAGATAAGTGGTGTAGACATTAATAAAACTCCGTTAATATATATTTTATTGCATTATAATTAAATTTGAAATAGTTTTTACCTAATTTTTTTGTAGACACATGTTCTTCATCATAAAAAATTATATTAGGATAGTAAATAACTTCTAAATTTTTTTTCATAATTAATTCTGCTAAAAAAATTTCTTCACCATATAAAAAAACAGGATAATTTATTTTTTCATAATTCTTAAAAAACATAGAAGTTAAAATTATAACAGAGCCATGTCCGCAATAAATTTTTGAACCTGATTCACAAACATCTGTCTTTCTTTTCCTTTTATATAAAGTTTTTTGATATAATTTACATAAAATAGGTAATTTATACATTAAGAGCAATAGCAATAATTTTTTCTTGGAACATCTATTTAATCGTTGAGGATTATTATCCTTATTTTTTAACATAGAATATATTTTAGGTGCAATCCAAGCTATTTTTTCATCCTTTGAAAGATTAACCAATTCACAAATTGCGTTTTCATCATATTTCACATCAACATTTGAAATAATTGTATAGTCATATTCAGATGGATTTAATGAATTGATAACTTCAAAAGCACCTCCAAAATATCCTAAGTTTGGAAATTGAAGTAATTTATATGTGAAATTTTTTGAAGAAAAAACAAAATTTTCTTTTTCAGTTGAATTATCTGCAATAAAAACATCAACAGTAACATCATCTATATTTTCAAGTGATTTATCTAATGATATTAAATAGTCTTTTAAAGATTCATAAGAGTTATAATTAACACAAACAATAAGTAGATTCATAATAAAATTATCTCCATAAACAAAATAAGCAATCTT
>JAZRJV010000037.1:0-76041 GCA_045645985.1 Treponemataceae bacterium
TGCTAAACGATGGTAATTACGACGTTTGAACTTCTTATTAAATTTCTACTGTTGTAGATATGTTCCGCTTTCAATGTCTGTAATTGTTTGAACTTCTTATTAAATTTCTACTGTTGTAGATAGGCAAGGTCTCACCACAACCAGATGCATCCCCTATCCCACCACAAGCAATTTACTGTAACCCCCAAAATCCCCCAACCCCAAATTTTTACCTTCTTGAAAAACTTTTTCATTTATGTTACTATCTGAATGTTACTAATTAACGTGTTTTAATTTAGTAATTCTCTGGAGAGTCTCCATAACCAATGGAGCGCCGAAGGGTTAAGGCTATTAAAGCCGATATCTCAGGCAAAGTGGACAGGGCTAAAAAATAAGTCTTATTCAACTCTTTAGAGAGCGAAAAATCATTTTTAGGTTTTCGCTCTTATTTTTTTTAAAGAGGTCAAAACAAATGACTTTCAATGACATTCTTGTAAAGATTGATGATGTTGTATGGGGAATTCCTACAATCGTATTAATCTTAGTAACAGGATTGATTTTAACAATCCGCACTCGAGGAATCCAATTTACAAAACTTGGACGCGCTTTTAAACAAATCTTCAAAAAGAATGAAGGTGCTGGAGAACTTTCAGGATTCTCTGCTCTTTGTACAGCACTTTCTGCAACAATCGGAACAGGTAACATCGTAGGTGTTGCAACAGCAATTGTAGCTGGTGGACCTGGTGCTTTATTCTGGATGTGGTTTGCAGCAATTCTTGGAACAGCAACCAAATATGCTGAATGTATGCTTGCAATCAAATATCGTGAAGTAAAAGACGACGGAACAGTTCTTGGTGGACCATTCTATACAATCGAAAAAGGTATGGGTAAAAAATGGAAGTGGCTTGCTGTTTTATTTGCTATTTTCGGAGTTGCAGCAGGTCTTCTTGGAATCGGAACAATGACTCAGATTAACGGTATTACATCTGCTGTTAATATGGCTGTAAAATCTGATGTAGCATTCACATTATTTGGAAATGATTATACTTGGGCTACAGTTATCGGTGGTGCAGTTGTTACACTTTGTGCAGCATTGGTAATTATCGGTGGATTAAAACGAATTTCAAAAGTTGCAGAAAAAATTGTTCCTGCAATGGCAATTATTTATGTTTTCTTAGGACTTTCTGTTTTAATTATGAACGCAACAAAAATCCCAGCTGCTTTTGCTTTGATTTTCAAATCAGCATTTGGTTGGCAAGCTGTTGCTGGTGGTGCCGCAGGTTTTGTATTAAAACAAGTTATGGATTCAATGCAAAAAGGTATTGCTCGTGGTATCTTCTCTAACGAAGCTGGTCTTGGATCTGCACCAATCGCTGCAGCTCCTGTTCAAACAAAAGAACCAGTTGAACAAGGTCTTGTAAACATGACAGGAACTGTAATTGATACATTAATCGTTTGTACAATGACAGGTTTAGCAATCGTTATTGCATTCTGTAATCCTGAATTTGTTCCTTTAGCAGATGGATTGAAAGGTGTTCAACTTACATCAGCTGCTCTTTCTTTTGATCTTGGTGGAGATGGAGTTTCAGTTCAATTCCTTCTTATGCTTTGTTTAGCATTCTTTGCATTTACAACAATTCTTGGTTGGGATTATTATTCAGAAAAATGTCTTGAATATTTGTCAAACGGAAGAATGAAATTTGTAATGTTGTACAGAGTTATTTACATTGCAATGATTGCAATCGGACCATATTTTACAGTAGAAGCTGTATTTACAATCGCTGATATTACAAACGGGCTTATGGCAATTCCAAACTGTATTTCTTTGCTTGTTCTTAGTGGAGTTGTTGCAAAAGAAACAAAATCTTACTTTGATAGATTTCCAAAATTAGATTAAATAAATCTAACATAAATAAAAAGCTCAGTAGTCAATTTAATATTGAATACTGAGCTTTATTTTTTTATCAATGAAATTTCATTTTATATTGATGAATTAAAAATTAAATCAAAAAGTCTTTTAACAAATTTTCAATTTCAGGATTTGTTTTTACTGTAAATTCAATTCCATCATCTTTGTTTGTTTCAGAAATGATAAAACATTCCCGTTTTATTAAAGAAATGATTTTTCCGTTTTCGTAGGGAACAAAACATTTTATTTGATTTTCCATGCAAATTTCAAAAATCGTATTTGTAAGATCCTCCAAACCTTGTTTTGTTTTTGTACTTGTGCAAATTCCCTGCGGAAAAAGTTCTTTTAATCGATATTGAGTAAAAGTATCAATTAAATCCCACTTATTCAAAACGATAAGGCGTTTATTTTTATTTGCGCCAATTTCTTCTAAAACGGTTGTTGTAGTTTTGTAATTTTCTTCTATATCAATGCTTGAAGAATCTAAAACAATTACCAAAACATCAGAAATTACCGCTTCTTCCAAAGTTGAACGGAAGGCATCGACCAAAGTGTGCGGAAGATTTTTTATAAATCCAACTGTGTCTGTCATCAAAATTGAATGTTTGCCGTCTTTTGTCAATCTTCTAGTTGAAGTATCAAGAGTTGCAAATAATTCATCTTTTTCATAAACATTAGAGGAAGTAAGAACATTCAACAAACTAGACTTTCCTGCATTTGTGTAACCAACTAAAGCACAAACTGGTAAAGGAATTTTTTCTCGTTGTTTTCTTTGAGTCTGTCGATTTTTACGAACCTTCTCCAATTCTTTTTTGATAGCATAAATTTTTTCTTGAATTTTTCGTCTATCAAGTTCGAGTTTAGTTTCACCACTACCTTTGCTACCAAAAGCACCACCTCGCTGCCGAGCCATATCTCCGTAAGAATGTGCTAATCGTGGCAAAGAATATTCTAAGTTTGCAAGTTCAACTTGTAACGAGGCTTCTTTAGTTGCGGCGCGAGATTCAAAAATTCGTAAAATAACTTCTTGCCTATCAAAGCATGGAATATTTGCAAGTTTTTCCCAGTTTCGCTGATGAGTTGGAGAAATTTCAAAATCAAAAATGATACATTCACCATCTAAGGTTTTTACTTGATGAACAATTTCTTCGGTTTTGCCAGTTCCAAGAAAATATTGTGGATTTGGTTTTACATTAGTTATCACCATTTCACCACAAACTTCCATTCCTAAAGTTTTTACCAAACCTTTTAATTCGCTAAGGCAAAAATCAAAAGCTTGACCTTTTTCTTGAATGCCAACTAAAAATGCTTTTACAGGCGTATTTTCTTCTTCATAAATTTCTATCATTTTGAATGATAGTAGCATAAAATTTTCTTTTTGTGTACAATTTTTAATATGCAAAAACTGATTTTAATTACAGGCGACCTTGCTGCAGGAAAAAGTACACTTGCAAAAAAACTTTCTCAAAAACTAAATGCCTTGTACTTTACAAAAGATGTTTTAAAAGAAATTTTATCTGACGATATTGGATTTACAAATCGGCAAGAAAATAAAAAGTTGAGTATTGCATCAATAAGCGTGATGAATCATATTTTTAATCAGTACGCATTTTTGAAACAAGATTTAATTTTAGAAGCAAATTTTCATAAAAAAGAAATTGAAGTTTTACAAAATCTTGCAAAACGAAATGATTACAAAATCATCATTTTATATTTTCAAGGTGAAATCGATATGCTTTTTGAACGATTTACAAATCGCATAAAAAACGAAAATCGCCATCCAACTCATTGTACTTCTGATATTACATCAAAAGAAAATTTTACAAAATATCTTGAAAATAATAGAAAAGAATTATCCGGTTTTGATTATCACATCATCAATGTTGAAAAAGAAAATTATGAACAAGTGTTTAATTTAAGTTTTCAAGTAATTGCTCAATCGTAATATTTTCAAAATCTTCTATTACAATATCCGCTTTATCAATTATTTTTTCTTTTGGATTTGTTGTTGATAAACCTACAACTTTCATATTTGCACTTCTTCCTGCTTGTAATCCATGAAAAGAATCTTCAAAAACGATACAATCTTCAATTTTTGCATAAAAAACTTTTGCTCCTAAAAGATAGCAATCTGGATTTGGTTTTCCTTTTTTGAACATTTCGGCAGTAAGAATTTTATCAAATAAAGACTGAAATTCTGGAATTTTTGCATAAACACTTTCCATTTTTGAAGAATCGGAACTTGTTACAATGGCAGTTTTTATTCCTTTTTTGCGTAAATCAAGAACAAATTCCTTTGAGCCTTTTACAAAAGGAAGATTCATATTTACTTCAAAATCTTTTAGTCGTTGATTTATTTCTGGATGCTTTGATTTATCCTTAAAATGAGTTTCAAAAATATTCACCAAAGTTTGACCTTTTATCAAAGCTCCAAAGCCTATTCTTCCTAAAAAATCGATTCCAATACCTTCCCAAAGTTCTGTATATTGACCTTCAGTATCTAAAATTACGCCGTCTAAATCAAAAAGTGCTACAATTTTGTTAAAATTCTTTTCCATAAATAAAATTACATCAAAATAGTTATGTATTGTCAAGAAGTCTAAAAAAATGTAGTATATTCTATAAAACTGTGAACTTTTTATTGGGGGATAAAGTGATAGAAAAAACAAATAGTCTAAAAGCTGCTTTTGAAGATAAACTTAAAAATGTAAAAGCTCTAGCCGATATTGAACAATTAAGAATTGAATTTCTTGGTAAAAAAGGTTCTGTACAAGAATTGATGCAGGATTTAAGAAATGTTCCAAACGATAAAAAACGCGAAATGGGACAAGCTATAAACACTTTAAAACAGTTTATCGAAAAAGCTATTGAAGAAAAACAAGAAGAACTTCAAAAACTTGAATGGCAAAATAAAATTGATAACGCACAATCTTATGATGAATCTTTAGCATTAAGTTCAGATGAAGGTTCTTTTCATCCTATTACAATTATTCAGCGTGAAGTTGAAAGTATCTTTGCTTCAATGGGATTTACAATCGAAAACTATTCAGAAATTGTTGATGATTACCATTGTTTTGAAGCATTAAATATTCCAGCTCATCACCCTGCTCGTGATATGCAAGATACATACTATCTTTCAACTGGGCAACTTTTGAAAACTCATACTTCTGCTGCTCAAAACTATATCATGAAAAAATATGGTGCTCCTTTACGAGCAATCTTCCCAGGAAGATGTTTTAGAAACGAATCTATCGACGCTTGTCATGAAAATACTTTCTTCCAAATGGAAGGAATTATGATTGATGAAAATATTTCAATTTCAAACCTCATTTACTTTATGAAAACTATGCTTTCTGAAGTTTTTGGTCGTCCAGTTGAAGTAAGACTTAGACCAGGTTTCTTCCCTTTCGTTGAACCAGGATTTGAATTGGATATTAAATGTCTTATTTGTGATGGAGACGGTTGTCCTTCTTGTAAAGACTCTGGCTGGTTGGAACTTTGTCCATGTGGAATGATTCATCCAAAAGTTTTGGAATACGGTGGAATCGATACAGAAAAATACACAGGTTTTGCTTTTGGACTTGGTTTAACTCGTCTTGCAATGATGAAGTACGGAATTAAAGACATCAGAACTTTTAATTCTGGAAACTTAAAAGCTCTTTCACAATTCGTTAATGCTTAATTTTAGGAAGGTAGTAAAAATATGTTTGTTTCAATGAATTGGATACAGGAATATGTAGATTTATCTGGAGAAAATATAGAATCTTTGATTAAAAGATTTACTCTTTCAACTGCTGAAGTTGAAGACATTATCTACAAAGGAAAAGAAGTTCAAGGTGTAATAATCGCAGAAATTAAATCTGTAGAAAATCACCCTAACTCAAAAAAACTTCACTTATTAAAAGTTGATACAGGTTCTGGAATTGTAGACTGTGTTTGTGGTGCTCCAAATGTAGAAGTTGGTCAGCGTGTTGCTTTTGCTCCAGTTGGTTCTCATGTTGTGGGAATGGAAATTACAGAAGCAACCGTTGCAGGTTATGTTTCACAAGGTATGTGTTGTGGAGAAGATGAACTTGGAATTAGCGACGACCACACAGGTCTTATGGTAATTGATAGTGATGCTCCATTGGGAACAGATATTAAATCAATTTACGCTATTGACGATATCATCTTTGAAGTTGACAATAAATCTTTAACAAACCGCCCAGACCTTTGGGGACATTACGGAATTGCTCGTGAATTTGCTGTTATCGCAAATAAACCTTTGTTGCCACTTCCTTTAACAGAACCAGTTTATTCAGGTTCAGAAAAAATTGATGTTGAAATCAAACGTCCTGATATTGCTTGGCGATATACTTGTGTTGGTTTTAAAAACATCACAAGAAAACTTTCTCCTACAAACTGGAGAATCAGACTTTTCTACTGTGGAATGAGAGCTATCAGTTTGCTTGTTGATATTACAAACCTTATCATGCTTGAAATGGGTCAGCCAACTCACGCTTTTGATGGAACAGGAATTAAATCAATCGCAATCGGTACAGAAGACAAAGAATATAAATTCAAAACTCTTGATGAAGTTGAAAGAACTATCGACAAAGATACTTTGATGATTTACACAAACGGAAAACCTTCTGCAATCGCAGGTATTATGGGTGGTTTGGAATCAGAAATCGAAGGCGAAAGTAACTCAGTTGTTCTTGAATGTGCTTGTTTTGATGGTGTAAGCATCAGAAAAACTTCTCAAAGATTAGCTCACAGAACTGACGCAAGTATGCGCTACGAAAAAATGATTGACCCAGAATTAACTTTACTTGCTGCAAAAAGATTCTGGAATATGCTTTCTTCTGTAGATGCTGGAGCTGAAGTTTCAACTCAGATTACAGATGTTTATGTAAAAAAATATCCAACTATCAAAATTGATTTTGACAAAAACTATATTGACCGCTACACAGGAATTGATATTTCTTCAGAAACAATCAATCACACTTTATCAGCTTTAGGATTTGAAGTTGTACAAAATGGTGAAAACTTTTCTGTAACAGTTCCTACTTGGCGTGCTACAAAAGATGTTTCACTTAAAGCAGATATCGTAGAAGAAGTTTCTAGAATTTACGGATACGACAACTTTGCTGTAACTTCAACAAAGAGTTTGTTACTTCCTGTTGCAGATTCTGTTGAACGCTCAGAAGATAATAAAACAAAAGATATTCTTGTAAAAAGATTTTCTATGCACGAAGTTCATTCATACATTTGGTATGAAGGAAAGAAAATGCAAGATATCAGTCTTGAAATTGAAGACAATCCAAAACTTCTTAACAGCGTAACTCCAGAAAATACAGTTATCAGAAATTCAATGTTGCCTACTCTACTTTGCTTTGCTTACGAAAATAAATCTTGGTCAGACAACTACAGCATTTTTGAAATTGGTCGTGTTGTTCAAGGCGTAAAAGAAGATGGAACTTGTAACGAAAAGCGTCATCTTGGTGTTGTGCTTTACAATAAACACAAAAACGAAAAAGAACTTTACTTAGAAACAGTAAATATTTTGCGATACATTGTAAATGCAATAAAACACACAAACGATATTTCTTTTGAAAAAATTTCGCCAGAACATTCTTGGCAACATCCAAAAAACACTTCTTCAATTTTATGTGAAGGAAAAAGAATTGGTTCACTTTGTACACTTCATCCTTTTAACTTACAAGAAATTGATAAGAACGCTTCTATCGTTTGTTTTGAAATTGATATGGATGATTTTAACACAATCACACCAAAAGATATTTCTTTTACAGATCCATCAAAATTTCCTTCTATCGATTACGATATTTCTCTTGTTCTTCCAAAAGATGTTTTGTTTAATAAGGCACAAGAAAAAATCAAATCACTTGGAATTAAAGAACTTAACAACATCGGAATTATTGATGTTTACGAATTGCCAGAAGAAACAAGTGTTACTGTAAGATTTACTTTCTCTGCATTTGAAAGAACTCTTACAATGGACGAAGTTCAAAAAAATATCGAAGCAATTACAGAAGCATTAAAAGAATTTAACATTAAAGCAAGATTCTAATTTTGTTTTAACAAAAAATTTTTAAGCCATCAGCATTTTGATTTTGTCAAAAAGTTTGATGGCTTAATTTTTTTAAATTGAAAACTTATCAAAAATAAAATATAATAAATTTTATGAACGCAAGAAAAGATATTTTAGTTACAGGTTGCTGTGGCGGAATGGGAAGTGCAATCTGCAAAAAACTTATGGAACAAAATTACAGAGTTTTTGGAATTGATAAAAAAATCAATTTAGAAAGTACAGAAAACTTTTTAACTTTTGAATGTGATGTAACTTCAACTGAATCTGTAAAAAATGTTTTTGAAAAAATTAACGAAAAAACAAATTCACTTTTTGCTATTGTTCACACTTCTGGAATTTACGATTTAGATTCTTTAATAGAAATTGACGAAAATAGATTTAATAATATCTTTCAAGTAAATATATTTGGTGTTTACAGAATCAACAAAAAATTTTTTCCGCTTTTAAATAATGAAAGTAGAATTATAATTACAACTAGCGAACTTGCACCTTTAGAACCGTTACCTTTTACTGGCTTATACGGAATCACAAAAACCACTTTAGAAAAATATGCTTTTTCTTTACGAATGGAATTACAATTACTCGGAATAAAAGTTATTGTTATAAGGCCGGGCGCTGTAAAAACATCTTTACTAAATGCTTCAACTACGGCACTTGATAAATTTATTGAGAACACAAAAAATTATTCTTGCAACGCAATCCGATTTAAGAAAATTGTAAACAGCGTTGAAGCAAAAAATATTTTGCCAGAAAAAATTGCAAACAAAATTCACACTGCCATCAGTTGCAAAAATCCTAAATTCGTTTACAACATAAATCGCAATCCACTTTTACGATTGTTAAATATTCTTCCGGCAAAATTACAAGTTGCAATTATCGGTTGGATTTTGAAAGAGAAAAGTTAATCATAAAATTATACAAATAAATCTTCAATAAATTCATATTGATTATTTTTGAATGCGTTTTTAACTTTTACATCAACTTCATTTCCTTCTGACAATGCAAAACCTGCGCTTTCAAGTAACACTTTTAATTCTTCGTATGAAAGTTGCATATTTGCAGCGATAACAATAATCTTATCTTTCTTTGGTTTGTAGCCTTGTTTTTTAAGAATATTATAAAAAAGTTGACGAGTAATCAATCTTGTAAATTTATAAATATCTGAACTTTTTTTATCAGGATTATTTTTTAAAAATCTTTCAACATGATTATTTAAGATAGACTGAAAATCAGAATTTTCTTTTATTTTAACAACATTATTTGATGGAATCTTAGAAACTAAATTACCATCATCAGAAGATTTCTTGCTAAGTAAATTATTATTACTTAATTTTGCTTGAGAAACTAAATAATCAATAATCGGATTACCAGATTTTTCATCTTTTAATAATTCAAAAGATGCTCCTTTTTCTTTAAAGAACTGAAGTATGTGTTCATTTTTATTATTGTAGGCAACAACAGGAAAAATATAATTACCTTCAACTGAAGCACCTGCATAACATAATTCTTTTATCATACCTAAATCATTATTAACCAAAGCCCTAAAAAGAGCTTGATCAAATTCAAGTTTTGAAAAAGTAAACTTAGAAAGAATAGTTTTTACAACATCCCTATCTTTATGACTTACGAAAAATCTTAACATTTCAGAAATTTGTTCATGATTAAATATTGAATACAAATCTTTTTCAAATAAAAATTTTGCAGTTTCATAAGAATCATTTGTGATTGCGTTCCAAAGTGCATTTACATAAGAAGGATGTTTTGCATTTACATTTGCACCTGCATCAACTAAAATTTTTAATATACCGATAGAATTTGAACCCGCTGCCAATAAAAGAGGATTCATTCCATCGTAATCTCTTGCTTCAATATTAACATTATGTTCAAGGAAAGTTAACAAAATACATTCTCGTTCATCAAAGAAAAAATCAGAACATAAATAATGCAAAGCAGTTGAACCTCTGTCACTTACCGCTTCGATATCAGCACCATTTTCTAAAAGATAATCTATAAAATTATAAGCACAACGATAAGTTGCCAACATAAGCAAAGTATAATCATTTTTAAAACGCATATTTACATCAAAAGGAGGTATATTTTTATCATCAAGAAAAGACAAATCATCAAAATCAATGGCTTTTTCTAAATAAGGAACATCAGAATAATCAACTCCGTAAACATCTAAACCAATCATATTATGATGAGTTTCGTAATTGTAATTGTCGTAATCATTATCAAACATTTAAACCTCACTTAATTTAATAGAAATTATTTTTTGATAATATCATAAATCCTAAAAAAAGTGGTAAATTAAAAATTTACATTTATGTAATTAAAATGAGTAAATATGAGATGAATTTTAGAAGGATGTAAAAGTTAAAATCTATAATTAACAGAAGAAACAGATAACTTTCCTTTCTTAACTAAATAATTATCAAATTGAATATTTTTAGAATTTTCATTTAATGTAACATAAGTCCATTGATTTTCATTATCTCGGTTTTCGCAAAAACTTTTGAAACAAAATTCTGTAAAACTTCCAAAGTTGTATCGACCACCAGAATGCCAATGTCCAGAAAAAACTAAATCAACATTATGTTTATCACATAATTCAATTAACAAAGCTCTTTCCCGTGTGTCAGAAAGTCTAAAAAAATCAAACATTGTCATATCAGCATAAATCGGATAATGAGTTAAAACAATTTTTGGATTTTTATCTTTTTCTACAAGTTCTTTAAAATTATTTAATTGATTATAACCTAAAATTCCACTTGCTGTGTCTAAAAAATACCAAGAACGAAATTTTGTTTTTTCAGAATTTATCGGAGTTTTAAAATAAAAATACGATGCATCCTTATTAGTTGAAAATGATAATTCTTTCCAATAGTCATATCCATCTTGATATAAATCATGATTTCCTAATAAAACATAAAATGGAATATCAGGTTGCAATAATTTTGATTTAATTTTTTTTACAAAAGATTCGCTTTCTTCATAATTATCTTCAAAACCTGTATCAACTAAATCACCAAGAAACAAAATAAAATCGATTTTTTTATTTTTAATTGAATTTAAAAAAAGTTTTTCTTGTCTTTCTTTTTTTCCACCAAAATGTAAATCTGTAAGAATTAAAAAATTTAGTTGAGAACCTGTAGTTTCAGGAGAAGAAAACTTTTTAATTTCTTTTGCGCGAACATCAACATGTGGACCTCTAAAGAAAAATTTTTGATAATCATAACTGCAAGAAAAAATACAAAAAATAAAAATTGCTGATAAACTAAAAAATATTTTTTTCATAACTTCCTCAAATTTTATAAACTAAAAATAATTTACACTGATAACCATTTAATGCTCCAGAAAGAGTAAATTGGTCAGCATATAAAAGTTCGATAATAGTTCCAAAAGTAAATTTTTTTGGAAAGTCGTAAGAGTAACCTAATTGCCACCAAGTATTTAGCCAACCTTTAAAATATAAATAATCAAAAGTTCCTAATCTAAACATAATTTCATGTTTCTGTTTTATTTCTTTAATTAACTGAAATTCTAAAATTGGGAAAGGTTCAAAAAATGATAAACGATTATCTGTAAGTTTTTGCACAGTTGTTTTTAAATCTACTCCCAAAGATAAATTTATGACTAAAGGATTTTCAATATTTTTTCCTAAAAATTTTGTACTAATAAAGAAAACATTATCATTTATAAATAATTCATTTAAATATTCTGACTTATATGAAAATGAAAAGTGTGATAAATATCCCATTGCTAATTGGAACTTTTGCAGTTGCAAAGGCTTAATTGCACCAGATGCAGAAAAGTCAAAAGAAAAATTATCAAAACATAAACCAGAAAAAATATTTATTTCTTTAAATTCTTTTCTATAACCAATGCTACATTCCAGAGGTACAGGTTTTGGAACAAAGTTTTTTGACGAAAATCCAAAATCAGCAAAAATACCTTCGCCCCAATATTGAGCAGCACTAATATGGCTAAAAATCATCAAGGCTAAAAGAAAAGTAATTAAATTTTTTTTCATAAAAAACCTACTAAAATATTTTGATTAAGTTTACCAAAAATATTTTTTACAAGTCAACAGTTTGGAAAAAAAAATTAACTCTCACCAATTTTCTTTGCAATATTTTCTCCATCCATGGCAGAAGAAACGATTCCGCCAGAATATCCAGAACCTTCTCCCGCAGGAAAAAGATTCTTAATAACTGGATTTTGCAAAGTTTCTTTATCACGCAAAATTCTTAATGGAGTTGATGTGCGAGTTTCACTTGCAATAAGAATCGCATCTTCACAAATAAAGCCTTTCATATTTTCATTAAATTTTTTGAAGGCTTTTTGTAAACGAGCTTTGATAAAATCAGGAAGCCACAAATCAAGCCGAGAAGAAATCAATCCTGGAGTGTACGATGTTTCTGGAAAAGATTTTGTTTGGCGACCTTCAAGAAAGTCAACTAATTTTTGAGCAGGTGCTTTTATTCCTTCTCCGTTTTGATAAGTTAATTTTTCAAGAAAAGTTCTAAAATTCAAAGACGAAAGTAAATTATCTTTGTTATCGATTTTATTTTCTTTTAAAATTTGTTTGGCATCTTCTGGACGAACTTCAACAACGATTGCAGCATTTGACCATTTTGAATTTCTACTTGATGGCGACATTCCGTTTACAACAATTTCTTCTTTACTGGAAGAAGATGGAACAACTAATCCGCCAGGACACATACAAAATGAATAAACGCCTCGCTCATCAACTTGTGTTGTTAATCGATATTCTGCCGCACCTAAATTTTCAGTTCGTTCTTTTCCGTGATACTGAATTTTATCAATTACAGTTCTTGGATGTTCAACACGAACGCCAACTGCAAAAGTTTTTTCTTCTAAAATTTTTGAAACATCAAGATTATTTTTTATTGAAACATCATAAAGCATTTTGTAAATATCAGTTGCTGAATGTCCAGTTGCAAGAATGACTGCATCTGCAAAAATCTTTTGTTCATTATTTTTTTCTTTTGAATCAACGCAAACAATTCCTTTTGCAAAAAAATTATTTTGTTCATCTTTTTCTAAAATCAAATCTGTACAAATTTTATCAAAGTAAACTTCGCCACCAAAATTGATAATAGTATCAATCATGTTGTTAATAATTTTTGGAAGTTTATCAGAACCAATATGAGGATGTGCATCTGATAAAATTTTTTCGTCTGCGCCATGATAATTAAATATAGAAAGTATTTTTGAAATATCGCCTCGTTTATTTGAACGAGTAAAAAGTTTTCCGTCAGAAAAAGTTCCTGCTCCACCTTCCCCAAAACAATAATTTGAATTTGCATCAACAATTCCAGTTGTACTAATTTTTGCAATATCAACTTTTCGTTTTGAAGTTCTACTTCCTCGTTCTACAATAATTGGTTTTATTCCAGATTCTAAAAGTTGTAAACCTGCAAATAAACCTGCTGGACCTGAACCAACAACCACAACTGTTTTTTTATTTTCGATATTTTTCCATTTGGGAATAAATTTTTCTTGCTCTGGATTTTCACCAACATAAACTGCGTATCGTAAATGAAATTTTATTTTTCCTTTTCGTGCGTCAATAGATTTTTTCTTTAACACAAAAGCGTTCACATCTTTTTTATTTTTTATATTAAGTTGTTTTAAAACTTTACTTTCAAGCAAAGTTTTATTTTTTTCTTCTTCGGGTAAAATTGTAATTGTTGTTTCGTAAATCATAATTCAAAGTATATATTATATTTTGTTGCTACTTCAAGTCATATCTGCTATAATTCAATTATGAAAGTTGTTATTTTGCAGTCGCCATTAGTTCAATTAAATACGCCTTATCCTTCTGGTGCATATTTAAAATCATTTTTTTTGCAACAAGATATTTTTAATTTTTCTAGCGTACAATGGTTTGATTTATCAAATCTTCTATATAATAATATTTTTTCAAAAGATGGATTAACAAAACTTTTTGAATTAACAACTGATAAAGCTTTGCAACTTGCACAAAAACCACAAAAAGAAAATGATGAAAACACAGCCTTTAATTTACAACGATATATTTTTCAAAAAGATTCTTGGATAAATTGGATTGATAAAATTAAATCAATTCTTACAGATTCAAACGGAAGAGAATTTTGTCATGAATTTATTTTTTCTCCATTCGCACCTCGCGGAAATAGAATGGATAATTTTCTTTCAGAATTAAATCGTGAAATTACTATTGACGATGCAAGATTTTTAGCATCTTTTGCTTTGGCAGATTTAGCAGATTACATCAATGTTGTTTTTGACAAAAACTTTTCTTTGATTCGCTACGCTGAACATTTAGCAACAAGTCAAAAAGATTTTTCAAAATTTTTAAAAGTAATTGATTCACCAATTTTAAAAAATTTTCTCACTCCACTATTACAAAATTTATTTTTACAAATTGATTCTAAACAAAAATCCAAAAATGAAAATTCTGAAAACGAAAAAATTTTATTTTGCATTTCAGTTCCTTTTGCTGGATGTTTTGCATCAACTCTTCACATTGCAAAAGAAATTAAAAATCATTTTGGAAAAAACGCAATTGTTTCTATCGGTGGCGGATTTATAAATACTGAACTTAGAAATATCAACGAAGAAAAACTTTTCGATTATGTAGACTTTGTAAGTTACGACAGAGGTTACGGTTCTTACATTGATTTATTAAAAAATAATTTTTTGCTAGACGGAAAACAATATTACAAAACAACTTATTTTTATGAAAATAAAATCATCACACAAAAAGAAAATGATTTAGAAATTTCTAAAATAGAAAATGATTTTACAAAAAAAGTTTTTCCAGATTTTTCTGAAATTGATTTTTCACTTTATCCACGACTTGCTGATGACATAAATCCAATGCACAGAATTTGGTCAGATGGAAGTTGGCTAAAAGCGTATCTTGCTCACGGTTGTTATTGGCACCGATGCGCATTTTGCGACACAACACTTGATTATGTTTGCAACTATTCAAGAATTGATACAGAGCTTTTGTACAACTGGCTTTATCAACAATCACAAAAAACTGGAATCTACGGAATACATTTTGTAGACGAAGCATCTCCTCCAAAATCATTATCTGAATTTGCGTTATTAAATTGTAAAAATGATTTAGAACAAAAGCGATTAACTTTTTGGGGCAACATCAGATTTGAAAAAACTTTTTCTCGCGACCTAGCGGACTTTCTTGCTTACGGCGGATTAACTGGCGTTTCTGGCGGAATTGAAATTGCAACAGGAAAAGGTTTGCAAGATGTAAACAAAGGAACTGATTTTGATTCAATCGTTGCAAGTTGCGCAAGTTTTAAAGAAGCAGGAATTTTAGTTCACGCTTATATGATTTACGGATTTTACACAGAAACTCCGCAAGACTTAATCAATTCAATGGAAACGCTACGACAACTTTTTGGAAACGGTTTGCTTGACAGCAGTTTTTGGCACAAGTTTGTTTTAACAAAACATTCTACGCTTTTTGCAGAATATCAAAAAGGAATGCATCCAAAATTAAAACCAATTATCAATAATGAAAAATCTTGGTTTGCACAAAATGATATTAGATTTGAAGGCGAAGAAAAATCACAGCGCTACACAGATTATCTTGAATACGCACTAAATAATTGGATGCACGGAATTGGATTAAACAAAAAAGTTCAATCTTGGTTTGATTTTCCAATGCCACAACCTACAATTCCACAAAATTATGTAGAAAAATCAATCGAAAAGTACGAGAATAAAAAACTTTCAGAATTTAATGATTTTCAGGATTTTATTGATTTTACCCAAAAATCAAATCCAAAAAATAAAAATCAATTTTTCTGGCTTGGCGGAAAACCAATCGTAACAGAAGAAGGTAAAAATCATCTTCAATTAAGATGGATGTATTTTAACGAAATTCACAATGCTTTTTTACCAGAAGGAACATCAAACGAAACTGCGCAAAAACTTGCTGATTTTTTGTATTTTCTACGGCCAGAAAATCATTTTGCTACAGATGAAAACAGAAATTCCCAAGAAAAACAGATTTCTTCTATTATAAATGCTAAAATTTATAAAAAACTTCGCGGAAATGCTTTGTGTAAGATAAAACTTTAATTAAAAAATTTCTCTAAGTTCTTCTTGTATACGATTCACTGTTAAAGATAATTCATTTGAAATAATTGAATTGATTCGGTTGATAGGAGAAACATCCTCTTTTACAAATAAAGAACTGTAAAATAAAGAAGATGGAAGCACTTGCAATTCTTTTATTATTTTTTCCAATAATTTATATGTTACAAATTTAGTTCCTGTTTCAATAACGCTTAAATGATTTGTACTAATTTCAAGACGTTCTGCTAATTGTTCTTGCGATAATCCAAGTTTTTTACGATAAAATTTTACATTTTCACCAAAAATCTTCCTAATATTTATATCTTCCATAACACAATAAATTATGCAATTTCAGTTTATTTTTTTAACATTCTAAAAGGAATAAAACAAAGTAAAATAATTCTAAAAGAATTGACTTTATAAATCTTTTTGATATAATAAAACACAAACACATTCTTTTAGAATTAGGAGATAATTAAAATGAAACAAAAAATTATTTATTTTATTCTTTTGGCAATGTCATTTGCTCTTTATGCAAATGAATCTTTATCAGCAAATTACTATTTAGAAAAAATAAGTCAATTTGATGCAAATATGAAAAAGATTAATTTAGAAAGAGCTAAAGAAATAACAAAAGCTAAAGAAATTTTAAATGCTGAAAAACTAGCAGAAAAGGCAACTATTAGCAATATAGAAAGAAAATTCACAGAAACAGAACAACAACTAAAAGAAAGAAAGGAAAAATTATCTAAAGAATTAGATTCTGAATATAAAACAAATGAAACAAATAAAATTGCAGAAATTAACAATAAATATGATTCTCTTATACAAATAGAAGAAGAAAATAAAAAAGCTTCAATAAGTGAATTTTTAAGTAAAAGTTTCGTTTTAGCTTATCCAGATGTACAAATTTCTGTAGGAGAGTTTATAGTTGATGAAAATCCACAACATTTTCCTTTTACTGTTTTCTCAGAGAAAACAGAATTAGATTATAAATATACTGGAAAAATTTTATTAGAAGAAGCTAATAGAGATGCAGAGGGTGAAAGAATCGATTCAGAAAAAGATAACTATAAAGCAGAAATAACTTACAAAATAGAACAGAAAGAAAATATGTTTATAAAAAAAATTACTCAAATAATAATACGAAATGACAAAAATGCAGTAATTAGAAGATTCGATTTAAATGAATATGAAAACAAACAAGGTTTTGCAATTCAACAAACTCCACAACCGACAACTCAAACTGAAAAAACACAAGTAACAAATAGTACTGCATCAACAGCTACAAAACCAGTACAAAAAATTGAACCAGCAAAAACAATTACACCTAAACCAGCACCTAAAACAAAACAAGTTTGGGTTGACGATGGAATGAGTACAGGAGGTATTATCACTCTATCACTAGGAGTTCCACTAGGAACTGCTGGTGCTGCATTATTAATACCAGGTCTTATCTGGGGTGACATTGAATTTATAATACCAGGAGCTGCATCACTAGGAGTAGGTCTAATACTATGTATCATAGGCCCTTGTTGTCGAGATGGACATTACGAAACACGAGTCATAAGTAAAATAAATTCAGATCCAGTTTTGAAAAATGTAAAATTTGAAACTACAGGTTACTCAACAACTTTAGGATACAAATTTAATTGGTAAAAGCGATGAATTTCATCGTAAAAATATTTTGGAGGATTCAAATGAAGACAAAAAAAATTTTAACAGTTATGATTCTTTTATTCGTAACATCATTCATTATGGCACAAGAAAAATTAAGTGATTATCTTAATATGCTTAATGATTTAACAAATCAAGAAATTGCTATCACAAGCGAATTTAATCTTGTTTATCAATCTGCTATAAATGGATTAAACACTGATACTCAAGTAGAAATGTCTAAAATTTCTAAAGAAGAAGCAAAGCCTTGGGAAAGTGATATTGAATACACAACAAGAATTTCTGAAGAAATTAATAAATTACAAACAAAACGAGATAAAGAAGTTGAAAGTATAACAAATGAAATAAAAGCAAATTTCAAAGAAAGACAAGATTATGTATCTAATAAAAAACAAGAAGTTATCGCTAATATGATGAAGAAAGAATTTGTATATTCTGGGAATAGTGTACAAACATCTTTTGGTAAATTTGACAGAGATAACAAATTTTGGCCAGTTATAGTAAAAAGTCTTGAAAAGGATTTAAATTACACATCAAGTAATTTAAAATGGTTCTTAGATTTAAGTATAATACAAGAACAATATGAATCAATATATAAAATGATGCTAAATAACGAAATAAAGGGAGAAATTTATTTTCAAGTTAGCAGAAAAACTTTAACTGATACTTATCAGAAAAAAGTTACAAAAGTTGTATTACGATCTTCTGACAATGCATCTTTAATAGAATTTCCAATAGATGAAATAGTAGAAACATTTTCTTTAACACAAACAGTTTACGAACCAAGTAGCATTATAACTGAATAATAAATTTCTTTACAAAGGCTGTATCATAAAAAGCATGGTACAGCCTTTATTATTTTAAAATTTTCACCCTAATATATAATTTTTTATCTATATTAAAATAAAATCTATTCACATTCTTTATATTATGCTGTATAATGTTTATAATTTCGAAATAATAGGATTATTGTCTAATTTTGCTAAAAATGTGGTAAATTACCAATAAATCCAAAATAAATATTAAGGATGGTACAAGAATGAGAAACAAGGTTACGATTATCGGTTCAGGTAGCGTAGGTTCAACAATCGCTTATACGATGGCAGTAGAGGGAATTGCCTCAGAAATCGTAATGGTAGACATCAATGTAAACAAGGCTTTAGGAGAAGCTCTTGATATTAGACAGGGATTATCTTTTTACACATCATGCTCTATCTATGCAGGAAGCTATGAAGATGCAAAAGATTCTGATATCGTAATTCTTACTTCTGGAGTTGCAAGAAAACCAGGACAATCTCGTCTTGATCTTGCACAAACAAATGTAAATATCACAAAATCAATCATTCCAGAAATCACAAAATATGCTCCAAACGCATACTATATCATCGTTTCAAATCCTATTGATATTCTTACTTATCAATTCCATAAAACATCAGGTTTGAAAGAAAACCAAATCATCGGTTCAGGAACAGTTTTAGACTCAGCTCGTTTATGCGCAAGAATCGCTGAATATTATAAAATTAACCAAAAAAATGTTCACGCTTATGTTTTAGGTGAACACGGAGATTCATCATTCGTTCCATGGTCAATCGCAAATATTTCTAACATCCCAGTTGATGATTATCCAAACTGTATTACAGACAAAACAAAAATTCTTCCACCTTTAGTTCACGAAGAAGTTGAACAATATGTTCGCAAATCAGGTGGACGCGTTATCGAAAGAAAAGGTGCAACTTTCTATGCAATCGCAATGTCAGTTTGTCACATCTGTAAAGCATTAGTAAGCGGAGTTGATTCAGCTTTACCAGTTTCAACATTGATGCACGGTGAATACGGAATCGATGATGTTTGTTTGAGTACTCTTTCTATCGTTGGTAATAAAGGTGTAGAAGGAAAACTTGCACTTAAACTTACAGACGAAGAAGTAGAAAAACTTCAATACAGTGCAAAATGTCTTAAAGACATTATTTCTCAACTTAACTTCTAATTAAATTTTTTTGGAGAATATAATGGAATACAGAATTGAACACGATTCAATGGGCGATGTAAAAGTTCCTGCAAACAAATACTGGGCTGCTCAAACAGAAAGAAGTCACGAAAACTTTAACATCGGTGTTGGAATCGAAACAATGCCACGAGAAATCACAAAGGCTTTTGGTGTGTTAAAAAAAGCCGCTGCAATGGCAAACAACGCACTTAAACCAGAAAAAATGACTGCAGAAAAATTAGACGCAATTTCTAAAGCATGTGATGAAGTTATTTCTGGTGAACTTTTTGACCACTTCCCTCTTGTTGTATGGCAAACTGGTAGTGGAACTCAATCTAACATGAACGCAAACGAAGTTATTGCAAATCGCGGTAACGAAATTGCTTCAGGACTTCCTGCAGGAACTTTCTTTGAAGATGCTTCTAAAGTAACAAAACTTCTTCATCCAAATGATGATATCAATATGAGCCAATCTTCTAACGATACTTTCCCTACAGCAATGCATATTGCAGCAGTTACAATCTTAGAAGACAAACTTATTCCTGCTGTTGAACTTTTAATCAATACTTTTGCTCGTTTAGAAAAAGAAAACGAAGGAATCGTAAAATCAGGAAGAACTCACTTACAAGATGCAACTCCTATCACTTTCAGTCAAGAAATCTCAGGTTGGAGAACTTCTCTTGAAAGAGATATTGAACTTATCAAACTTTCACTTAAACCTTTAAGAGAACTTGCTCTCGGAGGAACAGCTGTTGGAACAGGTCTTAACGCACCAAAAGGTTTTGATGTAAAAGTTGCAGAAGCTGTTTCAAAATTAACTGGAAAAGAATTTGTTACAGCTGGAAACAAATTCCACGCTTTAACAAGTAAAGATGAATTAGTATTTGCTCATGGTGCATTAAAAGCTCTTGCTGCAGATATGATGAAAATTGCAAATGATGTTCGCTGGCTTGCTTCAGGTCCTCGTGTTGGTCTTGGAGAAATTAAAATTCCTGAAAATGAACCAGGTTCTTCAATTATGCCAGGAAAAGTAAACCCAACTCAATGTGAAGCTGTAACTATGGTTGCTGTTCAAGTTATGGGAAATGATGTAGCTGTTGGAATGGCTGCAAGTCAAGGTAACTTCGAACTTAACGTATTTATGCCAGTTTGTATTTACAACTTCTTACAATCAGCTCGTTTATTGGCAGAATCAATTGTTTCTTTCAATAACAACTGTGCTGTTGGAATTACTGCAGATAAAGAAAAAATGCACAACAATCTTCATAACTCATTGATGCTTGTAACTGCATTAAATCCATACATTGGATACGAAAATGCTGCAAAAACTGCTAAAAAAGCTTACAAAGAAAATATTTCTCTAAAAGAAGCTTGTGTTGCTCTTGGATTCTTAACTTCAGAAAAATTTGATGAAGTTTTCCATCCTGAACAAATGGTATAAATTTTTACGAGGGTCTTTATGAATTATAGTTATTATCCAGGTTGTACATTGCGTACAAAAGCAAAAGACTTGGATTTTTATGCAAAAAAAAGTCTTGAAGCCTTAGGTTCTTCACTTGTTGAAGTTCCAGATTGGCAATGTTGTGGAGGTGTTTACTCTACAGCAAAAGACGAAGTTGCAAATAAACTTTCTGCAGTAAGAGCATTAGTTGCAGCACGAGATGCTGGGCAAGATTTAGTTACAGTATGTTCTGCTTGTCATAATGTATTAAAGCAAGTAAACAACGACATGAAAAATGATGAATACATCAAAAGTCATGCAAACGCTTATATGCAGTTAGAAACTCCTTACGAAGGAGAAACAAATGTTATTCACTTCCTTGAACTTTTAAGAGACAAAATCGGATTTGATGAAATTGCAAAAAAAGTAGTTAATCCAATTGGTAAAAAAATCGGTGCTTACTACGGATGTCTTTTACTTCGTCCTGGAAAAGTTATGGAAATGGATAATCCAGAAAATCCAAAAATTCTTGAAGATTTTATCAAAGCTATTGGTGGTGAACCAGTTATCTACGCTAGAAGAAATGAATGCTGTGGTGGTTATATCACTATGGAAGATAAAAATATCGCTAACAAAAAAAGCGGTTTAATTTTGGAAAATGCAAAAGAACAAGGTGCAGAACTTTTAGTTACAGCTTGTCCTCTTTGTTTATACAATCTCAAGAAAAACACTGATGGCCATGAACTTCCTGTAGTTTATTTTACAGAACTTTTAGCTCAAGCTCTCGGCGTAAAAAAAGGAGATGAGTAATTATGGAAGCAAAAATCAGTAAG
Source organism: Treponemataceae bacterium (assembly GCA_045645985.1). Lineage (GTDB taxonomy): Bacteria > Spirochaetota > Spirochaetia > Treponematales > Treponemataceae > RGIG9060. The sequence goes on from JAZRJV010000037.1 coordinate 22,036, forward strand.
GAACAAATCATTCAGATTAGTGGTGTAAATCCTAGAAAATGTATGAGATGCGGAAAATGTTCTGCTTCTTGTCCATCCTATGATGAAATGGAATATCACCCACATCAATTTGTTTACATGGTAGAAAATGGAGATATTGAAAGTTTGGCAAAATCACCTTCACTTTTCAAATGTCTTTCATGTTTTGCTTGTATTGAACGATGTCCTAGAAATGTTGAACCTGCAAAACTTGTAGAAGCTGTTAGAACTGCTGTTGTAAGACAACAGGGAAACAACCACTTAAAAGCAGAGCAGATTCCAGAAATGTTGGATGAAGATTTGCCTCAACAGGCTATCGTAAGTGCTTTTAGAAAGTATAAGAAATAGGGATTAGATATGCAAAGAATCGGTGTTTTTGTGTGCCATTGTGGTACAAATATTGCTGCAACAGTTGATGTAAAAGCTGTTGCCGAAGCTCTCAGTCACGAACCTGGTGTTGTAGTTTCTAAAGAATATCAGTATATGTGTTCTGAAGCAGGACAAAATCTTATTAAAGATGCTATCAAAGAAAATAAATTAACTGGAGTTGTTGTGTGTTCTTGTTCACCTCGTATGCACGAAGCAACTTTCAGAAAAACAGCTGCAGAAGCAGGACTTAACTCTTACATGGTAGAAATTGCCAACATCCGTGAACAATGTTCTTGGATTCACAAAGAAGTTCCTGTAGCAACTGAAAAAGCAATCGCACTTGGAAAAGCTGCTGTTGCAAAAGTTCACTTAAACGCTCCGTTAACTCCAGGTGAAACTCCTGTTACAAAAAGAGCATTGGTTATCGGTGGTGGTATTGCAGGTATTCAAACTGCATTGGATATTGCAGATGCAGGTTTCCCAGTTGATATCGTAGAAAAAGAACCAACTATCGGTGGAAAGATGACTCAAATTGATAAAACTTTCCCTACTTTAGACTGCGCCGCTTGTATTCTTACACCAAAAATGGTTGACTGTGCTCAAAATGATAAAATCAGAATTTTATCTTATAGCGAAGTTGCAGAAGTAAAAGGCTTTGTTGGAAATTTCTCAGTAAAAATCAAACGAAAGGCTCGTTTTGTTGACGAAACAAAATGTACAGGTTGTGGAGTTTGTACAGAAAAATGTCCTCAGAAAAAAGTTCCTAATGAATTTAACTTAGGAATGAATAATAGAACTGCAATTTACATTCCTTTTGCACAAGCTGTTCCAAAGGTTGCAACAATCGACCCTAATTCTTGTATGATGTTAAAAACAGGAAAATGTGGTGTTTGTTCAAAAGTTTGTGGAGCAGGTGCTATCGATTACAAACAACAAGATACTTATCTTGAAGAAAAATATGGTGCAATCGTTGTAGCAACAGGATTTAATCCTATCAATGTTGAAAAATATGACGAATTTGCATACACACAAAGCAAAGATGTTGTAACTTCACTTGAATTTGAACGCTTGATGAATGCAGCAGGTCCTACAAACGGAACATTGCTTCGTCCATCTGACGGAAAACATCCTCATACTTTGGTTTTTGTACAATGTGTTGGAAGCCGCGAAGACGGAAATGGTTGCAAAGGCGGAAAAGAATATTGTTCAAAAATCTGTTGTATGTATACAGCAAAACACGCAATGCTTTGTCGTGAAAAATATCCAGATACTGATGTTTATGTATTCTACATTGATGTTCGTACTCCTGGTAAAAACTTTGACGAATTCTATCGCCGTGCAGTTGAACAATACGGAGTTCACTATGTAAAAGGTATGGTAGGAAAAGTTGTACCTAGAGCAGACGGAAAACTTGAAGTTTACGGTTCAGACTTAATCGATAACAAACAAATCAAAATTGATGCTGATATGGTTGTTTTAGCAGCTGCTATCGAACCAGATAAAACAGCTCGTCCACTTGCTACAATGCTTACAGCAAGTATGGATACAAACGACTTCTTTACAGAAGCTCACCCAAAACTTCGTCCAGTAGAAAGTCCTACAGCAGGTGTTTTCTTGTCAGGAACTTGTCAAGGACCAAAAGATATTCCAGAAACAGTTGCTCAAGCAGGTGCTGCTGCTGGAAAAGTTATTGGACTTTTAGTAAAAGATTCTCTCAAAGGAAACCCATGTGTTGCACAATCTGATCCTATGATGTGTAACGGATGTCAAGCTTGTGAAAAAGTTTGTCCTTACGGAGCTATCACTTATTCAGATACAGACTTTAGCCGAAGAAAAGACGGTTCTATGATTCGTCATGTGGCAAATGTAAATCCAGCTGTTTGTCAAGGTTGTGGAGCTTGTACAGTTGCTTGTCCTTCTGGAGCTATGGATCTTAACGGATTCTCTACAAAACAAATTATGGCGGAGGTTGATGCAATATGTCAGTAAATACAGAATTTAAACCAAAAATCGTAGCATTTTGTTGTAACTGGTGTTCTTATGCAGGTGCTGACCTTGCAGGAACAAACCGCTTGAACTACCCAGCTGATGTAAAAATCATCAGAGTTCCATGTTCTTGCCGTGTAAATCCTATGTTCATTTTACGAGCATTCCAAAGAGGTGCTGACGGTGTAATTATGTGTGGATGTCACCCAGGAGACTGTCACTACACAAGTGGAAATTACTTTGCTCGTCGAAGAATGACTTTGCTTTTCTCAACACTTAGTTTTATGGGAATTGAAAAAGGTAGAACAAGAGTAGAATGGGTTTCTGCCGCAGAAGGTGCTAAATTTGCAAAAACAATGAATGAATTTGTTGAAACAATCACTTCCCTTGGTCCAAATAAAAGATTGGAGGACTTAAGATGCAAGAATTAATTAATCAAACAGTTACAGACGCAGTTCTTGCAAGAGCAAAAGAACTTTTGTCAAACGGAACTGTAAATCGCGTAATCGGTTGGGAAAAAGGTTTATTTGAAGACGACCAAACTCCAAGAGTTTTTACTTCAGTTGAAGAACTTGATAAAGACTTTATTTATGATGATTACAGCGTTGCAACTGTTTCAAAATATCTCATTAAAGAAACAAAAAAAGAAGGAAAAATCTTAGCCTTCTTAAAAGCAAACGATACTTACAGCTTTAATCAACTTGTAAAAGAACACAGAGTAAACAGAGATAATGTTTATATCGTTGCTGTTCCATCAAATGGTGAAGCACAAAAAGGGAAAATCCATGTTGTTTATGATGAAATCATGGGCACAGACGGAAAAATTTCTGCAAAAAAAGAAGAATCTTTAGAAGATAAAGAAGCATTCAACAAAGAAAGATTTGAAATGATTGCAAAACTTGAAGCAATGACAGCTGATGAAAGATTTGCTTTCTGGCAAAACGAACTTTCAAAATGTATCAGATGTAATGCTTGTAGAAATGTTTGTCCAGCTTGTACTTGTGAACAATGTGTTTTTGATAACCCAAAATCAGGAGTTTCACAAAAAGCTGCAGCAGATTCTTTTGAAGAAAAAATGTTCCATATCATCAGAGCATTCCATGTTGCTGGTCGTTGTACAGACTGTGGCGAATGTTCACGAGTTTGTCCTCAAAATATTCCATTGTATCTTCTTAACAGAAAATACATCAAGGATGTGGACGAAATCTACGGTGAATATCAAGCAGGAGAAGACACAGAAAGTCGTGCTCCTCTTAACACTTACAAAACTGATGATGTTGAACCTTCTATCGTTTACGAAAGAGATGCTTCTCAAGGAGGAATAAACTAATGGTAAAACTTCCTTTATCAAAATTAAATGATTTATTTGCCCTTATCAACGGAAATCAAGAATTATATCTTCCAGTTGATACAGACAAAGGCGAAGCAGAATATAAAAAATGGCAAGAAGGATATTCTCTAAGTTCTGCATTAAACACAAATCGTAGTGCAAAAGACTTTTTCTTTCCACAAACAGAAAACATCGTTGAATTTAAGATGGAAGGAAAAAATATCGATGTTATCGACACTCGTTCAGAAACAAAAGATTTTGTTGTGTTTGGTGTAAAAGCTTGTGATGCAAAGAGTTTTGAAATTCTTGATAGAGTTTTCCTTGTTGACCCAGTTGATACATTCTACAAAAATCGAAGAGAACACGGAACTATCGTTACATTAAGTTGTAACACAATGGCTCCAACTTGTTTCTGTTCACTTTTTGGAATTGATGTTGCAAATCCAGCAGGTGATGTTGCTTCTTGGATGGATGACGAAACTATCTGGTTTGAAGCAAACACAGAAAAAGGTAAAAACTTTTTAGCTTCAATTTCTTCATTAACAGAAAACACAAACGATGCAGATGTTGACGCAGTTGAAGAAATCAAAGATGCAACAACAGAATTGATGAATTCACAAGCTCTTGCTAAACAAGATATGGCAAAATTCAAAGGTGAAAATCTTTTGGAATTGTTCAATTCTCCAGAATGGGAAAAACTTTCAGAAACTTGTTTAGGTTGTGGAACTTGTACATTTGTTTGTCCAACTTGTCAATGTTACGATATTCGAGATTTCAATACAGGAAAAGGCGTTAAGCGTTTTAGATGTTGGGATAGTTGTATGTATTCTGACTTTACAAAAATGGCGGCTGAAAATCCACGCAAATCTCAACTTGAAAGATTTAGACAAAGATTTATGCACAAACTCGTTTACTATCCTACAAAAAATGAAGGAATCTACGGATGTGTAGGTTGTGGACGCTGTTTGAACAAATGTCCAATTTCAATGAACATTGTTAAAGTTATTAAAAAGCTTTCAAATACAAAAGGAGATAACTAATGGAAAATGAAGCTTTGATTCCTTATGTAGGAGTTGTAACCGATATCCGACAGGAAACTCCTGATGTTAAAACATTTAGAGTTGTAGGAAAAGACGGAAAAAAACTTTTTGAACACAAACCAGGTCAATGTGCAATGCTTTCTGTTCCTGGTGTTTCAGAAGCAATGATTTCTATCACTTCTTCACCTACAAACACAGAATTTATGGAATTTAGCGTAAAAAAATGTGGTTGTTTAACAGAATGGTTACACTCAATGGAAGTTGGCCAAAATATCACAGTTCGCGGACCTTACGGAAACGGATTCCCAGTAGAAACAGCTTTCAAAGGCAAAAACTTGCTTTTTATCGCTGGTGGTATCGGTCTTGCACCACTTCGCTCAGTAATTAATTATGTTCGTGATAAACGAGAAAACTACGGAACAGTTCAAATCGTTTACGGTGCTCGTTCAAAGGCAGACCTTGTTGCTTACAAAGAAATTATTGATGAATGGACAAATGATTCAGGAATCGAAGTTTGTCTTACAATCGATAATCCTCAGGATGACTGGGACGGACATGTTGGATTCATTCCTAACTATGTAAAAGAATTAAATCCTGATACAAGCAAAACTGTAATTATGTGTGGACCACCAATTATGATTAAATTCACATTGGCAGGACTTAAAGAATTAGGTTTTGTTGATACACAGGTTTTCACAACTATGGAAATGAGAATGAAATGTGGAATCGGAAAATGTGGTCGCTGTAACATTGGTGATAAATATGTTTGTAAAGACGGTCCGGTTTTCAGTTTTGACCAACTTAGTGAATTACCACCAGAATATTAAGATAAGGAAGGATAAAAAACATTATGGAACAAAATTTAGTTGATGTTTTCTTTTTTGGTAAAAAATATAGTGTACCAGAAAATCTTACAATCATGACAGCTATGGAATACGCTGGATATAAACTTGTAAGAGGATGTGGTTGTCGTAACGGTTTCTGTGGAGCTTGTGCTACAATTTATCGTATCAAAGGTGATAACGAACTTAAAGCATGTTTAGCTTGTCAAACAAAAGTTGAAGAAGGAATGTATGTTGCAACTCTTCCATTCTTCCCACTTGAGAAAAAACTTTATGACATCAATGCTGTAAAACCTACAGAACAAGTGATGATGCAACTTTATCCAGAAATTTACAGTTGTATCGGTTGTAATGCTTGTACAAAAGCTTGTACTCAAGAACTCAATGTTATGCAGTATATCGCTTATGCACAACGCGGTGAATATGAAAAATGTGCAGAAGAATCATTTGACTGTGTAATGTGTGGAGTTTGTTCTTCAAGATGTCCAGCAGGAATTTCTCATCCACAGGTTGCAGAACTTGCTCGTCGTATCAACGGAAAATATTTACAACCACAAACACAACACCTTATCGATAGAGTTAACGAAATCAACGAAGGTAAATGTGAAGAACTTATTCAATCAATTATGAATAAGCCATTAGACCAAATTAAAGAACTTTACAATACTAGAGATTTTGAATAGGAGATGTGGAATGTATAATAACGAATTAGACGAATTAGCAAAAATCGTTGCAGAAAAAAGAGAAGCTAACATCAAATTTGAAGCAACTCGCTTAACAGCAGAAGAAAAGGATACAATCCTCAAAGAAAATCATCCTGATAACATTCCAAGTCAGTTTGAACAAATTAAAATCGGTCCAAACAAAGGACAAAAAGCTCCTATCGAACTTACAAAAGTTTTACAAGGAAAACCTCGTCTTTCTTCAAAAGAAGTAAACTTAGACAATGTTGACTATGAAGCTGATGTATTGGTAATCGGTGGTGGTGGTTCTGGAACAAGTGCCGCTATCATGGCAAGTGAAGCTGGCGCAAAAGTTCTTCTTGTTACAAAACTTCGCGTAGGGGACGCAAACACAATGATGGCAGAAGGAGGAATCCAAGCTGCTGATAAACCAAACGACTCTCCAGCACAACACTATCTTGACGCTTTTGGTGGTGGACACTTTGACGGTGTTCCAGAATTGGTTTACACATTGGTAAACAAAGCTCCAGAAGCTATCAAATGGTTGAACGACTTAGGTGTTGAATTTGACAAAGAAGCTGACGGAACAATGGTTACAACTCACGGTGGTGGAACAAGCCGCAAACGAATGCACGCATGTAAAGACTATTCTGGTGCAGAAATTATGCGTACTCTCCGTGACGAAGCATTTAACCGCGCAAAAGATATTGAAGTTGTCGATTTTACAGCTGCAATTGAAATTATCAAAGATGAAAAAGGAAATGCTGCAGGTGCTGTTCTTATGAACATGGAAACTGGTGAAATCAGAATTGCAAAAGCAAAAGTTGTTGTAATTGCAACTGGTGGAGCTGGAAGAATGCACTATCAAAACTTCCCTACTTCAAACCACTACGGAGCAACAGCTGACGGTCTTGTTTTGGCTTACAGAGCAGGTGCTGAACTTTTATATCAAGATTCTTTACAATATCACCCAACTGGTGCTGCATATCCAGCACAGATTTTAGGAGCCTTGGTTACAGAAAAAGTTCGTTCACTTGGTGCAAAACTTATCAATGCAAAAGGTGAAGTTTACATTCACCCACTTGAAACTCGTGATGTAAACGCTTCTGGAATTATCAAACAATGTAAAATCGGAAACGGAATTAAAACAGCAATTTCTGAAGGTGTTTGGCTTGATACTCCAATGATTGAAGCAATCCACGGAGAAGGAACAATCGAAAAGAGTATTCCTGCAATGCTTCGTATGTTCGGAAAATATGGAATCGATATTAGAAAGGAACCTATCCTTGTTTACCCTACACTTCACTATCAAAATGGTGGTGTAAAAATCAACAAAGATTGTCAAACTTCAGTTCCTAACTTGTTAGTTGCAGGTGAAGCTGCTGGTGGTATCCACGGAACAAACAGACTTATGGGTAACTCACTTCTTGATGTTGTTGTATTCGGTCGTCAGGCTGGTATGGCTGCAGGAAGAATGTTCAAAGATATTGCAATGCCAGAAAAACTCACACTTAAACATGTTGATGATTTTGAAGCTGAAAGAGCAAATGCTGGAATTACAGACGAAACTCCATCTCCAAAACTTTTACCAAGTTATACACATGGTAATCCAAAACTAGAAGGATTGGTAAAATAAAATGGTACTCGGTGTTTTATCTATCAAAACAATTTCATTTTTAGTATTCTGTGTTTTTGCAATCGCAGGGCTTGGATATCTTTTAGGAAGAATCACAATTAAAGGTGTTTCTCTTGGAACTGCAGGTGTATTTATCGTTGCTCTTTTATTTGGAGCCTTGTTGTACAATCCACTTGCAGAACAATTAAAAGTTGCTGGAACAAGTTATGTTACAAATGCGCTAAAGATTATCGAAAATCTTGGGTTGATTTTGTTCGTAACTTCAGTTGGATTTATTGCAGGACCTAACTTCTTTGGTGATTTCAAGCGTAACTTCAAATCATATATTGTATTAGGTTTGATTATCATCATTGTTGGTGGAATTTCATGTTGGGCTTGTACAATGTTCGACATCAAAGTTTACGGTCGCGATGCAAAAGAAGCAGCTGCAATGTTAGTAGGATTACTTTCAGGTTCACTTACTTCAACTCCAGCTTTCTCTGCTGCAAAAGCAACTGTTACAACAGAAGCATTAGAAACAATCGTTGCAGTAGGACACGGAATTGCATATTTGTTCGGTGTTGTTGGTGTTGTTCTTTTTGTTCAATTAGTTCCAAAGTTTGCAAAAGCAAATATGGAAGAAGAAAGAGCAAAACTTTCAGAAAACAATCCAGAAGTTGCATCAAAATTAACAGGTAAAGAATTAGAACTTGATCCATTTGGATTTTGTGCATTTTCTTTAGTTGCAGTAATTGGAATCTTAATCGGTTCAATTAAAATTGGTAACTTCTCATTAACAACAACTGGTGGATGTTTGTTAACATCATTGATTTTTGGTCACTTTGCAAAAATCGGAAATATTTCAATCACACCATCAACTCCAACTCTCAAAAACTTTAGAGAACTTGGACTTATGCTTTTCTTAATCGGAGCTGGTGTTGCAGGTGGTGCAGAATTTGTAAAATACTTTGAATGGGTTTACTTCATTTACGGTATTATTATGACAATGTTACCAATGATTGTTGGATACATTTTTGCAAGATATGTTTTGAAATTAAATTTGTTAAACAACTTAGGTTCAATTTGTGGTGGTATGACTTCTACTCCAGCTTTAGGAACATTGATTTCTACAGCAGGTACAGAAAAAGTTGCAGGTGCTTATGCTTCAACTTACCCAATCGCATTGATTTCAGTTGTAATCGTATCACAAATTTTAATCTTGATGTTCTAATTTATAGGAGAATGATTTTATGAAAATTGAAGTATGTATGGGAAGTTCATGCCACGCAAAAGGTGCTAGCAGAGTTTTAGACCTTTTAAGAGAAGCTATTGCAACAAACAAACTTGAAGATAAAATTGAACTTGCTGGTTCTATTTGTCTTGGAGCTTGTAAAGAAAATGGTGCTAACTTAAGAGTTGATGGCGAACTTGTTTCTGGAATTACAAAAGAAAACTTCTATGACTTTTTTAACACAAAAGTTATTGATGCTTTAAAATAATTTCTTAAAAAATAATTTTTTGAAATTGAAAAACTATCCAACAAGATTTATTCAAGTTGGATAGTTTTTTTTATTTAATTTTCTTTTTCATTCCTGTCATTATAACATCAGAAATTAAATTATCTAAATCGTCATAAATTTTAATATCGTAAAAACATAAATTCTTACCAGTTTTTACACATTCAGGTTTTGCAATTAATTTTGAACCTTTACAAGCATCAATAAAATTTATTGTACTAGAAACTGTTACAGTAACATATTCTTCGTTTAAGGCATTAGCACAAATTGCAAAAGCATAGTCTGCTAAAGTAAAAATTGCACCGCCCATAACACCACCAGCTGCGTTTCTATGTAAATCTTCGATAACCATTTCGCAAATTACATTTGTTGCTTCACAATTTGTTTCGTTATCTAAATCGACTGGCTCAGCATTTACTAATTTTATTTTGGTAGCCTTTGTTGCAAAAAAATCTTTTTCAAATCTTTTGTTAAGTTTATCAAGGTATGTCATAAAATTTCCTTTTAAGAAGATAAAAAAAATCTTCTAACTAAATTATAAATATAATCAATATTCTAAAATATTTCTTTTGTCAATAATGATGTAAGAAAAATTTTCTTTAATAAAATTTTCTTTTTCTTTACTTTGAATTATTTTATCAGCATAAATTGCAGAATAAAAACCTTTTCGTTTTACAGCAATAAGTTCTTTTCCAGTTTTATCTTTGAACTTAATTTGCTTAGAACAATTTTTCAAACAATCTGAATCACAAATTTCTTTTTTACAACCAGAAAGTTTTTTTACCAAGCATTGTCTACTTTGCATCAATAATTGCAAAGATGATTTATTAAAAATAAATTTTTTGTCAGAATGATTTTTCAAAATAGATTTTAATTCTCCAAAAGGTGTTTCAAAAGAAAGAACGCAACTTGATAAATATTTTTTATAAAATTCAACTGAATAAGAATTTGTAATATTTAAATGTTGACCACCAAAAATTTGCAAACCTTTTTGGTTAGCGTAAAAAATCAATCCAGTATTTTCGCTAAAAATAATTCTATCAGAATTTAAATTATCAATTAAATTTTTAAAACCATTTATTTCTTTATCAAAAATTATTGCAGGAAAATATGGAATAATAAAATTATTTTTAATTACAAATTCACTTTTTATTTTAAATTCTTCTGTATCACAAACACATGGAAATTCCAACATATAAAAATTTTGATTTTTATTTTTTTCATAACACAAATTTAATTTTTCTATGTCAGAAAAAAATAAAATTTCTTTTTTTTCATTTTGTTGTTTTGAAAATTTTTTAGAATTAGAAAAAATATTTTTATTAAAAGTTTCAATATTAAAATTATTTTTATCTTTGCAAAAATCTTTTTCAGTTTTTTGATTTAATTTATTCTCAAAAAACTCGATTGCTTCCCGCCTAATCTCATTTAATTCTTTTAGTGGCAAAAATAAATTCTCTTCAAAAATTTCGTAATCAATTTTTTCAATTACAAAATCAGTTTGACCTAATCGATTAAACTTTTCAAAAATAATTTCTTTTGTTAAAGAATTTTTTTGTGCAACTTGCAAAACTGAATTTGATTCAACTTTTACTTTTAAATTTTGTTCTTCTAAAATAAATTCACAAGATAATTTTTTATTTTCACTTGCTAAAACTTTTACAAAAATATTTTTTTTAGGAATTGATAAAGATTCAATTTGTTTTTCTAAATCAAATTTATTTATAATATCTTTTTGAATATAAACTTTGTAACCAGAAAAAATTTTACTAAAACTTTTACTTGTTGTGTGAAGTTTAAAATCTTTTTTTTGTTTATCGTAATCTAATAAAATTCCAGAACAAATAAAATTTTCATTTTTATCTTTTATAATTATCTTATCGTTTTCTTCGATAAAATTTTCAGAAAATTTTATTCTACAATTTTTTGCAGTATAAGAAATTACAAATCCAGATTCAACAAAAGAATGATCCTTTGAACCAAAAGTAAACATTGAACTTGTAACTTCACCTTTCAAATAATCATCTGAATAAGAACGATTCATAACATTATAAATCAAATTATTTTTTTCAGACAATAAATTTTTTAAATTATTTTCTAAAGCATTTTTCCATTCTTTTGTAATTGCCCAAACATAATCAAAACTTTTTATTCTACCTTCAATTTTTAAACTTATATTTCCTAATTCTTTTAATTCTTTTACAAAATTAATTGCACAATTATCTTTTAAATTAAATGGTGTAAAATTTTTATTATTTGAAATAAATTCTCGTCGACAAGGCTGAACACACAAACCTCGATTTCCAGCTTCTCCATAAAGATAATTACTAAAATAACATTGCCCAGAAAATGAAATACAATAAGCACCGTGTACAAAAATTTCTGCAACAATATTTTTTGTATTCAAATATTTTACAATTGGTTTTAATTCATCTAAAGAAAGTTCACGACTTAAATTTATTTGACTTACACCAACTTCAGATAAAAATTCACATTGTAAAATATTGTGAGTTGTCATTTGAGTTGATGCGTGAATTTCTAATTCTGGAAAAAGTTTTTTTACAACGGATAGAACGCCCAAGTCCTGAACAATAACTGCATCTACTCCACAAGCAACTGCATTTTTTACAGTTTCCACAAGCAAAGAAAATTCAGAATCAAAAACTAAAGTATTTAAAGTAAGATAAGATTTTACATTTTTGGATTTTGCTAACTTTATTAAATCAATTAAATTTTCAAAAGAAATATTTTCGGCTCGTTGCCTTGCGTTAAAATCTGAAACACCAAAAAAAATTGCATTTGCTCCAGCAAGGATTGCAGCTTTAAAAGATTTTACATCACCTGCTGGAGAAAGTAATTCTACAAAATTCATTATTTTGCTAACAATTTTATTTCTTCAATTAGTTCATCTAATTTTTGATGAGTTACTAAAGGATTCAACAAAGTAAATTTAAGATAAGTTTTGTTTTCAAAAACTGTTTGACCAATTACAATTCCGTCTTGGTGAATCAATTTTCTTCTAACAAGTTTGTTTACCTCATCTGTATCATTTAATCTAAAAACAACTGAACTAATTTCTGGTTCAACAATTGTTTCAAAAGATGAATCAGCTAATACTCTGTCGTAAAAATATTTTGCATTTTCAATACAAGTATTTACGATAGAAGAATAACCATCTTTTCCTCGTAACAAAAATGACATCCAAACTTTTAAAGCATCAAATCTTCTAGTTGTTTGAAGTGATTTTCCAACAAGGTTTGTATATCCATCTTCTTCGTCTTCTTCACGATTTAGATAATCTGCATGTAAAGTTAAAACTTCAAAAAGAGAATCATCTTTTACAAGAATTGCACTACAACTAATTGGCTGCAAGAACATTTTATGAAAATCCACAGTGATAGAATCACACAAAGCAAGATTTCCAATTCTTGAATCATATTTATCAGACATGATAACTGCACTTCCATAGGCAGCGTCTGCATGAAGATACATTCCGTATTTTTTACAAAGTTGACTAATTTGATTTACATCATCAATGCTACCGTAATCTGTAGTTCCTATTGTTGCAACAACACAAACTGGCAAATTTCCATCTTGAATATCTTTTTCAATTAAAGATTTCAAAACTTCAATATCCATTTTTTGATTTTTATCAACTGGAACTTTTACAACAGCGTCATATCCCAATCCCATAAGATGAGAACTTTTTTCCATTGAGAAGTGAGAAATTTCTGATGTATAAAATCTAAACTTAGAATAGTTTGAAGGAAGACCCTTCTTCTTTACATCGTGATTTAATTTTGTATTACAGTACCAATCTCGAGCAAGTAAAAGTCCAGTTTGATTTGACTGACTTCCGCCAGAAGTAAAACACCCGCCTGATTTTTCATCATAACCATAAAGTTTGCAAAGACATTTTACAACTTCAACTTCGATTTCTGTTGCGGCAGGAGATTGATCCCAAGAATCCATAGACTGATTATAAGTTGCAATAATAAGTTCTGCAGCGATTGATTCGCACAAAGCCAATGTGTGCAAATGCGCCATATAATCAGTTGATGAGGTTCTTAACATATTTGGAAGAATTTTTTCTTGTAACATTGAAAAAAGATTGTCCATGCCAACGCCAGTTTCTGGCAAAACATTATCAACATGAACAGTCTTTTTTAATTCGTAAGGAGTAAGACCTGCAAAGGCCTTTTCATCAACAAATGAATCAACAATAGCCTTTACAGTTCTATTTATCAATTCGGAATAATTCTTCTTTGATTCTTCAGAAGAAGTTAAAAACATCAAATCAGATATTTTATTTTCCAAATTTTCCTTCCTTTACTTCTTTATCTACATCAATAACTACTTTTTCAAAAATTGAAAGCATTTGTTCAACTTCGTCTTTTGTTACATTCAAAGCACACAAACAGCGCATAACAGCTCCGTTTCGTCCACCTTTTTCCATAACAAGTTTATTTTCAAAACAAAGTTTTTGAACACGAGCAGCAATTTCACCAGATCCAGTTTGTGCACCTAAAGAATCTTTTGGTGAATTTGGATCGATAAATTCTGTTCCCATCATCAAACCTTTTCCACGAATGTCTCCGATGATAGAAACTTTCTTTTGAAGTTCTTCGAGGCGACTTCTCATGTAATCACCTTTTTCTTGAACTTCTTTTAAGAATTCAGGTTTTGAAACTCTGTTCATTACAACGATTCCACCACGCATAGCAAGTTGGTTTCCTCGGAATGTTCCAGCGTGTGAACCTGGAGTCCATTTGTCTAATTTTTTATTGTAAATAACAACTGCTAAAGGTTGTGTTCCACCGATTGCTTTTGATGTTAAAATTACATCTGGCACAATGTCAGCATATTCAAATGCAAAGAATTTTCCAGAACGACCTACACCACATTGAATTTCATCAACAATCATTGGAATATCAAGTTCTTTTGTTACTCTACGAATTGTTTGCAAAAATTCTACAGGAGCAGGAATAACACCACCTTCACCTTGAATTGGTTCAAGGATAACTGCAGCTGGTTTTTTAATTCCGCTTTCTGGGTCTTTCAAAACTCTTTCAAAGTAAGCACAAGCTGCTTTAGTTCCTTCTTCTCCACCAAGCCCAAAAGGACATCTGTAAGAATAAGGATAAGGAAAGAAAGTTACTCCAGGCATCAAAGAATTTACATTATTCTTTGCACCAAGGTTTCCTGTTAAGGATAAAGCTCCGTGTCCCATACCGTGATATCCACCACCGAATGCGATTACTCCGTCTCTTCCTGTTGCTGTTTTACAAAGTTTAATTGCAGCATCAACAGCATCTGTACCAGCAGGACTACAAAATTGAATTTTTGCATTGTCTTTTAATTCTGAAGGTAAAAGATTAAAAAGAGTATGAACAAACTCATCTTTTACAGGCGTGGTTAAATCTAGCGTATGTAGAACAGCGTCTGAAGAAATCATATCCATAAATGCCTGATTAATTTCAGGATCATTATGTCCTAAAGCCAAGGTTCCAGCTCCGCATAAAAAGTCTAGATACTTGTTGCCTTCAACATCAACAAGCCATGACCCTTTAGCACTTTTTAGAGCAAATGGGAATTTTCTTGGATAACTACGAGCGTTTGATTCTGTTTCATTTTGTCGCTCAATGTAAAACTGGTTTGTAGGCACTTGCCCATTCTTATCATTCATCTATTTTTCTCCTATTTTAAGGGAAAATAAACGGGTTGTTTTCTAAGTTTTCATAGAATTGACAACCTCTCTCACAAACTAGTGGGTAAGGTATTGTAAAACAAAAATTAAATTAGGGCAACCTTTTTAAGAAAATATTTACAAATATTGCGTTTTTTTTGAAAATATTTTTTAAATAAACTATATTTTTATAAAGACCTTAGGCAAAATTCAATGATTTTGCAAACTAATTCTTACGGAACGAGATGAAATCAAACTTTTTTGTCAAAATAAATAAATTTTCGTGGATTTTTCCATTCATAATTTTTCTTTTGATTGGAATAAATGTTGCAATTTCACAATCTACAAAAAATTTCAATTTGCAAAATCCAGTAATTTATTACAATGGAGCAATTTTCACTCTTGAAAAAGATAAAACTGGTAAAGAAATTATTGAACAAGCCTTGCGAACAGAAAATGGTAAAATCACTCATCTTGGAACAAATGAAAAAATCCTAAAACTAAAAAATCTTAAAACCACACTTGTAGATTTGAACGGAAAATCAATTTTTCCTGCCTTTGTGGGAACTCAAATTGAAAAAGAAATGATAATGAAACAAGTTTTAGCTGAAATGCAAGAAATAAAAAAACAAGGATATTGGGCAAAATCTCACGAAAGATTAAATCTTTTTTTAGAAGCTTTTAGAAATCTTACTATAAAACAAGCAATCTTAAATAAAACCGAAAACCAACAAGGTTCTTTGTTGCCAGAAAAATTTGCAAATTTGATTATTTTAGACAAAAATCCATTGTTATTTAATCCTGCAAAGTATAATGAAATTGAAGTTTACGCTACAGTTTTTGAAGGTAAATTTTCTGTTAAATGATTAGTAAAATCAGCCATAAAAAACAGCATTGACCACCAATAAAAAAAATGATAGACTTTAAGCATAATTCTTACACTTAAATTAGGAAGTTATCATGCCTTATTCCGAACCAGCAAATCTTGGTATTGTAGCATGTCCAGGAGGACAAGCATTTGCACAAGAAGTTATTGTACATTTAAGACACATGTACAAACATCGTTTTAATCTTAAACGCGATGTTATTTCAAAGCGTTATAATGTTGAAAAAGAAGAATTGGTAAAAGAAATCAATTTTTACAATGATTTACAAACATCAGATTTGTGCGTTAAAGGAAATGTATCAAATTATCGTCCACCAGAATTTTTAGTTGATGCTGAATTTACATATTTTATGAATGGTGAATTCAAAACAGAAATTAAAGACTGTATCCGTGGAAAAGATATTTTTATCTTCCAAGATGTAGAAAATCATCAAGTTATTTCACTTAACGGTGGAAAAAACAAGATGGCTTTATCAGTTAATGACCACTTAATGTCTCTTATCGTAACTATCGATGCAGTTCGTCAAGCTGGAGCAAGTGGAATCACTTTGGTTCTTCCTGTTTATCCTTACAGCCGTCAGCACAAGAAAAAAGGTCGAGAAGGCTTAACTGCAAGTTTACTTGGTCACATTTACGAAAACATGGGTGTAAAACGAATTATCACCCTTGATATTCACTCACGAGAAATTGAAAACGCTTTTGGAAAAGCAAATATCGAAAACTTACACGCAAGTTACCAAATCATCAGAGAACTTTCAAATCTTTTCGACTTATCACCAAATGGCGACGATTTAGTTATCGTTTCTCCTGATACAGGTGCCGTTGATAGAAATAAATTTTACGCAACTGGCTTGAAAAAACCGCTTGCGATGATTTACAAAGAAAGAGATTATTCTGTAGTTACACAAAACGCAAAAGATACAAACATCAAATCAGTAAAAATCTTGGGTGATGTAAAAGGCAAAGTTGCTTTCCTTGCAGACGATATGCTTGGAACTGGTGGAACTTTGTTAAAAGCTATGGAATTCTTGAAAGAACAAGGCGCAACAAAAGTTATCGCCGCAATCAGTTTGCCATTCTTTACAGGAAACGCTATCGAGCAATTTAACGCCGCTTACGAAAAAGGTCTTTTCTACCGCGTAATCGGAACAAACGCTGTTTATCACGAAGAACTTTTGAAATGTGAATGGTACATCAATACAAATGTTAGTGGACTTTTTGCAAATGTAATTGCAAGACTTCACCACAACCAATCACTTAGCGACCTTCTTGACAACAGAAATATTATCGAAAAGTTGGTTAAACACGAATAAAAATGCAAAAAGAACAATCCAAAGCATCTTTTTGTATCGATATTGGAACAACCTCATTAAAAGCCGCACTCATTAGTGAGTGTGGTTTTGTTTTTTCATCAACGGTTATTCGCTTTTCTCAACAATCAATCGAAAATCCTTTTGAAATTACAAATTGTTGGATAAATGCACTTTTTCAAGCAGGAAAAAATCTTCAAATTGAAAACTATAAAATCGTAGCATTTTGTATTTCAGGAAACGGGCCAACTCTCACTTGTGTAAACGAAGAAAAAACTTTCACTCTTTTGTGGAACAAATCTATTCCAAATGACAAACAAGATAAAATCGATGAATTTTCTAAAATTGTCAAAAACACAAAATCAATTTTTATTCCAAGACTTTTATTCTTAAAAAATTTTTATTCTGAAATTTGGCAAAATTCAAAAGCAATTTTATCAGGACCAGAATTTTTAATTTATTTTTTAACAGACAAAAAATTAACAATTTTGCCCGAAAATCGATTTATTCAAGCATATTGGACAAAAGAAGATTTATCAAATTTTGAAATTTCTTCAAATTTATTGCCAGCTTTTGTTCAACTTGGAGAAAAAGCAGGTTTTGTAAAAACTGAAATTCTTGCAACTTTGGGCATAAATTCAACTGAAAAAATCCCAGTTTTTTGTGGCGGTCCAGATTTTGTAACAGCTTTAATCGGAACAAATACTCTTTCAGTTGGAAAAATTTGCGACCGCTCTGGCTCCAGCGAAGGAATCAATCTTTGTTCAGATAAACCAATTCAAAAAGATGAATTTAGAAATCTTCCATCTGTAATTCCAGAATTATTCAATGTAAGTTACTTGCTTTCAGACACGGGAACTCGATTTACACAATGGAAAAATTCTTCGGAATGGAAAAACGAATCTTACGAAAACTGCATAAATTATCTTCTTAAAAACCAGCAAACTGAAGGCTACAAAATCATTTTGGAAATTGCAAATCAAGTGAAAATTGCTTTTTCAAAAATTCTTGAAGAACAAAAAAAACTTTTGCCACAAAACTCAAAAAACATTCCAAAAATAATTTGTACTGGCGGACAAGCAAAAAATCCATCTTGGATGCAATTTAAAAGTGATGTTACAAATGTTGAATTGTGGGTTACAAACTGCCCAGATGCAGAACTTATGGGAAACGCAATTATCGCAAACACTCAACTAAAAAACTATTCTTCAATAAAAGAAGCATCCGACACAATGGTTGTTTGCGAAAAAAAATATTTACCCCAAAACTAATTTTTGTGATATAATAATATTATGAAGATAGAAAATCTTAACAAAACACTTAGTTTAGAAAATGATGGCGGATTATCATTTTTCTTTGTTGGAGTTGGAAGCGCTTTTGCAAAAACTCATTTTCAAAATAATATTCTTGTAATAAAAGGTTCCGATCATCTTTTAATCGATTGTGGAACTTTATGTCCTTACGCACTTTGGAATTATGGCGTAAGCAGTTCTAGTATAAAAAATCTTTTAATAACACATTCTCACGCCGACCACATTGGAGGTTTGGAAGAAATTGCCCTAATGGGACGATATATTTCTAAGACAAAAGCTTCAGTGGTAATTGATGATGAATACAAAGAAATTCTTTGGGAACAATCACTTAAAGGTGGAAATGCTTACAGCGAATACAAAGACGGAAAATACCTTGGCTTTGATGATTATTTTTATCAAATAAAGCCAACTTTGATAAGCAAAAAATCTAGACCAATTTATCAAGCAAAAGTTGGTTCTATTGATGTTAAGATTTTCAGAACAATGCACATTCCAGAAACAGCAAAATCTTGGAAAGAGTCATTTTATTCCATTGGAGTTTTAATCGACGATAGAATTTTATTCCCAAGTGATACAAGATTTGATCCAGAATTGATAACTTCAATGCTAAAAGAATATCCAACCATAGAGTGCATCTTTCACGATTGTCAATTTTTCCCAGGTGGAGTTCACGCATATTATCATGATTTGAAAACTCTTCCAGAGGAAATTCGCAGCAAAATGTATTTGTGCCACTACGGAGATAATTTTGCCCAAGAAAATCCAGAAAGCGACGGATTTGCAGGTTACGCACAACAAGGAGTTTATTACAATTTTGATGAATAATTCAGACCTTTTTGACAGAACACAATTTAAACAGCAAGCAAAACTCAGATTAAGAAAATCTTGGACGCTACCAGTTCTTATTACATTGATTTTTTATGCAATCTTTTTCTTTATCAATAAAGATTCTTTTCAGTTTGATTTACCAAATTTTTTGAGCATAGAAAATTTTTCATATTCGTACAACTACAACATTGCACCAAAAGACGAAGCATTACCGCTTTCAGGAACAACTGCAATTATAAATCAAATTTTAATAGGAATTTTTAACATCGCATTCGTAAAATTTTACCTTGACATGCGAAACAAAAATCCGATGGAATTTCAAGATTTTATAAACAGTTTAACTTTATGGCTAAAAGGAATTTTAAGTCATCTTTGGTTTTTGTTATGGATAATTCTGTGGTCTTTACTTTTTTTCTTTCCTGGACTTGTAAAAGCATTTGCTTATTCACAGATGAATTATATCCTTGCAGATTTTCCAGATGTTTCAATTCCAGATGCGATGAAAATTAGTATGAAAATCACAAAGGGCTACAAGTGGGATTTATTTATGATGTATCTAAGTTTCTTAGGTTGGATGATTTTATCTTCACTTTCTTTTGGAATTGGATTTTTATGGTTAAAACCTTACATGGATTTATCATTTGCTAACGCATATAAATTTTTGCTAGGAAATGCTTTAAACAAAAATAGAATTACAATGGAAGATTTATATCCTCTACAAAATAATGAAAACAAGGAAACACAAGATGGAGAATAACGAAACAGAAACATTAAAACAAGAACCTCAAAACAAAGTTAAGTTGCCACCTAAAAAAAAGAAAACTAAAAAGAACAAAAATAATAAAGGCTTGGTAGTTTTTATAATCATTTTAATTGTAGCTGTTGGATTTGGAATATTCAAAGATACACTTTTTAATAAACTTTCAACAAATGTTTCGTTCAAAAACGAGAATAAATATATTGCAGAATTATACATCGAAGGAACAATCCAGCCTGAAAACGAAAGTTATAATCAAACTTGGTTGCTAGAAACCATAGACGAACTTCAAAAGGATACAAACAATGTAGGCACAATTCTTTTTATCAATTCACCAGGCGGAAGTGTTTACGAATCAGATGAAGTTTATCTTGCCTTAAAAAAATACAACGAAACAAAAACACTTTGGGCTTATTTAGGCTCAGTTGCAGCTTCTGGTGGATATTATATTGCCTGTTCTGCAGAAAATATTATTGCAAATCGCAACACTCTTACAGGTTCTATAGGTGTTATTGCAGGACAATCCGTTGATTTAAGTGAATTTATGACAAAACATGGCATAAAAATGACAACTTTTACAGCAGGCAAAAATAAAAACATGTTAAATATTGACCAGCCAGTTACACCTGAACAAAAAGAAATCATGCAATCAGTTGCCGATGAATGTTACGAACAGTTTACTCAAATTGTTGCCGACGGAAGAAAATTACCAATCGAAACAGTAAAAACATTAGCTGACGGAAGAATTTACACTGCAAATCAAGCATTGAACAATAAATTAGTTGACGACATTCTTTCTTACGAAGAAGCAAAATCTCAAATGAAAGAATATTTTTCTGAAATAGAAAATCTAAGCTTTACAGAATATAAATATCTAAAAGAAAAGAATTTTTACAACTATCTTTTTGATATGTACTCAAAAGCAAAAGGAACAAAATCAGAAACAGACCTTTTAGAAAGAATAATATTAGAATATTCACAAATGGATTATCCAGCTTATCTTTATATTAAATAAATTTTAAATAAGTTTAAAATAAAAGAGCCTTCTAAAATTGAAAACTTTTCAACTTTAGAAGGCTCTTTTATTTTAGAAATTTTATAAAGATTCGATAATTTTCTTTACAGAATCAGCAATTTCAACAAGATTAAGAGGTTTTACAAAATAATGTAAAGCTCCCATCGCCTTAAACTTTTCTACAATCGAATCTTCCTTTGAAGCAGTCATAACACAAACAATCGGATTTCCATAATCATCAGAAGCATTTATTTTTTTGTACAAATCCTCACCATTAACACCAGGCAAATCCAAGTCCAACAAAATAATATTTGGCTTCTTTTCACCAATAATCGTACCCGCTTCAAATCCATCAAATGCTTGATAGATAGATGAATTAGGAAATTCTCTTTCAAGATACTTAGTAACAACTTGATTTAAGCCTTTATCATCATCAACAACTAAAATAGAAGCAGAAAGAGGTTTATTTTGCTGATATGCATCCAAAACTTCAGCAGGAATTTTCATATTTCGTTCTTTCATAAAATCTACTAAATCATCAAGATAAATTCTATATTGACCACCAGGTGTAGAAAAAGCTTTTAGATAACCATTTCTAATCCAATTTATAGCAGTTTGATTAACAACTCCACATATATTAGCAACTTCAAGTGCAGAATAAACTAAAGTTTTATTTGAATCTTTATTCATATTTCTCCCTAAACAATTATACTTATAGTATAACAACTAAAATTATTTATTTCAAACAAAAAATGCTTATTTTTGATATTTTAGATATCTATATAATTTTTTCGATATTCTCTTATCATTGATAACGAAAATCCCAATGAAATTAACTTTTTATCAATTTTTTCTTGAGGTAAATTTTGTCTCAAACATTTAGAATAGGCTTTTTCCAACATTCCAAATTCTGAAAACTCATCATAAAACTCGGATAAAGCATCTTGAGCAATATCTTTTGCAACTCCACGACTTAACAAATGCTGAAAAAGTTTTATCTTTCCTTCTGATTTAGAAATTCGTCGATTTCTTAACCATGAAATTGCATATCGATAATCTGACAGATAATTCTTGCTTTCTAGATAATTCAAAGCAACATTTATAAAATCTTGCTTATGACCTTTTTTTTGTAATTTTTGCGATAGTAAAAATCTACTATGTTCACTACGATTTAAATAATTCAAAGCATCTCGTTCGGCTAAAAATGCAAAACCTGCAAAAATCAATTCTTCAGACTCTTCTTCGTTAAATTTTTGATTCGAAATCAACCTAGAAGGATTTATTGTAGTTAAATAAACTGTGCGTATAAAAAAAGAAGGTCCCTTAGAAGGCAATATTTTAATACAACCTTCAGAGACCTCTTCCACAGAATCGATAATTATACACAGAGTTTCAGACTGCAATGAGTTATCTTGCAAACTATTAACTTCTGAACTCTGCATAAAAATATAGATTTAGCGTTTACTGAACTGGAATCTTCTACGAGCACCGCGTTGACCGTATTTTTTGCGTTCAACCATACGAGGATCACGAGTAAGATATCCGTTAGCTTTCAATGATGCGTAATTTGCTTGATCAACTTGTGTTAATGCTCTAGCAATTCCGTGTAAACAAGCACCAGCTTGTCCGTTAAGACCACCACCTACAACATTGATAAGCAAGTCATATTTATTTTCTGAAGATGTTACCATCAATGGTTGGCGAACAACTTGAACTTGTTCTGCTGTAGCAAAATAATCTGCAACATCTTTTCCGTTAACAACGATTTTTCCAGACCCATCTCTCACGAAAACGCGAGCTGTTGCTGTCTTTCTTCTTCCTGTTCCAATAGCAATATTTTTTACCACGATAGACTCCTAATTACACTTCCAAAGACTGTGGGTTTTGTGCTGCGTGAGTATGTTCTGCACCAGCAAAAACTTTCAAGTTTGATAATAATTTACGACCTAAAGGTCCTTTAGGAAGCATACCTTTTACAGCCAACATTATAGGATCTTCTGGGTGTCTTTCAATTTTCTTTTCAAATGTAAAAGATTTCAAACCACCAACATAACCTGTGTGATGATAGTACATTTTATCAGTTTTTTTAGAACCTGTTACAGCAACTTTTGCTGCATTGATAACAACTACATAATCACCCATTTCTTCGTTAGGTGTGAAAGTTGCCTTATTTTTTCCGCGTAAAACAGCTGCGGCTTTAGCTGCAACGCGTCCGAGCGGTTTGTTTTCCGCATCGATAACATACCAGTTTCTTGTCTGGTTTTTTACATAAATAGTTTTCATGTATATACCTTATAAATATTTTGTAAGAAGAAAAACATGAGCATCTTGCTTTTCTTCAAGCTGTACAAAGTGAGCAAACTTTATACAAACTTTAAGAAATCTTAACAGAATTTCTTAAACTGTAGACTGTGCCTTTTAGTCCTACAGAACTTATAATATACGGGATTAAATAATAATATTTTTTTAGGGTAAATGTCAAGTATCTACCCTATTTTCATAAGTCTATTTTTCTTCTTGTGCTTTTAATGCAGCTTCTTCTTCTTTTTTTGCTTCTTTTTTATCTTTTATATCAGCAATACCGATAAAAATTGCAACTAAACCAACAAAACATGTAAGCACAGGTGCAAAACCTTTCAAAAATGCAATTATTTCAGCACCCCATGCTAAACCATTTGGTAAACATGCAAAAACTGTAAATGCAATAAAAATCAATCCTAAAAGTAAAGAAATCATAAATTTCCTCCGTAATAACTAATTATATTAAAAAAATTACTAATTTATTATATGCCAGATAAAGCAAGTATGCAACCAAAACTTAACTTTATCTAGCAGCCACATTGTACGCTTCGCTATCAGTGTTATACGCATTTTCAATGCGTTGTCTAGCGACCACAACATTGTACGCTTCGCTATAAAGTTGTACGCATTTTCAATGCGTTGTCTAGCGGCCACAACATTGTACGCTTCGCTATCAAGTTGTACGCATTTTCAATGCGTTGCCTAGCGGCCGCAACATTGTACGCTTCGCTATCAGGTTGCGTCCTAGCGGCCGCAACACTGCTTGTATTTTTTTCCGCTACCACATGGGCATGGGTCGTTGCGACCTACTTTTGGAGCAGTTCTAACAACGGTTACGCTTTCACCACGACTTTTTGCTGCCATTGGAGAAGATGCGGCACGAGCCATTGCTGAATTTCCGTCGAAAGCCCCGTAAGCATTGTGTTGTGCATTCATTTGGCGTTGACTTCCAACTCTGCGTTGATGTGCTTCTTCGCCAGACTGAACTTTTACTCTAAACACTCTTGAAGCAATATCAATGCGGATTTTATCCAACATATCGTAGAAAATATTAAACCCATCGATTTTATATTCAGTTAATGGATTTTTTGAACCATAAGAGCGAAGATGAACTGCTTCTCGCAAACCTTCCAAAACTTCAAGGTGGTCAAGCCATTTTTTATCAATTTCTTGAACATATTGATAGCGAATAAACATATTCAAGTTTTCTTTTCCAGCAAGATTTTCTTTTTCTTGAATATCTTTTTTCATCATTTCAAAGATTGAATCTTTTAAATTTGATTTATCAATATCATTTGGAATTACAATATTGAAAACTCGCTTCAAATTATCTTGAAGTTCGGCAAAGGCTGCATCGCCTTGCTTTCTTGATTTTCCGTTAAATTCATCAAGATAATCGTCGAGAGTTTCTTCCGCAGTTGTTAAAACTCGTTCTTTTAGATTTTCGTCTGCAAGAATTGCGTCTCGTTGTTCGTAAATGAAGTTTCTCTGTTCGTTCAAAACATCATCGTATTCAAGAAGATGTTTACGAATTTCAAAGTTGCGCTCTTCAACCTTAGTTTGAGCACCTTCAATTCCTTTGGTCAACCAAGGATGAAGAATTGGCTCTCCGTTTGGCATTCCAAGACGACTCATCATCATCTTCATTTTTTCGCCACCAAAAAGACGCATCAAATCATCATCAAGTGAGATATAAAATTTACTGCGACCAGGGTCACCTTGACGACCAGAACGACCTCTAAGCTGATTGTCAATTCGTCGGCTTTCGTGGCGTTCTGTACCGATGATATAAAGTCCACCAAGAGATTTTACTTCTTCATAATCTTGTTGCCACTGGATTTTTTCTTTTTCTAATGCTTGTTCAAATTGTTGGCTAGATGCTTCTGTTCCAACTTTTCGTCGTGCGCGGAATTCTGGATTTCCACCAAGTTTAATATCGGTACCACGACCTGCCATGTTTGTAGCGATAGTTACAGCACCTTTACTTCCGGCTTCTGCGATAATCAAAGCTTCTCGAGCATGATTTTTTGCGTTAAGAACTTCGTGACGAATTCCTTTTTTTGTAAGAAGTGAAGATAGAAGTTCTGATTTTTCGATAGAAACTGTACCAACAAGAATTGGTTGCCCTTTTGCGTGGCAAGTTTGAATTTCCTTACAGATTGCTTCCCATTTATCGCTTTCTGTCATGTAAACTTCATCGTTTTCATCGATACGAGCAACTGGTTTATTTGTAGGAATTACAACAACATCCAATCCATAGATTTTATTGAATTCAACAGCTTCTGTTTCGGCAGTTCCTGTCATACCAGAAAGTTTTTTGTACATACGGAAAAAATTCTGGAAAGTGATAGTTGCCATTGTTCTGTTGCGTTGAGCAATTCGGATATGTTCTTTTGCTTCGATAGCTTGATGCAAACCATCTCCGTAACGGCGACCTTCCAAAATACGACCTGTAAATTCGTCAACGATTTGAACTTGTCTATCTTGCACAACATAATCAACATCAATGTGATAAAGAGTATGTGCTCTTACAGCCTGAGTAAAATAGTGAATATATTCAAAGTTTTCTTCGTCAAAGAGACTTCCAGAAATTAAATTATGTTTTTTAAGAATTTCTTCGATTTTGAGCATACCAGCGTCTGTAAAAGAAACTCGTTTGCTTTTTTCGTCGATTTTGTAATCACCAATAACTTCTTGTCCTTGAGCTTCGTCTGGATAGTCATCGGTTTCAGGATTTTTTTCAACTTCTTTTAATTGACCAACATATTTATCAACTTCAAAGAATTTTGCTGTATCATCTTCACCTTGGCCAGAAATAATAAGCGGAGTTCGAGCTTCGTCAATAAGAATTGAGTCGATTTCGTCCACGATACAGAAAGCAAATCCCCGCTGAACTTTATCTTTAGGATTGATGTGCATATTATCGCGAAGATAATCAAAACCAAATTCGTTGTTTGTTCCGTAAGTGATGTCACAAGCGTAGGCTTTTCGTCGAGCATCATTATCCATACTTGAAAGAATAATTCCAACTGAAACACCCAAATAATTGTAAACTTTGCTCATCCAAGTTGCATCGCGTTCTGCAAGATAATCGTTTACAGTTACAACATGAACACCTTCGCCTGTAAGGCTGTTCAAATAGGCGGCGGCAACACACATCAAAGTTTTACCTTCACCAGTTTTCATTTCTACGATTCTTCCAGAATTAAGAACCAAAGAACCCATAAGCTGAACATCGTAAGCTCTTTCGCCTAAAACACGATTTGCAGCTTCTCGAGCCAAAGCAAAGGCTTCTGGTAAAATATCATCGAGAGTTTCTCCGTTTGCAAGGCGTTTTTTAAACTCAGCAGTTTGCAAAGGAAAATCTTCATCTTTTAAAGACTTTGCCCAATCTTCTTTTTGATTGATTTTTTCTACAACAGGTAACAACTGTTTTACATCTCGGTCTCTTTTAGAACCGAAAAAAAAGGTCAAAATTGAATCTAACATAAATTAAATTTACTATCTTTTGCCCGTATTGACAACTATTCTCAACAACTTTATTCTCTATATATGAAACATTTTTTTAACTTTACAATTTTGTTACTTTCGCTAGGATTTATTTTTACGAATCTTTCATGCTCAAGAAATCAAACAATCTCAACAATAAAAGAAGAAAAACTTTTTTCCTTGAATTATGGAAAATACGAAAACGAACTTCAACTTTTTAATTTATCAAATCTTGGACACATAAATACTAAAATTTTTATGAAAGATGGATTTTTCTTTATCTCTGATGATAATGCAAAAAAAATAATGCAAATGACTTCATACGGAGATTTACTTGGAGTAATTTACAATCCAGAAACAAATCCAGAACCATCTTTTGCAAGAAAATTAAAAACCACAAAAGGTTCTTCATCTGCAAATCAAGAATCAACGCAAAAAACAATAACACAAACAGCAGAAAAACATCTTTTTAATCAAATCTCAAATATTTCTGCAAATTCCGAAAAAAATATTTTTATAGTAGACCAAATTCCACAAGAACGCCAAGAACAAGACTTGCAAACAAAAACTATCCTAAAAGAAGTGGTTTTGCGTTTTACAAATGATGGAAAATTCATTGATTACATTGGACAAGAAGGTCCAGGCGGAACTCCATTTCCATTTATAAAAGATATTTTTGTAACAAAAAATAACGAACTTATTGTTACTTGTATCACAAATGACGGACAAACAGTTTTTTGGTTTAATCCATCAGGATTTTTGAAATATACAATTCCGATTAAAACTGAAACAATCCCTATCTTCCAAGACGAAGAAGATGCCCCTAGCGAAATTTTTGTAACAATCGATAAAATCGTTCCAGATTTTACAAAACAAAAACTTTTTATCAAAGCTGATTATCACAAAACAGTTATTGATGCAGAATCAAATGTACAATCAGGAATTGAATATTATCAAACTTTGTTGCATCCACTAAATATTGAAAACGGACAGTTTGAGGAATTTCTTGTAATTCCACCTTACGAAGATGTTGTTACAGATGGATTTAGCAAATTAACTTACAATACATCTTTTGACTTTTTAGGCGTAACTGAATCAGGTTGGTTCTTTTTTATGATTCCAGATAACACAGGTTATGTAATTCAAATGATTCAGCCAAACGGACAAAGAATTATTAAGCGCCACATCGATTATAATCGAGACAAAACAGTTTACTTAAATTTCACTTTATCAGACAACGGAATTATTTCGGCCCTTCTTGCAACAAATGAAAACGCTTCTGTTGTTTGGTGGCGAACAGACGATTTGATTGAATCAATTTACAGCAAATAGGATTTTCGCCTAGGAGAATTTATGCAAGACGAAATTTATACAGATAATCCTTCTGAAAGCGAGCTCAATTTTCGTTACAATCGCGAAGAACGATTAAAAAACGCACCAGAAACTGTAAGAAAATATTACGCAGGAGAACTTCCAACTGCCCCGAAAGGATTTTTCAAAGCTTTAGTTCACACAAAATCTTCTAGGTTTACTTTTATGGCATTGATTTTAGTTCTTGCACTTTTTGTGGCCTTATTTTTCTTTGGACCAAAAGCAAATCAAAATAATATGCAAAATACAGATTTTACTTTATCAGCTTTTTCTTTTGAAGAAAAAATTTATGTGAGCATAAAAGTTCAATCCCAATCAAATGCGAAGGAAATACAACTTCCATTAAAAGCAAAATTTTCTATGCTTGATAAAGACAAACAACTTGTAAATCAAGAAGAAATTGAAACAGTAATTTTACAAAAAGAAGAATTTATTAGGACAATTTTTACAGATTATGATATAATATCAGTAGAGGTAGAAATTACGAACACAGATACAGAAGAAAAAATACTACTTTCAACTTCTGTAACACAAAATTAAATTTTAAGGAAACCGCATGTTACAATTTTATTTTTTATCAATATTGCTAAATTCGCTTACAGGTTTAACACTTATCTTTAATAGCTATACTGAAAAATCACAAGATTCATTAAAGAATGTTCCAGATTTTTTTACAAACAACACTTTTAAATTAGTAATTGGAATTTTATGTTGTTTTACAGCATTGATTAAATTGTTAACTTCATTTCCAGGTTCAATTTTAATCATGGGCGATTTACTTCCTGCAGTTGTGGGAGTTTTAGGTGGAATTGCAGTTCTTTTTGATTACTATATGAACAATTCACCATCAGAAACAAAACTTAATCCAAAGTTAGAAACAATTTTTGTTACAAATAAAAAATACATCGGTGTACTTTGTGTACTTTCAGCACTTTTACACTTTTTGTTCCCAAGAGTGATAATTCTCTAATTTTACACACGACTTTTTACAAAAGGTGGTACAACATGCAAAAACAATCTGTAGCAGGAATTATTGTAGTTGACGGTTTAGTTTTCATCGGTAAAAGATTACCTCAAGGTCAAATGGGAAATCGTTGGGAATTTCCAGGCGGAAAAGTTGAAGAAGGCGAAAATCACAAAGAAGCTCTTTTGCGGGAATTTCAAGAAGAGTTTATGATTGATATTGAAGTTGGAGAATGTATTGCAACAGCAGAATTTAAACATAAAAACAATACAGTCAGCTTATTTGCATACGAAATTTTTGTAAAAGATATTGATAATGTTTCTTGGATTCTCAGCGAGCACACAGATGTAAATTGGGTTCCTTTTGATAAAATTAGTGAACTAGAATTTGTTGATTCTGATTTACTTTTACTTGAACAAATAAGAAATTATTACGGGTTATAAAATATGAAATTTAGATTTTTTCTCTCTTTTTTTGCAATTTTGATGATTTTTAGTTTTTCATCTTGTACAAAAAACAAAACTTCAAATATAAGTTTTGAGCAAATTCCACAAATATCCATTGGCGAAAAATGGGCAGTTATTTCTTCTCCATACATAGCATACAAAGAAACACCAACAAGTTCTGCAAACATAATTGCTCATGGAAGACGCGGTGATATTCACCAAATTTTAGGAAAGAAAATCGAAGTTTTAGAAGATTTAAAAGAAAAAACCATCTGGTACAAATTACCAGATGGCTGGATTGAAGAATCAAGTATTTACATTTACAATAATCAATTTCAAGCTCAAACTTCTGCAAAAAAGATTATTGACAACAAATAATTTCAACTGCTTTTTCAACATCGCAATTTTCAAATTGTTCTCGTGTTGCAAGATTTTTCAAAGTGAAAGTTCCTGCTTTTGCATTTTCAGCATTCATCAAAATTCCCCACTTAATGCCTTTTTTGTCAGTAACATTGTATTGCTGACCGATTTTTTTAGCGTCTGGGAAAACTTCGCAAGAAATTCCCTTGTCTCTAAGTTTTTGAGCAAGGCCTTGATATTCTACAGAAAGTGAAGCATCTACACAGAAAATTTCTAAATCAACAAAACTTCCTTTTTTAGAAATAACGCCAAGTTGTTCAAGCCCCGCAATCAATCTGTCCAAACCGATTGAAGAACCAACTCCGCTGATTTTTTCTTTCATGTAAAGTCCTGCAAGATTGTCGTATCTTCCGCCAGAACAAACTGAACCAATTCCAGGCAAATCGTTTAAGAAAGTTTCGTAAACAACGCCTGTGTAATAATCCAATCCGCGAGTAATTGAAGGATCTAAAACATAAGTTGATTCAATTCCACTTGCTTTCATCATTTGACGAATATCTTTCATTCTTTGCACAAAAGGAACAGCTTCATCCCCTGCCATAGAACCGATAAGTTCCAAAGTTGAGTCAAAATCATCTTTTCCTGCAATGAAAGTTAAAATATCTTTTGATTTTCCTTCATCTTGAGTAACTTCGTTTAACTGAAGTGTTACTTGTTCTTGCCCGATTTTTGCAAGTTTATCTACAATACGCAAAATATCTTCAGATTTTTCTGACAAACCGAGTTTTGCCAAAAATGCGTTAAAAATTCCACGATGATTTACTTTAATTGTGATATTTTCAACTCCGATTTCTTTCAAAGCGCTTTTCATTAAAGAAAGAATTTCAAAATCACTTGCAGCACTATCAGAACCAACCATATCAAAGTCGCATTGATAAAATTCTCGATAGCGTCCAGCTTGAGGTTTTTCACCACGCCAAACTTTTGCAATATGATAACGCTTAAAAGGGAAATATAATTCTTCTTTATGTTCTGCAACAAATCGTGCAAAAGGAACAGTTAAGTCAAATCGCATTGAAACATCGCGTTTTCCATTATCTTCAAATCTAAAAACTTGTTTTTCAGTTTCGCCGTTACTTTTTCTTAGCAAAATTTCTGAATATTCCAAAACTGGAGTATCGATTGGAACAAATCCGTAAGAGCGAAAAGTTTTTGTAAGTTTTTCAATCAACAAAGAGCGTTGAATTTCTGCTTCAGGTAAAAAATCTCTAAAACCTTTTAAAATTTTTGGTTGTATTAAAGTTTCCATATCTGTTATACTACAAAATATAGGATAAAAATACAATTACTTTATTTTGAATTAAAGAAATGCTTTATATTTAAGGACGAAAAAAATGCTTTTAGCCATTGATATTGGAAATACAAATATTGTTGTTGCACTTTTTCACAAAGACGAAATCATCCATGAATGGAGACTTCATTCTGACCCAAACAGAACATCCGATGAATATAATTCTATGATTTTATCATTTTTTAGAGATAACGGAATTTCACAGTCTTCAATTAAATCTGGAGTTTTAAGTTCCGTAGTTCCATTATTGATTGGACCTTTTATCAGATTGATGGAAAATATCATCGGAAAAAAGCCAATAATTTTAGGACCAAGCATTTACGACAAACTTCCTGTAACAATTCCTAAATCAGCAATTCACGAAATCGGAACAGACTTGGTGGCAAATTCAATTCAGGCTTTTATAGAATACAAACAAGCTTGTATCGTTGCAGACTTTGGAACTGCTTTGACTTTTACAGCCATCGACAACAAGGGAAATATTCAAGGTGTTGCAATCGCACCAGGAATTAAAACTGCGGTAAATTCGCTTTTTAACAATACAGCCCAGCTTCCTTCAGTTCCTTTGGAAGTTCCAGAAAATTCACTTGGAAGAAACACAATTCACTCAATTCAAGCAGGAATTATTTTAGGTTACAAAGGCTTGGTTGAATCATTAGTTGCTCAGATAAAAAATGATTTATCAAAAGAATGTGGCGTAAACACAAACGAAATCAAAGTAATCGCAACTGGTGGATTAAACAGCGTTTTAAAACCGATAACTGATGTTTTTCAAACAGTTGATAAACAACTTACTCTAAAAGGCTTAAAACGAGTTGCAGATTTATTTTAGATAAACTTATCGTGCTACAAATTTTATGTAAACTGAAAAACTATTGTCGTAACCGTTGTTGCGTGGCATATTTTGCCAATAACAACCAAGAGCTGGAGAATATTTCCAAGATTCTTGTAAAAAATTGTACTCAGCCAGAATCCTAAATCCGTTACTCCATTCAGAAGTAATATTTTTAGAAGTTAGATTTGAATTTACGCCTAAATTTTCAACAGAATTAATTTTCAAAAAATTTGTATAACTTCCACAAACATAATCAATTCCAAAATTAAATCCGTTCAAAAATGGATAAACTCTAAGACCTGCAAAAATATCGTATTTTATTAAATACATATTTGCTTGTGCATTTTTCATCCAATCCAAGCCACAAATTCCGCCAAGATTGATAGCAACATAATCATCAAGAAATAACATAGCCGAAACTTCAGCGTTTAACACAAATCGAGTTGAATCTTCTGCAAACAGCAAAGCTTTATATTCTTTGATTTGTTCATCACCGTAAGCAAAAGCAGAAGTTCCCAAAGAAAAACTAAAAGCTAACGGGTCTGACGAAAATCCGAAAACAGAAAATAGAAGAGAAGTAAAACATAAAAATATTAGAATTGCTTTTTTGTTAAATTTCATTAAGGAAATTATAGAAGAACATAAGAAAAAAAACAAGAAAACTTTTATAAAATATATTGTCAACATTCAGTATTTGGAATATTCTTGTAAAAAACCTTAAACAAAACAAAATTTATGAACAAATACATTTTAATTCAAGCATTTAAAGTTACAATTCCCGTTCTCTTTGGATATTTATCTATCGGAATCCCATTTGGATTGATGTTAGTAAACGCTGGTTATCCTTGGTGGATGGCACCGATAATGAGCGTAACAATGTACGCAGGTGCTGGTCAGTATATGGCTGTGGGACTTTTTTCAGCAGGAACTCCCCTTACAGCAATTCTTGTAACAATGCTTATGGTAAATATTCGTCATATCGTTTACGGACTTTCTCTAATTGAACCTTTCAAAAAAGTTGGAAGATGGAAGCCATATCTCATTTTTGCATTAACTGACGAAACTTACGCACTTTTAACAGGAACTCCAGTTCCAAAAGGATTGAATCCAGGAAAATTCTACGGAGCGATTGCGATTTTTGACCACTTATATTGGATTATCGGAAGTATAATCGGAGCGATTGCAGGTTCTTTAATAAAATTCAATTTTGACGGAATTGACTTTGCGTTAACAGCCTTATTCATCGTACTTTTAATTGAACAATTAAAGAAAACAAAAAATCCAATTCCACCAATTATCGGAGGAGTTTGTTCAATTATCGCATTTTTTGTTTTTGGCCCAGACAATATGCTGATTGCGTCCCTTGCTTTAGGAATTGCATTTTTGATGATTTTTCAAAAACCTTTAGAAAAAATGTCAAATTCAAAAGAAGAAGGAGAAATCGATGCTTAGTTTACAAGACGCCTTAATTGCAACTTTAGGTTGTGCCTTGGTGATTTTTTTAACTCGACTTTTTCCTTTTGCGTTATTTTCAAAACGAAATCCGCCAAAAATTTTACAATTTGTAGCAAAATATCTTCCGCCAATGGTTATGGCAGTTTTGATTTTTTATTGCTTACGAAACATCAGTTTTACAACTTCACCTTACGGACTGGCAGAAATTGTTTCAATCATTTTTATCGTAGTGGCTCATCTTTGGAAAGGAAATTCCATGATAAGCATTTTTGGTGGAACAATAATTTTTATGATTTTAAAAGCAGTTTTATAAAGTCAAAACTAAATTCTATACTCGATATATCGGACTTTTCCGTTTTCGATTGCTTTTTTTATTTCTTTTTCGCGATTTGTCAAAACGCTTTTTCCAGATTTAACTTCGATAAACAAAATTTCTTTTATTGAGCGTTCTTCCAAAGGCAATTCTTCATCTTTTTTTGAAGTTACAAAACCGATAAAATCAACTGGCTTTCCTAAAAATTTTACATCTTCAGGATTGCAAGGAAAATTTGGAAGATAAGGCGCAACTTGTTCTAAAATTTGTCCAGTTAAAACTGCACGAGAACGATTCACCGCATCTTTTCGCAATTTTCTGTTTTTATTTAAATTCACCAAAGAAACAATCAAAAATCCGATTAAAAATCCTGATAAAAATATCAAAACAAAGAGAAAAATCTGAATAACAGATTCTGAATTTAAAATCTTCAATAAATATTCTTTCATAAAAACCGTACTCTATGTAACAAAAACCACTTTGAAAAGTTTATATTTTGGATTATAATTTTTATTATGTGAAAAGTGAAGTACTTAACTTGCACAAACTTTTATTATTTTTTATGGACGGATTGATAAAATGAAAAAACTTATTTCAATTATTTTTACTTTTCTTTTGATTTTTACAACTTTACATGCCGAAAAATTTGAATTCAAATACAACAAAGGCGATACTTACAGAATTTTATCAACTGTACACGAAGATGTTTTTGTAAACGGAATATTGAATCATCAAGCGGAAATTGTAAATCGTATTTCAGTTGAAGTTACCGATGTTACAGAAGACGGAAGTGGAATCCATCAAGCAAACTTTATGACAAGCGAAAATTCAGTTGGTCGCAACAAGGTAAGCACTTGGGGACAAGAATACAATAGCATTTTTACAAGAAGCAAAAACGGAACTTACGATATTGCAGACGAATTTTTTATGCCAGTTGTTCGTGATGTTCCAGCTTTTCCAGATAGAGATTTAAAACCAGGTGATTCTTGGCAAGCAGAAGGACACGAAGCTCACGATTTACGACAAACTTTCAATATCAACACACCTTATAAAGTTCCTTTTACAGCATATTACACATATCAAGGTGAAACTGAAAAAGACGGTCAAAAACTTCATATTATAAAAGCAACTTACAATTTATATTTTACAAGTCCAACAATGGATTCTTTTACAACTAACTCACAAAACGGATATTTTGATTATCCAATTTCTACAATGGGATATTCTGACCAAACAATTTATTTTGACAACGAAAGAGGAACAATTCAATCTTACACAGAAAAATTTAGAATCCAACTAGAAACTGTTTACGGAAATACTTTTGTTTTTCAAGGAACAGCGGGAGCCGAAGTTAGCGATATACAACGAGTAAACACAGTTGCCACAATCGAAAAAGTTCAAAAAGAACTTGAAGATTTAGGAATCCAAAACACAGAAGTTGTTTCTGACGAAAAAGGTATTACAATCAGTATTGAAAATATCCAATTCAAAGCCGATTCTGCGATTTTGCAAAATTCAGAAAAAGAAAAACTTAAAAAGATTGCACAAATTCTTTCAGCCTTCCCAGATAACGACTTGTTAATTTCTGGGCACACAGCTTTGGCAGGAAATGCACAATCTCGACAAAAACTTTCCGAAGAAAGAGCAAATTCTGTTGCAGAATTTTTAATCGAGCTAGGTGTAAAAGATGCTCATCATATTTTTACCCAAGGATTTGGAGCCACAAAACCAATAGCACCAAACACAAACACAGCGGGAATGGCAAGAAATCGTCGCGTAGAAATTACCATTATGGAAAAATAATTTTTCGTATCGAAAGGCACGATTTTAATAAAATTTTTTCTAAAAAAAAATTTTAAAATTATCAAATTTCTCAGTTTTTTTCACATAATAAAGGTATGCAAGAAAATTATGTTTTAGTCGAAAATCAGCAATTTTTTGATGTACCAGAAGATGATGATGGAATTCCGAAGTTTTACAATCAAAATCCAGTTTTTCAAGAAGATTTAGAAATTGATGAAGTTCAGCAAGTCGCGTTAAATTCCTTCGGGATAAAATATTTGTATCCTTGGCAACGAATTGTAATTGCAAATATTTTGGATGCAGTAAAATCTCAAGAACTTACATCTTTTTATCAAAAACAAGTTGAAAATGGCGAACTTTCAAAAGAAGAATTAAACGAAATCGTTTACGACCAAGACGGTAATGAACGAGGAAAACAAATCGTTCTGCTTCCAACTGGGGCAGGAAAATCACTTTGCTTTTTAGTTCCTTCACTTTTGATTGATGGCCCAACTTTGATTTTGTATCCACTTTTGGCTTTAATGAGCGACCAGCAACGCCGAATGGAAGAAGGCAACATGGAAATAGTAGTTTTCAAAGGGCAACAATCACAAGAAGTTAGAAAGCAAAATTTTGAAAAACTAAAAAACGGTGCAAAAGTGATTTTAGCAAATCCAGAAGTTTTGCAATCCGAAAATTTGCTTGAAGAAATTGCTAAATTCAACATAAAACACATCGCCATAGACGAAGCCCACTGTGTTTCAGAATGGGGCGACACTTTTAGACCAGCCTACACAACCGTTGGAAATATTATCAAAAAATTAGGAAATCCTGTAGTAACTGCTTTTACCGCAACTGCTTCCCCGATGGTTTTAGAAAGAATCAGCCAAATTATGTTTGACGGGAAAGCACACATTCTCCGTAGCGAATCTGATAGACCAAACATCATTTATCATGTGGTAAAAACTGCAACAAAAGAAAAAACGGCTTTAGAATACGCCGAAAAATCGGAAAAGCCTTTGATTGTATTTTGCTCCACAAGAAAACGAGCGGAAAATCTTTCAAAAACTTTTGCTGAATATTTTGGCCACGACAAAGTAAAATTTTATCACGCAGGATTGGAAAAATCAGAAAAAGATAAAATTGAAAAATGGTTCTTCCCTAAAGATGATGCGATTTTATGCTCAACATGCGCTTTTGGAATGGGCGTTGACAAAAAAAACATTCGTACAGTAATTCACCTTGACCCGCCTCCAACTGCGGAAAGTTACATCCAAGAAGCAGGTCGTGGAGGTCGTGACGGAAAAATCTCAAATGCAATTCTTCTTTGGAGTTACGAAAATAAAACTTCAGCATTAAAATTTCCAGAAAATTCCAGAGAACGAGTTTTATATAAATTTGCAGAATCAAAAAGTTGCAGAAGGCAAATTTTGCTTGATGCCCTAGGTGGAGAACAAGCTGTTTGTTCAGGTTGCGATAATTGTTTTGGAACATCAGTTCATTATGCACAAGATGAAAAAAATGCGCTAAAATTTATAAAACGATTTAACAAAAATTTTACGATTGAAGAAATGGAGCAAAAACTTCAAGATGTTTTTAATAAGAAAAACTCAGAAAATAAAAAACTTCGATATTGGGAAATTTATGATGTTAGACAAATAATGAAATCACTTTTTGAACAAGGAAAAATTAAAGTTTGTAAATTTCCTTGGAAGAAAAAAATTAAAATCCTATCAAAAAGGGAAACTGACAAAAAGAAGCAAACTTAAAAACTAAATTTCTGGCGCTTCTTCGTTTGGGTCAACATCTTTTTTAGGAGCAGGAGTGTCGATAGTAATTCGCTTTTTCTTTGGTGCTGGTGGCTTTTTTCTATAGCGACTAACAAAAATAACAAAATTCAAATACAAGATAACTAAAATAAAAATTGTAACGACACGAGAATCTTGTAAAACAGAAAGAAAAACATCTAAAACTTTTGAATAGTCCATATTTCATTTATCGGAAAAAAAACTTTTGTCTTTATACAAAAGTAATTTGCTTTTTCATATTGACCTTTCAATGCGGTAAATTGTAACATAAGAGCATGATTGGAATTGTTGATTATAATGCAGGAAATATAAAAAGCGTAGAAAGAGCCTTATCATTTTTGAATTGCGAATATGTAATTTCTAAAAATCCAAGTGATTTGAAAAATGCTGAAAAACTTATTTTTCCCGGAGTTGGAGAAGCAAAATACGCTATGGAACAACTTAAAAAAACTGGATTTGATGTTTTTTTAAAAGATTTTGCAGATTCAGGAAAGTTACTTTTGGGGATTTGTCTTGGTTCTCAAATTATTTTTGATTATTCAGAAGAAGGAAATGTAGATTGTCTTGGTTTGATAAAAGGAAAAATCAAACATTTTGAAAGTGTGATGGACAAAAATCTTGTAAACGAAAACGGATTAAAATACAAAATTCCTCACATGGGATGGAATAATCTAGATTTCTTAAAACCTGAAGATAAGATTTTTAACAGAATCGACAAAAACGCATCATTTTATTTTGTTCATTCTTATCTTATTCAACCTGAAGATTCAAATGTAATTCTTGCAACTGCAGATTATGGCGTAAAAGTTCCATCTGCAATTAAAAGCAATAATATTTACGCATTTCAATTTCATCCAGAAAAATCTGGGGAATGGGGATTAAAACTTTTGCAAAATTTTATCAATTTGTAAAATCTGTAAAAAAAGGAAAGATTTATGCTAAAAAAACGAATTATTGTTTGCCTTGATGTAAAAGACGGAAGAACTACAAAAGGCGTTAAATTTTTGAACAATGTTGATATTGGCGACCCAGTTGAAATGGCAAAAGAATACTACAATCAAGGTGTTGATGAATTAGTTTTTTACGATATTATGGCTTCGGCAAGTGGACGAGGTCCGATTTTGGATTTGATTTCAAAAGTTGCAAGTCAAGTTTTTATTCCATTTTGCGTTGGTGGCGGAATTGGCTCTATCGAAGATATTCGTTCTACAATTTTAGCAGGAGCTGAAAAAATCAGTTTGAATTCTCAAGCAGTAAAAAATCCAAGTGTTATTTCTGAAGGCGCTAGAATTTTTGGAAATCAATGTATCGTTTTGGGAATGGATGCAAAACGGGATTCTGCAATGCCATCTGGTTACAGAGTTTTTATCAACGGAGGACGAGTTGCCACAGAACTTGATGCTTTGGATTGGGCGATTCGTGCAGTAGAACTTGGTGCTGGAGAAATCGTCTTAAATTCTATCGATGCCGACGGAACAAAAGAAGGCTACGAAATTCCACTTACAAAAATGATTGCAGACAAAGTAAATGTTCCAATTATCGCTTCTGGTGGAGCAGGAAAATCAGAACATTTAACACAAGTTTTAACAGAAGGCCACGCTGACGCAGCCTTAATTGCGTCTATGGTTCACTCTGGAGAATACACAATTTCTTCTATAAAAAATGATTTAGATAAAGCTGGTATTCCAGTTAGATTCTAAAAATATCAATTTTGATAATATCTTGCTCTGCTTGTAGGTGTTTCAAAAACATCTACAGCAAAAAGATATTCCGCATGAGTCTTCCAACCAGAAAGTGATAAATCTTCTTTTACTTTATCAAAAATAAATTTTGCAATTCGCTCTGCACTTGGATTTTGATTAAAAACAGATTTTCCGTTTTCTTGTAAATCGTTAAGATTTGTGTGGTCTAAAATTTTACAAACATTTCGCAAGCTATTTTTTAGAATGCCAAAATCTAAAAGCATTCCACCGGCATCCAACTCGTTGCCTTTTGCGTGAGCGTAAACTTTGTAATTGTGTCCGTGTAAATTTTCGCACTTTCCATGATAATCTTGTAAAAAATGTGCCGCAGCAAAATCTGCTTCAACTCTAACTTCAAACATAAAAATTTACTACCTAAATTAAAGATTTTAGTTGATATTAAACAATTCAAATTGCAATTCAGCCCAAGTATTAATTACACCATCATCAGTTTTATTTGCTGCTTCAATATTACCGTAACCCAAAACGCCAGGACTTTCGGCTTCTTCAGCTGTGTAAAAACCATGATGAAGATAATTATTTCTATTGGAAAAGAAAATTGATATTCCATAAGGGATATTTTCTTCAAATACAAAATTTTCTTTTAAATTCTCGCTGTCTATATACGATTTTCCGTATTCGCCACCAAGCCAAGTTTTCAAAATCATTTTTTCCAAAATAACTTGAGTTTGCCAAGCGGCACTTTCTGTAGAAACTGAAAAGTTCACACCATTATCATTTTTTAATGTAGGATTTTCGTTTGCAAAACAATGCAACAAAGAACCTAATTCGTAATATGGATATTTTAAAAGATTAGATGATATGCCTTCACTTGAATCATCTTTAGAATGCATAAAAATTGAATTAGCTCTTACTTTTTCAATTTTTTCCCTAAAAGATGTTTTATCAGCTAAAAAATCCTGACCTAAAGAATAACTAAGATTGTCAATTTCTTTTTTTAAATCACTAACATACTGTAAATCAACTGCTGTCATTGTATTAGTTGGATAACTTGAACTATATGCTTTTTTATATCCATCAACAACATTGATAGCAAATTTTTCGCCAGATTCGTTGGAATTTAATTGACTAAAAATATATTCGTAATTCCAACCACCAGTTTCTATAGCAGGAGAAAAAGCCATATATTTTACGGTATTTCTAAATTGATATGCAACTTCGTACATTCCCATAAAACAGGCATCCATTCCTAAAAATTCAAGAGACTCATCTGGAGAATATAATTCATCTAAAAGTTTGCTAATTTCACCAATGTACAAAGTATTATCTAAACTCTCGGAAGTTGCACCAGATTCAATGTCCGTACAAATATTTTTTTTCGGATCATAATCACTATAAACGCCACCACCATGATTCCACAAAATAAGAGCATGCTTTCGATATTCAGAGTAATTTTCCCTCGCCCAAAGAATAAAATTTTCTAGAGTATTGATATTTCCCATATCTTCTTCCTGGGTAGAAGATTTACGCCAATCGCCAAGAGAATTTGAAGCAGTTTCGATAACTTTTGAATGAATTTTTGTTGAATTTAAATCGGTATTGTAAGGCTGAATTTCATAAAGCCTAGAGCCAGTCCAACTTTCACTTCCAACTGGAGTATCTTTATCAACTAGAGCAACAACTTTTAATTTTGACATTCCATTTTCTTTAGCAAGAAATAAGCCTTTTTCCATAGAATTTATATCTAACAAAACTTCATTTCTTAAAGAATTTGCACCTGCAACATAAACCATAACAAGCATATTGTCATCTAGGTAATCTTGTGCAAATTTAGAAAAAGAACCTAAGTTATTGCAAGAAGAAAAAAATACCACACTTAAAAGTATAGAAACACTACACAAAAATGAGAAAAATTTTGTTTTCTTTAATCTAAAATAAACCTGAAATAACTCCATTATCATCCACATCAATATTACAAGCAGCAGGAACTTTTGGAAGCCCAGGCATTGTCATAATATCACCTGAAAGAGCAACCACAAAACCTGCCCCAGCATAAAGTTGAACATCACGAACAGGGAAAGCATAATCACTTGGAGCACCAACTAAAGTTTTATCGTGAGAAATTGAATTTTGAGTTTTTGCCATACAAATTGGAAGATTTCCGTAACCAGCTTCTGTAAATGAAGCAAGTTTTTTCAAAGCTGTACTTGAAAACTCAACATGACTTGCCCGATATATTTTTGTAGCAAGAGTTTCGATTTTTTCTTTTAGAGGCATTTCAAGTGAATACAAAAATTTGAAGTTAGATTTTTCGTTTTCAACGATATTTACAACTTCTTTTGCAAGACTTTCAGCCCCAAGTCCGCCTTTTTCCCAACCTTCTGTAATGCAAACTTTTGAGCCAAGTTCGTTACACATATCAACAAGAAGTGAAGTTTCTTCATCTGTGTCTGTGATGAATTTATTTACAGCCACAACAACTGGAACTCCAAAGTTTTTCATATTCTGGATATGAACTTTTAAGTTTTCAAAACCTTTTTTCAAAGCATCAATGTTAGGATTTGCTAAATCTGTTTTTTTAACGCCACCGTGCATTTTTAAAGCACGAATTGTAGCAACAATTACAACACAAGATGGTTCAATTCCTGATAAACGACATTTTATATCCATGAATTTTTCTGCACCTAAATCTGCGGCAAATCCTGCTTCTGTAACGACAAAATCCGCCAAAGATTTTGCACAGAAAGTTGCATTGATACTGTTACATCCGTGAGCAATATTTGCAAATGGTCCACCATGAACAAAGG
Organism: Treponemataceae bacterium; assembly: GCA_045645985.1. Taxonomy (GTDB): domain Bacteria; phylum Spirochaetota; class Spirochaetia; order Treponematales; family Treponemataceae; genus RGIG9060. Next base: position 64,216 of record JAZRJV010000037.1, read on the forward strand.
CTGGTGTTTTTTCCAAAGTTTGAACAAGATTTGGTCGAATTGCGTCTTTTAACAAGGCTGCAACTGCCCCAGTACAATTCAATTCTGAAAATTTTACCATTCGCTTGTCGGAAGTATATCCGATAACGATATTATCAATTCTTTCTTTTAAATCTGTTATTGTTTTTGAAAGACAGATGATTGCCATAATTTCACTGGCAACTGCGATTGAAAATTGCTGTTCACGAGGAACGCCTTCTACACTTCCCCCAAGTCCGATAATTGTGTTTCGTAAAACTCTATCGTTTAGGTCAACACAGCGTTTCCAGCTTACAGTTCGTGGGTCAATGTTAAGAGGATTTCCCTGATGAATTGAGTTATCAATTAATGATGCAATCAAGTTTGTTGCAATAGAAATAGCGTGAATATCACCTGTAAAATGAAGATTGATATCTTCCATAGGAACGATTTGAGCATATCCACCACCACAAGCGCCACCTTTTACACCAAAACATGGACCAAGAGATGGTTCGCGCAAAGCGATAATTGCTTTTTTTCCGATACGATTCAATCCGTCAGCCAATCCGATAGAAACAGTTGATTTTCCTTCCCCAGCCGGAGTTGGAGTAATTGCTGTTACAAGAACAACTTTTCCACCGTCTTTTTTTTGCTGAAGTTCTTTTAATTTTGAAAAACTGATTTTTGCCTTGTAATCTCCGTACAATTCTAAATCATCTGAATTTAAACCGATTTTTTGAGCAACATCGGCAATTTTATCCATTTTATTTTTTTGTGCAATTTCAATATCTGTCAACATACTATAATTTTATCACAGGTTAAGCAAAACATCTAGATAAAATTTATACTAATTTTCGTAAAAGAAAGTAAGATTAGTTTTGTAGGTAAAAATTCATACCAAAAACACATAAAATTTTTACTAGCAAATATTTTTAAAAAATGCTCTCAGCCAAAAATGCTCCACGACCTGCTAGTTCCTCGCTGTGCTCGTCAATGCAGGTGTGTTTCATTTTTTACTTACGCATTTTTTTACATATTTTCAATTTAAATTATTTTGTGTTTTTGCATTTGATTTTTTAATAACACAATTTTTACTTTCTGTTGGGAATTTAGTTTGTGTAAATTTTTTCTAGCGTTTTTATGAGGAAGGGAAAGGAAAGTATTTTTGTAAAATTCCCCCGTTCTATTTGACCTACTTTACTATTTCTGTAAAACTTGCTAGACTTGTTCATTGAAACTTTTTTAAATCAAGGAAAATTTTATGGCTTATTATTTTGAAGAACCTTCACACACTTTTGGAGAGTATTTATTAGTTCCTGGATATTCATCAGCAGAATGTATTCCTGCAAATGTAGATTTAAAAACACCGCTTGTTAAGTTCAAAAAAGGTGAAAAACCTTCCCTTACAATGAATATTCCTTTGGTTTCTGCCATTATGCAGTCAGTTTCTGACGATAAACTTGCAATCGCACTTGCTAAAGAAGGAGGAATTTCTTTCATCTACGGTTCTCAATCAATCGAAGACCAAGCTGCAATGGTTGCAAGAGTAAAAGGTCATAAAGCAGGATTTGTAACTTCAGATTCAAATATCAAACCTGACCAAACTTTAGCCGAAGTTCTTGCTCTTAAAGAAAAAACAGGGCATTCAACTGTTGCTGTAACAGAAGACGGAACTGCAAACGGAAAACTTTGTGGTATCATCACAAGTAGAGATTTCAGAATCAATCACACACCAACTGATGCAAAAGTTCGTGACTATATGACACCTTTCAAAGACTTGATTACAGGACAAGATGGAATCACTTTATCAGAAGCAAACGAACTTATCTGGAAACATAAATTAAATTCACTTCCTATCATTGATAAAGATGGAAATATGAAATACATGGTTTTCAGAAAAGACTATGCAACACACGAAGCTTATCCACTAGAAAACTTGGATTCAAAACAACGCTACATCGTAGGTGCAGGTATCAACACTCGCGATTATATGGAAAGAGTTCCTGCTCTTTTGAACGCTGGAGTTGATGTTCTTTGTTTGGATTCTTCAGAAGGATTTACAGAATGGCAACGCAGAGCTTTACAAGATATTCACAAAAATTTTGGCGACAATGTAAAAGTTGGAGCTGGAAATGTTGTTGACCGAGATGGATTTATGTTCTTGGCAGAAGCTGGTGCTGACTTTGTAAAAATCGGTATCGGTGGTGGTTCTATCTGTATCACTCGTGAACAAAAAGGTATCGGTCGCGGACAAGCAACTGCAACAATCGAAGTTGCAAAAGCTCGTGATGAATATTACGCAAAAACTGGTATTTATATCCCAATTTGTTCAGACGGTGGAATCGTTCACGATTATCACATGACACTTGCTCTTGCAATGGGTGCTGATTTTATCATGTTGGGAAGATATTTTGCTCGTTTTGACGAAAGTCCAACAAACAAACTCATCGTAAACGGAAATTATGTAAAAGAATACTGGGGCGAAGGTTCAAATCGTGCTCGTAACTGGCAACGCTACGATATGGGTGGAGCTTCAAAACTTTCTTTTGAAGAAGGTGTTGATTCTTATGTTCCTTACGCAGGTAGATTACACGACAATGTAAATATGAGTATGAGCAAAATTCGTCACACAATGTGTAACTGTGGAGCAATGTCTATCCCAGAATTACAAGAAAAAGCAAAAATTACTTTGGTTTCACAAGCATCTATCGCTGAAGGTTCAGCACACGATGTTGTTGTAAAATCAACTTCAATTCAATCATAAATTGTAATCGAAAATAAATTCGATAAAAAAAGGTTTTTGACAAAGTGATAAATTCACTAAATCAAAAACCTATTTCATTTTAAACCTAAATTTCTTTATTTAAGAACTTCAAGACCTTTTTGAGGATCTTCAACTTTGAAAATGATAATTGCTGTATCGCCTGTTTTTTCAAGTGAAGCATAAAGATATTCGATGTTGATATCGTTTTTTTCAAAAAGTTGCATTACATCATACAAACTTCCAACTTTATCATTGATAGTTACAGCCAAAACATCTGTTGTTCTTGTTGTAAATTTTGCATCAGAAAGAAGTTTTAATGCTTTATCAGATTCATCTGTAATAATTCTTAAAATTCCAAAGTCAGCAGTATCTGCAATCATCAATGCTTTAAGATTAACTCCGCCTTCTTTCAAAATTCTTGTAACATCAGCAATTCTTCCAGCTGTGTTTTCCAAAAAAACAGAAATTTGTTTAATAATCATATTTACCTTCCTATTAATCTAAATAAATTATAATTTTCGATTATCGATTACGCGTTTTGCTTTTCCTGTTGAGCGTTCAATAGATTTTGGTTCAACAAGTTTTATTTTAAGCATAATACCTAACTTGCTCTTCATCACAGAAGCGATGGTATTTCTTAAAGCTTCCATGCCTTTTGTTTCGTCAGTAAATTGTTCTGCACTTACTTCAACATGAAGTTCAGCTTCGTCAAGGTGAGTTTCTTCGTTTCGGTTAACAACGATTAAGTAATTTGGTTCAACACCTTGAATATCAACTAATGCGTTTTCAATTTGACTTGGGAAAACATTTACACCGCGAATGATAAGCATATCGTCTGTTCGTCCAAACAAGCGATGGATTTTTCGAGTTGTTCGTCCACAAGAACAAGGTTCTGTCATGATATAAGTAATATCTCTTGTTCTGTATCGAATAAGAGGAGTTCCTTCTTTTGTAATAGTTGTAATTACAAGTTCACCTTTTTGTCCATCTGGAACAGGTTGTTCAGTTTCAGGGTCGATAATTTCTGGGAACCATAAATCTTCGTTTACATGCATTCCGTTTTGAGCTTCACATTCAAAAGCAACTCCCGGACCTGTAATTTCAGTTAAACCGTAAATATCGTAAGCTTTAATCCCCCAAGCAGTTTCGATTTGATTACGCATTCCTTCTGACCAAGGTTCAGCACCTAAACAAGCAGCTCGTAATGAAAAATCTTTTACATCAACGCCCATTTCTTTTGCTTGTTCTGCCATATACATTGCGTAAGATGGAGTACAAGTAAAAAGATTTGATTTAAAATCTCTCATCAACATAAGTTGTTTTTGAGTATTTCCAGAAGAAATAGGAACTACTGTTGCACCAAGCTTTCTTGAACCATGATGAACTCCCATTCCACCTGTAAAAAGTCCGTAACCGTAGGCATTTTGAATTGTATCATTGTGTGTAGCGCCAGCACCTGATAAAGTTCTTGCCATACCTTCAGCCCAGTCATCTAAGTCTTTTGCTGTGTAAGCGTCAACTACAGGAGTTCCAGTTGTTCCAGAAGACATGTGAATTTCTACAATTTCAGATTGAGGAACAGCTAAAAGTCCATAAGGATAGGTATCTCGTAAATCAGTCTTTGTTGTAAAAGGCAATTTGCTGATATCTGACAAACACTTGATATCTGAAGGTTTAATTCCAGCTTTATCAAGTTTTTCTTTGTAAAATGGAACAGTATTATAAACTCGTTCCACGAGATTCTTGAGTCGTGCAAATTGCAAGGCTCTAAGAGAATCTACATTCATACATTCATGCTCTGGATTCCAAATCATAATTAATATCCTTTTATTTTTTTACCGAATAGCATATTTTGATAACAGCGTAAACAGCCAGGGAAAATTCCACCTTCACACTCGCTAATTGCTCGACGGAACTTATTAGCTCTCTCGCCGTTATAAATTTCTTTAAATGATTGTTCTTTAATATTTCCAAGTGGATATTCTGAATAGTCAGCACAGAAACAAACATCACCATTATAGTTGATATTTGCCTGACACCAAGGAACGATACAATGATTTCTAACAGGAACTTCAAGTTTTGAATAATATTCGTGTGTTTTTTCTGGATTCAATGCTGGAACTGTAATTGATAAATATCCGTAGTCTGTGCTGTGAATTGTATCCAAAATTTGATGAAGTTCTGCACCGTCGATATTTTCGTTGTAGCCAGTATTGTAACCTTCCAAACAGTAAATATCTGTTCCAAGTTTTTCTTTGAAGTAAGCTTTATGTTTTGCAAAAATTTCATCGTTTGTGTATGTACCAAGATTGTACATGTGTAAGTCGATTTCTAAATCCTTACAAGCAACTGCTAAATCTGCCAAACTTTTGTAGTTTTTATTTGTAACAGTTGTAACAACACCCATAATAGGTAAAGTTGAACCTTGTTTTTTCTTTTCACGATTGATTGCTTCAAATCCTTTAATAACTCTGTCGTAACTTCCAGGACCGCGCATTTCGTCGTTTACATCTTTGAAAGCATCCAAACTTACAAAAATAACATTCCATTTATCTTTTACAATTTGTTCAGCATATTTTTCTAGCAAAGTTCCGTTTGTATTGATAGAACAGAAACTTCCTTTAGATTGAATATAACGAACAAGTTCAAATAAATCTGGATAAAGGAAAGGTTCTCCTCCCCAAAGATAATAAACAGGCTTTTTCTCTGCCAATTCATCAACCATTTTTTTGTATGTTTCAACTGGAACGATTGATTTAGCTTCGTTTGCGGCAAATTCACCTTTCAAAACACCTTTATCTCCCCGTTGCCCACACATAACACAACGAAGATTACACAAAGGAGTTAACTTCATGTAGATAAGACAAAAGTTTTTCATGTGGTCGTAATTTTCATAATGGCGTTTCATCAATTTTGTTCTTTCCATTTTGAAAAATCCACGAGCCATTTTAAAAGCAAGACCTAAGTTTTTGTGTAAAAGCATAGGAACAACTGACATATTAAATTTCATATTTTCAACCTTAAATTAAATTTATTTTGTTAATGATGCTAAAGACTTTGACAAAGTCCATGCTAAAAAGTTCTTTGGAATTAAGCCTGAAAAGAATGCCGCAATTTTGTTTGTAAAACCAGCTCGAACATAAGAGCGTTTTTTCAAAACTGATTTTACAGCAACTTTTGCAACAGCTTCTGCTGTCATTCCATTTTTATAAGAAAACTTCTTATATTTTTCACTTTGGATTCCACAATTTGCATCAAATTCAGTTCGAATGTATCCTGGTTGAACACAAGTTACATTTACACCGAATTTTGAAAGTTCGTGTCGCAAAGCAAGTGAATAATTTAAAACATAAGATTTACTTGCGGCATAAGACGCAAACATTGGAGTTGGCTGATTTCCTGCAATAGAACCGATGTTCAAAATTGAACCTGATTTATTTTCTTGCATTTGTTTGCCAAAAACTGCACACATTTGAGTTAAAGCAATAATATTTAAGTTAAGCATTGGCAAAACTTTTTCGCCTAATTCAACACTTGAACCAAAAAGTCCACAACCTGCATTATTGATAAGTAAATCTATAACTACATTATTTTCTTTGCAAAAATCAGAAACTTTTACACTTGCATTTTCGCTAGCTAAATCGATAGAAAAAGTTTTTACATTTACAGAATTTGCATCTGTAAGTTCGTTGCTTAAATCAACAAGTTTATTTTCTGAACGAGCAACTAAAACTAAGTTCCAGCCTTTCCCTGCTAAGATTTTAGCAATTTCCTTTCCTACACCACCAGAAGCTCCAGTAACAAGAGCCCATTTATTTTCATTTGAATTTTTCATAAGCACAAATATTATATCACATTTTGCTTTTTTTTGCTACTATTTGAAGTAATGTATTCAGATGTAACTAAATGTTACTAAATGTCATCTACCACTTGAATATATCCCCATAATTTTATAGAATAAAGAGAATAATTTTAATTCAATGCAGAAAGATTTTAGAACTAGAAAATTCTATCGCTAAAAAGCGTAACTGCAGAAAATATTTTTTTTGAGAGGTACAAACAGTATGGCTTACGATATTACTAAAATGAGAAATATCGGTATTAGTGCCCACATTGACTCGGGAAAAACAACATTGTCAGAACGAATTTTGTTCTATTGTAACAAAATTCACGCAATCCACGAAGTTCGCGGAAAAGACGGTGTTGGTGCCGTAATGGATAACATGGAACTTGAAAGAGAACGCGGTATTACAATCGCATCTGCTTCAACACAGGTACAATGGAAAGATCACACTTTCAATGTAATCGACACACCGGGCCACGTTGACTTTACAGTAGAAGTTGAACGCTCACTTCGCGTTCTTGACGGAGCTATTCTTGTTCTTTGTTCTGTTGGTGGTGTTCAATCACAATCTATCACAGTAGACCGCCAGCTTAAACGATATCATGTTCCAAGAATTGCATTCGTAAACAAATGTGACCGTACAGGTGCAAACCCATTCAAAGTAAGAATGCAACTTAGAGAAAAACTTGGTCTTAACGCATACATGATGGAAATTCCAATCGGTCTTGAAGACAAACTTGAAGGTGTTGTTGACCTAGTTACAATGAAAGCTATCTACTTCGAAGGTGATTCAGGAACAGAAATCAGATATGCTGAAATTCCAGCTCACTTAGTAGACCAAGCAAACGAATATCGCGAAGAACTTCTTGACGCTGCATCTATGTTCTCAGATGAATTGATGGAAGCTATGCTTGAAGGAGATCCAACAGAAGAAATGATTAACGCTGCTATCCGTAAGGGTACACTTGCAGAACAATTTGTTCCTGTTTTCTGTGGATCTGCATATAAAAACAAAGGTATTCAACCACTTCTCGATGGTGTTGTAAAATATCTTCCTAACCCAACAGAAGTTAAAAACGTTGCTCTTGATTTGGACAACAACGAAGCACCAGTTGAACTTTCTTCATCAGAAAAAGATCCTTGTGTTGCACTCGGATTCAAACTTGAAGATGGACAATATGGTCAGTTAACTTATGTTCGTGTTTACCAAGGTGTAATCAAAAAAGGTGAAGAACTTTACAATACTCGTGCACGCAAAAAGTTCAAGGTTGGTCGTCTTGTTCGTATGAACTCAGCTTCTATGGAAGATATTAACGAAGGTTTACCAGGAGATATCGTTGCTCTATTCGGTATTGAGTGTGCATCTGGAGATACATTCTGTAGTGCAGGATTGAACTACGCTATGACTTCTATGTTCGTTCCTAACCCAGTTATCTCTCTTTCTATCAAACCAAAAGATAAGAAAGCTGCAGACCAAATGGCAAAAGCTCTTAACCGCTTTACAAAAGAAGACCCAACTTTCCAAACTTATGTTGATCCTGAATCAAACGAAACAATCATCAAAGGTATGGGTGAGTTGCATCTTGAAGTTTATGTTGAACGAATGCGTCGTGAATACAACTGTGATGTTGAAACAGGTGCTCCACAGGTTGCTTACCGCGAAACAATCACACAACAAGCAGACTTCAACTATACACACAAAAAACAATCTGGTGGATCTGGACAATACGGTCGTGTTGCAGGTTTCTTAGAACCAATTGAAGATAAAGATTACGAATTTGTAGACTCAATCAAAGGTGGTGCAATTCCTAACGAATTTATCCCATCTTGTGATAAAGGTTTCAAAGCATCTATGCAAAAAGGTGCTCTTATCGGATTCCCTGTAGTAGGAATTAAAGCAACTATCAATGATGGACAGTCACACCCTGTTGACTCATCAGATATTGCATTCCAACTTGCAGCTATTGGTGGTTTCAAAGAAGCATACATGAAAGCAAAACCAGTTATCCTTGAACCAATTATGTCAGTTTCTATCGAAGGACCTACAGAATTCCAAGGTAATGTATTTGCTGTAATCAACCAAAGACGCGGAATTATCGTTTCTTCAACAGAAGATGGAAACTTCTCTCGTGTTGAAGCAGAAGTTCCACTTTCAGAAATGTTCGGATTCTCAACAATCCTTCGTTCTTTAACACAAGGTAAAGCAGAATTCTCAATGGAATTTGCAAAATATGGTAAAGTTCCAAACAGCGTTTCTGAACAACTTATCAAAGAATACGAAGAAAAACGCAAAAAAGAACAAAAATAGTTTGATTTTGCAGGCTTCTTAAATCTTACAAAGGTCGTTGATAAAATTTAGGTTTTATTAGCGACCTTTTTTATTGCCCAAATCTTTCACTACTTACAAAAATCAATTTTTATAAAAATAAAGTTTGCATTATTCCACTTTATATAGTAAAATTAATTATATTAAAAACACTTTTTAAGAAAAAATTTTAACTCTTAAAAAGCGAATTTAAGGTTTTCTTGCAATATTGTTACAAGCAAACTTTGTCACTTACTTTTTACTGTTTTTTGGAGGAACTTATGGTAAAACAAGAACTTGTAGATAGAAGCCCTGTTCGTTTTTTTAAAAACGCAACAAATGGTGGATTAAAAGCTGGAGAAATTGGAGCATTGACTTCAAAAAAAGGATTGGGAAAAACATCTGTTTTGGTACAAATTGGATTAGATAAACTTTTTCAAGACAAACATGTTGTTCACATCTCATTTAACCAAACTGCAGATTTCTCAATGACTTGGTACGAAGATATTTTTAATGAAATTACAAAGAAAAAGAATATCACTAATGTTGCAGATGTAAAAGCAGATACATTGAAGAAAAGAGTTATCTTAAACTTCAACCAAGATAGCGTTACTGGAGAACAAATCGTAAACACACTTAAAGCTTTGGCTGTAGGTGGAATTGCTACAGATTGTATCCTTATTGATGGTCTTGATTTTACAAGAGTTTCAGCAGATTCAATCAAAACTTTGAAAGATTACGCAACAGAAGCAGGAAGTGTAATTTGGTTTGGCGTTAGCACAGACGCAGATAAAGTAAAAGATATGTTGCCAGAAAATGTTGCAACTTTTGTGGATGCAGTTATTCATCTTGAACAAAAACCAGATGCAATCGAAATGAAAGTTCTTAAACTAAGAGATGAAAAAGTTGAAGTTTCTAATCTTAAATTAGATTCAAAAACACTTTTGATTGCTGAAAAATAATCTAAACTAGCATAATTAAAGGCGGCAGTTCGGTTTTATCTGGATTGCCGTTTTTTATTTTAAATCAAAGTATTAAGTTGTAGATTTTTAAAAACTGTGTTATAATATATTCACTATGAGTAACAGATCAAGTGGCATTTTGCTACATCCTACATCTTTACCGGAAACACCGGGAATTGGAACTATTGGTAAACAAGCATATAAGTTTGTTGATTGGCTCGCCTCTGCTAAGCAAACACTCTGGCAGATTCTTCCTATTGGACCTACAGGATACGGCGATTCACCTTATGCATCATTTTCTACTTTCGCTGGCAATCCATTGATGATTGACCTTGATATGTTAAAAGAAAATGGATGGATTTCTGCTGAACAAATTGCACCACCTGATTATATCAAAAGTTCAGGTTATGTTGATTTTGGTTCTGTTGTTTGGTGGAAAATTCCTGTTCTTAAAACAGCTGCATCTCAATTTTTAGATTCTTGCAAAAAAGAAGATAGAGATTCATACGAAGCTTTCAAAAATGATAATGCTTCATGGTTAGACAATTACGCTATCTTTATGAGCATCAAAGAATTTTACGATGCAAAAGCAAAAGAAGAAGATAGATTTGGCGCAATGTGGAGTAACTACTGGCCAAAAGATTTAGCAACTTATCAACCAAAAGCTGTTTCAAAATGGCATGAAGAACATGTAAAAGAAACAGAAGTTCACAAAGTAATTCAATATTTCTTCTTTTCACAATGGAAAAAATTAAAAGAATACGCAAATTCAAAAGGAATTTCTATCGTAGGTGATATTCCTATTTTCGTTGCTTCAGACTCTGCTGATGTTTGGGCAAACCAAAAACTTTTCCAACTTGATTCAGAAGGAAAATCAACTGCAGTTGCTGGAGTTCCACCAGATTACTTTAGTGCAACAGGTCAGCTTTGGGGAAATCCACTTTATGACTGGGATGCAATGAAAAAAACTGGTTACAAATGGTGGATTGACAGAATTAGAGCTATGCTTTCTGTTGTAGACTATGTTCGTATCGACCACTTCCGTGGATTTGAAGCATATTGGTCAGTTCCAGCTGGAGAAGAAACAGCGATCAACGGAAAATGGATTCCAGGACCAGACCATGCTCTTTTCAACAAAATTAAAGAAGAACTTGGTGATATTCCTGTTATTGCTGAAGACTTAGGTGTAATTACAGACGGAGTTGCAGCATTACGAGATGACTTTGAACTTCCTGGAATGAAAGTTCTTCAATTTGCATTTGATGTAAACGAAGAAAAAGCAGGTGCTTTAACAAATGCATTCCTTCCACATGAATATGGAAGCAACTTTGTTGTTTACACAGGTACACACGACAACGAAACAATGCAAGGTTGGTTAAATAGCGCAAAACCAGAAGAAAGAGACTTAATCAGAAAATATCTTGGTGCTTGTACTCCAGGAGTTACAATTACTGATGAACAGCTCTGCCCTGCTTTAATTAGAGCAGCATTTGCTTCTGTTGCTAAATTTGCAGTTATCCCAATGCAAGATATTTTTGCAGTTGGAAACGAAGGAAGAATGAACGTTCCTTCAACAACAGGCGGAATCAACTGGCAATGGAGAATGACACCAGAAATGTTCTGTAAAGACAAAGCTGCTTGGTTAAAAGAAATGGCCGTTCTTTACGGAAGAAACGTTTAATAAATTAGCTTTAATTTAAAAGCAAAAATCCCTCGGTTAGCAAACTAAAAACTAATCGAGGGATTTTTTTGTTTCAATGATGTTTGTCACATCTTATTACTAAACATATTATCAAACCAAAAACTATTTCCAAGGGAAAATCAAACTTTTTAGAGAACGTTGACCGACAATTTCAGCATCCTCCGCAATAAGTTCGCCCCAAGGAATTTGCTTTCGAGCGTCTTTCACCGAAATATCAGGATGCTGTTCTAGCCAATCATATTTATACAAACG
>JAZRJV010000038.1:0-129737 GCA_045645985.1 Treponemataceae bacterium
TTCATTACGAAACAGCGACTTGGAAGTTTTCTCGGAATTTGAAAATTCCTCGTCAACTTCCAATAGGAGATTTTATGAATTGTTCGGCACAGATAGTGCCTCTCAATTCAAATCAAGTTTGCGATGCAAACTTGTAGATTAACTGCAATTTCTCACTAGCGTTGCGAAATTGCGTCTAAGAAGTTGTTCTAAAAATTGAAATTTTTCTCACAACTTCTTATAGGAGATTTTATGAAAAATTCGCTTAAGACAAGGTTAACGCTTATTATCTCAGCGGTATCGATTATTGCAATGGCTTCGATTGCTATTTATGTTACAAGATACGCTTCTACAGGATACACACAACAAGTGGAAGATACTTTACTTGAAATTGCAAAAAGTTCTGCTAAACAAGTAAAAGCTAAGGTTGATGAAGAATTTGCATTGATTCATTCTTTTGCAAAATTACCAGCAATTACAAAATATGATTATACAAAAGAAGAATTAGCAAATAAAAAAGATGTTTTAGAAAAATGTCAATTCTTTTTACCATTCTATTCACAATTTCCAGATAAATATGAAAACATCGCTTTTTACGACAAAGACGGATTCTTAGCTTTGCCAAACGGAACAGTTATGCAACTTAAAAACAAACCTTATGTTGTAGAACCTTGTGCAACGGGCAAAGATTATGTTGAAGATCCAAGATTTTCTACAGTAAATAATCAAGTTTTAATGTTCTTATCAACTGTTGTAAAAGATGACAAAAATAATCCGTTAGGATGTATGGTTACAGTTCTACGAGGAAATGTTATAAATGACATCGCTGATAGTGTTGAAATTATCCCTGGGTATCATCCTGTAATTATAAACAAAGTTTCTAATGAAATTTTAACTTCCGTAGCAGAGGAAATTTCTAAAGACGAAGAAAAATTAGCAAAATATACACGAACAATCCTTTCTCACACAAATGATTCAAGTTTGCAAATTTACAGAGATGTTTTATCAAACGAAAAAATGATTTCTGTTTCATATCCAGTGGAAGGTTATGATTGGGTAGCAGTTTGTTCAGTTCCTTATGACGCATTTTTCTCATCGCTTGATAATTTGATTATGAATGTTATTATCTTGGGGACATTAGCAATCTTACTTATCATAGTAATAAGCATAGTTATTATTTCCCAAACATTAAAACCTTTGAATAATTTAAATTCATCATTAAAAAAATCAATTTCTGAAATTGCAAGCGGAAATGCAGATTTAACAGGCGAAATTGAAGTTAAAATCCATGATGAAATTGGTGATGTAATTGACAGTTTCAATGAATTTACAAAAATTCTTCGTTCATTGATTATCAACATAAAGAAATCTCGTGTAAAACTTGAAACAGTTGGAAATGATTTAAGTCAGCAAACTGGAAACACAGCTGTATCAGTAAAATTGCTCATCGCTAGTAGCAATAATGTAGAAACAAACTTATCAACTCAACACAACAATGTAGAATCCACTTCTGAAGCTGTAAATAATATTTCAAATATTATGAGTTCTTTCCAAACTTCTTTAGAAAAACAATCTGAAGATGTTAAAAATGCAACAAACTTTGTAAAAAGAATGATTGAAAGTATCAGTTCTGTTTCTAGCGACATTGAAGTTTTAGCTAAATCATTTTCAGACTTAATTATAAAAGCTGAAAATGGCTCAGCAAAGCAAAAAGAAGTAGATGCTCAAATAGAAAAAATTGTAAATCAATCTGCACTTTTGCAAGAAGCAAACCAAACAATCGAAAATATTACTGCACAAACTGGTTTATTGGCGATGAATGCAGCAATCGAAGCAGCACATGCAGGAGAAGCTGGAAAAGGATTTAGCGTTGTTGCCGATGAAATCAGAAAACTTTCTGTAACTTCAGCTGAACAAACAAAAACTATTGGTGGCCACCTTGCAAACATCAAAAAAACAATCGAAGCTATCGTTAATGTTTCTCAAGAATCAAGTAATGCTTTTGTTACAGTTGCAGATAAAATCAAAGAAACTGATGAAATCGTTACAAACATAAAATCAACACTTAACGAAGAAGTAAGAGATACTCAAATAATCAACAGTGCTTTAATTTCTGTGGATAATAGTTCTTCTCAGGTAAAAGAATTTGGTTCTGAGATAACAACTGGAAATCAACAGATTTTGCAAAGCGTAGATAATCTACAAAACGCAACTGTTGAAATCAAAAATTGTATGACACAATTAGGAGAATGTATCGTTTCGATTAAAGAAACAGAAGGAATCTTAAAAATGATTTCTTTGGATGTAAACGAATCAATTAAAGAAATTAACCAACAAATTGACCAATTTAATGTATAAAATTAGCCAATCATTTTAGCCAAAACCTTTACGCCTTCAACCATCGCTTCATGTTCAACTGGAGCGATACGAGCGTAAAGGGATTCTGGAGTATCACCAGGTAACACAGGAACTTTTCTTTGCAAAAGAATTTTTCCTGTGTCGCAACCGGCATCCACAAGATGAACAGTACAGCCAGATTCAGTTTCTCCAGCGGCTAAAACCGCTTCGTGAACATTGTGGCCCCACATCCCTACTCCACCAAATTTTGGTAAAAGTGCAGGATGTAGATTTATTATTTTTTCAGAATAGATTTGAACAATATCTCCACTTAAAACAGTTAAAAAACCAGCCAAAACGATAGCTTCGATTTTGTGATTTTTGCACAATTCCAAAACTTTATTTGAAACAGCCAAGCGTTTTTCTTCGATTGAAGCACTTTGTGCAACTTCCTTTCCCATAACTGAAAAAGGACTTGCGATTTCTGCACAGATATTTGCTTTTTCAGCTCGTTCTAAAGCATAAGCATTTTTTGTGCTAGAAACAACCAAATCAATGTGATATGGGCAATTTTCGCCCAAACGAGATTCTTCATCAATTAAGGCTTGAAGGTTTGTCCCTCCGCCAGAAACTAAAACTGCAATTTGTAATCTTTTCATATCGTTCAAATCTAAAATTAAAATCTATTCAAAAATAACAGCATCTTCTTGTGAAGAAACTTCTTTTTCTGCTTGTGCAACTTTTCCGATTTTCCAAGCTGAAATTTCTTGTTTTGCTAATTGAGCAAGAACTTCATCAGCCTTATCTTTTGCAACTGCAAGAACAAAACCAATTCCCATATTGAAAGTATTGAACATTCTTTCAGGATTTGCACCCCGTCTTACAAGTTCTGCAAAAATTGCAGGTTGTTCCCAACTATCTTTTTTGATAACTGAAATCAATTTTTTTTCTGGGCAAGAGTACATTCTTGGGAGATTTTCATAAAATCCGCCACCTGTAACATGTACCATTCCGTGAACAGCACCTTTGCAATTTTCTAAAACTGATAAAACTGGGCGAACATAAATTCTTGTTGGTTCAAGTAAAACTTCACCAATAGTTTTTCCAGTATCTTTTCCATCTACGATAAATTTTTCTGAAAAATCTGTTACAAGTTTACGAACAAGTGAAAATCCGTTTGAGTGAACACCTGTAGAAGCAAGTCCGATTAAAACATCCCCTTCTTCAATTTTTTCACCAGTGATAATTTCATCTTTTTCTACGATACCAACACCAAAACCTGCAATATCGTATTTTCCTTCATCGTAGAAACCTGGCATTTCAGCAGTTTCGCCACCAAGTAAGGCACAATTTGAATCAACACATCCGTCTGCCACACCTTTTACTAAGTCAGCAGCAACATCAGCATCTAATTTTCCGCAAGCAACATAGTCTAAAAAGTACAAAGGTTTTGCACCAGTACAAAGAATATCGTTTACACTCATTGCAACACAGTCAATTCCAACTGTATCATATTTTTTCATAGCAAAGGCGATATCGAGTTTTGTACCAACACCGTCTGTTCCAGAAACCATAACAGGATTTTTCATTCCAGCTGGAACTTCAAACATTCCTGCAAAACTTCCAAGTCCGTTAAGAACTCCAGGAATTGCAGTTCGTTTTGCATGTGATTTATATTTTCCTACTGCTCTGTAGCCTTCTTCAACATCAACACCAGATTGTTTGTAATCAATCATCATTCACTCCAAAATTATTTATTTTTCTAACTTACAATGTAAATCACAAGGAACTGAAACTGGATATTTTCCAGTAAAACAGCCTTCGCAATATCCATAAGTTGAAGGACAAATACCTTTCAATGCTTCAAACATTCCTTCAATTGAAATAAATGCCAAAGTATCAGCACCGATTTCTTTTCTAACTTGTTCAACATCATATTGTGAAGAAATCAAGTCCGCTTTTGAAGGTGTATCAATTCCAAAATGACAAGGGAATTTTACAGGAGGTGAAGAAATTCTAAAGTGAACTTCCTTTGCACCTGCTCTTCGTAAAATTTGAATCAAACGGCGACTTGTAGTTCCTCTAACAATTGAATCGTCAATTACTACAACTCTTTTTCCGTCAAGATCGCTTTTCATTGCATTGAGTTTTACAAAAACAAGTCTTTCACGCTCTTTTTGTGTTGGAGCAATAAAAGTACGACCAATATATTTATTTTTTACAATTCCCATAGCATAAGGAATTCCAGATTCTTGAGAATATCCAAGTGCAGCCCCTAATCCAGAATCAGGAACACCGATAACAACATCTGCGTCAACTGCACTTTCTCGAGCCAAAACTGCGCCCATTTTAATACGAGCATCTTGTACAGAAATTTCATCGATAACAGAATCAGGACGAGCAAAATAAACATATTCAAAAACACAACTTGATTTTGTTGTATGTTCTCCAAACTCAAATGATAAAACACCATCTTCGTTAATGATAACAATTTCGCCAGGCTTAATATCTCTAACTAATTCAGCACCAATTGCATCAAAAGCACAACTTTCGGAAGCTAAAACCCAACCATTTGGAAGTTTTCCTAAACAAAGAGGTCTAATTCCGTTAGGGTCTCTAGCACCAACCAATGTTTTTTCAGTCATTATACTTAAGGCATATCCACCTTTTATCAACTGAATTGTATCAGCAAGAGCTCTGTCCATACCTTTTTTGTAATTTTTAGCCATCAACTTAACGATAACTTCAGTATGGGATGTTGAACCAAAAGTAGAACCAGTTTCTTCTAAAAATTCTTTTAGTTGGTCATAATTTACTAAACTTCCGTTAAAAGAAACTGCAATTGTTCCAAGTTTTGTATGATTTACAAAAGGTTGAGCATTTTCGATGATTCTGTCTTTTGCTTTTGCATAAAGAACTTGACCTACAGCGATATTTCCTTTCAAACTTGTAAGTTTATCAGTTGTAAAAACATCAGCTAAAATTCCCATATTTTTATAATGAGAAACAGTTTCGCCATCAGAAACAGCGATACCAGCACTTTCTTGACCACGATGTTGCAAAGAATACAATCCGTAATAAGAAAGCATGGCAGCTTCACTATCAGATTCAGGTTTGTTAAGGAAAATTCCTAAAATACCACATTCATCATGAAGTTTTTCTGAATCTAAGTCAAAATTTTCATTATGTGATGATTCTAAATTCATCTTTTTACCTACTTTGTTTTACGATTTAGGATTTCAACATAGTTTATTGTTTCTATGATTGAATAAAAATCTATATAAAATAAAATGAATTTTTTGCAAAATGATATTTATATCACTTGCTAAGAAAACTCAATTAAATTTCAACACCTTTTCCGCCATTATTTAAAGCATCTTCTGCTAATTTCTTTCGAAATTCTAAAAGTTTACTTTTAAGTTCTGGATATTTGATTGCTAAAATTTCTACAGCAAGATAAGCAGCATTTGCAGCATTATTGATTCCAACTGTAGCAACCGGAATTTGTTTAGGCATTTGTACTATAGAGTATAATGCATCAACTCCTGCTAAACCATTTGAAGTTCGACCTTTTGAATCGATAGAAAGACATTCAAGAGGAACTCCAATTACAGGTAACACAGTCATAGAAGCAATTACTCCAGGAAGATGTGCAGCAAGACCTGCTCCTGCGATAATAACTTCATAGCCTTCATTTTCAATTTGATTGATTGTTTCTTTTAACAACTCGCCAGAACGGTGAGCAGACAAAATCCAAGCGTTGTATTCAACGCCAAAATCTTTAAGGACGGAACTAGCCTTTTTCATTGTATCAGTATCAGATGCTGACCCAAAAAATATTGCAACTTTCATAATTGACAATAGCATAAAAAGAAAAGATTTTCAATATACACTTCAAAATTTTGCAAAATGAATAATTACTACCAGAAAAAACTGGCTCTCGCCGAAAATCCCAAAACTCGCTGGTGCTGCGCTGCGCTTGCAAGGCTTCGTTTTGTTATTTTCGGCTACGCCAGTTTTTTCTGCATTTATTGTGATTTTGCAAACTTTTTGCGTTTCGCGAGAAAGGGGCGGAGTTGTGATTGCACTTATTGTCATTTTGTATACTTCTTTCGTTATGACAGGTAAAAGTATGGCGAGTTTTTGTTTATAAAAACTCGCGCTGTTTGCATTGCAAACAGCACAAACTTCTTGCGTTTGGGTGGAAAATTTTTATAAAAAAAAAACCCGACGAAGATTTTTTGCAACTCCGTCAGGGTATAAAGATTTTATGTAAAGAATAAATTATTGTGCAAATGCTGAACGCACAACACGGAAACCAGAATCGGGACCACGCCGGTATGGGTCATAGCAACTACGAGCACAAACTGATGCATCTCGATCGTATGCGTATGGAGCCCCACCACGGCGGACGCGGAGAGTCCCCGACGATGTTCCTGTTGGGTCTGTCGCAGTTTCAGTACTTATTTCACTTTTCCAATCGTAACACCATTCAAATACATTTCCACTCATATCGTATAAACCGAGTCTGTTTGGTGCTTTTTTTCCTACTTCATGGGAACCCCTTCCTCCAACACTAAATGCTTCTTCAGTATCTCCTGTTGTTCCTGTTTTATTATTATAACGAGACCAACCTACAGTATCTAAGCCTGCATTTTTTTGAGAATCATAAGAAGTACCTTCTGCTGAATCTGCTCCACTAAATGTGTAATTCCAATCTGCTTTTGTTGGATCTCCTCCACGGGCAGCGTATTCCCATTCAGCTTCTGTTGGTAAACGGTATCCTGTTGCATCTTTGTTTAATGTTACAGTTGCTTCAGATATATAATAATCTGTTGTGCCTGAAATTTGACTTACAGAGGTTTCTTCAATATCGTATGCTGGTGTTAATCCTTCTTTGGAACTTAAGGCATTACAATACCATACTGCATCATACCATGTTACTCCTTCTACTGGGCGTTTCACTTGTTTATCACCTTCAAATAAGGTATAAATTGTACTATTTTCTTTACAACAAGAAGGGTCACTTGCTAATGTGTATTCTGTTCCGTTCACAGTAACTTTTTGTCCTTGCATTACACTTGCGTATTCTTCTTGGGTTACTTCGTATTTTCCCATGTAAAAATCACTTAAGGTTACTGTGCGTCCTTCAATAAATACACCTGCATAATTGTTTTCGTTTGTAGCTCCTACAATTCTTCCACCTTTTACAAAAAGCATTACTGGAACTAAAATTTTACTTCCCTCATCGATTACTGTTTCTGCATAATTACAAATTTCACAAGTTCCTGTTTTTGTTCCGTCGCTCTGTGTTGTAGCATCATGGTTTGAAATATATTCGCCAAAAGTATGTTCTGACTTTTCACCTACTACATCACAACCACAAGTTGCCCATTTCCAATGATGAGTTTCATTATTACTCCAATTTTCTGCAAAATCATGTGTATGTAGTTCAAACTCAAAATCTATCCCATCACTTACCTTAGTAAAAACTAAATTAACTTTGTTATTAACAGCTTGGATTTTTACAATATCACTATTTCCTGTATAAACTGGATTTTCACTAATTTTGTTATTAACAAACTCATAAAGTTTTGCAACAAAAATTACTTTTATTCCAATCTCAATATTCATACGAACTTTTACAATTCCACTTGCATCAACTTTATTTTCTGTCTTTGTAATCAATTGTAGATTTTCAATTTGACTTCCATCTTTATACGAAAATGCATTGTAGGCAGAAATTTTCAAAACATATTCAGAATTTTGTGTAGTTTCATTTCTAGATTTTTTTAATATTTTTGATAAATCCAAATTGATATCTATAGTAGCTTGTTTTGAATTATTTAAATCTTGGCAACTTGTAAGTCCAAGCAAAATTCCTATAAAAATTAAAGAAATAAAAACAAAAATCTTTGATTTCATAAAACTCTCCAACATTAAAAAATTATACTAAATTTCAGTATAAGGCAATTCCCCCCCCCAGTCAACTAGGCTTTGTAAAATTTTGTTATTTTATAGCAGATTTTATAAAAATTTTTCTTCAAAATTCATTCATTTTTAAGTTTTCGCTTGATAATAAAGGTGTGTGAAAATTTGTCATGCTGAACTTTGCTGTATTTAATGTAAATGAATTAAAAATAATGTTCTTTTTAAAATATTTTTAAGATGTTTTATTTTTTCTTTGCCAAATTTAAAAAGTCGTGTTATGCTATATTTATGCCAATGATAACAAATTTGCAGAATGAATTAATGAGTCTGCACTATATTTTTTGTAACTACTCAGTTTTAGTTGTTGATTCTGACAATTTGGAATTACCTTCCGATAATATCGTTCAGAAATGTTTTGAGCACCAAGTTGTAATCGATTGGTTTGGTGAACCTGAATATCAATACACAGCGATTGCACTTGAAGATGATTGCCCAGCTCCTAGTGGTTGTAAATGGGTTCCTATTCGTTCACTTTTTGTAAAGCAAAATTCTAAGAATGAAGCAATTACACGAGCCGCCAGAGCGCATTCAATTTTGAAATGGCGTAAAAAATACAGATATTGTCCTCATTGTGGAACTCAAATGCAAGACGATAAATTCGAAACTGCTCGCACTTGTCCTGATTGTCAAACTCATATTTATCCGTCTGTAACTCCTGCAATGATTGTTTTAGTTGAAAAAGGTGATGAAATTTTGCTTGCACGCCACAAACACCGAAACAACGATGTTTACACTTGTCTTGCAGGTTTTATCGAAGCTGGAGAATCAGCAGAAGAAGCAGTTGTCCGAGAAATCCGCGAAGAAGTTGGTATCGAAGTTGAAAATGTACGCTATATCACAAGTCAAGCTTGGCCATTTCCAGACCAACTTATGTTAGCGTTTAAGGCTGACTACAAAAAAGGAAAAATTCAACCACAAGAAGAAGAAATTGAAGAAGCAATGTGGTTCAAACGAGATGAACTACCTGCAATTCCAAAACCGGGTTCAGTTGCATGGAAATTGATTATGGGCGAATTGTAAAATTCCTAAAATAAATTGATAAAAAAAGAAAGGCTACTTTCAAAACTAAATGTTCTGAAGGCAGCCTTTTTTGTTTTCATACTGAATATTTATCAGAATGAATTATAGTGCGTCAAAAAATCCTTTTGCTTTAAGAAGTTCAGCGTTAAGAATACCACCCATTGCTGCACCTCGTTTTGTGTTGTGGCTTAAAGCAACAAATCTTACATCAAAAACAGGACATTCTCTTAAACGACCGATTGTTACAGCCATACCTTTGTCTGTTTCTCTGTCGCGACGAGGTTGTGGACGGTTGTTTTCGTGGCGAACATGAATTGGTTGAACAGGAGCTGATGGTAAATCTAATTCCTGTGGAACGCCTCTAAATGAAATCCAAACCTTTTCAATTTCTTCAAGTGAAGGTTTTTTGTCTTCTGGCAAGTCAAATTCAAGGCTTACACAAGCTGTGTGTCCGTCAATTACAGGAACACGATTACAATGAGCAGCAACTAAAGGACCTGCAGCATTTTCAATTTTATCACCTGCAACTTTTCCAAGAATTTTTAAGCATTCTTTTTCTGTTTTTTCTTCTTCACCACCGATGAATGGAACAACATTATCAATCATATCAAAAGATGGAACACCAGGATAACCTGCTCCACTTGTTGCTTGCATTGTTGTAACAATCATTCTTTTGATTGGGTAACCAGCTTTTTGTAAAGCGTAAATCGGAGCCATGTAAGATTGCAAAGAACAGTTAGGTTTTACAGCAACAAAACCTTTATCCCAACCGTGATGTTTTTTCTGAGCAGCGATAATATCTGTGTGGTCTGGGTTGATTTCTGGAATCAACATTGGAACATCGTCTGTCCAGCGATTTGCACTTGCGTTAGAAACAACTGGAATATTTGCAGCAGCGTAAGCAGCTTCAAGTTCTTTAATTTTATCTTTATCCATTTCTAATGCGCTGAAAACGAACTGACATTTTCCTTTTGCAGCGTCTACATCATTTGCATCTTGAACAACAAGATTTTTTACACCTTCTGGAATATCACTTCCGATTAACCAGCGAGAATCAACTGCTTCTGAGTATTTTTTTCCTGCAGAACGAGGAGAAGCAGCAACATAAGTTACTTCAAACCAAGGATGGTCTGCCAAAAGGTAGATATATCTTTGACCAACCATTCCTGTTGCACCTAAAACACCAACTGAAATTTTCTTTTCCATAATCAAAAATCTCCTATATTTTACAAATTACACTCTTTAAGTGCTTTTTCGATAATTTTCTTTGCTTCTTCGTGAACTTCAACTAATGGAAGTCTAACGCTACCAGCTGGTAAACCTTTATAATTCATTGCATATTTGATAGAAGTTGGATTTCCGTCAACAAAAGCAGCCTTGAAGAAAGGCAATAATCTGTAGTGAATTTCTCTTGCTTCATCAAATTTACCTTCAAGAGCTTTTGTAACAAGTTCAGTAACAAGAGCAGGAGCAATATTTGAAACAACTGAGATAACTCCATCTCCACCAGCAGCAACTAAAGGAAGAGTTAAAGCGTCATCACCACTTAAAACTGAAAATTCAGGTTTTACACGAGAAATTTTTGCAACTACATCCATCATTTGATTGATGTCGCCAGAAGCTTCTTTTACACCAGCAATATTTGGAAGTTCAGCAATTCTGCAAAGCAAATTTGTGTTGATGTTTTTTCCTGTACGACCAGCAATATTGTAAACGATGATTGGCATTCCCACTTTTGAAACTTCTTCAAAGTGACGGAAAATTCCTTCATCAGATGGTTTGTTGTAATATGGAGTTACAACGAGAGCATAATCGGCACCCATTTCTTTTGCGCGTTTAACATATTTTACTGCGTCTTTTGTATTGTTTGAACTTGCACCCAAAATAATAGGAATTTCGCGAGATTTTCCTTCTTTTGCAAGTTTTTCTTTATATTGTTTAACTTCTGAAACAACAATTTCGATAAGTTTTTCTTCTTCTGGAGATTCTTCTAATGTAGGAGTTTCACCAGTTGTTCCAAGTGGAACAAGACCTGAAATTCCACCTTCTAATTGAAGTTGAATAAGCTTTCTCCAGCCTTCGTAATTGATAGAACCATCTTCAAACATAGGTGTTACTAAAGCTGTAAATGCACCTTGTAATTTAGCCATAATTTAGCCTCCAATACAATCTTTTGCATATTATTGCAATTTTATGCAAAAAAGTCTATATAAATACAAAATAAAAAACTTTTCTTTTCTGAAAACCTGATGTAAAATATTAGTTGATATGAGTAACTCAACAATGTTCAAAAACGTCATTCCTGGACGCAAATCAAAATCAGGACAATTTATTTACAATTATTATTCAAAGCGATTTAAGTTTAATCCAGAAGATTATCCTAAATTGACTACCATTGCATCTCAAGAAAACTGTGACGATTTTTCAATTCGGCATGTTGTCGAAGAAAAAGAATCAGGAATTATTTGTCCAGCAGGTTCTTTCGCAGACACAAGTTCCACACCAGAAAAAATTTCAAAAGAAAAAGGAATTATTATCGGTACAATCCGAATGGGATTTGGACATTGCCGAATGGCCTTAGCATTAGCTTCTGCTGCAAAACATTTAGGCTACAATCCATATTGGATGGACTTGATGGCTTTTCCAGAAACGCCTGCTAGTAAAACAATAAAAGATATGGAAGGCTGGTACAATATCGGTTCTAGACTTTCGCAAAAAAATAAATGGTTCAATAAACATATTTGGGAAAATGTAACTTCCGAAGGCGGACGACACTTATCTTCAGCCTTAAGTAACAAACGAGTTTCTAAAATATTTGCGCCATTGTTTCATGAAATTCCTCGGGATATGCCAGTAATTTCAACTCATCCTTGGGTTGGACACGGAGCAGTTGCCTCTGGAATCAACAATGTTATAAATATCATTCCAGATAACTACCCTCTTGCTTTCTGGCTTGTTGAAGGAAGCACACACACAGTTCAATCTCCTTCAGCTTACATGGGATATAGAACTTTTATCACCATGGGCGAAAAAGGAAACTTGCAATATTGTTTGCCAGAAGAAAACATTTTTGAAACAGGACACTATGTTGACCACGAAATCGTTTCAAATATCGAACTTGACTGTGATATGAGATTAAAACGAATTTCTGACAAAAAACCTCGACGATTTTTGCTTACAATGGGTGGCGCGGGAGCTCAAGCTGCAAAATTTGCAAGTATCGCAAAAAAATGTCATCAACAAATTCTTGATAAAAAAGCAACTTTGTTTATCAATATGGGTGACCATGTAGGACGCTGGGAAGAACTTAAGAAAATGTTGGATAAAGACAAAATTGAATACACTTTGCACAATTCATGGGAAGAAACTCGTCAATTTGTTGAACACAGCCGAACTTCTGACGAATACGGAATCCATATTTTCTTGCACGAAAATTTTTACGCCGCAGTTTATGCAACAAATGTTTTAATGCGTGTAAGTGATGTTATGATTACAAAACCAAGTGAACTTTCTTATTATCCTGTGCCAAAACTTTTTATCCAAAGAGTTGGTCGACATGAAGCATGGGGAGCAATTCGTGGTTCAGAAATCGGAGACGGAACTATCGAAACAGGTTCAACAACAAGTATGCACAGAACTATGAATCTTTTGATTGAAGAAAGCGATCTTCTAAAAATGTATTGCAAACACATTCTTCGAAATAACAAAGATGGAATTTACGATGGAGCTTACAATGCAATAAAATTAGCTGTTGACGGAAAATTCTAATTCGATTCGATAAAAAATTTTATTTTTTTATATTGACAATTTTTTTGCAGAGGTTTATCGTTAATTATATGAACACAGTTTCAAAGATGAAGAAAAATTCAATGTTCTCAAAAGTAGCAAATAGCAAAAAAGCTATTTCAATGGTTTACTTTTATTATTATTTTGAATTTTCTCGTTCACCTTTGGAGGTATGCTGATAATATCGGTTTATAAACTGTGTTATTGAGTTTGGCTAGCAGGCGACTTCCTTAGGGAAGTCGCTTTTTTTTTACAAAAAATATTTTTCAAAAAACTTGCGCAAGAAATTTGAAAAACAACGAAAGGAAGGATTTTTATGATTTTAGTATTAAAACAAAACGCTTCAGAAAATGAAGTTTCGGGATTGATTCAGAATTTAAAAGCTCGTGGGCTTGATATTCACGAATCAAAAGGTGAAAACACAACAATTATCGGACTTGTAGGCGACACTTCCCACATGAGCGAAGAATTGCTACTTGCAAATCCAGCAGTTTCTAAAGTAATGCGTGTAAACGAACCTTACAAAATGGCAAATCGTAAGTTTCATCCAGAAGATTCAATAATCACTTGCGAAGGTAAAAAAATCGGTGGAAATAATTTTGCTGTTATGGCAGGACCTTGTTCCGTAGAAAGTGAAGAACAAATTATCAATATTGCTGAAGAAGTAAAAAAATCTGGAGCAACATTTTTGCGAGGAGGCGCATTCAAACCACGCACTTCACCTTACGCATTTCAAGGTTTAGGTTGCGAAGGAATCGACCTACTACTTGCGGCAAAAAAAATCACAGGACTTCCTATTGTTTCGGAATTGATGGCTATAAATCAGCTAGAAATTTTTAACGATGTTGATGTAATTCAAATTGGCGCAAGAAATATGCAAAACTTCACCTTGTTGAAAGAATTAGGTCGTTGCGGAAAACCAATTCTTTTGAAACGAGGACTTGCAAACACAGTAAAAGAACTTTTGATGTCAGCAGAATACATTATGGCAGGTGGAAATGAAAACATCATCCTTTGTGAACGAGGAATCCGAAGTTTTGATAATTTTACACGAAATGTTTTGGATTTATCAGCAGTGCCTTATTTGAAAAAAGTAAGTCATCTTCCTGTAATCGTTGATCCAAGTCACGCAACTGGTCTTGCCTGGATGGTTCCAACAATGAGCAAAGCCGCAGTTGCTTGTGGCGCAGACGGAATTATCGTAGAAGTTCACAATAATCCGCAAGAAGCACTTTGCGACGGAGAACAATCAATCACTCCAAATGAATTTGATGCCTTAATGAAGCAAGTTAGAAAATATCTTGAAATTGAAGGAAAAAATCTTTAATCAACTTTTTGAAAGATGAAAAACAAGGATGAACAGATGAATACAACAAAATCAGATTTTGAAAACGACACTAAATTAGATTCTCTAACCTACGGATTTATCGGACTTGGACTTATGGGCGGTTCCCTTGCCAAAGCAATCCGAAATGAAATTTTTGTAAATCCAAACTCTGAAGGAAAACTTTTAGCAAGTGATTGCAGAATCCAAATTTTAGAAGAAGCAAAAAAAGAAGGCATAATTGATGAATTTTTTTCTGTTGAAAAAACAAAAGAAATGCTAAAAAAATGTGATGTTGTATTTATCTGTTTGTATCCAAAGGCAACAAAGGAATTTATCAAAAATAATATCGAATATTTTAAAGAAAATGCAATTATCACAGATATTTCTGGTGTAAAAACAGAACTCGTAGAATCTTTGCCAGAAGGTTTGCAAAGCATAAATTCAAAAACTTCAGCGCAATTTATTCCTGGTCATCCAATGGCAGGAAGCGAAAAAGAAGGCTTTATCAATTCAAATAGCAAAATTTTTGCTGGAAGAAATTATATCTTAATGCCTTACGAAAATACAAAACCAGAAAATATTGATGTTCTAAAATCCATAATTTACAAAATCGGATTTACAAATATCATCACAACTGATTACAAAACTCACGACCACAAAATTGCGTTTACTTCACAACTTTGTCACATTATCGCATCTGCCTTAGTTGAAAGTGCCGAAGATACACAAATCACTCAGTTTGGTGGCGGAAGTTTTGAAGATTTAACTCGGATTGCAATGATAAACGCACCACTTTGGACAGAATTATTTTTTGCAAATAAATCAGAATTGATAAATCACATTGAATCTTTTGAAAAATCCTTGAATAAATTAAAACAAGAACTTCAAAATGATGAAACAAAAAAATTGCAAGAAAATTTGGAACTTGTTCGCTCAAAACGCATTCTTATGGTTGAAAATCAAGGAAAGTAAGTTTATAATATTTGATTATGAGTGATACAGAAAAATATCTTGATAGCGTAGTTAGAAAAATTCCTGACTTTCCAAAACCGGGAATTTTGTTTTATGACATTACAGGAATACTTGTAGAGCCAAAAGCCTTCAAACTTTGTATTGATGAAATGGTTGCTCGATATTCAAATTTGAAAATCGACGCAGTAGCTGGAATTGAATCAAGAGGATTTATTTTTGCAGCACCTCTTGCAGAACGACTTGGAATCCCACTTGTTCTTATCAGAAAAAAAGGAAAACTTCCTGGCGAAACTTATTCTTGCAAATATGCTTTGGAATACGGAACTGCCGAAATTGAAGTTCACAAGGCTGATATAAAGCCAAATCAAAAAATACTTGTTATCGATGATTTAATCGCAACAGGAGGAACTTTGAAAGCAACACAAAACTTAATTGAACAAGGTGGCGCAAATGTTGCAGAATTTTTTGGAATCGTAGGACTTCCATTTTTAAAATATGAAGAAGTTTTAAATCCTGTAAAAGTTACAACTTTGTTAAATTATCATGGTGAATAAAATTTCATCGTAATCTATAAATATAAAATTTGTCAAAACAAAACATTTGTTGTATATTTATTTTATAGAAAACAAATAATCACTTAGGGAGGATTCACTAACTTTATGACAAAGGTTAAATTTTTTATTTGTAAACATTGTGGAAATATCGTAGGCGTTATTCAAGATTCTGGCGTTCCGATGGTTTGTTGTGGCGAAAATATGCACGAATTAGTTCCAAACACAACAGATGGCGCTTTTGAAAAACATGTTCCAGTTGTTACAAAAGAAAAAACAAAAGACGGCTTGGATATTATCAAAGCAAAAGTTGGAAGCATTGAACATCCAATGACAGATGCACATTACATTCAATGGATTTATCTACAAACAGATAAAGGCGGACACAGAATTTCGCTAACTCCAGAAAACAAACCAGAAGCAACATTCATTATTCACGATGAAAAACCAATCGCAGTTTTTGAATATTGCAACTTACACGGTTTGTGGAAAACTGAAGTTTAGTTACTAAAAAATGATGTCATCCTAAACTTGATTTAGGATTGCCAATTTTTTTTGTGTAGATCCCGAAATAAATTCGGGACGACGATTCTTTTAGACTTATTCTTTTTCTAAAAAACTAGCGGCCATGGCAACAAGTTCTGCACATGGTCGTTTTTTGTAATATTCTTCTGAGCGTTTTTCTGGTTCAGGATTTCCCATATCCAAAGAAGATTTTTTTGGAGCAAGACCTAAAAGTTCACGACAGATGATAGAACCGTTTTCGTTAATAAATTTTTTTGCAAGTTCTTGGATTCTTTCGTAGTGAGCCATTTTTTCTTGGTGAGCATTTTCACCATCAATATTTGTGTAACCATCTCGTAAACCGCTAACCATGAACATTCCAGAAACTGCGCCACAAACTTCTCGCATTCGTCCCATTCCGCCACCAAAAGATGAAGCGATTTTGATTGCAGTCTTTTCATCAAGACCAAGTTCATCGGCATAAGCACATAAAACAGCCTGACAACAATTATATCCTGATTCAAACAATGATTTTGCTTTTTCAGCATGATTTATTTTACTCATAAAAATTTCCTAAATTCCTTATAAAAAAAATATCGCTAGATTCAAAACAAACCTAGCGATAGATTAAGCATATTTTAGTGGCAACTATGTCCACTTCCGCAACTGTGTCCTTCATCATGTGAATGATGTGAACAAGTTACATTTGGATTAAAAACTAAAGTTCCATTTAACAAAGCATTGGCAACTTCATCAACATTTCCTGAAACACCACCGTAAACCAAAATATCTGCATCAGCAAGTGCATTTTTTGCTCCACCACCGATTCCGCCACAGATAAGACTTGTTACGCCCTGCTCTTTCAAAAATCCAGCCAAAGCTCCGTGACCTTGACCGTTTGTTGACACAACAGAACTACTTTCGATTTTTCCATCTTTGATTTCGTAAATCTTAAATAATTCTGTATGTCCAAAATGTTGAAAAACTTGACCGTCTTTATAAGTAACAGCTAATTTCATTTTTCACCTATTTAACAAATTCTTTTTTCAAGAAATCCAAGTCTAATTCCGGATAAAGAACATGTGCAGAAAGTAAAGCATTTACGCGTTTTCTTGCTTCAGCTTGTACAGTTTCGTCAAGTTCAATTTTTCCTTTTGCAGGTTTTCCGTCTTTTGTAAGACCTGGTTTTGTTCCTTTAAGAACAAAGTCGATAATTGAAGCAACTTCTTTCATATCGTCTTCGTTCATTCCTAAAGTTGTAAGACCTGGTGTACCAATTCGAATTCCACTTGTCCACCAAGCACCGTTTTTATCGTAAGGAAGTGCGTTTGCGTTTGCTGTTACACCACATTTGAAAAGTGCTGCTTCAGCTTGTTTTCCTGTAAGTCCATATCCTGTAACATCAACAAGCATCAAGTGATTATCTGTTCCACCAGTTTGAAGTGGCATTCCGTATGATTTACAACCTTCTGCAAGAGCAGCGGCATTTTTAACAACATTATGTGCCCAATCTTGATAAGCTTGTGTACGAGCTTCTTTGAAAGCGATTGCTTTTGCAGCCATGATGTGACCGAGTGGTCCACCTAAAACCATTGGACAACCTTTGTTTACATAATCTGCAAATTCTTTTTTACAAAGAATCATAGCACCGCGAGGTCCGCGCAAAGTTTTGTGAGTTGTTGTTGTAACGATATCTGCCCATTTAACAGGATCGTAATCACCTTCAAAAACTTTTCCTGCAACAAGACCTGCAAAGTGAGCCATATCTACCATCAATACTGCTCCACATTTATCTGCAATTTCGCGGAATCTTCTAAAGTTAATTTTTCTTGGATAAGCTGAATATCCTGTAAGAAGAATCAATGGTTTTACTTCCATTGCTTGTTTTTCGATTGCATCGTAGTCTAAAAGACCAGTTTCTTTATCTACACCGTATGGATGACTTTCAAACATACGAGCAGAAACATTCATTCTGTATCCGTGTGTTAAGTGTCCACCGCAAGAATAGTCAAGTCCCATCAATTTTTGATTTCCGAATTTTTTGCGAAGTTCAGCAAATTGATCTTCTGTTAATTCACCAAGAGATTTTACTCCAAGTTCTTCTAATGTAGGAGTTTCAACTTTTGCACTTAAAATTGCCCAGTAAGCAACTAAGTTTGTATCTGCTCCAGAGTGTGGTTGAACATAAGCATATTCTGCACCGAACAAAGCTTCTGCTTCACGAGCGGCAACATTTTCAACTGCGTCGATATTTACACATCCACCATAATAGCGATGTTCAGGATATCCTTCTGCATATTTATCTGTTAAAAGGTTTCCCATTGTAGCTTGAACATTTAAAGAACAATAGTTTTCTGAAGCAACTAATTTTAAGTGACTTCTTTGATTTTCTAATTCGTTTACAATTGAAGCGGCAATTTCTGGTCCTACTTCTGCAACTTGTTGTAAGTTTGCAACATAAGATACCATAGCTGGATTGATTTTATCCGCAGGAGTATTTGCTAAATAATTCTGTAAAGGTGTAGACATACAAATTTCCTTATAAATCTAAAATAAATTGATTTTTATATAGTACAAAAAATAATATATTTATTCAATAAAGTTTGAAATAAATTAAATTCCAAGTTCAGCAACGCTGATATTATAAACGCTAGAACAATTATGACAAACAATTTCTAATGGGTCAGGTCCATTTTTCTTGATGTCGTCAAGTTCTGATTTTGACAAGGCTTTTACATGGGCTAAAAACTTTTCTTTTGAACAAGGACAATCAAAGTGAACATTTCGTCGTAAGGCAACTGAAGGTTTGAATTCTCGGAAAAGTCCGTAGATAACATCGTCTGCATCTCCTCCTTCAGAAAACCATTGACCAAGAGATGGACAAGCAGAGAAAGCGTGTTCTACTTTTGCAACAAGTTCTTCGTCACTCATTGTGGCAAATTCATCATCAGTTTTTTTAGATGCAGTTTTTCCGCCTTCAAATGGCATTTTTTGTAAGAACATTCCACCAGCACCGATAACTCGACCAAGTTTATCCATCATGATACTTGTGTTGAACGCTGTAAAAGTTTGTTCAGATTGCTCAAAATACCAAGTTAAATCTTTTGCGATATTTTTATGTTTGATTTCAACTGTTCCCCGCTGAAATTCTTTACTTCCTTCTGGTAATCTTGAAATTGAAAGAGTTCCATCACCGAAGAATTGAGATAAATCCCAACTTTCTAAAGGTTTTTCAAGAGGAATTGGGTCTTGTAAAAGATAACCACGAACGGTACCTTTGCTATCGGCTTCTACAGAAAATCCTGCGGCAGGTCCGTTTGTGTCGTATCTAAAAATTACATATTCGCGACCTTTCATTGTTGGAAGAAGTAAAGCACCAGAAAGACAAGCTTGTCCAAGAACTTGAGTTTCTAAAATGCCAAGATTATGTTGAGCGCGCATTTGATTTACAAATCGTGTTCCATGAAATAATGCTCCACGAAATCGCCCACCAGCCATAACAAAAACACTCATCTCATCTGGGTAAAGAGAATTTATAAAGTTTGATAGTTCGTTGTCTGAAATTTGTTTAGTAATCATAATATGAATATACACAAAATCAAAGCAAGATACAATTATGCATAGGGAAATTTGAGCAAAAATCGCATAGAAATTGTGTTTTTAGCAGATTCGTACAAGAAAACACTCTCAGGGAAAAATGCCCATGCTCGTTAGTGCTGCGCTGCGCTTGCAAGACTTCGCATAGTCATTTTCCCCTTGCGTGTTTTCTTCACCGTATTTGCTAATTCACAGTTTTTCTGCGATTTTTCACTCGATTTGATTATTTTGCGCATTGATTCTTGCTTTGTTTCGCGATAAGTGGCAGAGGAAGGGGCGGAGATTAGGTAAGAGCGAAATGGATAAGGCATTGTGGGGATTACGCATTTTTTCAACGATTTTGCTAGGACACAGTTCGTTGCGATTTTTCACTCGATTTGCATTTACAGGATGTTTCTTGCTTTGTTTCGCGATAAGTGGCAGAGGAAGGGGCGGAGATTAGGTAAGAGCGAAATGGATAAGGTATACCGTCATTCCGAACCACTTGCGAAGCATGTGATGGTTCGCAAGCTTTCTAGTGAGATGCTGAAACGAGTTCAGCATGTCAAAAAAAATGCCCAAATAATTACAAAAAACTGTAAAAACTTGGGCTAATTTAAGTAATTTTATACTATTCTACTTTTACTAAAGTAATGTTAGTATTTGCACTTGTTGCATTTCCATCAGCAGGAATTAAAATATTGAAAGATGTTTTATCCTCGTTAAAAGCAAATACGTTTTTCCAATTTAGTTTTTTTAGGTTTTCGATTGAACCACCTCGGAAGTTTACATTTAATCTAAAAAAATCTTTGTCATGACTGTAAATACCATTTGCTGTTTGAGAAACTTCTTTACCAGCAGCATTGTAAGTTGTAACTTTTACGCTACATTTTCCGTTTTCTTGCAATGTGATTTCATAATCGTAATCTGCATTTTCTGTAGAAACTGATGTTTGCCATGTTCCAACAAAATAATCTGGAGTTGGCATTTTATCTACACAATCTTTTGCAAATTGAGGAAGTTGTTTTTCATAATCGCTCCAAACGTCAAGACTCATTTTTGCAGAATGAAGAACTTTACCAGTTTCAACTTCTATCATACGAGCAATAATATAAAGTGGACAACCTAAAGTTGCAACACTACCCACAATGATACAATCTGCATTAAGCATTTTTCCTGCTTGTTTTATAGTTGTCTCATCTGTCCAGCCTTCAAGCTGAAATTTCATTTCGTTTTTTACGTAGTCAAGATTTTTCCGTTCAACTAAGGTAACATTACCATCTTGAATAAGTTGATGACAAAGTAAATCTGTCATTGTTGCAACCTTGTCGTAAAATGCGTAATCGTCACATTCAAAGTCGAAAACTGCCACAGTTTGCGCAGAAAGAGTGAAAGTGCCGATTAGTAAAAAAGTTAAAATAAGTGTAATAAGGTTTTTCAATTTGAAACTCCTTGAAACTATTATTTAAAGTTCATCTTATACCCAACTGAAGTAGTAGCAATATTTGATGTTAAGTAAATTTCAGAATTGAAGACATCATTATTTACTACTTCTACAGTCTTATAATAACCATCATCGGGTAAACATAAACCAACGATTAACATAGTTAATCCTAGACCTCCAATCACTCCTCCAGCAATGTACATACCTTTTTCATCCAAATCAAGCGCCTTATTCAAAACCACTGAACCTAAGCCAATACCACTGAAAATTGGTCCAAACACTAAAAGCAACATCTTACCTCCACTAGGTCCCATGTCTACCCACACTTGTTTAGTTTCATTACCTAATAAACCATAAGAATAATCAATACCATATGACATTTCTAATGGACTTGAAAAGTTTGTTGATACTTTTGAATTTGTATTAAATCCAAAACCAGAACTAGCAAATAAATTTACTCCCATTACAGCTAGTATTAAAAATACAATAATTTTTTTCACATTTACCCCCTAAGTAAATAAAAAATATTTAAAATTAAAATGCGTGTATAGCGATTACACTAATAGACTCATTATGTTTGCTATACGCACCTTCTTCACCCGTTAAAAAGTTTTTTTCATACGATTTTTCATCACTCGCCTCGCAAGAACTCCAAATCCAACCTGAAGTTACAACTTTACTTACTTTTTCTCTAATAGCCAAATTTTTATACAATATTCCTAATTCTGCCATACTAGGCAAAAACCAATCACCAACTTTTGTTGTAGAAGTTGTATAATTATAACAAGCATAAGCTGCACAATTTGACATATTTACTGGTCCACATTTATGAGAAACCGACATTATTTTATAAGTATTTTGCTTCCCATAACCTATACCGTCTTTTGTTTTTACAGTACAACAATTAGTTTTAGGATTTCTTGTACACCATGATGTGTATGCAATTTGTTTTGGAGAAACTTCTAAATAATTACATCTTTCTACAGAACCATCTGCTTGGTAAACATCAAATCCTTCTTCAGAGTAATAGAATACAATACCACCACCAGGTCCTTTGTCCCCACTGTCATAAAATAATTTTATTGAACTAGTTGACAAATTAATATTATTTGCAAGTTTTTTTGCCATAGATTCAAGTTTTCCAAACAATTCATCAGTTCCACTTGTTCTTTCTGTAGCAGTGGCTATAATTTCTACGGTATTTACATCCAACATTCTAAAAGTTGCAACCAAAGTTCCTTTAAATGACATAAGCTGTCCTGTAATAACCATATTTGCATTCAAAGCTTTTCCTAATTGTGCAATTTTATCAGAATTTGACCAGTCTGAAGTTTGAAAGGCATGTTGTGCTTTTATTTTATCAAAACTGTTGCGGTCTACAACACGAGCCTTTCCAAGTCCTGCAAAATCAGAAGTAAAAACTTCAAATAAAACATTTGCCTCTCCTTCATCCACACCAACAACATCAAAAGGTACAATTACTACCGTTGGTTTTTCTTGTGCAAACATGGATGTAAAGGCTAGTAACATCCCCAATACAATAAATAGTTTTTTCAATTTATTTTCCTCCTAAGAAATTGAAATATCACAGTTTGATTCCCCAAGCATTTCACTTACTTCGTAGACTTTATTCCCCTCAATTTAGAATACAATTCCACCACCTAGACCTTACTCTCCAATGTTATATGATGATTCTACAGAACCAGATGACGAATTAATATTATTTGTAAGTTTTTTTGCCATACTACTAAGTTTACTAAACAACTCATCAGTTCCACTGGTTCGTTCTGAAACTGTAGCTATAATTTCTACCGTATTTACATCCAACATTCTAAAAGTTGCAACCAAATTTCCTTTAAATGATATAAGTTGTCCTGTAATAACCATATTCGCATTCAAGGCTTTTCCTAATTGTGAAATTTTATCAGAATTTGACCGATCTGAACTTTGAAACTTCATTTCTTCAACTTCAATTACTTTATCAAAGTTTGATCTATCAACAACCTTTACCTTTCCTGTTGCAACAAGTTCAGAAATAAAAAGTTCTGTTATAGCTTCTGCTTCTGCACTGGAAACTGCACTACCTTTTATATCAAAAGTAAATACTGCTATCGGCTTTTGTGCAAACACTGTAGATGTAAAAGACAGTAACATCCCCAATACAATGAATAGTTTTTTCAATTTATTTTCCTCCTAAGGGTTGTGTTTTTGTTTTTTTCTTGCTTACACTCTTCTTCAGTTAAAAGTAATTGTTGCCACAATTTTTTTTCTGCAGAAAAATATAAACTTCTTTCATCCTCATTTTCTAAAACTTCTCTTGCTTTTCTAAATTTTTGAATCCCAACTAAATTATTGAAAAGTTTTCTTGCATTTGTATTTTCAAAACTACTTCCCGTTAAATGATCTCTATTTGAGTTAACCATTACAACTTCTACAACTTTTATTGGAATATTCTTTACTTTTCTTTCCAACTCATAAAAATTGATTACATGAAAAAAAGCTCCTCTTAAAAGAACTTCTTCTTCATCCTTAAACACAGACAAATTCTCTATTGGAACTGCACATATACTTGAAACCACAGAATCTGGATAAAAGGAATGATAAAAATCCAAAAAATCTCTATCTAAGTTCGAAACATGGATTTTAAATAAAACAGGAATTTGTTTTTTTATATCTTCATCAGAAAATTGTTGATTTTCTAAAAATTCAAAAGCAACATTAATATTTTTGCTACTAGACATTAAACTTAAAGGAATACCTATTCCCCTTTTTTCAACTGGCAACTGTAGTAAAGCCTTAAAACTTTCAACTATATCTTCAGTAAAATAACAACCTCTGTATACAACATCTTCAAAATTTTTAGCTTCATTATTCTTAAGATGAATATAATTGAAAAGTTCAATATTTATATACTCCAAAAGAAAGGTTGCCATATCGTATTGTTCTTCATTAATATTTTCACATCTAAACACAGTATTCATTAATGAAAATATCTTCTCATAACCCTCTTGTGAGGTGTATGTTTTTATAAATGAAAAATCTTCACAGGATTTATTTTTATCTACATCGCACCATGTTTTGTCTAAAACATCTTGTTCTCTTAAATCAATAACAGAACAGAGTTTTTTTATATAATTTTTTCGATATTCTAATTCATTCCAATTTTTACGAACATTTATCAAATGTGTTCGCATTTGGTTCATTCTTTCAGATACATTATCAGCAACATAAAAATTTGGGTTAATATTTTTCAAATCATCTTCATTGAAAAGTATATTTGAAGCATCTATATCACCATAACGGTTATATCTAGAATTCAAAGTAAATCCCACCACATCTTCAATTGACTTTTTATCAGCAAAAGATTTTTTTGCAGTTTTCTGCATTTTTTTTATATATTTTTTTGGTTGCAAAAGAGAAAAAACGGAAGAAGTAAATCGTCTTTGTAATTCCATTAATCTTTGACTAGAACTTTGCTCTGATTGCATCAAATTATAATATTCCACAAGATAATCAAGAACATGACATCTATAACCTTGATATGCAGGTAACTTTTCTTTTCCAAATCCATCACCTATATCAATATTTGGAAAAAAGAATCTACCTTCTTCTATCAATGCTGATAATTCTGCTAATAGTTCGTTTTTTTTTGAAGATTCAACAATTTCAAGAAATTTTAGATTTTCAATACAACGGTTATACCATAATAAAATTTCTTTTCTGTATTCAGATTCAGTTGAGACTATTTTAAATTTTCTATCAATAACGGTAACAATTAATGCGACAAAACTAATTAAAATTGCACATAAACTATAAATATCAATTTCCAAATCTTTTATCTTCCTTTCTCTTCTGTGACAAACACCAAGCAGAATCACAATAATGATTATCATTTCACAATAACACATTTGTGTTAATTTATTATACTGACACAATATTGTTTTGTCAAACCCACTTCTAACACAATTGTGTTAATCTACAAGTATGAATTTTTGGGAAACAGTTGACTGGGAGCGTGAATATAAAAATATTTCTAGAAAAGAATTAGCATATAAAGCTGGATTTTCATTAAATTGTATATCTACAGGCATCGCTCGTGGTAGCATTCCTGCAGCAGATGTAGCTTATAGAATTGCAAAAGTTCTTGGAGTTTCAGTAGAATATTTACTTTTGGGTGGAGAAACTAAAAATCAACCAATAGACAAAGAAAATTCAATAAAAGATATAGACATAATAGAAAGAAGTAAAAAATACACAAAAAATTACGAATTAATAGAAAACTTTGATAAATTACCAGAAGAAATCAAAAAAACTTTAAACAAATTAATAGAAGAAATCTCAGAACAAAAAGCGTAAGCCAAAATTAACACAGAACTACATTGCCCCATTACCCCACTGCGTAAAGTTCACAAAGACAACAAGTGCAGAAAAATAGGCGTAGACTCAAATTGGCACAAAGATTTCCCCCACACGCAACCAGCCCCTTCCTACCCAACTGCGTAAAGTTCACAAAACCACAATAAATGCAGAAAGGACTTTCCTAAAAAGATTTATACACACATTTTGTAAAAAATGCGTAGACTTAAATTGACACATGAAATTTGCTCCCACACACAACCAGCCCCTTCCTACCCCACTGCGTAAAGTTTACAAAGACAACAAGTGCAGAAAAATAGGCGTAGGCTCAAATTGGCACAGCGAAGCCTTGACGAACGAAGTGAGGAACCGCGAGCTGGGACAATTTTAGGCGAGAGCCTATTTTTCTGGTCTAATTTACCTTTGTAAAATTTACAAAGACTTTACTA
Organism: Treponemataceae bacterium; assembly: GCA_045645985.1. GTDB lineage: Bacteria > Spirochaetota > Spirochaetia > Treponematales > Treponemataceae > RGIG9060. The sequence goes on from JAZRJV010000038.1 coordinate 26,293, forward strand.
TGCCAAACACACAGTCCCCAGCTTTTTCAAGATGGCGAACAATGTCGATATAGTGCAACTCGCTTTTAACATCTTTTCCTTCTTGGATTCTGTAACGAGCAAGTTTTTTAAGTTCCCGTTTAGTTTTATCGATGTTATTTTCCATTTCAACAGAAAGTTGTCGTTCTTGGGAAGTCAACCCGATAGCCAAGTGCTGATTTACATAATCAAAGAAGTCTTTTACTTGATTCATATATGGTAAAAGTTTTTCGTAAGAAGATGATTTGTGATTTGAATTTTCCAAAATGTATTTTTTTAATTTATACAAAATTGTTGCACATTCATCACTTAAATCTTCCACGCTGTTTGTAACTTGCAAGAGTTTTTCAATTTTCTTTTGAATAGGACTGTCTGTATCAGCCATGTGGAAACATTCCATCAAGAAATTTGAAATTGCTTCATTCATTTCATCGATGTAAGCTTCAGCTTTTATAAGTTGCTCGTAATCTTCTTCTGTAGTTTTTTCGTCATATCCAACTAAAGCATCATGAACTGTATCCAACATTGACATTACTTTTGCAGTCATTCTTGAAATTTCGCGTTCAATTTGAACAACATAAACATCAATTGTATTTTGCTTTTTAGTGATGATAACTGGAACTTTGTAATGTTCTTCTTCAGAAACTGGTGGTTCTTTTATCAATTTTGTTACAAGAGCTGCAATTTGATTAACAAAAGGAAGGAATACGATTGCAGAACAAACATTAAAAACTGTATGCAACATAGCAATATGAGTTGTAATATTTGCTTCTGGAACATTTGGAACGATAAAATCAACTAAGTTAAGCAAAGGTTTTAAGAAAATGATTGCTAAAATAGTTCCACAAATATTGAATAAAACGTGAACTAAGGCTGTGCGTTTTGCATTTGTAGTTGCACCTAAAGAAGCAAGAATCGCATCAATTGTTGTACCGATGTTACTTCCTAAAACTAGCGCTGCAGAAAATTCCCAAGTAAGTAAGCCGTTTGCAGCCATTGTTAAAACGATTGCAGTAAAAGCACTAGATGAGTGAATTAAAGCAGTTAAGCCTGTTCCAATTAAAACTCCAAGGATGATTCCAAAAAATCCGTAGTTTGAAATTATGTTTATAAATCCAACTGACTCAGGGCTTAAAGTTAAAGTATCTCCAAGTAAATCAAGACCAAGGAACAAAAGTCCAAAACCCACAATCATATCGCCAAAATCTTTTAGTTTGGATTTTTTCATTCCGTTCATAAAAAAACCAATTCCAATTAAAGGAATTGCAACAACAGAAATTTTAAATGAAAATCCTAAAAGCGAAACAATCCAAGCGGTTACTGTTGTACCGATATTTGCACCAAAGATAATTCCGATAGCTTGTGTTAAACTCAAAATCTGTGCATTTACAAAACTTACAACCATAACAGTTGTTGCACTTGATGATTGAATAACACCAGTAACAAAAAGACCTGTAAGCAATGCTGTAAATCGATTTCCAGAAACTACACTTAAAAGTTTTTGTAGTTTATCACCAGCACCCTTTTGAATACCAGCACTTAATAAATCCATTCCCCAGAGCAATAAAGCAAGGGCACCAACAAAATTAAAAATCGAAGTAACTACAGATAAAATCATCTTTGCTCCATTTTAGTTGTTTCGTTTTAGAAAATGTCTAAATTTTTACACTGTGAATGTATTTTATTTTATAGTAAAAATCAAGGGGGAAAATAAACTTTTTTTTAAGGATTTACAAAAAAAATCCCCAACGAAGATGTTTTTACAACTCCGTCGGGGGATAAAGATTTTATGCTAAGAATAAATTATTCTGTCGTTGCTGAACGAACAACACGGAATCCAATAGCTTGGTCGCGGCTGAAAGGGGCACAGTCGACACGGGCCGAAACAGACGAATAATGAGCGATGTTGCTCCAACAACCACCGTGGTAGACGCGACTCGAACCCGACAAAGCACCAGTTGGGTCAGATTCGATTCCCTTACTTATACTACTATATAAATCATAGCACCACTCATGTACATTCCCACTCATATCGTATAGTCCTAGTCTGTTTGCTGCTTTTTTTCCTACTTCGTGTGTTCCTTTTCCTTCTACCTCCGTTGTTTGCTTATCTTCAGTTGTAGCTCCTGTTTTATTATTGTAGCAATACCATCCTACACAATCTAAACCTGCATTTATTGATTTCTTATAAGAAACACCTTCTGCTGTAGGAGCACCACTAAATGTATAATTCCAATCTACTTTTGTTGGGTCTCCACCACGGGCTGCGTATTCCCATTCGGCTTCTGTTGGTAAGCGATAACCTGTTGCATCATCTTTTAATGTTACAGTTGCTTCATATACATAATAATCTGTTGTACCTGAAATTTTTTTTATAGTTGTTACTTCAATATTGTATACTGGTGTTAATCCTTCTTTTGTACTTAAGGCATTACAATACCATACTGCATCATACCAACTTACTCCTTCTACAGGGCGTTTTGTTTGTTCATCGCCTTCAAATAATGTGTGACTTGTACTCTCTTTTTTACAGTATGATGGATCACTGGCTAATGTGTATTCTGTTCCATCGACAGTAACTTTTTGACCTTGCATTACACTTGCGTATTCTTCCTGGGTTACTTCGTATTTTCCCATGTAAAAATCACTTAAGGTTACTGTTCTGCCTTCTATAAATACACCTGCATAATTATTTTCATTTTTAGCTCCTTCTATTGTGCCACCAAGTACAAAAACAAAGCCTTTTGGTAAACCGCATTCACATATTCCGTCTGTATAAGAGTGTTCTGCTACATCTTGTTTTACACCACAAATACAAGCGTGCCAGTGGTATGTTTCATTCATTTCCCATTCCGTTGCAAAAGTATGTTCTGCTTTTTCACTTACTACATCACAACCACAAGTTGCCCATTTCCAGTGATGAGTTGCGTTATTACTCCAATTTTCTGCAAAAGTATGCGCATGTAGTTCAAAATCAAAATCTATACCATCACTTACCTTATTTAAAACTAAATGTACTTTGTTATCAGTTGCTTTGATTTTTATAACTTCACTTTTTCCAGCGTAAAGAGGTTTTTCGGATTTTCCTTGGTAGAGTTTTGCAACAAAAATTACATTTACTCCCACTTCAATATTCATAGTAACTTTTACAATTCCATTTGCATTAACTTTATTTTCTATTTTTGTAATTAATGGCAAGTTTTCAATTTCACTTCCATTTCTATATGAAAATGCATTATATGCAAAAAGTTTTAAGATATATTCAGAATTTTGTGAAGTTTCGTTTCTGGAAGTTTTTAGGATTTTTGATAAATCCAAATTGAAAGTAATTGTTGCAGAATTTGAATTATTTAAATCTTGGCAACTTGTAATTCCAAACAAAATTCCTACTAAAATTAAAGCAATAAAAACAAAAATCTTTGATTTCATAAAACACTCCAACAGTTAAAACATTTCACACTAAATTTCAGTATAAAGTAATTTACCCCCCCCGTCAAGTATGCAATAACAATATTGCAAGTTTGTTCCGTCATTCTGAACTTGATTCAGCATAACAAAACTTTTGCATATTTTTTCAATCTTTGGTATAATCATCGTATGAAACGAATTTACATTGGAAATATGAATTTTTCTACATCCGAAGAAAGTATCAAAAATCTTTTTTCAAAATATGGCACAGTTGATTCTGTAGAAATCATCAAGGATAAATACACAGAGCAGTCAAAGGGATTTGGTTTTGTTGAAATGACAGATGATGCAGAAGCACAAAAAGCAATTTCCGCTCTTAACGGAACAGATTTTGAAGGTCGCCGAATTAGAGTTAATTTTGCACAAGAAATGCCACCTCGTAATAACGCAAGAAATTTTCTTAAAAAGCGTTCTTAAAAAAAACGATGATAAAAAATCCTTATCTTAATCAAGATTTTTTGGAATTTTTACAACCTCAAACCAATCGATTAGAGTGGATACAAAAATCACTTTTATCGGAAGGAATAGATTCTTGCGTTTTTCAAATTGGGGAACAAAATCATATTTATGTAAAGTTTCCCCTTTCTTGCTACAATCCACTTTTTAAGATAAAAACAATTTTAGTTCATTATGATAGAATTGGAATTGGTGCAAATGACAATAGCGCTGCAGTTTACCAAGTAATAAAATGGGCATCTCGTCTTAATTCTCAACTTGAGCCACACAATATTCGTATCATTTTTACAGATGGCGAAGAAATCGGATTTAATACAGAAAATAAAAATTTTCAAGGCGCATTAGGAATTGCGGCAATTTTTAAGCGACTTGGAATTACAAAAGATGATGTTTACACAATCGACAGTTGCGGTCGTGGCGAAGTTCTTGTGATTTCATCAACAGGTAAAGATTCTGCATCTAAAGAGTTAGCAAATCGTTTTAAAGTTCTTTATGAAAATACTATACAACTTGCAAAAAAAACTTGTAAAGAAAGTTGGATTACAATTCCAGTTCCTTATGGTGATAACGCAGGTTTTATGGCACTGGGAATTCCTGCTGTAGCAATTACACTTCTTCCAAAAGATGAAGCAACTTCATATATGAGAGAGTTGCAAAAACACAATAAAATTTATCAAAACATTTTGAATCGGGACGAAGAAGTTGCTAATATCCTTCCAGAAACATGGAAGATGATGCACACAGACCAAGATTCCGTAGAAAATCTTACTCCAGAATCTTGGCTTGTTATGGAAAAATTTTTAGATGCTCTTGCTAAAGAAAAATCTCTAGCGTAATTTCAAAAACTAACTATTTTTTGAAGATAAATACGAAACAAAAAATCCTACTGTACAACAAATTAAACCAACAACTAAAGCACCTAAAGATGTTGCAAAAGTTTCGCCAATAAGTCCGTTACAACAAGTAATAATCATTCCAAGTGGAAAAACTGTAAAAATTGAACCGATTACAAGTCCAAAGATTGCGCCGTAAGTTTGAGATGGAGTTTTTTCCATCAATAGTCTTACAAGATAAGCACCAAACAAAAGTCCGATTAAAATTCCAAATGCAGTTGGAATCATCAAAGGAATATTAAAATCAGAAACAGAACCAATTACAGTTGCGTAAGTTCCTATTGCAAGTAATAAAAATGAACCAGAAATTCCAGGAATAATCATTGCGATTGCGCCCAAGAATCCAGAAGCCATCAAAATAAAAAATAATGGCATTGTAAGTTCTGTGTAAATAATTGTAGAAGTTGAAATATCTTTGAAAACTGTCATCGCAATCATTATTGCAAGAGAAATTACAAAACAAATTATAGTTGATAGATAAGGCTTTTTGTTTTTTTCAGAAATTTCTTGCATTGAAGATTTTATCTTTCTGTAAATTAAAGGAATACTTCCAGCGATAATTCCAACAAAGAAAAGATTTGTTTGCATTGGATAATTTTCAAATAAAAAAGTAATTACTTTACTAAATCCGATAATTCCTGCAACCATTCCTAAACCAAGAGGCAAAAGAAATTTCCATTCAGAAATGATTTTTTTTATGTTTAGAGAAATTACATTTATCAATCTGTCGTAAATGTTAAATACAACTGCGATGGTTCCGCCAGAAACTCCAGGAATTACATTTCCAACGCCAAGAATAATTCCAATAAAAAAAAGTTTTATTGATTCAATCATAAAATCCTTCACTTTCACTTTATACAAAAGTGGGACTATCTAAAAAATCCATATTGAAAAAATTAGACAGTCCCTACTAATAAATGTATTAAATTTTCAATTAAATATCAAAAATTTCTGAATAAGCTTTTAATGCTCCGTCAACTTGACCAGCCAAAACTTGTTTTGTAAGTTTTTTACCAAGTTGAACACCTTCTTGGTCAAAACTGTTCAAGTTCCACAAGAATCCTTGGAACATAATTTTGTTTTCAAAGTGAGCAAGTAAAGCTCCCAATGATTCTGGATTTAATTGTTTTCCGTGGATAAGGCTTGAAGGGCGTTCTCCGTCGAAAGTTTTGTTAGGGTCTTCGTCAGATTTTCCACAAGCAAATGCTACGATTTGAGCAACTAAGTTTGCACAAAGTTTTTTCTGGCTTGAAGAACCGTCAACTTGGATATCTTCTCCTCGTTGATTATCCATAAATCCTACGAATTGAAGTGGAACGATATCTGTTCCTTGGTGCAACAACTGATAGAATGAGTGTTGTCCGTTTGTTCCAGGTTCACCTAAAAGAACAGGTCCTGTAACATAATCAACTTTATCTCCAAAACGGTTTACATGTTTTCCGTTTGATTCCATATCAGCTTGTTGAAGGTGAGCTGGGAATCGGCTTAATGCTTGGCTGTAAGGAAGAACTACAGTTGAAGGATAACCTTGTACATTTCTTTCGTAAAGACCGATAAGAGCATCCAACAAAGCAGCGTTCTTTTTGATGTCTTTTTCTGTAGCAAGTTTATCAGCTTCGTTTGCGCCTTTTAAGAAATCTGCAAAAACATCTGCACCAAAAGCCAAACTTAAAACCGCTCCACCAACTGCTGAAGTTGAAGAATATCTACCACCGATATAATCATCAATATAGAAAGAAGCAAGATATGCAGGATTGTTTGCAAGTGGACTTGTTTCTGAAGTTACAGCAATCATGTGTTTTGATGGATTTAATCCAGCTTTTTCTAAGAAACCTTTTACAAAAAGTTCGTTTGCAAGAGTTTCTTGTGTTGTTCCAGATTTTGAAACTAAGATAAATAATGAGTGTGCTAAATCTAATGAAAGAGCAACTCCAGCTCCGTCGTCTGGGTCAACATTTGAAATGAATTTAGCTTCCATTTTGAGTTTGTTATTTTTTCTTGCCCATTGTTCTAATGCAAGATACATTGCTCTTGGACCTAAGTCTGAACCACCAATACCGATTTGAACAACTGTTGTAAATTTTTCGCCATCAGCATTTGTGATTTTTCCAGAATGAACTTTTTCAGCAAATTCTGCGATTGCATCTTGTTGAGATTTGTAAAATTCTCTTTTATTTACACCTTCTGAAATTACATCTTTTCCAAGTTGTCCGCGAGTTAAGTGATGAAGAACTAAGCGTTTTTCTCCAGTGTTAATCATTGCACCTTCGTACAATTCTTGGAATTTTTCTGTTGTTTGCATTTCATCAGATAGTGATTGTAAAACAGTAAGAATTTGATCGTTTACTTGTTTTGCAGCATAGTTATAAGTTAATCCACCTGCCATTGAAACAGAACATGATTTTACTCTTTCGCCATCAAGTACATCTTTTAAAACTACTTGACCTTTTAATGACATAAGTTTTTTGTAAGAATCTTGCTTATCAAGATTTTCCCAAGTTACCATTGGTAACCTCCTTGTTATATTAAATTATTTATTCTTCTACTTCTGGAATTTTGTTCTTAAGTGAAGCTAAGAAATCTTTTCCAGAATAACCTTCTCGCAAACATGCAAAAACACAATTATCGCCACCAGCAATAGTCCCGATAACTTCATCTAAAGCCAGTGTATCAAGTGCAGATGCAACAACATCAGCGTGCCCTGAATAAGTTTTAATTACAGCGATATTTCCAGAACATTCTATAGAAATATACCCCCGTAAAAAATCTTGCACCACTGTAAACTCAGATTCTTTGCGTTCATCTTCGCTTGGAAGTGCATAAATGTATCCGTTATTTCCGTCAGAAATTTTACCAATTTTAAGAAGTTTCATATCTCTAGAAAGGGTTGCTTGAGTTACTTCATATCCTTCTTTTTGAAGAAGCCCCAAAAGAATTTCTTGAGATTCAATTCGATTATTTTTTATCAACTTTTTTATACTTTTTAATCTTGAATTTCGACCTTTCACTACAAACCTCGTATATTTATGTAACAACTATGTATAAAAATGCGATTATTGTCAAGTCTGTATTTTCTAGGGGTTTCTATCCAAAACTTTATACTTGAATCTATAGAAAATATCCAATATATTTGAAGCATGATTAAATTTAATTTTCTTTTAGCAATTTTGATTGCGTTTTTTACAACTTTTACTTTTGCACAACTTCCAACTGAATATTATCAATTCAGAGATGATATGTATAATTTTTCCAAAACTCCAACTGAAATGGAAGAAATCGGAAAAGAACTTTTGCAAAAAGCAGATGCAGAACTTTCTGGCTACGAAAAATATCTTGCAAAAGCCCGATACGAATTTATTTTAGGAAGAGTTTGGTTTTATCAAAATGAAAATGATAAAGCTGGAAGTCACTACGACAAAGGAATTGAATACGCAGAACTAGCCATAAAAGAAAAAAGTGGCGCACAATCACAGTTGATTTATGCTGAAAATATTAGCGCAAACTGTGCAGTAAAACCTGTTAGCTATGTTTTAACTTGGGGAGTAAAAATTGCACCTCTTACAAAAAAAGTTTTAGGTTTTGATGCAAAAAATGGTGCCGCTTTGTATATGCAAAATGCACAAGATGTTTATGCCCCAGCTCCATTTAATAATCACAAAAGAGGAATCAAAAAAATGTCAGAGTTGCTTAACAACACAAATGTAACTTTAGACAAAGATGATAAATTCAATGTGATAAGTTCAATCGGATATGCTTATATGCAACAAAAAAATTATACAGAAGCAATTAAGTGGCTTGAAGATTCAGTTAAAATTTATCCAGGAAATAAATATGTTCAATCATTAGTTGATGAATGTAAAAATCTTTCAAAATCAAAATAGGAAAACAAAATGGCATATAAAAAAGGCGATTCTCTCATTATAAAAAATCCATTATTCTCGTTTGCTTGTCATCTTACATTTTATGCAATTTTTCCGATTGCCTGGCTTGTTTATTTGGCGTTATATCGAGGAAGTATAAAAAATAAATGGCGCATCAAAGAATTTTTGAAATCCCAAAAGAACGCAAAAGCGATTATGGTTTCTAATCATACAACTTTTTTTGACCCAATTTTAACAAGCGCATCGATTTGGCCATATTGTATGTATCACACTTTACTAGAAGCCACAGTTTGCACTCCAGTTTTGGGAACTTTTATTCAACTTTTAGGTGGAATGCCAGTTCCAAGAGGAAAAAACGGAACAGAGAGATTTATAGAAGGAATAAAACTTGGTTTAACAAAACGCCCTTTTGTTCACATTTATCCAGAAGGCGAATGTTTTGTTCATAATCAACAAGTACAAAAATTTCATCGTGGAGCATTTTTAGCTTCAAAAGAATTGAACATTCCTGTAATTCCTTCTGCAACAGTTTTCAAAGAACCAATTTCAATTTTTGGTTGGAAAAGTCGTCGACCAAGAGCTGAATATCATATTTTAGAACCAATTTATCCAAATCAATTTGAAAACGAAAAAGATTTTGCAGAATTTACACAAAAAATAATTCAAGCAGAAATTGACCGCTGTAACGGAACTCACAGATTTTTCAAAGGAAGAATGGAAAGAATTGGCGGAATCAACGCTGAATAAATATCATTTTATTTGATAAATTTATTTTTCAATTATCTTTTATTTCTCTTGTATTAAAATTCTCTTTAGGATAAAATTTTTAAAACCTTATGCAAATCGAAGAATTACGAAAAGAACTTAACAAAGAACAATTTGAAGCAGTTACAACTCTAAACGGACCACTTTTGATTATCGCAGGTGCCGGAAGTGGAAAAACTCGAGTTATCACATATAGAATCGCTCACATGCTAGAAAGCGGAATCCCACAAAGTCAGATTTTAGCGCTAACTTTTACAAACAAAGCCGCCAAAGAAATGGAAGAACGAGTTAAAGCTCTTACGGGAAAAAAGTTGCAGAATTTAACAGTCTCCACTTTTCATGCTTTTGGTGTAAAAATTTTACGACAAGATATTGATAAACTTGGTTGGCGAGAAAACTTTTCAATTTACGATGATGTAGACCGAAATCAACTTATAAAAGAAACAGGACGAGAACTAGGATTTACAGCCGACGCTTTAGATGTTTTCAAAATCGGGAATTTGTTTTCAAATATCAAAATTGGAAGATGGGATTGGCAATCTGCAAACGATATGTACAAGCCTCTTTACGAAGGTTACCAAGAAGGATTAAAACTTTTTAACGCTGTTGACTTTGACGACTTAATCGGACTTCCTATCAAACTTTTTCATGAACATCCTGAAGTTTTGGAAAAATACAGAAATCGATACAAATACATCATGGTTGACGAATTTCAAGATACAAGTTTGCAACAATATGAATTTATGCACTTGCTTGCGGATAAAAATGTTGCAGTTGTAGGCGACGACGACCAATCAATTTACAGTTGGCGTGGTGCAAACTACGAAAACATTCTTCAGTTTGAAAGAGATTTTCCAGATGTAAAAGAAATTCGCCTTGAACAAAATTATCGTTCTACAGAAACAATTTTGGCTGCAGCAAATGGTGTAATTTCCCACAATACAAACCGAAAAGATAAATCACTTTGGTCTGGAAATGGTTCTGGAAAGCCTATCGAAATTTATATGCCCGAAAATGAAGCTGCAGAAGCAGATTTTATCGTAGAAAGCATCATGGGAATTGCGATGAATGAAAAACGCAAATACGATGATTTTGGCGTTTTAATTAGAGCAAACACTTTATCCCGAGCCATAGAAGAAGCGTTTTTGCAAGCAAATGTTCCTTACACAATGTCTGGAGGAACAAGTTTTTTCCAACGAAAAGAAATAAAAGACATTATCAGTTATCTTCGTGTAATTGCAAATCATGATGATGATATAAACCTATTGCGAATTATCAACACCCCTCGCCGAGGAATTGGTCGAAAAACTATCGAGCAAATAAATGAAATTGCAAATTCACAAAATTGTTCTCTTTGGACAAGTATCACCGCACTTTTATCGGCACAAGAAAGTCCACTTGGAGAAAAAACAAAACAAGATTTGCAAAGTTTTGTAGATTTAATTACTAATCAAAGAGCTTCACTTCTTGGTGGGAAAGGTCTTGCAAAAAAAGTAAAAGCGATGGTTGAAGAAATCAATTATTGGGATTTTTTAATTACAGAATATCAAAAGAACGAAAAAGCTGCTCGATTCAAATTTTTGAATATCGAAAGTCTTATCAATTCTATCGAAACATGGGAAAACAATCCTGATAACTTTGATTCTGGACTTTACGCTTATTTAAACAGAATTACGCTTCTTTCAAGAGACGATATGGAAGACGATGGCTTAAAAGGAAAAGTAAATTTGATGACAATTCACGCTTCAAAAGGCTTGGAATTTCCTATCGTTTTTATTGCAGGCGCTGAAGAAGGAATTATTCCACACGCCCGCTGTCTTGAAGAAGACCCAAACAACATCGAAGAAGAACGCAGACTTTTTTATGTTGCAATTACTAGAGCTCAAGATAAATTGTATATTTCATCCTGCCAAAAACGACGAAAAATGCAAAATGTTGTAGATTGCGTACCGTCGCCTTTTTTAGATGAAATTCCTGCAAACTTAGTTGAATATCATGAACCAGAAACAAAAGTTTCAGACGAAAAGGCCTTAGAATTTTTGCAACAAATGATGAATAAATTTACTATTTAGAACATAGCGTATAAAAAAAGAATTTTTAAGGATGTTTACGAGTTCCTTCGTAAGAGACGCTCCATAAAAAAAGGCCTTGTGGAGGAGCGGTAAATCCTGCAAGTTTACGATTTTTTGCTTCTAAAACTTGTCTAAAATAATTTTCGTCGTAACCTTTTTTTTCAAATTCGATTAAAGAGCCTGTTATTGAACGAACCATTTTCCACAAGAAAGCGTTGGCGGTAATTTCAAAAACTAAATAATCTCCATCAGGATAAAATATTGCTTTTTCGATAAATCTGTATTTTGAAGGACTGGGATCAGACGCATAAGCAAAAGTTGTACAATCAAGTTCACCATAAAGACAACTTGCCATTTTATTTAATCGATTTATGTCTGGACGATATCGTATTGCCCAAGAATATGGCATTTGATGTGCCATGGGATTTTCGGCACAATTTATAAAATAACGATAAGTTCTTGAAGTTGCATTAAATCTTGCACTAAAATCCATAGGAACTTCTTTTGAGTCAACAATTCGAATATCTTGTGACAAAAGAGAATTCATCGCTGGAATATAATTTTTTGCGTCCATATTATCGATGGGCGAAATAAAAGTTACAGTTTGTCCAACTGCGTGAACACCAGAGTCGGTTCTCCCGGAACCTTGCGCATCAGTTTGCTTCTTGTGGATTTTTTCTAAAACTTTTTCGATTTCGCCTTGTACAGTTCTTGTGTTGTCTTGTCGTTGCCAGCCACAAAAATTAGTTCCGTCATAAGAAACAGTAAGCATGATATTTTTCATTTAAAATCATCCATTGAAAAATCTGGCAAATCGTCAAAAGACATATCGTCGATTGATATATTATCATCTGAAAAACTTGGGAAATCATCTAAATCTAAAGAAAAAGACGAAGATGCTTCAGCAGGTTTTTCTTCTGTAAAATTTTCAGCAACAGATGAAACATTTTCTGTAAAATCTTCATCTTCTGTTTCGATGAAATCAATATTTTGAGCATCTTTCAATTCAGCGGCAATGTTATCGTACAATTCTCGTGAATGTTCTAGCAAAGGTCCAGGTTTTGCTTTAGATGATTTACCTAAACCAAAAATTCTTGCAATAGAATGTTTACAACTTTCTATTTTTTTCAATCTTGCTTTTATATCTGAACGCTGTCCATATTTATATTCCAACAAACAGGATAGATAAATAACACCGTCATAACCATAGTTTTTATCCAAATCTGGTCCGAAAGAAGAAATGTTTGTGATACTTTCTTTATGTTCCATTTCAAGATTCAAAGATTCTTGATACAAAAATAAAGATTTTTTATAAAAAGTATCTCTTACAAAATCGTAATTTTTTTCAGGATACAATTTATTCATATCATCACATAACCACGCAAGTCGCAAACAAATCTGTGCTTTTTTTATCGTAGGAGAATAAGATGCAGGCATTTTTTCATAGCACAACAAAGCTAAATAATAGCCGGCACAACCTTCTAATAAAGTTCTGTCTCGTTTAAAATCATAATGAGGAAAAATATTTTTTACAATTTCAGAGCGTTCATGTGAAGAATTATATAAAACATCAGCTGTTTTTGAATCATTAAAAGATGTCATATCGTTCCATAACATCGCAGTATCACAATGAGAACAAACTGCTACGGAATAAATCAAAGGATAAATCGTACCATATTTAGCAGATGGTTCGTAGGTTCGTCTAAGTTCATCAGTTAATCCACCTGCAATTAAACGGCCGCCTCCAGAAAGTAATTCTTCCCGAGGAAATGGCTTTTTGCAAACAGGACAGATAACACTTTGTTTTGTGTAATATGTTATAGATAAAGTTTTTTCTTTTTCATTCTTCATTGTAAATCTATTATACACCTTTATTCAGTAATTGGCAAAGATAAATTATCTTCTGTTTTAGATTCTTCTATCTGTTCATCTGTATCAGTTGTTGAAGTTTCATCGGTGATTTCTTCGTTTTCTTTAGGAACAGGAATTTCAACAAAATCAACAATGTTAACTTGTGCAACCTCAGGTTCAATTTTATCAACAGTAATTCCATCTGGAACAACCACCGAAAAAGGTAAAGCGTAACTTCCACTTGTTTCTATTGAAGAACAATCCACTTGAACAGAAAGAGGCGACAAAACAAATTTATCTAATTCATTTTTATTTCCTGATAAAGTTACCTTATAAGGAATATTTGAATTTTCAACAGCCAAACCGTCTTTTAACGAATAATAAAAAACAACAGAACTTTCCAACTGTTTTGTTGTTTTAATTGGTTTTATGTTAACTGACGCAAAAATCTCTTTTTCATCAGAAATACTTAATCTATTGTTGTAATTGATAACATCCACTTGTTGCGTAAAATCTGAAGATTTTCCATCCACATTTATAGGACTTGTTTCAAGAAAAGATGTTTTTTCCACTAAAGATTTACTTCCTGTAACTTGAACAAAACTAGGAGAAAGCGCGTAAGAAGATATTTCATAACCTTTAGCACAAGTTCCAGATAGATTTACCTTTAATGGAACTAAAACAGTTTCTTTAGACTCTAATACCAATTCAACAAACTTAGGATTTACCGACACTTCAATTTTTTCTATATTGGTTGCTTTTTCTGAAAACTTAATTGATACAGGAACTTTGTATGTTCCAGGTTCAGCATACTTACTTAAATCAATATAAGTTTCAAAGTCCTTTCCCTCTAACGAATCAATTTCAGTAGGAAGCCCACGAACAGAAATACGAACACTCCGACGAATATCATTAACATAAGTCAAATTGCTTGAATTTTCTATTTTAGGAACAACTACAAAAGATTTTCTGTCTAAAAACGCTATTTGACAAATTATATATGTAATAACAGCAAGCAATATGCAAATAACTTTTACTTTCCAATTTTCTCTAATTTTTTGAATAAATTTATCAATCGTCATTTTCTGATTCCTCTTGTAAACTTAATTTAGAATTTTTGTAAAGCAATTTATTTAGAAGATAACTTACTTGCTGTAATGTTAAATCAAAATTTAATTTTGAATCATAGGCTAAACTGATTGCACCAGTTTCTTCAGAAACAACTAAAGCAACAGCATCTGTTTTTTCAACAAGACCTAAGGCTGCTCTATGTCGTGATCCAAATGTTTTCTTTATATCATAGTTTTCAGAAATTGGTAAGAAACATGCAGCTGCAAAAATTTTTCCATCTTGAATAACTGTAGCACCGTCATGCAAAGGATTATCATGAGCAAAAATAGTTTCAACTAAACTTGAAGAAACATTTGCATTTAGAATTATTCCACTCTTTATTATGTCTTTTAAAGATGAATTTCTTTTAAAAACAATTAACATTCCTCGTTTTCGTTTTGAAAGAATTTCGGCTGCAACTAAAACTTGGTCAATTAAATTATTTTCAGGGTCATAAGCAAACCAGTCTCGTTGACCAATATGTAAAATAACTTTTCTTAATTCCGGTTGGAAAATAATAGCAAAACCAACTAAAACTCCAGGAGCAAGTTTTGAAAGCAACCATAAAATCGTTTCCAAATTAAGAAAAAGAGCAAAAAGGTAAATTAAACAAAGCGTAACTACCGCCCTAAAAATTTGTAACCCTTGAGTTTCAACAAGTATTTCATAAACTTTATAAAAAATAAAAGCTAAAACAGCGATATCGAGTATAGGTTTTAAAATATCATAAATATAAATTAAATTATCAAAAGGAATCATTCTAACCTCTTCTTAAAAGTTGATTTAATATTTTTAGAGAATCAACTGTTTCTTTTACATCGTGAACTCTAACAATATCGCATCCTTTTATCACACTATAAATGTTTGCACATAAAGTACCTGCCAATCTATCTTCTACAGATTTACCAGTTATTTCTCCTATAAAAGATTTTCTTGACAATGCCATCAAAACAGGAATTTCTTTAACTGAAGAATTTTTCCAGCAAGTCTTGAAAAAATCACAATTAGAAATTAAAGATAAATTTCCTTCTAAATCTTTTCCAAAACCAATGCCTAAATCAAAAATAATTTTTTCTGGATTTATTCCTTTTGAAAAAGCAAAATCTGCCCTTTCACAAAGATATTCCGAAACCTCTTTTATAACATCGGCATATTTTGTGTTTTTCTGCATTGTAAAAGGAATGCCTCTTTTATGCATCAAAATTACAGGAATTTTTGATTCAGAAACAAATTCTGCGATATTTTTACCATCTTCTAAAGCTGAAATATCATTTAAAATATCAGCACCAGAATTTACGCAAGTTTTGATAACTTTGGTTTTTCTTGTATCAATTGAAATGGCAATATTTTTATCAAACTTTCGGATTCCTTCGAGAATTGGAAGAACTCTATCAATTTCTTCGTTTTCGCCAATATATTCACTTCCAGGACGAGTTGATTCGCCACCGATATCCAAAATATCAGCACCGTCTTCTATCATTTTAAGTGAATTTTCGATTGTTTCATTTAATGATTGACTTATTCTGCTTTTTTCAAAAAATGAATCGGGAGTTGCGTTTATTATCCCCATAACAAAAGCAGATTTTTCAGTTTCTAAATTTCTATCAGCAAGAGAAATTTTCATTTTACTTATTCCAACCAGTTTCTTCTTGAGAATTTTCTAAATTTCGCAAACGAATTACTTTTTTTGCTAAAAATTCTGGACTAAGATGTACTGATTCTAAAATATCTTGTCGCTTTCCTTGAGGAACAAATCTATCTGGGAAACCACAAACGGCTGTTTTCTTACCAACATAGGAACGTTGCAAAAGCGATTCAAGATAAGTTCCGATTCCACCAATTCTAATTCCATCTTCTACAAAGATAATATATTTATATGGTTTTACAATTTGCAAAAAGTATTCTTTATCAAGTGGTTTTAAAAATCGAAGATTATAAATATCACAATTGATTTTTTCATTTTCAAAACCTTGTGAAAGAATTTCAACTGATTTTTTTACTTCAGAAAAAATTCCACCAGTACAAACAAATAAAGTATCTGAATTTTCTTCTTGAGTTTTTTGTTTTAATAAAACACCTCGCCCAATTTCAATAGGAAGTAAAAATTCATCTTCTTCTTTTGGACAAGACATTTTTGGGTAGCGAATTACAACTGAAAGTTTTTGATTTACAGCCCATTCCAAAGATGAATATAATTCAGCTGAACTTGCTGGAGCTAAAAGAGCAAGATTTGGAACAGGACGCATCATTGAAATATCAAAAATTCCTTGGTGAGTTTCGCCGTCATCAGGAACTGCCCCTGCTCTATCTAAAACAAAAACAGCAGGAATATTTTGCAAAGCAATATCGTGAACAAGTTGGTCGATTGCTCTTTGCATAAAAGTTGAGTAAATTGCAACAACTGGTTTTAAGCCACCACTTGCTAAACCACCTGCAAAAGTAACGGCGTGTTGTTCTGCAATTCCTACATCAAAAAATCTATCTGGATAGCGATGAGCAAAAGTTGTAAGACCTGTACCTTTCATCATTGCGGCGGTAATTGCAACAATTTTATCATCTTTTTCTGCTAATTTTTCCAAAGAATTTGAAAAACTTTCTGTAAAACTTAAATTATCATATTTTTCTACTGTTCCATCAGATGTACAAAAAGGACCAATTCCGTGGAAAGTAACTGGATCGTTTTCGGCAGGACTGTATCCGTATCCTTTTTTAGTGATTACATGAACTACAACTGGGCGCTCCAGTTTTTTTACGCGATTTAAAAGTCGTTCTAATTCTTGAATATTATGACCGTCCATTGGACCAACATATTCAAAACCTAAATCTGCAAAAAGATTATTTGAAAATACGATTCCTTTTAAACCGCGCTTTAATCTAAAAACAAAATTTGTTAAGGATTTACCAAAGAATGGAATTTTGCTTACGATAGAATCAAATCTTCGTCTAAAATTCTGATAATGGGAAGTCATTGTAAGTCGGCTCAAATATCTTGAAAGGGAACCGGTATTTTTTCCGATAGACATTTGATTATCATTTAAAATGACAATTAGATTTTTTGCGATTTGTCCACCATGAGAAAGTGCTTCAAAAGCCATTCCTCCAGTTAAGGCACCATCACCAATAACAGCAATTACTTTTCCATCTTGATTTTGAAGTTTTCTACTGGTGAGCAATCCTAAGGCAGAAGAAATTGAAGTTGAAGAATGTCCTGCATCAAAAAAATCATGAGGACTTTCAGAACGTTTTGTAAAACCTGAAATACCGTCTTTTTTTCGCAAAGTTGATAATTGATTATATCTACCTGTTAGAATTTTGTGAGTATAACATTGATGACTAACATCCCAAATTATTGCATCTTTTGGGCTATCAAATACGCGATGTAAAGCAATAGTTAATTCCACCACACCAAGATTACTAGAAAGATGCCCACCATTTTTTCCAACAACATCGATAATTGATTTTCGAATATCATTTGATAATTCGGTAAGTTCTTTATAGGAAAGATTCTTTATATCTTGTGGTGAATTTATTTCAGATAATTCCGTAGCAAAACTCCAATGTAAAAGTTAAAAAAAAAGGTCACGGAGTTAAAGGTTAAAACCACGTCCGCGACCTTATCTGTCATAATTATTTGCTCTTATGACGATTTCTTCTAAGCTTCTTTTTACGCTTATGTGTAGCGATCTTTTGTCGCTTTCTTTTTTTTCCACAGGGCACAATAGCACTCCTTAATGCGAATTAACAATATTATGTACAAAACTTAACATTAAGTCAAGTAAACAGATGTAAAATCATGAATTTTTTGACTGATTAAATCAAAATCATCAGCATTTATTTTTACTACATCATTTAATGGTGCAAAAAAAGTGATTTGTCTTTTTGCATAATGACGAGTGTTTCGCTGAACTTGTCTTTTTACTTCAGAAAGCCAAACTAAATATCTATCAGAATTGTAAAAATCAGGATTATTTTCTTGTTCAACTAGCATTTCGTAAGGATTTTCACCTGAAGTAAAAAATTCTCTGTATCCGATAGCTTGAAGACCTGGATCATCTTGAGTTAAACCTTGTTTTAGTAAAGTTCGCATTTCAAAAGCCAATCCAGAATTAAACATTTCTAAAACTCGCTGATTAATTCTTGAATAAAGTTCTTCCCTTTCACGATAAAGCCACAAAGTTAAAATTTTGTAGCCTTTTCGATGAGTTGAAGGCAAATCAAAACTACTTAAAGGTTTTCCACTAGCATAATAAACTTCTAATGCTCGTAAAATTCTATATTC
Organism: Treponemataceae bacterium; assembly: GCA_045645985.1. Classification (GTDB taxonomy): domain Bacteria; phylum Spirochaetota; class Spirochaetia; order Treponematales; family Treponemataceae; genus RGIG9060. The sequence continues at coordinate 45,086 of JAZRJV010000038.1, forward strand.
ATCATTTATATGGATTCTTGAAGCAGAAATTTCGTCCACAGATTTTAATTCTTCGTACAAAACTTTTGCTCCGTAAGTTTTCATTTTTGCTTGCAAAAGTGAGCGAGTTTTTTCATCCGCAGTTGGAGTTATAGGAAGTCCGTAAATAAAATTTTTTATGTAAAAAGCAGTTCCACCACAAACCACAGGAATTTTTCCACGAGAAAAAATATCTTTACAGGCAATATCCGCAAGGCGGACAAAATCCCCAGAACCAAATTGTTCTTTTGGTGAGCAAACATCAATTAAATGATGTGGAAGATGAGACAAAAATTCTTTATCAGCCTTTGCAGTTCCAATATCTAAGCCTTTGTAAACTTGCATTGAGTCTGCATTGATAATTTCAGCTTTTCCAGAAAAAAAAGAAGGCACATTGTCCGAAAACAAGTGCCCAACTGTTGCAGTTTTACCTGTAGCAGTAGGAGCAAAAATCACTAAAACTGGAATTTCGCCACTACTGTTATAAAAATAATCTTTTTTCATTATTCTTGTTCAATACGATATTGAATTTGATTTGTAAAAACTTGTTTTGCTGCTAAAGATACAACTTTACCATCATTTTCTTCAATCACAGGATCTTTCAACATTGAAAGTTGGAAAGCACGACGACTTGCAGCACTTGTAATTTCGTAAATATTATCTTTGAATTGAACTAATTGTTCCAATGGGAAAATCATTTTTCACTCCTAAAACATTATCTAAAAAGTAAAATACCACCTTGAATTTAACACAAATTTACAAAAAGTTCAATATCAATATGTGATAAATCAAGGTGAGTAACTTCTAATTCAAAACCTTATTTTGCAACATCCAAGAAAGGTCTAACTTTACGAGTTGTTTCATCATCGATTTGTTCAACTCCATAAAAACCAACATCATACCATTGCCAAACTTGATTTTCGTCAAATCGATATTGAGTAGAAGTCCAATATCGTCCGTCAATTGGAGTTGCATCTTTTTTCTGTAAAGTCTTATTGATAACTTTTTGGTTTAGCATAACGCCATACCATTCATCAATAGCTGGAAGATACCATTTATCTCCAAGAATTTTACATTGTTCGATGGCTGGATAATTGATTTGCCAACTTACTGAATCTGTAATAATTCTTGTGTTTTCTTTTCCATCATCAACAGAGAAAGTTTTTGGATTTACAGATTTAGAAATTCTCCATTGAACTGGATTTTCACTTTCTTTTGCAGCAACAATTTTTGATGGACGATTTTTTGCATCAACATCACAAACTACACCTTGAACATCTCGTTTTTTATCGTTGTACCATTTACCGATTTTTCGGCTTACCAAAACTTGAGTTAAGGCAGAATAAACAACATTTCCTTCTTCACCTTTTTTCTGAATTGCCAAACAATACCAATAACGACCAGAACGATTAGGTTTTATATCGAGATGCGCTTCATTTGCACCTTCGATTGATTTCCATTTTCTACCCTTATATTGCATCCATTGAAAATCGTAATTTCTGTAATCATCTAAAGCCATACGAACTTCGAGATGGACTTTTTCTTTTGTTTTTGAAGATACAACAACCTTACGAGCGGAATCTCTCCAAAGTGCAACATCAGAATTTTCAGCTTGTTCTGTTGGATAATCAGGAATTTTTGAAGATGCTTGATAATCGTAGTTTAAATCTCTTGTTGAATAATTAAATCCAACTCTAAATCCAACTTGATGCAATGGTTCTGCTTTTTCAAAAATCAAAGTATAAAGAGGTGCTACAGAAAAAACAAAAGTTCCATTTGTCCACTCAAAAGGTAATGCAACTTGCAAAACTTGATCGAGTTGAAAATGCTTTCCTGATTCAACCTTTGCAGTATTTAGTGAATGTGTCCAGATTCCATATTCAACTGTAGGTTTTATCATAAATCCACTTGGAAGGAAAAATCTGTAATGCAAGGCACCTAAACCTGCAAGATTCCAATATTTTTCGATTGAATCATTTTTTTCGAAATTGTAACCAGCTTGAGCTCTTAATCCAATTCCTAAAGGAAATTTACTAGAAAACTGGAAATCAAAGTTTAATCCACCACCTAAAGCAGTGTTGGAATAATCTTTATAATTTCCGAGAGCGTATTCATTGTAGCCATACACACCAAACTCCACAGCGAAGATTGGAGCAACAACAACTAAAAGACAAAATAAAACTAAAAGTTTTTTGCTAAAATTTGAACATTTCATATGTAAACTTTATCACGATGTAGAGTGTTTTGCAAGTAAAAACAAAATAAAACAAGATGAAATTTTGTAAATGCAGAAATTGATACAAAAATCGCATAGGAATTGTGTATGAGCAGATTCGTACAAAAAATGCTCTCAGCCCAAATTGCCCCGCCTCGCTAGTGCTGCGCTTCGCTTGCAAGGCTTCGGCGTGTCAATTTGGGCTTACGCATTTTTTCAACGATTTTGCTAAGGCACAGTTTTCTGCGATTTTTGCATGAATTATGCGTTTGCGACATTGTTTCTTGCTTTGTTTTGCTCAAGTGGGTAGATGGGGCGAAATTTAGATGTAAGCGAAATGTCAAAGGCATTTGTGGGCAAGGTTTGGGTCGTTTTTGTCTACGGATTTTTCACAATTTTGCTAAGGCACAGTTTTCTGCGATTTTTCATAGAATTTTGCGTTTGCGACATTGTTTCTTGCTTTGTTTTGCTCAAGTGGGTAGATGGGACGGGATGAGTAAAAGGCGAAATCTCAAAGGCATTTGTGGGCTAGGCTTTTTTCTTTTTTGTCTACGGATTTTTCATCGATTTTGCTAAGTCACAGTTTCGTGCGATTTTTGCATGAATTATGCGTTTGCGACATTGTTTCTTGCTTTGTTTTGCTCAAGTGGGTAGATGGGGCTGTATGAGATATGGGCGAAATGTCAAAGGCATTTGTGGACTGGACTTGGTTAAGATTCTATCTACAAAGATTCTAAAGGACGAGAAATTAGAACTTACAAAGGAATGAACGCATTATAACATTCTCTTTTTTTAATAATTTAACTCAAGCGCCCTTTCGGACGCTAAAACTATGAATTAGTTTCGGTTCTACAATGTTGGAGAACCGAAACAAAGGTGAGTCAATGACTTGAATGTGTCGTATTCCTTGACCACCTGTATTATTTAGAACGTGCTATACGGAAACCATCGTTATAAAAATTAGCATTAGGTTGGTACAGCCAACGTTTAGTAACAATAATATCATAAGCAACTTTAAACCAATCACCACCACGCAATACACGATCAGAACCTTCAACTGGACCTGTTGGGTCTGTTTCTGTACCTTCGTTTGCTGTTCCATGCCAGTCATAACACCATTCATTTACGTTTCCGGTCATATCGTATAAGCCTAGTCTGTTTGGTGATTTTTTTCCTACCTGGTGAGAACCCTTTCCTGCAACAGTATCTGTTACAGGGTATTGTTGTGTTATACCATTAATATTATTGTATTTATACCAAGCTACTGTGTCTAATATTTCATATTTATTTTTTTCATGGTCTGTACCATCTGGGATAGTTGCTCCACTAAATATATAGTTCCAGTCTTCTTCAGTTTGGTCACCACCACGAGCAGCAAATTCCCACTCTGCTTCTGTAGGTAATCGGTAACCTTTTGAACCTTCAATCAATGTTACAGTTGCACCACTTATAGTATATCCTGTTTTTCCTTCTCTTTTTTTTACTTCTGTAACATCAATAGTGTAAGCAGGATCTACACCTTCTTTTTCACTTAAAGCATTGCAATACCATATAGCGTCATACCAAGATACAGCTTCTACAGGTCGTTTCCCCTGTTCTTCACCTTCAAATAAAGTATATTTTGTAGAATCCTTTGTACAAGAAGATGGATCACTATCTAATACATATTCTGTACCGTTTACTGTTACTTTTTGATCTTTCATTACAGATGCGTATTCTTCTTGGGTTACTTCATATTTTCCAATGTAAAAATCACTTAGAGTTACTGTTCTTCCTTCGACGAATACACCTTTATAATCATTACCAATGTATGTACCACCATTTATAGTAGCGCCTGATACAGATACCATATTTGGAACAAGAATCATTGTTCCTGATTTTATTCTAGTTTCTTTATAACCACATACGGTACATTCTCTTGTTTCTGTTCCGTCTGTTTTTGTTGTAGCGTCGTTATTATAAATCCATTCATCAGCAAATTTGTGTGTATGTGCAAGTTTTGCAATTTCTGCAGTTTCTTTATAACCACATTCAGTACAAATTCGTTCTTTGCTTCCTGTAGCATCTTCTGTTGGTGATTTAGTTGTAGTCCAGTTGCCAAAAGTGTGTTCATGAGGGTCTTTACAACTTGTAATCATTACCGCTACAAAAACGATTGTAGCAAATAGGATAAATTTTTTCATAAAATCCACCTTAAAATAAAAATTTCTAATTTCAGTCTAATATAATCCCCCCCCCTGTCAACTATGATAAGTAAATTTAATGGAGAAAATCACACGGATTGGAAAAGTTTTGACTGTTTACAGTCAAAACGACTTTTCTATTTTTTGGAGTAAGTTTTTAATGAGAGTTTTATTTGCAAAGCATGAGGGCGAAATTTTATCAGAAAAATTGAATTTTTTCTTCAAAATTTATTTAAAACTCATTTTTCTCTTGATAATGAATGTGTGCGGAAAAAAAACTGGTGTACACAATTTCGCCCTCTTTACTAGAATGAAAGAACTTTGCAAAAATAAATTAAATCAAAAAAACTCTGTAAAGCAAAAAAACAAACTGTAGTGCGACCGTCTAGCGAAGCGTCAAGGGAGCAATGCAGTTTGTTTTTTTTAGAATAACATATTTTCTGGTACTAATTTTTATTTTGCAAAATTTATTTCTTCTTTTTTGTTGCAACCACAGTTACATCTTCATCAGTTGATTTTTTAGATGTTGATTTTTTTGTAGAAGAACTAGCTTTTTTAGCAGAAGTCTTTGCATTAGTATCTTTTTTTGCAGCAGTTTTCTTTGTAGAACTTGCTGTTTTAGTAGATTTTGTATCAGATTTTGCTGTAGAAGTTTTCTTTTCAGACGCAGATTTTTTTGCTGTGCTAGTTTTCTTTTCTGCAGTTATTTTTGCAGTTGTCTTTTTTGTAGAACTTGCTTTTGCATCAGTCTTTTTTGCAGAAGTAGATTTTTTTTCAGTTGTTTTTGCTTTTGCGCTAGATTTTGAAGTAGACTTTGTGTCTGTTTTTTTAGCAGTTGATTTTTTTGTAGAAGATGTTTTTTCTTCTTTTGCTGAAGCTTCAGAAGATTTCTTTGATTTTTTTGCAGTTTTTTTATTTGGCCAACAAAGTTTTGTAACAATCATTTCTGCTAAATCTTCACTAATAACTTTTGAATCGTTCAGAGGAACATTTGATTCATTGTGCAAAGCTGACTGAAAAAGTCTTGCAAGAGTTTGTTTAATATCATCTTGTTGGAAAACAATCAAAGAAAAGTTATGTCCAGTTGGTTTTAAAACTGTAAAAGATGTCATCATCATTTGAGGTTCTTTATTGTACATAACTTTGTATTGATTTTTACAAGTGTAAATGTTCAAATCATTAAATCTTAAAGGAATTTGATATTTTGAAGGACGAACATAAGGTTCTTGTGACTTATGATTATAAGAAGATGGTTCTACCAAAATATAGATTTTTTTTCCGTTTGATTGAAAAGTTAAAGAATCATTTGAAGCAAAAAAGTTTTTTACTTCAGAATAAGAAATTACTTCCAAAATACTATATGGTGAATCAGGAAGATAAAATGCAGAAACTACATAACCTTCATCTTTTGGTAACATATTTTTTTCGTATGCTTCATATAATTCCATAGCTCGTAATGCCATATAAAACTCCTAGTTTGTTTATAATATTGCTTTTTCCAATTACAAATTATAAATCCTTGTGTTTAAAAAAGCAAACATTTTTTTTGTTCTAAATCAAAAAGCCCTTTTATTTCTACAGATTTTTTGTCTTTTTCAACAGATAAAATTCCGTAACATCTTCCTTCTTCACTTTTAGGAATTGAAATTGAACCCGGATTTACAAAAATAAGTTCATTTTCTTCAATAATTATTGGAATGTGAGTATGCCCCGAAAGTACAACAGTTTTTGCAGGTAGAAATTTTGACAATTCTTCAGTTGTATTTTTATGACCATGATGAAGATAAACCGAAATATCATCTATAAAAATTCTACAAGAAGATTCCAAAACAGGAAATTCCAACATCATTTGGTCAACTTCGCTATCGCAATTTCCTCTAATTCCAATGATTGAAGTTTTATTTGAATTTAGTAATTCTGCACATTTTTTGGTGTCATAACTTTCTGGTAAAGGATTTCTTGGTCCGTGATTTAGATAATCTCCAAGAATTATTAATTTATCAGCCTTTTCTTTTTGAAAAACATCAAAAGCTTGTTGCAAATCAGCATAACTTCCGTGAATATCAGAAATAAACATCAATTTCATTTTCTTCTCCATATAATTCTATTTTCTTGTTTTCTTTGTTTGAGATTTTCGCATTTGGATAACATATTCTGAATCAAACTGATACGCCATATCATCGTTGCCAATTTCGTAGTAAACTTGAGCAAGTTTTGTTTTTATTCGTGGATTTTCTTTGAATTTAGAAAAAGCACTTCGCAAAATTGAAATTGCATAATCATAATCTTTGATTTTAACAGCAAGTCCTGCTTCGATTAAAGCACCGTCAACATCAATTCCGTAATTTTTGTGCCAAAGTTTTGCAAAATTTAATGCGTTTTCACACAAATCCAATTTTACCAAACAGAAAATATATTTGTGCATTAAAGCTCTATCATCAGTATTTTCTTGAAGCAAAGTTCTATACGCCATAGCACTTTTTTGAAAATCCCCTGCTCTTCGGCGATAAGTTGCTAAATTTCGAGTTAACATCATTGGATGTTTAGAATATGGAATCAAAAGTTCGATATTATCAGCGGCTTTCTTCCATTTTTCTAGAGAAGCAAGATATTTTATAAATTCTTTTCTGATAGAAACATTTTGTGGCCATTTTTTAAGATAAGTTTCGTAAGATTTTGAAAGTTTAGTTTTTTCATTTAATTCTTCATAACAATCAATCAAAAATAGATATGAAGATTCATCTTGAGAATTTATTTCTATCAAGCGATTAAACCAACCAGTTGCTAAATCAGGAAATCCGGATTCAAGATAGGCTTCTGCCAAAATTGACATCAACACAGTGTCCGCTGGATTTTTTGAATAAACTTCTTGCACTTTTTTTAGAATTTGTGAACTATCTTTATTCAGTTTTGCATCACAGATTACAGAATAATATTCGATTGTTTGTGAATCTAAAAGATTTGTATATGATGAAGAATTTAATGCTTGGTCAAGATTTTCCCAATCTTCCATAGCAAGATAAGTCATTAAAATTCCGTAAATTGCACCTTTGTTTTGAGAATCTAAACTTCTTGCCTTTGAAAAATGATTTAAGGATTCTTGATATTTTCCTAAATTACGACAAGCTTCGCCCATAAAACAATGAACAATTCCATCTGAAGAAAATTTTGAAATGTATACTTTTCCTGTTTGAATTACATTTTTCCATTTTCCTGCAAAAATCGAAGTTTTTATCATATTGATAATTGTACTTCGTTCATCTTGAAAAATTTGGTCAGTTCCAAAACCTGAATTTGGAAAAACTTTGTGTAATTCTTTTGCAAGATTTTCCGCTTCAGTCTTTTTTCCCATTGAAACTAAAATTGAAATTTCGTACCAAGGCAAAGAGGCATCTTCTGGTTCTAATTGAATTGCTTGTTGATAGGATTCCAAGGCTTCTTGCAAAAATCCTAAATCTCTAAAAGAATGTCCCTGATAAACATAAAGCATTACCGCTTTCATTCCATTTTCAATTAAAAAATGAAACATTTTTGCGGCAAGTTCAGGATTTCCTTCATTGTAGGTTCTTACGGCTTTTACTAAAAGTGAATTTTGATAACCTTGATTTAAGCGAACATCCTCAGGGGCGATATAAAGTGCTTTTTCAAAAGTTGATAAGGCTAAATCGATTTGTTTTGATTTGTAATAGGCTGTTCCAAGTAAAGCCAAAGTTGTATCAGAATTTGGTTTTAGTTCAAGACTTTTTTTTAAGCAAGAAATTGCTAAATTCCAAGATTCCATTGCAAGATAAGAACGCCCAAGAAAAAACCATCCGTTCCAATCTCCACTTTTTATACTTAAAAAATAATTTAAGGCCGCCACCGCCAAAGAAAATTCCCCAATGGCATGATATGAACGGCCAAGATAAATTAAAATTTCGGGTTTCCAAGAAACGCCATCAACAACCAAAGATTCCAAAAGTGAAATTGCTTTTTTGTAATTTCGTTGTTTACCAGCTTTTAATGCTTGCTGAAAAACTTGTTCCCTATCAACCCGATAATTTGGCATTTATTTTTTTCCTGCTTGTACCAAAGTAATAGCAGAAGTTGTTACGATGTCTTCAACTGAACATCCGCGAGAAAGGTCGCTAATTGGTTTTGCAAAACCTTGTAAGATTGGACCAAAAGCATCAGCACCAGCTAATCTTTGAACAAGTTTGTATCCGATATTTCCAGCTCCTAAATCTGGGAAAATCAATGTATTTACTTTTCCTGTAATTGGGCTGTTTGGAGCTTTCTTTTCTGTAACAGATGGAACTAAGGCTGCATCAGCTTGAAGTTCACCGTCAAGGCAAAGTTCAGGGAATTTTTCTTTTGCAAGTCTTACACCTTCTTGTACGCGAAGGATATTTTCATCTTTGTTTCCGCCAGAACCTTTTGTAGAATAAGACATCATTGCAACAACAGGTTCTGCACCAAGCATTGTTTTACAAGAAATTGCGGCAGCTCCCGCAATATCAGCAAGTTGTTCTGAAGTTGGTGTTGGAATAACAGCACAGTCTGAGAAAATTAAAACTCCGTCTGCTCCCCATTTTGGATTATGTGTATCCATAACGAAACATGATGAAGCAGTTTTCATTCCAGGTGCAGTTCCGATAATTGTAAGTCCTGCCCGTAAAACATCAGCTGTGGCAGAAAGAGCACCTGCTACGATTGCATCTGCTTTTCCTAAGCGAACCATCATTGCACCAAAACGAAGAACATCTTTCATATCGATACTTGCTTGTTCTGGTGTCATTCCCTTTTTCTTGCGTAATTCATAATATTCGTTTGCAAATTCTTCACACCAAGGGGAAGTTGCAGGATCTAAAACTTCAACTTGAGATAAGTCAATTCCTTTTTCACTTGCGATTTTTTTAATTTCATCAGGATTTCCTAACAAAGTAACTGATTTTGCAAGTTTTTCTACCATGATAAGACTAGCAGCTTCAATTGTTCTTACTTCGTTTCCTTCTGGCAAAACAAGACTATTTTGAAATTCACTTGCTTTTGCTTTCATTTCTTCTACAAAATTCATACAAACTCCTATTTGTAGATATTTGAAATATCCTCGTTAAAAAACATGAATAGACTTATGTTTCGATAGACTCAAATGTAGTCAATTCATCTTTTTTACCTACAGATGCCAAATATCTGCGACTGTTTTTCAAGTAAAATATAGTAAATGATACTCTTCTAAGAAGAATCGTGCAAGTGTTTTTTACAGATTTTTTCTATATATTGTTGAAGCATAACAAAATGATTATTGACGATAAGCGTAAATAATTGTAAAGTATAGATATGTTTGAAACAAAAGATGCAGATTTTTTTGAACTTGATGAAGAGGATTTTGATACAATTCTCTCTGATGATATTTCCTTTAGAGGAACAATAAAATTCACAAAGCCTTTTATGATTAGAGGCTGTGTTACAGGAACAATCGATGCAACTGGCGATTTATTTATTGATTCAGATGCAGTTGTTTGCGCAGATATTACAGCAAGTCGTGTTCTTGTTCGCGGAAAAGTTGAAGGTAACATTACAGCACAACACATGGTTTTCGTTGCAAAAGATGGTTCTGTAAATGGTGATATTTCAGCAAGTCAAGTTGTTCTTGAACCAGGAAGTGCTTTTACTGGTCGTTGTAGCATGACAGGTCAAAAATAGTTTTGTAAGAGGATTTTCTTATGCAACTAAACAAAAAACAAATTATTTTTATCTCGGTTTTATTGTTTTTTTCAATTTTCAGTTTAAATATTTTTTCTCAAACTAAAAAAGATGCTTTAAAACTTTATCGAAATGGTGATTATGCAGAGGCGATAAAAGTTTGCCAAGAAGAAATTACTGAAAAACCAAATAATATGGATTCCTATGCAGTCCTTTGTTGGTCTTTGGTAAAAAATAAGCAATATTCAGAAGCTGAACTTTGGGCAATAAAAGGACGAGAAATTTCTTCATACGACCAACGGATTATCGAAATTCTTGGTGAAGCAAAATATTATCTTGGTAAAAATTCCGAAGCCTTATCACTTTTTCAAGAATACATTTCTTTAGTTCCTGCAAACGGTTCTAGAGTTGGCGCTGCATATTATTTTATGGCAGAAATCTATGTTAGACTTGGAAAATTTAATCACGCTGATATTGCATTTTCTCAAGCTGTAAAAACAGAACCATTAAATGATGCTTGGTGGACAAGGCTTGGTTATGTTCGAGAAATGACAAAGAATTACAAACTTTCTGTAGTTGCATACGAAAAAGCAATTTCTCTAAATAATTTGAACACAGAAGCAAAACGCGGAAAAGAACGCGTAATGAAAAATATTCGATAATGATAGTACATTTTGAAACTTTAGGTTGTAAACTCAACCAAATTGAAAGCGAAAGTGCTTGTAAATCCTTTAGCGATTTTGGATTTGAAATTACAACCTCCCCTACAACTGCTTCAGAAAAATATTCTCAAAAAGAAATTGAAGATACACTTATTTGTATTGTAAATACTTGCACAGTAACAGCAAAAGCAGAGCAAAAATGTCGCAGAGTTATCAATCTTTTGTTAAAAACTTTTGTAAATTCTAGCATTATTGTTACAGGTTGTTATGCTGAAGTTGAAAAAGAATTTATCAGTAAAATGAATCAAAGAATCGTGGTGATTCCTGGAACGCAAAAAGATATTCTTACCAAAATTCCAGAACTGATAAAATCTGAAATCGAAAAAAATCCTAAATTAAAAGAACTTTCTTTAGCAAATTTTATAAAATCAAATCTTTTAAGCGAAAACTTAAAATTTTTGCCCCAAGATAGATTCAAACTTTCTACAGACACTTTTTTTAATCATTCTCGTTCTTCTATAAAAATTCAAGATGGATGCGCAAATTCTTGTACTTTCTGTCGGATTCATATTGCAAGAGGAAATCCAGTTTCACTTGATGCAAAGGAAGTTTTACAGCGAGTTCAAAATCTAGAAAACTCAGGACAAATGGAAGTAGTTCTTACAGGCGTAAATCTATCACAATATCGAAGTAAACTAGGTGAAAAAATAATTGATTTTGCAGATTTACTTGAATATCTAAACGAAAATACCACAAAAATCAATTTTAGAATTTCAAGTCTTTATCCAGAGCGCGTTGATGAAGAATTAGAAAGAGTTTTGAAGAAAACAAGAGTTCGTCCTCATTTTCATCTTTCTGTTCAATCAGGAAGTGATAGAATTTTGGACTTGATGAATCGGCCTTACAAAGCAATTCAAATTGAACAAGCTGTAAATCGGCTTCGTGATATTTACGAAAATCCTTTTATCGCTTGTGATATTATTGCAGGTTTTCCAGGTGAAAGCGAAGAAGATTTTGAAATGACAATGGAACTTTGCCAAAAATGCAATTTTACTTGGATTCACGCGTTTCCATTTTCGCCACGACCAGGAACAAAGGCTTTTACAATGAAACCAATTATCACACAATATATCGTGAAAAAAAGAATAGAGAAATTAACAAATCTTGCCGAAAATAATAAAAATCTATACATAAAAAATTTTGAAGATGTAACTGTAAAAGCCATAGTTGAAAAGCGTCAAGATAAATTGGTTAGATGTGTAACCGAAAACTTTTTACACGGAGAATTGATTTTGCCAGAAAATATTGATTCAAAATCACTTGGCGGAAAAGAAATTTGTGTTACAATAAAAGGTGCGTCAAAAGTACCAGAATGTGAATGTAGATGTGTTTATAATTCATAGAAGGTTTATACGAGGTTATTTATATGAAAAAAATAATTTTATTTACGATATTCATTTTAACTTGTTGCTTTGTTTCTGCTGAAACATTTGAATATACACCAAATTTTCCTGATTTATATACAGCTCGAGAAGTTGCCTTAGCTGATAGTTATGTTGCAGATTATTCTACATATTTTTCTGTTTGGTCAAATCCTGCAAACGCTGGAATTACAGGCGACAAAATTATGCTTCCATTCATAAGTCTTGATATGTATTCAGATTTTGCAAAATCAATTCCGTTTATAGTTTCTTCATTTGATTCAACTCCAGAAGGTATTGCAGAATACATAACACAAAACGGAACAGCTCCGTTAAATATGAATATTACAGGTCCATTGTGTATTGGTGCAATAAAAAATAATTTTTTCTGGGGAATTTTTAATAATACATACAGTACAATCGATATAGAAGACGCAACCAAAGGACTTGTTGCTGGTGGCGAACAAACAATTTTTACAGCAGGTTATGCTTACCCAATAAAATTACCATTAAAATCAGTTATTTCAATCGGACTTTCAGGGAAAACTTTTGTTGATATACAAGGTATACAACAAGAAAATTCTGCAGAAGCTTTAATTGCATTAAAAAAACTTGATTTTACAAATTATCCACTATTTTCTACCTTTGGATTTGGTTTTGATACAGGAATAACAATCTCTTTATTTGACATTGTTACTGCAAGTGCATCTTGGAATAACTTTTTTGCAGGTACTTATAGCCAAAAATATGACAATATGACCGAATTTAAATCTTTTAATAAAAAATATGACACAAAAGCCAATATGCCTTTAGAAGATAATTTAATTATTGGTGCAGCAATAAAATTTCCGATGGACAATTTAACAAAAGGATTAATCTCTAAATTCAATGTTTATGCAAATTTTAACAACTTTTTAATACTTTTTGATAAAAGTGAAGATAGTTCATCTAAACAAACAGAAATTAAGTTTATGGATTATTTTACTTTTGGAACAGAAATTGACCTTCTAAATACAATTTGTTTACGGGTAGGATTAAATTCTGAAGATCTTTCTTTTGGAGCAGGCTTAAAATTAGGTGTTATAAAATTAGATGTAGCTTTATATTCAAAAGCTTGGGGAATTAAAAAACTTGATACAAGCGAAATGGGAATTTCATTCTCTTTAGGAACATATAAATAAAAAAAAGTAATTTTTTTAAGATTTTTTTATAAAATCTATTGACAAAATTTTAATAAAGATGTATCTTGTTAAAGCATTCAGCGATGAGTGATACATCTAAAAGATGTTTGGGCTACTAGCTCAGTAGGTAGAGCAACGCCCTTTTAAGGCGTGGGTCACTGGTTCGAATCCAGTGTAGCTCAAGAAAAAAGACTGACTTTTATAGTCAGTCTTTTTTTTATTTCAAATACATATTATCATAAATATATGAACGCCTTATTATTTTCAATCAACGCAGTTTTCCCACTTATATTACTTTCAGCTTTTGGATTTTACATAAAACACAATGGAACAGTATCAGAACAATTTGTAAAAGATGGAAATAAATTTTGTTTTAAGTACGCTTTCCTAGCGATGATGTTTACAACAATTTATAACATAGAATCTTTTTCTGAAATTCGCTGGAATGTTGTAATATTTGCTTTGATTGTCGTATTGGTTTTATTCTTCATCGGATTGATTTACATCATTTTTTTTGTAAAAGATCCAAAGCAAAAAGGGGTTGTTCATCAGGCTTTTTATCGCTCAAATTATGCAACAATCGGATTGCCTCTTTCATTTAATATTTTTGGTTCCGAAGGCTTTGCAGTTGCGGCTTTAGTTTCGGCTTTTTCAGTTCCGCTTTACAATATTTTAGCAGTAATTTCACTTTCTGCATTTAACGAAAAAAAAGAAAAACATCTTGTACTTTACATTATAAAACAAATTGCAAAAAATCCATTGATTCATGGCGTTGTTTTAGGAATGATTTGTTTACTCATCAGACCGTATACAAACGGGTGGCGGCTTTCAACAGGAAATTTACGATTTATTTACAAAACAATGGAAGCACTTGGACAAATTGCTCCATGGCTTTCTTTAATAATTTTAGGTGCACAATTTAAATTTTCTTCTGTAAAAAAATTGATAAAACAGATTTCAGTAAGCGTTTTTGCTCGCCTAATTCTTGCGCCAACACTTGGAATGTGCATAATTATTTTTGTACCCAAATTGATTGGCTTGCAAAGTTTTACAGGCGCTGAATACGCTGCCCTTTTTGCATTATTTGCTTCTCCGCAAGCAGTTGCAAGCGTTTCCATGTCAGATCAAATGAATGGCGATTCTGAACTTGCTGGTCAAATCCTTGTATGGACAGCAGTTTTTTCAATGTTGACACTTTTTTTATTTACTGCATTTTTTAGAGCAATAGGAATATTTTAGAAAAATACTTTTAAACAAAAAAATGTCATGCCAAAAATATTTTGCTATCTAAAAATAAAAACAAAATCAATTCAGCATGACAATTTCAATTTTATGAAACTAAAACTTAAAAATCTTTAAATGCTTTATCAATTACAGATTTATCAAGTTTTGGAGTAAAAGCACTCACAAGAGGAACTACAATAAAAGGAATAACCATTGCAATACAAGAAGCTAATGGTGCATTAGCACTTCCTAAAACAAAAGTTAAAATAATTGCACTTGAAGCCCCAACAATTAAACCAGCATAAGCACCAGCTTTTGTAATTTTTTTGCTGTAAACACCTAAGATATATGGAGCCATAAAAGCACCTGACAAAACACCCCAAGATAAAGACATCAAAGTAACAATAAAACCGATTTGCAATTTAGAAATAACATAAGATGCCAAAATAAACACCGCTGATAAAATTCTCATCATTGTAACTGAAGTTTTTTCGGAAACATCTTTTTTAAGGTAACCTTTGTATAAATCTATTGTAATTGCAGAACTTGAAACCAAAATCATTGATGCTAAAGTTGACATAGACGCTGATAAAACTAAAATCATAATTACAGCAAGAAGCAATTCTGGTAAGTATGTTGTTAAAAGAGTTGGAATAATCAAATCAAAATTGATTTCACCATTTGCTAAGCGAGGAATTGAATCTAAATCAAAGAAAACATGACTTAAGATTCCTGTAAAATATGCACAAACTCCAATTACAAGAGCAAAAATTGTTGTAATTACAGCAGCCTTATTGATAACACTTTCATCTTTTACCGCATAAAATTTTTGTACCATTTGAGGCATTCCCCAAGCACCAAAACTGGTCATAAAAATAAGAGAAGCTATTGTTAAAAATGAAGGTCGTTGTTCAACAGGAACATGAAGTTGATAATTTTCTTGAACCACAAAGATTGCTTCCTTCAAGCCACCTGCTTTATGTGCAACAACAAAAACCATAGCGATTGTTCCAAAAAGCATGATAAAACCTTGAATAAAATCTGTTACTGTAACAGCTGAATATCCACCAAGAACAAGATAAATTCCAGTAATTCCAACAAGGATAATTAAAGCAAATTCAAAACTGATATGAAAAGTTGCTTCAAAAAGATGTCCTAATCCTTTAAAAACTGAAGCAGAATAAGGTAACAAAAAGATGAAGATTAAAACAGCCGCAATCATTTTGATATGGTCAGAATCATAACGCGCTTCAAGAAACTCTGGCATTGTCATTGTATTCAAATTTTGTGTCATTCGGCGAGTTCTTTTTGCAAGCAAAAACCATGCAAGCATAGCACCTAAAATTGCATTTCCAACACCAATCCATAATGCGCTAAAACCAAATCCCCAACCTTGTTTTCCAGCAAACCCAATAAAAACAACTGCCGAAAAATAAGTTGTTCCATAAGCAAAAGCAGACATCCAAGGACCACAAGAACGCCCACCTAAGAAAAAATCATTTAATGTTGATGTTTTTCGCATTCCCCAAACACCAACTGCAACCATAACAACTAAAAACGCAAGCAACAAAATTAAACTGTACATAAATTCTCCTATAAGAAGTTACTGAGGAATTTTCAAATTCCGAAGGAACTTCTTAGTCGCAATTTCGCAACGAAGTGAGAAATTGCAGTAAATATCACAAGTTTGCTTTAGCAAACTTGATTTGAATTGAGAGGCACCATTTGTGCCGAACAATTCATAACTTCTCCTATAAGAACTTTGAGAGAAAATATCAATTTTCGAGCAAAGTTCTTAGTCGCAATTTCGCAACGAAGTGAGAAATTGCAGTAAATATAACAAGTTTGCTTTAGCAAACTTGATTTGAATTGAGAGGCACTATTTGTACCGAACAATTCATAAATTTTCAATTTAAAAATAATTTTACTAAAGTATACAATAATACAATGAACTTATACAATATAAATTCATATTGAAAATATTTTTAATTTACTGTATCTTAAATTCACATTCATAAAATCAATTTTTTGGTCCATTAGCTCAGCTGGATAGAGCGGCTCCCTCCTAAGGAGCAGGTCGCACGTTCGACTCGTGTATGGGCCATTTTTTTTATTTTTATTCTTGTTTTTTACCCAATCTATGATATAATTTAATTAAACTTAATTAACGAGGAGTGTTGTATGGCAAAAGGCACAACATCAATTTGGAAAACAATTCTTCAAATCGCATTGGCAGTAATGTTCATCATTGGTGGTTTGAATGTTTTCATGAATGCTGGAAAAGGATTCAATCAATTAATTGGAGTAACAGGTGATCCACTTGTAACAGCAGTTTCTAACTTATTTGAAAGAGGAACATTACGCGATGTTATCGTTTATGTACTTGCAGCAGTAGAATTAATCGCTGGTGTATTATTGATTTTAGATTTCTTCAATGTAAAATCACTTGATAAACTTGACGACATCTTCCTTGCAATCATCATGATTTGCTGGGTTGTTGTTTTCATCGTTCTTGGAGACATTGTTGGTCTTTTCAAAGGTGGAATCGAAGGAAAAGAAATTTTACCTTTCCTTGTTTCACTTGCTAAAAACTGTTTAATGGTTTCAGCAATGGGAATCATCAAAGCAAAAATCTAAACTTGGTTTTCTAGTTTAATTTTGAAAAAAAAGAGTTGTCTTTTGAAGTGCAATTCACTTCTTTGTAACGACAACTCTTTTTTATTTTAAAATGAAATTTGCAAATAAAAAAATGTTTATCAAAAAAAATTATTCTAAATATCCGCCCCAAGGAATATCAAATTTTTTTGCAATATCTTGATAATCTTTGTCACAAGAATCTTTTGGAGTTCCTGTGATAAAAAAAGTTTTATTTTTAATTCCTTCTGGAACAGAACCGTCTGCATGACCTAATTGTTTTAGAGCCTGTTTTACAACACCTTCGCGAGAATCAATTACAGAAATTTTTTCGCCCGCAACTTTTTGAATTTCTGGAGCAAAATGAATAAAGTGTGTACATCCTAAAATTATTGTATCCACATCATTTTCTTTGAAAAAATCTACCGCAGGTTTTACGGCAATCAATTTTTCATTTTCATTTGCTGTAGTTAAATTATGTTCGATAAATGAAATCAATTCACCATCGCCCCGAGAAAAAACTTGGCAATCTGAAGCAAAGTCCTTTATCAATTTTAAAGTGTAGGCTTCGCTTACAGAACGGCGAGTTGCAAGTAATCCGATTCGTTTATTTTTTGTAATAGAAGAAGCAAGTTTGATAGCAGGAACAGTTCCGATAAAAGGAACATCAAATTTTGAACGCAAAACTGATAATGCAGTTACTGACATTGTGTTACAAGCTAAAACTATCACTTTAGGTGAAAATCGAGAAATTATTTTTTCGCAAAGTTGAGTTACACAAGTACAAATTTCATCAGTTGATTTTTCGCCATAAGGAAAATTTTGAGCATCAGCAACATAAATACAACTAGCAGTAGGACATTTTTCGTTGAGATAACACATGTAAGGCAAACCACCAGTTCCCGAATCTATAAAAGCAAAATCTACGCTCATTTTTTTTTATCCAACAAAAATTAAGAAAAAAGACTATTAAAAGCATCTCGTGCAGATTTTTTTACATCATCAGCACTTTTGCTAAAATTATCAGAATTTGAATCATATTGTTTTTCAACAAAATAATCACAAAAATTTCGGCGTTCTTTATCTTTTACAAGTTCATCAATTGTTTCTTTACATTCATAGTGAGATGATTCACTATAAAATTTACAATTTAAACAAGAATGTAAATCAGTATTACAAACTGGACATTCTGAACTTCGCACAATTGTAGAACTAAAAGTATTTTTTTTGCATTTCCAACACATAGTTATACTATAATCTATTTGACTATTTCTTTGCAATGCCTTAACATAATACTATGTTCAAACTAAATATTTGTTCACATCCAACTTGTAAACATATAGCAGTTTCTCAAATAAAGAATAATACAATTTTGGAAGGTCCAGGATATTGTATTGACCATTCTCCAAACAAAGAAGAAATTGAACAAGCAATCTATGAATACATTGATAAAAACGATAAAATCATTGGATTGAATGCATCAAGAATTAATTTCTATGATTTAAGTTTTACAGGAAAAAAATTTTATGGATGCAATTTTCAACGATGTTCTTTTTCAAATTTAAATACAGAAGGTTGCCGTATAAGAATGTCTTTTTTTGACTTTGCTGTTTTTTCTGATTGCAACTTAATTGAATCTAATAACCAATTTTCTTCTTTTGCAGGAGCAACACTTTCCCATGTTTTGTTTACAAATTCAGATTTAGTTCATAATAATTTTTGTGGAATTACAGCTTATCAATCTTCCTTTGATGATTCAGATTTATATAATTCAAAATTCATCGGCGCAAGTTTGTACAACACATCTTTTAGAAATTGTAACTTAAAAAATACAAACTTTACAGATATCACACAAGAAAATGTTTCTTTTAAATTGTCAAATACTCGAGCTGCATTTTTTTCTGAACCAATACAAGGAGATAAATAATGAAAGTTTATTTTAATCTCTCCATTGAAGGTTTTTCAAATTGTTATGTAGTTACAAATGAAGAAACAAAAGAAGCCTTAATTATCGATCCTGGTGTAATCACAAAAGAAATTATTGAACAAATTGAAAGAGAAAAATATAAACTTGTTGGAGTTTTAATTACTCATAATCATAAAAGCCACACAAGAGGTTTACGAACAATAAGAAAAATTTATTCACCTGTAATTTATGCTGCTGATTACGAAGTTGCAGGTGCAGATACTTTCTTATTAAAAGGCGATGGAATTATTCGTGTTGCAGGATTATCTGTAGGATATATGTCTGTTCCAGGACACACTCACGATTCATTAGTTTACAAAATAGGACAAATTATTTTTACAGGTGATGTACTTACTGCAGGAAAAATTGGCACTACAAATAGTTCTTATTCAAAGAAAACACTTTTATCAAATATTAAATCAAAAATTTTAAGTCAACAAACAGATATTATTCTTATGCCAGGTCACGGACCTCCATCAAGCGTTGAAGCAGAAAGACATTTCAATGAAAGCTTTAGTAAATAAATCAAATTGAAAGTCTTTCTGTAATTACATCAATTTAAATAAATTTAATTGATGTAAACTGTCCATTCTCGGCCAGTTTGCATTCCCCATCTTTGATACAAATATTGGTCAAGATGGGATGCTGCATCTACGAATCCCTGAGCTTTTGTATTTTTTATGTATTTACAAAGTTCAGGGAATTTTTCATTTACGCCTTTTCGTGTTGCTAAATTTGTAGAAAAATATTTTGAAGTAAAACTTACACCTTGCTGAACTAAATATCCCATAAATTCATTTTTCAATAAATAATCATCATTGATATCATAATTCAAACTTGGAGTTGCAACAAAATATGCTTTCAAAAATTCGATACTATTTTTATCAGTTTGATGGTACAAATCATTTATGTAATTTCGATAATCTTGGTCGATAAAGAAAATTCCGTGCATTCCTTCGTGGCACAAAAATGAATTTCGTAAATATGCAGCAGATTCTTGACTCAAGGAAATTATAGCACCTTCACCTGGAATAATTTTATTTCCTTCAGCTTTGATAATTCCATTTTCTAACAAAATATGACGGAGCAAAAGTTCACTTTGATTTAATTTAAAATTTTGACTTTGTGCTGTATCAAAAAATGCAGCTAAACTTTCGGCTTTGTAATCGTGAGCATTGTATCCGTGAAGATTTTTAATTTCTTCGTCTTTCATCAAAGTTCCAACGAATCCACTTTTTTCAACAAAGAAAGCAAGTCGCTTCAAAAAATCATCTTGTATTTTATAATTTGCAAAATCAAAAATTAAAACAGAAGGAAATGCTTCCCAAGCAAAAAGTTCAAAATCAGAATGACGCCATTTACTTTTTGGCCAAAATCTTACTAAGCCTGGATCAGCAAGAATTGGTTTCATTTTATGTAATGCGTTTTCACTTTGCAATTTATTTAATTTTTTTTGTGGCACATTTTCTTTTACAGCGGAAAAAGGTCCGAAAGTAATTGCATCAACATAATTTTGATTTGCAGTAACTTCAATATATGAAATAGGATTTTCAAATTGTAAAGTATTTAATGTAACTTTGTAAGGTTCGGGACGAGGATAAATTTCAATTTCTTTTTTTGCAAGATGAAGTTTTATAATTGAATTATCTTCTTTTGTTGCAGTTTGATAAGGCAACAATGGATTTGAAACTAAAATTTCAAAAGACGGATTTTCTAAAAAATTATATTTTGATTCTTTTTCAAAATTCCACATTGTGCTTTGGGCAAAAGTTTTATTTTTTGGAAGATTTCCACCAGCAGAACTAAATCCAAACCAAGGAATTGTACTTTCAAAAGACCAACCAGTTTTTGCAGGAACTAAATCAACTTTTACAACTTCAAGTTTTTGTTCTGAATAAATTACAAATCCTTTTAAATTTGTAACTTGAATTGGCTCGATGGCAAAAGAAACTTTGAAAATATTTGAATTTAAATTTTTGCTATTCGGAAATCCATAAACCATTGGTCGAGAATTTAAATTTGATTTTAACTTTCCGTTTTCAAAATCATTTTCGTAAAGAAATCCAAAAGCAAAACCAGAAATCGAATCATTGTTTTTTGAATCATTTATTGAAACTGTAATTTCGATTGCTGGTAAAAAATCACTTGCTTTTTGAATCAAGTTTTTAGAAAACGAAGAATTAAATCCGTAGTAAAGATAAGCAGATTCACTAGGATTTGAAATTGAATTATTTAAAGCGGTATTGTTACAAGCTACGAGGGTAAAATCTTTTTCGCCACTAGAAATAGTTAATGTTGAATTAGGCTGAACAGAACAAGAAAAACAAAACACTACAACAAAAATAAATAAAAAATAATTTCTAACTTTCATATCTATATACTACACTTTTTTGAAAAAAAACGCTATAGTGCAACTATGTATTCTGTATCACTTTTTCCTCATGGAAATATAATTTCTGAAATTTCAAATCTACGAAATAATTTAATGAATAAAGTTTTTGAATTAAAATCAAATAATAAAATTAATATAAAAAAAATCACGCCTCTATTTTCAACTTTTTCAATTTTGGAATTTAATTCAGAAATTAAAATAAATGCAGAAAATAATTTATCTCAAATTTCAAAACTTTTTTGTGATTCAAAATTTAAACCAGAAATTCAAAAAATTCAATTTGATGGAAAATATTTTTTTGTAAATATTTCTCATCCGATTTTAAGTGAAAGCAAAAAAACTGATTTAGAATTTTTGCCTTACACAAACGCATTTAATTTGTTAAAAATTGAAATTGAAAATTTTGAAAAAATCAATTTAGAAAATATCATAAATTTTGAAAAAATCAATTTACGAGTTTTTCAAGTTGCAAAAATTTTGCAAGAAAGTTTTTTTCAAGAAAACAATTCTTTTTCAATTCAAACCAAAAATAAAAAATGGGTAAAGATAAATTAAAACATCTTTAAAATATTTATAAAAGATATTCGTATTTGTAAAAAAAATTATTTTCGTACAAGAAAACACTATCAGGGGAAAGTCGAGAGCCTATTTTATCCTGATATCAATTTTACATTTTGCTTTTCTTTTTTTTCAACCTTGAAATTCTTATTTGTTTATAGTAGAATATTAAAAATTAAAAAGGAGATTTTAAATTTCCTCACAATTTTTTTTAGGAGAAATAATGAAAAGTTCGATACAAATAGTATCTCACTTTTCATTCAAAGTTTGCGTTGCAAACTTTCCTATTTACAGTTGTTTCTCTCTTCGTTGCGAAACAACATTAAAAAATTATTCGTAAATCTGAAGATTTACTCTCAATTTTTTTTAGGAGAATTTATGGCAAAGGTATCAGCATTACAAACAGCTCGTTACGGTTACTCACCAAAATTACCAAGTGTTCTTAACTTGAAACCAGAAGCAATTCAACTTGAATTTGGAAAACCTACAAAAGCTGTTTCTGACCAAGAAGAACTTTCAGAACTTTTCAAAAACACATACGGAAAACCAGAAGCAACATTCGTAAAAGGAAAAAATCCAGAAGTTAAAAATCAAATTCGTGTAGGTGTTATTCTTTCAGGAGGACAAGCTCCAGGAGGACACAATGTTATCGCTGGTCTTTATGATGGAATTAAAAAAGGAAATCCAAACTCAAAACTTTTTGGATTTTTGAACGGACCATCAGGTCTTACAGACAACAAATATATCGAAATCAAAGATAAATACATGGATGAATTCCGCAACACAGGTGGATTCGACATGATTGGTTCAGGAAGAACAAAAATCGAAACTCCTGAACAATATGCTGCTGCAATGGATACAGCAAAAAAATTAAAATTAGATGCTATCGTAATCATCGGTGGTGATGACTCAAATACAAACGCAGCTTTACTTGCAGAAACATTTGTAAACGCTGGAATGTCAACAAGAGTTATCGGTGTTCCAAAAACAATCGATGGTGACCTTAAAAATGACCAAATCGAAACAAGTTTTGGTTTTGACACAGCTTGTAAAACATATTCTGAACTTATCGGAAATATCGAAAGAGATGCTAACTCTGCAAAAAAATACTGGCACTTTATCAAACTTATGGGTCGTTCAGCAAGTCACATCGCTCTTGAATGTGCATTGCAAACACAACCAAATGTATGTTTGATTTCTGAAGAAGTTGAAGCTAAAAAAATGACTCTTAAACAAATCACAGATTATATTTGTGAATCAATTGTTGCTAGAGCACAAAATGATGAAAACTTCGGTGTAGTTCTTGTTCCAGAAGGATTAGTAGAATTCATCCCAGAAATGAAATCATTGATTGCAGAACTCAACGACACAATGGCACACAATGCTGATGAATTTAACAAACTTGTATCATTTGAAGATAAAAAAGCATGGTTAAAAGATAACTTAAAACCAGCTTCATACAAAACATTCGATTCTCTTCCTGACGCAATTGCTGCACAATTCCTTGCAGATCGCGACCCACACGGAAACGTACAAGTTTCAAGAATCGAAACAGAAAAACTTCTTGTTACAATGGTAGAAAACAATCTTGCTGCTCTTAAAAAAGCAAAAAAATACAACGGAAAATTCAGTGCATACACACACTTCTTCGGATATGAAGGAAGATGTGCATTCCCATCAAACTTTGATGCAGACTACTGTTACGCACTTGGATACACAGCATTCCTTTTGATTGCTTCTGGAGTTACAGGATATCTTTCATCAGTTAGAAACCTTACAGCTCCTGCAAAAGATTGGACAGCAGGTGGTATTCCATTAACAATGATGATGAACATGGAACAACGCCATGGAACAAAAAAACCTGTTATCAAAAAAGCACTTGTAGAACTTGACGGAAAACCTTTCAAAGAATTTGCAAAAAATCGCGATACTTGGAAAGTAAAAACAAGTTACACATACCCAGGTGCAATCCAATATTTTGGACCAGCTGAAGTTGCAGACCAAACAACAAAAACAATTCTCTTAGAAAGAGGAAAAGGTAAATCAACAGCTGTTGCATCTGCAAAAACTTCTGCAAAAGCAGAAAAAGCACCAGCAAAGAAAACTGCTGCAAAAAAAGATGCTACAGAAAAAAAAGCTAAAACAACAAAAGCAAAAAAATAAAACTAATTAAACTTTAGTTAG
Source organism: Treponemataceae bacterium (assembly GCA_045645985.1). GTDB lineage: Bacteria > Spirochaetota > Spirochaetia > Treponematales > Treponemataceae > RGIG9060. The sequence goes on from JAZRJV010000038.1 coordinate 69,409, forward strand.
TGATAAAAGGCTGTTTGGAGTAATTCAAGTGAAATTCACTCTTCTCTAAACAGCTTTTTTGTTTTAAACACAATAGGTAGTAGTCATACAGCAAGTATTTTTGTATATTAAAAGTATGAAACTTTATTCTAGAACTCAAGTAGTTATAATTTCAGTTGTTTGTGTTTTAATTGCAGTTTTTGCAACTTATTTTTCAATAAATTATTTTAATGGAAATCTTCAAAATAAAAAATCTGAGCAAGAAATTTCAAGTAACGAAGAAAATTCAGAAGTTGGAAAATTAAATGAAAATCCAGAAAATGATTTTTACACATTTCAAACAAATTTAAAACAAATAAAATATTCTTCGGATTTTGACGAAACTTACACACAAGATGAAATTCAAAATATCAGCGTTTACGAAAAATGCTCTGACGCAGTTGTAAACATTAGCACAAAAGTAATTTCTTATTCTTGGTTTTACGAACCTTATCCAACAGACGGCGGTTCAGGTTCTGGTTCCATAATTGATAAACGAGGATATGTTGTAACTAATCGCCATGTAATAAAAGACGCTTACAAAATTTACATTTCACTTTCTGACGGAACTCAATACGAAGGAACTTTGGTGGGCGAAGATGCACAAACTGATTTAGCTGTTGTAAAATTCACTCCGCCAGAAAATATGGAACTTACAACAATCGGATTTTCAGATTCAACAAAATTGCGAGTTGGACAAAAAGTTATCGCCATCGGAAATCCATTTGGTTTTGACAGAACCATGACAACAGGAATCATTTCAAGTCTTGGGCGACCAATTCAATCTGACAACACAATTTTTAGAGATATGATTCAAACTGATACAGCCATCAATCCAGGAAATTCAGGTGGACCACTTTTTGACACACAAGGAAGAATGATTGGAATTAACACAATGATTTATTCCACATCAGGAAGTTCTGCTGGAGTTGGATTTGCAATTCCAGTAAACACAGCAAAACGAATCGTATCCGATATAATGAAATACGGAAAAGTAAAACGCGGTTCAATGAATATTTCTGCAATTCAAATCAATTCAAATTTAAGTCGCGCTATCGATTTGCCTGTGAAAGAAGGATTGCTTGTTTCCGAAGTTGAAAAAAACAGTAACGCTTCAAAAGCGGGATTAAAAGGCGGAACAGAAGCAGTAAGATTCACACGAAACTCATCTGTATTTTACATCGGTGGAGATATTATCACTGCAATAAACGGAACTCCAGTTTCTTCTTCTGCAGATTACAATTCAGTTTTGGAAAACACAAAACCAGGTGATGTTGCCATTGTTTCAATCATAAGAGGAAGCGAACGAATCGATTTGAAAATCACTTTGGAAGAAAAACAATAATATGCGAAAATTACAAGTTGTTTCTCCTTACGAACCTGCTGGGGACCAAGGAAATGCCATAAAAGAACTTTCTCAAGGAATACTCAATGGCGAAAAATTTTTGACGCTAAAAGGTGTAACTGGCTCTGGAAAAACTTTTACCATGGCAAAAATCATTGAGCAAGTTCAAAAGCCAACTCTTGTAATCAGTCACAACAAAACTTTGGCCGCACAACTTTATAAAGAATTTAAAAACTTTTTTCCAAATAACGCTGTTGAATATTTTGTTTCTTACTACGATTACTATCAGCCAGAAGCCTATGTTCCTGCCCGAGATTTATATATCGAAAAAGATGCTTCTATCAATGATGAAATTGACAGAATGCGACTTTCGGCAACTTACAGTTTGATGGAAAGAAAAGATGTAATTGTTATCGCAACGGTTTCTTGCATTTACGGTTTGGGAATGCCAGACCTTTACAAAGAAATGCGACTTCACATCGATAAAGGCGAAGAACTTTCTACAACTGAAATTGCAAAACAACTTGTTAATCTTCAATATCAACGAAACGACATGGTTTTAGAGCGAGGTCGATTTAGAATCAAAGGCGATGTTATCGAAGTATATCCTGCCTACATGGAAACTGACGAAGCCTACCGAATCGAACTTGACTGGGATGAAGTTTCAAGAATTAGAAGATACAATGTTATAACTGGCGAAACTGTAGAAGAACTGGACGAAACAACAATTTATCCTGCAAAACACTTTGTAGTTCCTGCTGATATGTTAAAAAAAGCAACTGATAAAATCAAAGAAGAATTAGAAGAACAAGTTGCATTTTTAGAATCCACAGGAAAAATCGTTGAAGCACAAAGATTAAAAACTCGTACAAATTACGATATCGATATGATGAATGAAATGGGATATTGTTCTGGAATTGAAAATTATTCTGGTCCAATTTCAGGAAGAAAAAAAGGCGAACCACCTGCTACCCTTCTTCATTATTTTCCAGATGATTTTTTGTGCTTAATTGATGAATCTCATGTTACACTTTCACAAATTGGTGCAATGTACGAAGGGGACCGAAGCCGAAAACAAAACTTAATCGACTTTGGATTTAGACTTCCAAGTGCGCTGGATAATCGTCCATTAAAATTTGCAGAATTTGAAGCAAAACTCAACCAAACAATTTTCGTTTCTGCAACACCTCGTAGCGAAGAAATTCGCCGAAGCACAAGAATTGTTGAACAGCTGATTCGTCCTACAGGTTTGCTTGACCCAGTAATTGAAGTTAGAAAAAGCGAAGGTCAAATGCAAGACATTTATCAAGAGATAAAAATTCGTCTTGAAAAAAATGAACGGTGTTTGCTTTTAACACTTACAAAAAAAATGGCGGAAGATTTAACAGACTACCTTACAAACTTAAATTTGAAAGTAAAATATATTCACTCTGAAGTTGAAACTATCGAGCGAGTTGAAATTCTAAAAGGTTTACGAACAGGCGAATTTGATGTTCTTGTTGGAATCAACCTTTTGCGCGAAGGAATCGACCTTCCAGAAGTTTCGTTTATTGCAATTTTAGATGCGGACAAAATCGGATTTTTGCGTTCTAGTACAAGTTTGATTCAGATTATTGGACGAGCCGCCAGAAACGCCAACGGAAAAGTTGTTATGTACGCCGATAAAATGAGTGATGCAATGAAAGAAGCAATCACAGAAACTGAGCGCCGTCGTCAACTTCAGATTGCCTACAATGAAAAACATGGAATTACGCCCAAAACAATTTCTAAAGCAATCGATGATATTCTTGTTCGTCAAAATGAAGAAAAGAAAGAAACTGTAAAAATCGAACTTGATGTTCTTAAGAAAAGCACAAACTTAATGGTAAAAGAACAAAGACGAAAACTTCTAAAAGCAATGGAAGAACAAATGATTGAATACGCAGATTGTTTGGATTTTGAATCTGCCGCAATTATCCGAGATGAAATTCAAGCAATAAAGGACACTTACGAAAAATAACTTTTCGTTGAAAAAAAATTTTTCGTTGAAAAATCTTCGCAAAAAAAATCATTGTGCAAAAAGCATCAATAAGGCTTGTTGAAAAACATCGCTAGAAATTTCGTTTTTCAAATAAGAACGAATCAAAGATTGCAAACTTTCTGGAAAAGATTGCCAGTAACTTCTAGACCAATCGCCTAAAGCATTGCACAAAGCCCGTTCTTGTTCAGGCGGAAGAGTTCCGTTACTAAAACTGATAAATTGCAAAACCATATCCAACATTGCATCTACAGGAACGCCGTTTACTTTTCCGTCCACAACTAAGGATTTTCCACTTCGTAAAACATCAGCAGCACTAGATTGTTTTTTTGTAGCAAGAATATCTGGAATCATTGCATCAACAATATGATTTAATTCATCCTCGGTTAAATTAGGATTTTCTTTTCTAACTAAATCCCAAGCAAAATCTTTTAAAGATTCTTGCAAACCAGAAATACTTGTATTTATTGAATCGCTAACAGTTTTTGACAAATTTTTTGCAAAGGCTTGAGGATTTATCACTCCAGAACCTAAATCATGTTTTCGTCGTTTTACGGCAGCATCAATAGCATCCATTTCTTTGAGAGAACATCTATTCAAAATAAAATCCAAAACTTCCATTAAGTCTGCCATAAAAATTTCCTTATGTTTTAAGATACTATTTTTATCTACCCTTGACAAGAATATTCCTGCGATTATTATATTTATCATGAAAGTTATTTTTTTAGGAACAGGAACAAGTCATGGGATTCCTGTAATCGGTTGCGATTGTGAATGTTGTACTTCTTCAAACTTAAAAAATCAACGATACAGAACAAGCATTGTTGTAGAAAGTTCTGATGAAAAACAAGTTCTTGTGGATACATCCCCTGAATTTAGGTTACAAGCAATTAAATATAAAATTAAAAAGCCAAAATGCGTTTTGCTAACTCATAGCCACGCCGACCATTTACACGGACTTGATGATTTAAGAATTTTTGCTCACACAATTACGCCTTGTTCAGAAAATAATTTTCAAAAATCTAAACCACTAAAAATTTACGCAAATAAAAATACTGTAAAAGATGTAAAAGAACGATTTTCCTATGTTTTCAAAAGAACACAACTTGGTGGCGGAAAGCCATTGTTAAAATTGATTTCTTGCGAAAAGTTTACAAAAGAAAATCCACTTGAAATTGGAAATTTACAAATAATTCCTGTGCCAATGTATCACGGAAAATTAAAAACTTCTGGTTGGATGTTCAAAGATAAAAATTCTTGCCAAAGTTTTGCATATTTAACAGATTGCAGTTTTATCACAGATGATTCTTTGGAACTTGTAAAGGATTGTACCCATATCGTAATAGACGCTTTACGAGAAAAATTTCATACAACTCATTTTAATTTTGAACAAGCCATTGAATTTGTTTCAAAAACCAACGCAAAAAATATTTATCTTACACATATCAGCCACGAAACAACCCACGAAAGAATTTTTGAAATAATTGATGAGTTAAAAGAAAAATTCAATGTAAAAGAAAAATCGATTATACCAGCTTACGATGGATTAGAATTATCAATTTAGAAAAATAGATGTTCAGTTTGAAAAAAAACTAAACATCTAAAATTTTTCCTGTTTGAATAGCTTGAACTCTATCGCCTAAAGCTTTTCTAAGATAATCAAAAGCACCGTTTCCTGTACAATGTCCTGTGTAAAAAATTATGTCTTTTTGAAGATTTGCGTAATCGACAAGTTCGTCTAAATTGCGTAAATCTTCTGGTTTGATTTTATCGATTGATGAATAAGGAAAGTGAAATCCACCGATGTAACTTATAATTTTTTTGTTTGGGAAAAATGCTCTTACACTTTCGATAGAATTGATAACGCCATTATGAGAACAAGAATTAAAAATCACAAGTTGGCCATTATCATCATAAACTAAAATTCCTTCGTGATTAAAAGTATCATTTGAATAAACTTTTCCAACTTTTTTGTACAAAGATAAATTTTTGTTAGGTTTTCCGTAAAATTCAACTGAGCAAGGAATGAACCAACAATGTTTTGTAATCTGAAGTGGATTTTGCAAAAATGTAATTCGTTTTTTATTTTTTGCAGAAGCCTTTAATCCAATAAAATGATAGCCGATTTTAGATTTTCCGTAATATTTTTCGTTATAAGGTGAAAACATCAAAATTTGAGCTTTTTCATTCAATTTACAAAATTTATTCACTCCGCCAGTATGGTCGTAATGTGCGTGAGAAAGAACCAAAGAATCAATTTGAGATAAATCAATTCCCAATTTTTTTGCATTTTTATAAAATTTTGAATTAGGACCTGTATCCAACAAAATATGTTGTTCTGGAGTTCGAATCAAAAGAGAAAGTCCGTGTGCTTTTTGTAAATTTTGGTTATATAAAGTATTTTCTAAAAGAACTGTAATATTTAACATAATGCTTCCAAGTAAAAATACAGGTGGACAAGCGACATTTCGTTCAAGTTCTTGACTCACCTTTGTTTAGATTTTCTAAATATCGTAGAACCTAAATAAAAAAAGCTGGTCAATACATCATGTACAACCAGCTTCCTCTAAAGAAATTAGATTAGATTAAACCTTCTTTACGATATAACCGCTTCGAAGACAACGAGTACAAAGTTTTACAGTTGTAGTTGTTCCTTCAATTTCAGTTTTTACCTCAACAAGGTTAGGCTTCCATGTGCGGCGTTGGTGATTTTTTGATTTACTAACTGTGTTACCTGACATTGTGCCTTTTCCACAAATTTCACATCTTCTTGACATATTTTCCCTACCTAAAAAAATTACATAATAAAAAACTAGCAAAACTGCTTTGCATCTAAGACAGTAAACTAGATAATCTATACTAGCAAATAGAATAAAAAAAGTCAACAAAACAAAGTAATTTGAAGCAAAAAACCTTACTTGGTTCTAAAAATAAATTAGATTTTAACAAAAATTGATTTTTAAATTGATAAAAGATTGCTACATTTTTTTACATATTATATACTTTCAAAATGAAACTTTTATTAGCACCAATGGCAACACTTTCTCACCAAGCTTTAAGAAATTTGATTTTTCGATTTGGTGGATGCGACGAATATTACTGCGAAATGATTCACGCAAATTCACTTGTTGCAGGTGGAAAATTTGAAGAATATTACATCAGAACTCTCCCAGAACCAGAAAAAATGGTTTGGCAACTTACAGATTACCGCGAAGACGCACTAGAAAAAGCAAGTAAAATTGTATGCGACCTTGGTGGAATCGGAATTGATATAAACATGGGTTGTCCTGCCCCAGATATTTACAGAACAGGCGCAGGTTGTGCTTGGATGAGTAAACCTCACAGCGAAGTTGCTTCAATGCTAAAAAAAGTAAAATCAGTTTTAGAAACTTCTACAACATCTTGTAAGCGATTAAGTTGTAAAATTCGCTTAGGTGAAGAAGATTTTACAACCGAAAAATTATTTGCCTACTGCGATATGCTAGTTTCTGAAGGCGTTACACAAATTACACTTCATCCTAGAACAAGGAAAGAAAAATACACACGAAAAGCTCGTTGGGAATATGTAAATCAGCTTTGTGAATACTTAAAAACAAAATACAGTTCGTTGAATTTGCAAGTTATCGGGAATGGAAGCATTTTTTCTGTGGAAGATGCTCGTTCTTCCATAAAAAAAGCACAAAATATCGACGGAATTATGCTTGGAAGAAGTGCAATTCAAAAACCTTGGCTTTTCAAAGAAATTTCTTCGGCGCTAAATGATGAAAAATTTTCAATGAAAATTGATTTATTGCAACTTGCTATCGATTTTATGTTGGATGTTCAAAATTGTCAGCCACAAGAATTTTGGAAAACTCGTATTCAAAGATTTTTTATTTACTTTTGCGACAATTTTCAGTTTGGAAATTATCTAAAATCTCAAATGATAAACAACGACGGATTTGAAATTCAAAAAAAGATTTTAGAAGAATATTTTGAAAAAATGCCAAACGAAAGATTTTTGACAATTTAATTTTTTTTAAGCCTTTTTTTTCAGACCAAATTTTCTAAAAAGAAAAAATTACAAAAATCAAAATTCTTCGATTGAGCCTTGCCAAAGAATATTTCCTTTTTCCATTTTGATAACAAAATCACCAAGGAATTTTGCTTCTTCTCTATCGTGAGTTACCAAAACCGAAGTGAAATTTTGTTCTTGTTGTGCCTGTTTTATATCTTGAGCAAGATTTTTTGCCAAAGGCTTATCCAAAGCAGAAAATGGCTCGTCAAAAAGAATTAAACTTGGTTTTACAATCAAAGTTCTAGCAAGACTTACTCTTTGTGCTTCTCCGCCAGAAAGTGAAGTTACATCCCTTGTTGCAAAATCTTGCAAATTGAACTTTTCTAAAAATTCAGTTGCGAGTTTACGACTTTCTTTTTTTGAAAAACCTCTGCAACGAAGTCCGTAGGCAACATTATCGTCAACTCGCAAATGAGGAAACAAAACTCCATTTTGAAAAACCATTCCCATATCACGCTTTGCAGGAGAAAGTTTTGAGCAATCTTTATTGTTGATAAAAATTTTTGCAGGATTTTCTTTATCATCTAAATTATCTGGAAGAACGAGCCCCGAAATCATTTGTAAAACCGTAGATTTTCCACTTCCAGAATGACCGAACAAAACTAAAGTTTTTCCTTTTGGCAAACTGTAAGAAAAATCCACAGAACAATTTGGCCAATATTTTTGCAAAGATTTACAAACTAAAAAATCTTGATTTTCTTGAGAACTAAAATTTTGGCAAGATAAGTTTTTATTTTTCATTTGATTTTTCCTTAATGAATTGATAAATTCCATTTAAAATAAAGCAACTTGAACCAACTAACATCAAAATTAAACCACAAACGCAAGAAGATCCAAATTGATAAGAAGATGCAAGTCTAAAAGTGTATAACGAAAGCGGATTATAATTTTGAATTGATAAAATTAAAGGCAAAGTTGTATCGCCACAGCTGATTGCAAAACTAAAAGCAAAAGCAGAAAAAATACTTTCTTTTATTGCAGGAATGTAAATCCAAAAAATTGATTTAGTTTTATCACTTGAAAAAATTTTGCAAACATCATCAATTTGAAGTGAAATTTTATCAAGGTTATTTGAAATCAACCTAAATCCAAAAGGGAAAGCCATCACACTTTGAAAAATTGCAAGTACAAAAAAATTTGATTCAATTCCTAAATATTGTAAAAAAATTATCAGTCCGTAACCGATGATAACCGAAGAAACTGCCATTGGAACTAAAGGAACCAACCGAACGAAAATTCCATTTTGAAATTTTTTATTCAAGCGGAAAAACAAAGCACAAGTTAAAGCTGAAATTACAGAAAAACTTGCGGTACACAAGGCAGTTAAAACGGAATCTTTTATTGCAATATACAAATTCTTATTTGATAAAACTAAATTCACTTTATTGAAAGCAGAAAAAATCAAAGATAAAAATGGAAACACAAAAAAGAAAATTATCAAACTAACTAAAATTGATAAAAATATTTTTTCGCCAACTGATTTTAATTTTACACAAATACACTGATTTGATAAACTTTTATTTGCCCGAGATTTTTTTTCTATCAGTAAAACAACAAAACATAAAATCAAAGCAGAAAGAGTTTCGATAATTGACAAAGTTGAAGCAAGTGAAAAATTCAAGGTGTTTTTTACCGCCTGATAGATTTCTACTTCAATTGTTGTACAACCGATTGCGCCAAAAAGCAAAACAATAATAAAACTGAAAAAGCAATACAAAAATACGCTAATTGCAGAAGTTGTAATTGCAGTTGAAATTTGATGAATCGTAACTGAAAAAAATCTTTTAATAGGATTTGCACCCAAAAGTATTGCAATATTTTCCTGTCGAACATCAATTCTTGACCAAACATCGCTACAAGTTTTCATCACCAATGGAAAATTATAAAAACCTTGGGCAATTACAATTCCAACAAAAGAATACAAAAAAGTTACAGGCGAAGATTTTAATCCAAAAACTGATTTTAGAAAATTATTCAAAGCGCCGTTCATTCCAAAAAACTGAACATATGCTAAAGCCACAAGTAAAGTTGGAACGCAAAAAGGAACCGCTGATAATGCAACAAAAAATTTTTTCCCAAAGAATTTTCTCTGAGATACAAAAAATCCCATGGGAATTCCGATTAGTAAGGCAACCAATGTTGAAAAAAAGGCTTGTTTAATAGTAAATTTAAGTGCATTAAAAATATATTTAACAAAAACTTTTTTTGAAGTTGCAAAACTAGAAAAAGAAGAACTTGCAATATCATCTTGAGAAAAAAGTGGTAAAATTGAAAATACTAAAGGAATTACAAAGGCACAAATTACGATAAAAACAATAAAAATTGAAATTCCACATAAAAAGTGCCTAAGTAAATCTTTTTTTGAAAAAGAACTATTCAGCATTGTTTAACATAAAAACAATATCGTTTACTGCTCTATCTAATTTTTGAGCATCAACTGAAAAATTTTTCTTTGCTTTAGGTGCCACATTAAAAGATTCTGGCAAAGCGACATTTGGATTTACAGGATACATCCATTGTGTTAAAGGCAAAATGCTTTGTGCTTCTTCAGAAAGTAAAAAGTCGATAAATTCTTTTGCACCTTCTGGATTTTTACAGCGTTTTACAATTCCAGCACCTTCAACTTGATAAGGATGACCATCTTCAAAAATTAGCGCTTTGTATTGGTCTGTTTCATCATATTCTGCATGATAAGCAGGACTTGTAGTGTAACTAATTACAAGAGGTGCTTCTCCAGAAGTGAAAAGTCCGTAACCAGTATCCCAGCCTGGTGCCATTGTTAAAATATTTGGTCGTAAAGCATACCAGTAATTTACAATAGCATCTCCAAATTGATGTAAAGTCCAAGCAACAAAACCAAGCCCAGGAGTTGAAGTTCTAGGGTCCATGAGAATTATTTTTTTGTTGTAAACTTCATTTGTTAAATCTAGCAAGGATTTAGGTTCTGGCACATCAGATTTTGTGTTATAAATTAAAGCAAAGTTACTCCAATCATAAGGTGATAAAGTTCCTTTGTCGTCAAAAAGTAAATGTTCTGGAACATCTTTTAGATTATGGCTTACATAAGGTTCTAAAATCATAGAATATTTTGCTTTTTCAAATAAGTTATTATCGATTCCAAGCAAAACATCAGCTCTAGGATTTGCTCGTTCAACAGTTGCTTTAGAAAGAACTTGTGCAGCATCCCCTACGGAGATAAAAACTAAGTCGTAGTCAGAATGTTCTTCAAAAAGTTTTTCTAGTTGAGGTGCTGGTCCCCATTCAGAAACAAAAGAATCGTAGGCATAAACTACAACTTGCCCTTTTCGTCCATCTTTTGAGTTTTTATCGCATCCAACAAAAGACACAATAACCATAACTAATAAAATTGAATAAATGAAAGTGATAAGATTTTTTTTCATCTTTACTTCCTCCGCCAGTATTATCTGGATCAGGTTCAACCTTTATACAAAGGTTCTTTACGGGTATAATCTCAGAAAGAAAGTTTTGCTTGAAAATCAAACAAGTTCTAAGTCAAAACTTTCTTACACCCCGGTAAATGCTAAATAAAATAAATTGTATAACTGATAACTTCTAAAAAAACAGAAATTATCAACTGATTTTACATTTTATAATTCAGTTGCAAAAACTTGATTTTTTACAACTTCTGGTAACATGTTACGCATTGATTTTGCGTTTGTAGGAATCAACAAAGTCCATTCACCAGATTCAACTGAAACTGTTGTTGTACTTTTATAGTATATAGAAACATCCCTTTTTTTACAATAATACCAATATTTATCATAAGTCATGAAAAGCCAGATATCATAATCACCAGTTTGAATGCTGTACTCTTCATAAGTTCCAGATTTAATATTTACACTAACTGGAGATTCGCCCTCTGCAGCATAAGAACCATCGTTACGATATGCTTCTACAAGTTCGCCATCAACTTCTTCATACATAACGAAAGCTTTTATTGTATCTTGGCTGTTATTTTCAATTCTAAGGACGCCTTCGCCAACAAAATTATCAAAATTGATATTCACACATGCTGTTAAAGCAAAAACTGAAACAATTACAAAAAGTGATAATAAAATCTTTTTCATACTTTGCACCTTTCCTATGTAAAAATTTAACTATAGATTACAACACCTTAACTGAAAAAAAATGTTACTAATTTTAATCAAATTTTAGCAATCTTCCTTTGCACAAGCACGATACATAATTTGTTCATCAGCAGAATAAATAATTCCGTCTTTAAATTTATATCGAGAAGAATTTTCAAAATTGATATTTGTAATCTTTGTCCAATCAATAAATTCATTATCAAAATCAAGTTCAATATCAGAAAGAAATGTAAGCTCTTTTAGCTCTTCACATCCACGGAAAGCATCTCTACCGATTTTTTCTAAAGTTGATGGAAATTTTGCAGTTTTAATTGCTTCGCAATCAACAAAGCACTCATCGATAATTTCTTTTACCCCTTCTGGAACTACAAGGAACTCAGGAACGCGTTTTGTGTGCCCCACAAGTAATGTTTTTTCTGGATCTGCGTAAATCAAACTGTTAAAAGTATTGATTGGTGTAGAATATTTACCTCTAAGTTTTGCAGGATATGAAACTTCTGCTTTTGATGTAAAATCAACTTCCCCTAAATTTTCTTGTTGTTCAAGATGTTCCCAAGTGAAGATAGTTTTTCCACCGTAACCGATAACTGGTTCAAGCATGTATACAAAATCATCACCATAAACTTCTGGCATTTTACAATTTGTTAAGACTCTAGAAAATTTTAATTTAGAAATATCAAATTCAGTTGGAAGATCAAATTCATAAGACATTACAGCACCTTCACCAGATTCATACTCAACAGTAAAATCTGCCAAAGGAACAGCCTTCCCTCGTTTTTCCATCCAAGAATATTCAATATCATCTTCAAAAATCATCTGATCTGCAACTTCATCAATTTTATATTCTTGTTTTAGTTTTCCATCTTCGTAAACTGAAAATTGATTAGAATTTAACACAATGAGCATAATTCTATCGATTTCTTTATCATTTAAAAAGTGTTTTGCTCTAATCCATCTTCCTGTAATCTTTACACAAATTCTCATAAAATATCATCCTTGAACAAAAAACTATTTCCCAATTATTTTATCACAAAATTTTTAATCTCGCCACAAAAAAATTACAAAATTATAGTTTTGGTTTTACAAAAGAAGCCCAAACTTTATCAGCTTTTGCAATATGAGCAAGAATCCAATTTGCAATATAATTATAAAAAACAAGAATATCATCTTGAGATGCATCTGAAAGTTTTTTGATTTGCTGTGTAACTTCAGCAATAAAATTATCGTGAGCAAGTTTATGCATTGGAGTTCCTTCGTATCCATACTTTTTCATAAACTCTTCTTCACTTGTAAAATGATAAACAGTATAATCTGTAAGACTTTTTAAGATTTTTGACATTGAAATTTTATAACTTGCATCATTTGAAGTTGCAATATCATACAATTCGTTAGAAATACTTATTAATTTTTTGTGTTGTAAATCAATTTCTGAAATTCCCAATTCATATTTTTCATTCCATTCAAATTTAACTGCCATAATTGTCTCCTAAAAAAACATCTAAAATATAGAAATAATTTTTTATTCGATAATTTTACATCTATTCTTTTTATTCGTCAATTAGAGAAAATTAAGATATTCACGATTTTGGAACAACTTTATCAATTTTATAATTTACAAAATGACAAAATCACCATATAATGTAATTATAGTTTTAATAATTAGTAGAAAATATTTAAGGTGGATATTTTATGAAAAATACACAAAACACAGTAATTAAACCATTCCCTAAAAAACTAGCAGTTTATTTTTCTTTGATGTTTGCAACACCAATCGTTGCCGCTTGGATTATATTAAATTTCTTAAAGGTTTTTAAATTTCAAGATGCTGTAAAAGCTTTATTTATGCCACTTCCTTTGATTGCTATTGCATTAGCAGTTCTTTATTTGATTTTTATTTACAAATTTTTTACAAAGAAACTTTTATCTTACGATGGAACAGAAAACACAAAAGAACTTGCAAATAGAATGATAAAAAAGTTTGAAACAACTACTCTCGTATCTGCTATTGCAAATACATTTATTTTGCCTGTAGTTGTTAGATTATCAGGACTTGCAATAGGCATTCATTGGGAACCAGTTCCTATCTTAGTTTGTTGTATTGGAACAGTTTTTTCCTATTCATTGTTTTTTTACATCTGTTTTATGCAAACTCTAGAAGCTAATATGTCGTCCCTTCCTCTAATAGAAAAATATAAGTCAATGCCATATATTACAAGAAACATTTTTGTAATGGTATTTGGTGGAATTGGAGTTATAGCTTATTCTTTAACACCTATCTTTGTTTCTGAATTAAATCACCTACCAATAATAAAACTATTTGGAACATACATAATTCCAACAACTATTTTTGGTCTAACAATGTTGATTCTCGATTCGTTTATGCAAAGCCGCGGATTTATGAAAAGAATTACAGATGTACAAAATTTTGCACAAGTTATTGCAGATAGAGATTATACAAAAGAAAATTTACCAATTAGAAGTAGAGACGAATTAGGTGTTATTTCAAATCACTTAAATGGTTTCTACAATGGAACAAGAAATTTGCTTGTAGAAATTGATAATGCTGTACAAGATTCATTACAAAATGCAAACAAACTTTCTGATAACATGACAGAAACAACAAATTCTGTAGATAAAATTCTTGCAACAGTTGACTCTGTAAAAGAAAAAGTTGAAACTCAATCGTTAACAGTTGATAAATCATATTCAACAGTAAATGATATGATAAAAAAAGTTGAAACTTTAAACAAAAATGTTGAAGTTCAAGTTTCTGGAATTGCAAATTCTTCTGCCGCTGTTGAAGAAATGGTAGCAAATATTCGTTCTGTTACAAAAATTCTTGATAATAACTCAGAAACTGTAGAATCATTGAGTGCCGAATCAGAAACTGGTAGAGAAAAAATCAATGAATCAGCAAAATTAGCAGAAACAATCATCGAACAATCTGCAGGACTTTTAGAAGCAAGTTCGATTATTCAAACTATCGCATCTCAAACCAACCTTCTTGCAATGAACGCCGCAATCGAAGCAGCTCACGCAGGAGAAGCTGGAAAAGGATTTGCTGTTGTTGCAGATGAAATTAGAAAACTTGCCGAACAATCAAATGTTCAAGGAAAATCTATTACTGGTCACTTAAAAAGTTTGCAAGAAATCATCAATCAAGTTGTAAATAATGTTACAGAAGTTAAAAAACAATTTGAAGTTATTTTTGATTTAACAAACTCTGTAAAACAACAAGAAAATGTTATCAAAAACGCAATGGACGAACAAGCTGAGGGAAGTAGTCAAGTTCTTCAATCAATTAGTGAAATCCATAATTCTACAGATGTTGTAAGAAATAGTGCATCTATCCTTCTTGAAGGAAGCAAAGAAATTGTAAACGAAATGAGTTTACTTGCAGAAGCTTCTTACGAAATTAGCAACGCTGTAAATATGATTACAGAAGGCTCATCTAATATTTCAGATGCAGTAAAGAAGGTTTCAATCGATTCTGAAGAAAATAAGGAAAGTTTAAATAAACTACAGAGTCATGTAGCAGAGTTTAAACTAAACTAAAACAGTTTTACAAAATATATTTGTAAAAAATAATTGATACCAAAATCACTCTCAACAGAAAATGCTCTAACTCGTTGGTGCTGCGTTACACTTGCAAGACTTCGCTGTTTCATTTTCTGTTTGCGTGATTTTGCACCATTTGTATTTATTTAAATAGTTTTAATTTGTTTAATAGAGAAAAGAAACAGATAGAGAAAAATGATGGTATTGTAAAATCAAGAAAAATTCGGTATATTTATTGAAGAAATTTGAAACTTTTTATTTTTTTATGGAGTATATATGTCTGTTGAAGCATTAAAGAAAAATCCTAGTTGGAAAGGGCGCCGTGGACCAGTTGTTTTGGTTATCATGGACGGTGTTGGTTATGGAAAATACGAAGAAGGCGATGCTGTTCGTGCTTCTAAAATGAAATATTTGGACTGGTTTACAGCAAATTGTCCACACACTCAGCTTAAGGCTCACGGAACTGCTGTTGGGCTTCCAAGTGATGACGACATGGGTAACTCTGAAGTTGGTCACAACGCTATTGGTTGTGGTCGCGTTTTTGCTCAGGGTGCAAAACTTGTTGGTGAATCTATTTCTAGCGGAAAAATGTTTACTGACGCTACTTGGCAAAAATTAAGCAAAAATGTAATGGATAAAAATTCTTGCTTACATTTTATCGGACTTGTTTCAGACGGAAATGTTCACTCTCACATCGACCACTTAAAAGCTATGATTGCTCAAGCTAACAAAGACGGAATTAAAAAACTTCGCGTTCACGCTTTGCTTGACGGTCGTGATGTTGACCCAACTTCTGCTTTGAATTATATTAGCCCACTTGAAGAATATTTGACTAACTTTGACGGATGCGATTATCGTATCGCTAGTGGTGGTGGTCGTATGTACATGACAATGGACCGCTACAATGCTGACTGGTCAATGGTTGATCGCGGTTGGAAAGCTCATGTTTTAGGTGAAGGCCGCCAATTTGCAAGTGCTACAGAAGCAATCGAAGTTTACAGAAACGAAAACGCAGGTCTTCTTGACCAAGATATGCATGAATTTGTTATTGCAGAAAACGGAAAAGCTGTTGGTACAATTGAAGACGGAGACAGCGTAATTTTATTTAACTTCCGTGGTGACCGTGCTTTGGAAATGACAGCTGCTTTTGAAACTCCAGCTAGTGCAGACTTCCCATATTTTGATAGAAAACGAGTTCCTTCTGTTGAATACGCTGGTATGATGGAATATGACGGAGATGCTCACGTTCCTGCTCAATATTTGGTAAATCCACCTTCAATTGACAGAACAATGGGTGAATATTTGACAAAATCTGGCGTTCGCATTTTGGCAATTTCTGAAACTCAAAAATACGGACACGTTACATACTTCTTCAACGGAAACAAACAAGGTAAATTCGACGAAAAATTGGAAGATTATGTTGAAGTTCCATCTGATGTAGTTCCTTTTGAACAACGCCCATGGATGAAATGTGCTGAAATTACAGACAAAGTTATTGAAGCAATTAAATCTGGAAAATATGACCACATCCGTTTGAATTATCCAAATGGTGATATGGTTGGACACACTGGTGTTTTCAACGCTGTAGTTTGTTCTATGGAAGGAATGGACTTACAACTTGGTCGCTTAAAGGCAGCTGTTGAAGAAGCTGGTGGTATTCTTTGTTTAACAGCTGACCACGGAAACTCTGACGATATGTACGAACACGCAAAAGACGGCAGCGTTAAAAAAGGTGGCGACGGCGAACCAAAAGCAAAAACATCACACAGCTTAAACCCAGTTCCTGGAATCATCTACGACCCAGAATACAAAGGTGAATACGATACAGAAAAATTGAACGAAGGATTGGGAATTAGTAGCTGGCCATCAACATTGATGAACTTGATGGGATTCGTTCCACCTGCTGACTATGATGCTTCTATTATTAATATGAAATAGGCTTAGAAAAGATAGTCACACGGATTTTGAGGTTACGATATAAGTAACCTCAAAAAACGGCTGAGTCAAGGCTTTAAGATGAGCGGCAGCGAACGTGCCTTGACCAGACGTATTTAAGATTGCTACGCAATTCCTGTGATGGAAACGCCTTCTCCTGCGGAGAGGGCGTTTTTTTGTGTTATAAGTTTTTTTTTACTCTAAATTGGAATTTTGTGCTATAATCAGATAACAAAAATTAAGGATAAAATATGGCTGTTAAAAAATCACAACTTTACAGTTCTCTTTGGGCAAGTTGCGACAAACTTCGTGGTGGCATGGATGCTTCTCAATATAAAGATTATATTCTAACACTTTTATTTGTAAAGTATGTTTCTGACAAATATAAAGATGATCCCTATGGAGCAATTGCAATTCCAGAGGGATCAAGTTTTGAAGATTTAGTTAATTTAAAAGGCGACAAAAATATTGGTGAAAAAATTGATATTCTTATTGCAAAACTCGCAGAGGCAAACAATCTTACAGGCATAATAAATAATGCACATTTTAACGATGAGGCAAAAATTGGAAAAGGCGAAGAAATGATAGATAAGCTAACAGGGCTTATTTCTATTTTTCAGCGCCCAGAACTTGATTTTAAAAACAATAAAGCAGAAGATGACGATCTTATTGGCGATGCTTACGAATACCTTATGCGAAATTTTGCAACTGCTAGTGGAAAAAGTAAAGGTCAATTTTATACCCCAGCAGAAGTGAGTCGTATTCTTGCAAAAGTAATTGATATTTCAAAGTGTAAGGATAAAAATGCTACGATTTATGATCCCGCTTGTGGTTCAGGTTCTCTTTTAGTTCGAGCCGCAAATGAAGCTCCATTTTCTCTTGCAATTTATGGACAAGAAAAAGATATTTCTACAGCTGGTCTTGCAAAAATGAATCTTGTGCTTCATAACAAAGCCTCAGGAGAAATTCATTCAGATAATACTTTTTCAGATCCATGGTACAAAGATGATAACGATGAAACAAAACTAAGAAAATTTGATTATATTGTAGCAAATCCTCCATTTAGTATGAAAAACTGGATGGACGGATTAAAACCTTATGGTCGTTTTGATGATTTTGACGAAATGCCACCAGAAAAAAATGGTGATTATGCATGGTTATTGCATATTATAAAATCTATGAAAAATCAAACAGGAAAAGCGGCTGTTATTCTACCTCATGGAGTTTTGTTTAGGGGCAATGCAGAAGAAACTATCAGAAAAAATATTATTAATCGTCATTTAATAAAAGGAATAATTGGTCTCCCTGCAAACCTTTTTTATGGAACAGGGATTCCTGCCTGTATCATAGTTCTTGATAAAGAAAATACAGAAAATCGTACAGGTATTTTTATGATAGATGCAAGTCATGGGTTTATAAAAGATGGTGATAAAAACAGACTTCGGGAGCAAGATATTTACAAAATTGTAACGACTTTTAATTCTATGACAGAGGTGTCAGGATTTAGTCGTTTTGTTCCTTTTGATGAAATCATTAACAAGAATTCATATAATTTGAACATTCCTCGTTATATTGATTCTACAGAAAAAGAAGATTTGCAAAGTATTGAAGCGCATTTATATGGAGGAATCCCTCAAGATGATATAGATAATATTCCACACTTTTGGAATGTGTTTCCAAATCTAAAAAATCAAATCTTTGGAGAATATTCAAAAGGCTTTTACAAATTACTTATTCAAAAAGATGATGTTCACAAAACAATTTCAGAAAATATAGAATTTCTTGAATATAATAAAAAAGTCAATAATACTTATAACGAATGGAAAAAAATTGCAAATCTTGTCCTTACAAATTTAAATTCTACAGATTCAAACAAGGAAATTATTTTAAATCTTTCGGAAGAAATCCTTGAAAAATTTTCAAAACTTGAACTTTTAGATAAATATGATGTTTATCAGGTTCTTCTTGCTTATTGGAATGAAACAATGAATGATGATGTGCTTCTTATTATTCAAGATGAACTTGGCTACAATCTTGCAAAAATTACAGATGATATAAAAGAAGAACCAAAGGAAAGTAAAAAGGCAAAAAAAGATACTGCAAAAGAAAAAAAGCCTAAAGAACCAAAAATAATTGGTTGGGAAGGTCGTTTAATTCCAAAGCAAATTGTACTTGATGCATTTTTTGCGTTGGAACAAAAAGAAATTGAAAAAGCAGAAGAAAAGTTGAGCCAAACTGAAAGTGAGTTTGAAGAATTTATTGAAAACAATTCTGATGAAAACGGATATTTTACGGACTATATGGGCGACGATGAAAAAATCGATTCAAAGAAAATCACGTCGCGTGTAAAACTTTTGACTAAAGAAAAGAAAACTCAAAATGAAGAGTATAAAATCTTAAATAATTATGTTGATTATGAATCTTCTATAAAATCTCAAAAGAAACATATTACAGAATTAAAGAAAGTTTTAGATGATAATTGTCGCAATCGATATGAAACATTTACAGATGAAGAAATAAAAGATTTACTTGTAAATCGCAAATGGTACAAAGCTATTGATGATGGAATCCAAAATCTTTATATCACAGTTGCAAATCATCTTACAAAACGAATTGTGGAACTTTATGAACGCTACGAAAACACATTACCAGAATTAACCTCAAAAATTGCAGAAGAAGAAAAAGTTGTATTTGGTCATCTTACACAAATGGGATTTAAGTTGTAGGAGCAGAAAATGAAACAGACAGAAATTGGCTTGATTCCTGATGATTGGGAAGTTATAAAAATTCTCGGAAACTATTTCTTAAAAGGAAGAATTGGTTGGCAAGGTCTTAAGGCGTCTGAATTTAAGGATCAAGGTCCTTATTTAGTAACAGGAACAGATTTTGTTAATGGAAGGGTAAACTGGAATACCTGTTATCATATTTCTGAGAAAAGATATGAAGAAGATAAAGCTTTGCATGTAAGAGAAGATGATATTCTTATTACCAAAGATGGGACAATTGGAAAAGTCGCTTATGTTGATAAGAAACCTGAAAAAGTATCTCTCAATAGTCATTTATTAATAATTAGACCGTTAAAAGATAAACTGTTAAATCGTTATCTGTATTATATTTTAAATAGCAAGTTCTTTTATGATTATTACCAACAGACACAAACTGGAACGACAATGGCTTCTTTATCGCAAGATAAAATTTCCAAGTTTGTTTATCCTTTACCATCAAAAGAAGAACAACAACGAATCGCAAAAGCCCTTTCTGATGTAGATGCACTTATTTCCACAATAGAAAAACTGCTCCAAAAGAAAAAGAACATCAAACAGGGCACAATGCAGGAACTTCTGACCGGCAAAAAACGTCTCCCAGGTTTTGCAAAATACAGCAACACAAAAATGACCGAACTGGGAGAAATCCCTGAAGATTGGGAAGTGAAGACATTATCAGAAATCTTTGAGTTTAAGCCAAACAATACTTTTACAAGAGATTGCTTAAATGATTCAAAAGGTGAATATCAAAATGTACACTATGGTGATGTACTGATAAAATATTCAAGCATTTTAGACTGCTCAAAAGAATCCATTCCATTTATAAATGAAGGAATAAATGTAAAATTCTCAAAATATGGAATTATGGAAGGAGATATTATCATCGCTGATACAGCTGAAGATGAAACAGTTGGTAAAGTTGTTGAAATCTTTAATCTTGGAGAAAAGAAAATTGTTTCTGGTTTACATACCTTCTTATGTCGTAAAATTACAGATGATTTCGCTCCTAAATGGTTAGGTTATTTTATGAATCAAGCAATTTTTCATAATCAATTATTACCGTTCATTACAGGAACAAAAGTTTCTGCAATCTCACGGACGACAATTCAGAAAGTAAAAGTTCTCATACCATCAAACGAAGAACAAACCGCCATCGCAAATGTTCTTTCCAGCATGGACAAAGAAATAGAAACCTTAAACACAAAACTAGAAAAATACCGCAATCTCAAAACCGCCATGATGCAACAATTGCTGACGGGGAAGATTAGGTTGCTATAAGAGGAAGAAATGGGAAATTTTAAGCTTGAATTTGATACTCGGAAATTAGAACAGGCAATAAAAAAGCAACAGCAAGAAGCAAAGAGACAAGCTGAAAAGAATGCAAGAATAGCTGTTGCAAAATCTATTGTTGAGAAGCAACCTGTTATAGGAGGAATTAAAATGTTAGATAAAAATTCGGAAGAACTTTTGAAAATTCTTCTTAAGATGTATGATGAATGCAAATGTTTTGATATACATGCAGATTATGAAGAAATACCAGAAGGTTATCAGAATGGATTAACACAGATTCTTGATAATTTAAAGCAATATGGTATGATTTTCCGTCATATAGAGTTTCTCGGAGGTGGATTTGAATTCTCACTTTCACCACAAGCAATAACATATTTTGAAGACAAAGAAAAAGCATTAAAAGCAGAACAGGAAAAAACTATGTCACAGACTATTAATATTCAGAGCTTAAATGCAACAGGTAGCAATATTAATTTTGGCAGTATAATTAATTCAACATTAGCCGTACAAAATATTGTTTCAAATCTTGAAAAACAGATAGAAGAACAAGGTGGAGAAGATAAAGCAGAATTGAATGATTTGCTTGAAGAAGTGAAAGAACTTTGCGAAAGCATAAAGGTTAATAATCCTCTACCTAAACGAGCAAATTTAATGACGAAGATTTCAAACCACCTTGAAAAACATGGTTGGTTTTATGGTGCTGTAGTTGGATTATTAGGAACTGCAGCTATGACAGCGATAATGGGTGCAAATTAATATATTGGAGAAAGATAAATGAAATTAAAAAATTGGATGTCGTTATTGGTAGCATCTGTAGTTGTTTTAGTTGGAGTTTTGCTATGTATAAATGATTTATATTGGCAAAAAACAGATTCTAAAATATGGATAAGTGTAGGTTGCTCCCTTATTGCTTCTGGATTGGTTATTATTCTAACTACTCTATTGGTAGACAAAGAAAAACAAAATCCTCTTGAAGAATGGAAAATTGATAAAATTTATATGACCCGTGCAGAAAAAAATGCAGATTCTGATCCTAAATTAGATAATGCAAAAAAATGTGTAGATGGAATTGCATTTGGTCTAAGCAAATTTAGAACCCAACAAAATGAACGTGTTATAAAATGTTTACAAAGAGGGATAAACTTTCGATTTATTACAATGAATCCAACGTCTAAATTCGTAGGACAAAGAGATATCGAGGAAAATGATGTTGCTGGTAAGATTGAAAAATCAATAAATGATTTAATCACTTGGGCAAATGATTTGAATTCTAAAAAGTATCCAGGAAGAATTCTTATAAAGGGCTATGATTGTATGACTTTAGATTTTTATTGGAGGGTAGATGATGAACTATATATAGGTCCCTATTTGTTAGGCAAGGATAGTTCAATAACTGTTACTTATAAATTCTTGGAAAAAGGAAAAGGTTTTAAGTATTATTCTGATTATTTTGAACAATTATGGGAACGAGATGATTTTATTTTTCTCACATTAATGACAGGTTTTAAGAAAAATAAGAGGTGAAAAATGAATACAATAAAAATTCACGGAATTTATAAGCATTTTAAAGGAAATCTTTATATTGTAGAAGATATTGCGATGCATTCTGAAACAAAAGAAGAATATGTTGTTTATCGTAGATTGTATGGAGATTGCTCTTTATGGATTCGTCCAAAAGAAATGTTTTTATCAGAAGTTGACCATGATAAATATTCCAATGTTAAACAGAAGTATCGTTTTGAACTACAAAATATTCAATCAAAATGATTGATACTAATGAGGGAGAATCTAATGTCCGAATCCCAGTTAATTGAATAAAAAAAAGTTAGCGTGATGAATATCTCAAATGGATTTGCGGGTTTGCTTTCCAAACTCGGTAAGTAAGACGTGATGCGGATTGCTTTGTTTTGTAACTTTGTATTCGCTACAAACTTTCTAGCGAGAGAGATGAAACACGAGAAAGAACTTAATTCTATAAAAATCACTGTTTAAGAAAATTCATATCCTCAAAATTACAAGGGCGACTATCACTTTGTAAAAATTGGTGTTTTTTCTTCTTTTTTGCTATATAATAAAAATATTATGGATGCTATAAAGGATATTCTTTCTGAATTTATTGACAAAAAAGAATTGATAAAGGGGCTTGTTTCTAAGATTCAAAGTGCTATATTTTTAGATAAATTAAAGGAATCCAATACTGCCTTTTTATTACAAAGAGCACATGAACCATATACACCATGCCAACCAAAGAATTTTGAAATAAAATTTTATCTTCCTGATTATTTTGATAATTATAATACAAATAAACCTGCGCGAATGTATATTAGAACTATTAATGGTGTAATGCCTTATTTAAAATTATTAGTTAAAATTTATACAGATACAGGAATAATTCCAAAAGTTGTTGAGTTATATCAATTTGGTAGAGAAGTTTCTATAGTTTCAATTCCAGAAATTCCATATTTGCATATATATACTCTGAATAATAATATATATAAGTCTGTCACTAAAATTGATATATACGAGATAAAAGAATCAAATGAAATAGTTTTCTTAAATACAATAAGTCCGTCTTACTTTAATTTTTTAAATCATAAATATGTATTTAAATTTAATCATTATTGGAATATGCAATACATAGAAAATGAAAAGGAAGACTTATTTGAGAAAAATAAATTTACATGGTATATATTTAATCATTGTCGGTGGATTGTAAATTTTGTCTATTGGACAAAGTTATTCGCTAAAAAATTTTCAAAACAGATAAAGATGACAGTTTCATTTATTTTGTTATTTTTTGTTCTATTGTTTTATGTGCACTAATTTGTAGTGCAAAATGAAAAATGTGAAAAATAACCCAAAAATATTAGAAAAAATGTGATTTTTAATTCAAAAAACACTGGAAAAATGTGATATATAGGTCTATAATAATAATATGCTTAAGCGAAAAGTTGATGATTATTTGATTCAGTGGAAAAACAATCCGGATAGACTTCCTCTTGTAATAAAAGGAGCTAGACAAATTGGAAAAACTTTTTCTGTAAGGAATTTCGCAAAAAATTACAAGAATTATATCGAAATTAATTTTATTACAGATCCGCAGTTTAAAACAATTTTTAAAAATGGGTATTCACCGGAATCTATAATAAAGGAAATCACTCTTTTAAAGCCGGAATGGGAATTTATTCCAAATGAAACTTTGATTCTTTTTGATGAGATTCAAGTTTTTCCTGACTGTACTACGTGCCTTAAGTTTTTTAAGCTTGACGGAAAATATGATGTAATCTGTTCTGGTTCACTTTTAGGCATCAATTACAATCAAATTACTTCTGTTAGTGTAGGTTATAAAACTGATTATGAAATGTATTCCCTTGATTTTGAAGAATTTCTATGGGCAAAAGATTATAAGCAGGAACAGATAGACGGTATTTTGGAACACATGATAAATCAAACTCCGTTTAGCGAACTAGAATATAAAGTTTGGATGGATAATTTTATGGAATATGTAACTCTTGGTGGAATGCCACGGGTTGTCGATATGTTCATTACCAATAAAAATTATTCAGGCACATTGCAAGAGCAGCGACAAATTTTGAAATCTTATGAAGATGATATTACAAAATACGCTTTTGGACTTGATAAGGCAAAACTCAAGAATGTTTATAATCATATTTCGGTTTTTCTTGCAAAAGAAAACAAGCGCTACCAAATTACAAAAGTAGCTCCAGGTGCAAGAAATCGAGAATATGTTGGAACAATAGACTGGCTTAATGATGCAGGTATAATAAATATCTGTTATTGTCTTGAAAATACTGAGCTTCCTTTGAAAGGAAACTATAAACCTAATGATTATAAGATTTACTGGCGTGATACAGGTCTTTTAATTGCTTCTCTCGATGAAGAGGCACAGATTGATTTTAGGCAGAATAAAAACTTTAATACCTATAAAGGGGCGATTTATGAAAATATAATTGCCGATGCTTTTGTAAAACAGGGATATGATCTTTATTATTACAAGAATGAAAAATCAACTTTGGAAATGGATTTTTTTGTAAGAGATATGAGGAGTTTGATTCCTGTTGAAGTTAAGGCAAGTGACAATGCCACAAAATCACTTTGCAATCTGATTGAAAAAGATAAATATGGTGATATTCATTATGGAATAAAACTTTGCAAAAAAAACATAGGATTTAATGGAAAGTTTTACACATTCCCATATTTTTGTTGTTTTATGCTAAAAAAATATCTTCAGAATTTTAATCAAATTCATTATTACAATCAGGAGGAATCCAATGGCTAAATCTTTGCATCCTGAACGTGAAACTCAAAATCGCATTGTAAAATTCTTTGAAAAAGAACTAGGATATAAATATCTTGGTAATCTTGAAGCTGAAGCAAATTTCAATGTTCGCTGGGGTGACTGGAAAAAGTTTCTTTCGGATTCAGGATATAGTGCCCCATTTGTTGAATCTCTTCAAAATGAATTCTTTAAAACTCTTAATGATTTTTCAAAATCACCTTATCATACGAACAAAGATGTTTACCGCATTTTAAAATACGGATTAAAACTTGCAGAATTTCCTGGTGAAGCTCCTAAAACTGTATATTTTATTAACTGGGATGAACCTGAAAAAAATAACTTTTATATTGCCGAAGAAGTAACTGTAAATGGAAATGTAGAAAAACGTCCTGATATTGTTCTTTACATAAACGGAATTGCAATAGCTGTAATGGAATTAAAGAAAAGTACAGTAAGTGTTGCAGATGGAATTCGACAAAATGTTACAAATCAGCGAGAACAGTTTATTCAACGATTTTTTTCTACAATTCAAATTTGTGTCGCAGCTAATGATAGTGAAGGACTTAGATATGGAACTAGTGGTACAACAGAAAAGTATTATCTTGAATGGAAAGAAGACAATTTTACCGATCAGCTTCAAGATAAAGATGATTTAGACAAAATCCTTGAAGGAAAATGCTCAAAACAGTTAAATCTTTTAGAACAACAATGTTATAGAATTTTTCAAAAAGAACGACTTTTAGATATTATCCATAATTTTATCATTTTTGATTCTGGAATTAAGAAAATCTGTCGCTATAATCAATTTTATGCAATTAAGCGTTGTGAAAAACGACTTTCTCGCAATCAAGGTGGAATTGTTTGGCATACTCAAGGTTCTGGAAAATCTCTTACAATGGTCTGGCTTGCTAAATGGATTTTGGAAAATATTAAGGATTCAAGAGTTCTTATCATTACAGATAGAGAAGAATTGGATGATCAAATAGAAAAGATTTTTACTGGAGTTGATTTAAATATTAAGCGTTCAAGGTCTTCGGATAATCTTTTAAAATTATTAGACGGATATGATCGTTTAATGTGTTCTTTAATCCATAAATTTGGACGCAGAACTGGTGATGTTAGTGACCTTGATTATGAAAAATATGTTGAAGAATTAAAAAAGACTATTCCTGCGGATTTTAGCGTAAAAGATAAAGTTTTTGTTTTTGTTGATGAATGTCATCGTACAAATTCAGGAAAACTTCATCTTGCAATGAAATCAATAATGCCAGATTCTGTTTTTGTAGGTTTTACGGGAACACCACTTTTAAAAGTTGATAAGGAACATAAAACAACAGCAACTTTGTTTGGTGGATTTATTCATACATACAAATTTGACCAAGCTGTAAATGATGGAGTTGTTCTTGATTTGCGTTATGAAGCTAGGAATATTCCCCAAGATGTAAGTAACAAAGAAAAAATTGATGCTTGGTTTGAATCAAAAACTAAAGGGCTTATGCCAAAAGCTGTGGCTGCATTAAAACAAAAATGGGCTACAATGCAACAGCTTTACAGTTCAAAAGACAGATTAGAAAAAATTGCATTAGATATTATTTTTGATTTTGAAACAAAACAACGGCTTTGTGATGGTCGTGGAAATGCTCTTTTGGTTGCAGGAAGTATTGCTGAAGCTTGTAGATATTATGAAATTTTTCAAGATAAAAACTTTAAAAATTGTGCAATCGTTTCTTCCTATAAACCAAATCGTAGTGAATTAAGGACTGACTTTTCCAGTACAATTGAAGATTCTGAAAATTGGAAAAAGCAAAAAGCATATTTAAAAATGCTTGGTTATAATCCAGATGTTTCTGTGGAAGATGATGATTTTTACAAGAAAATTGAAGCATTTGAAAAACGTGTAAAAGATATGTTTGTTGAAGAACCTGCAAATATGCAATTACTTATTGTTGTAGATAAATTACTTACAGGTTTTGATGCTCCTCCTTGTACTTATCTTTATATTGATAAACCTATGCATGATCATGGTCTTTTTCAAGCAATTTGTCGTGTAAATCGACTAGATGGAGAAGACAAAGAATTTGGATATATTGTTGATTATAAAGAATTGTTTGGTGATTTAAAAGATGCTGTAAAATCTTACACTGGTGGAGCTTTAAGTGGTTATTCAGAAGAAGATATTTCGGGACTTTTAAAGAATAAACTTGAAGAAGGAAAAAAACGTTTTGAATTTTTATTGCAGGAACTTGATACATTAACAGATGATGTTGAATATCCTCGAGATCAATTAGCTTTTAAACACTTTTTCTGTGGTGAAAGTGGAAATGTAGATCCAGAAAATGATGAAGAATATGCAAAACTCAGAAGTAAAATGTATAAAATAGTTTCAAGTCTTGCTCGTGCTTATGCAGATTTAAAACCTGCTTTTGATGATGTTGGTTATACAAAAGAACAACAAGAAACGTATAATCATCTTGTAAAAGATTATATGGATTTAAAAGATGAGATTGGTCTTTCAAGTGGAGATTTTATTGATCTTAAGCAGTACGATAGTTCAATGCGTCACTTAATTGATAATTATATTAGAGCCGAAGATTCAGAGAAAATAGGTGATATGGAAAATTTCACTTTACTTGCTTATATCAAAAAGAAACAAGCTGAAGATTTAAAAAATGATTTTGATTCTAATAAAAAACAAAATAAAGCACAACAAAACGTGGCGGAGACTATTGAAAATAATATTAGACGAAAGATAATTGAAAAAACTCCCGTAAATCCAAAATATTATCAAAAGATGTCAGAACTTTTTCAAATTCTAATAAATGAGAGAAAAGAAGAAGTAGCTTCTTATAAAGAAATGTTAGAAAAATATGCAAATCTAGTTTCAGATATTGAAGAACCTCTAAAATCAAATTTTTACCCAGAATCAATTCGCTCTAGTTTTGCCTTGTGTGCTTTGTATGATAATTTTACACAAAATGAAGAATATGCTTTAGCTTTGCATGAATCTATTTTTACTACAAAACAAGACCATTTTAGAGGTGATTTAATAAAAGAACGCCAAATAAAAGGTGGTATTTATCAAGTTATTCGTAAATTTGAATTGAATTTATCCAGAGAAGAGCAAATGAAAAAAGTAGAAGCAATATATGAAGTTGTAAAAGAACAGGATGAATATTAATGCAAATTACAGTAAGTGGAATTGATGTTCAAGTGAACAAAAAGAACATAAAAAATATGCATTTGTCTGTAAAACCTCCTCTTGGGAAAGTTGTTGTATCAGCACCTTTGTTATTATCAACAAAATCAATAGAAAATTTTGTTCGATTAAATCTTGGTTGGATAAAAAAACAGCAAGAAAAATTTATTATTCAACCTCGAATGAGTGCAAGGCAATATGTGAGCGGGGAAACATACTACATTTTTGGAAAACAATTTTTTTTAGAGTTCATTCCTTCAAAAAAAAGAACTTTCAAAATAGATGGAACAAAAATTCTTTTGTATATGCCAGAAAACTCTTCTGTAGAAAACCGGCAAAAATTTATTCGAGAAAAGTTTAGAAAAATCCTAATTGAACAATTAGAACGATTAATTCCGAAGTGGGAAGAAACAACAAACCTTCATTGTGAAAGTTTTAAGACAAAATATATGACTACCCGTTGGGGAACTTGCAATTCAAAGGCAAAGCGAATTTGGATCAATCTGCAAATGGTTGAAAAACCTCTAGAGTGTTTAGAATACATAATTCTACACGAATTGGTTCATTTAAGAATTTCTAACCATGGTAAAGATTTTATAGAAATGATGAATCAATTTATGCCAGATTGGAAAGATAGGAAAAATCTATTAAATACTCAAATTCTAGCTTGTTATGAATGATTTAATATGGGAAAATATGAAAACAAAAGAAGTAATCATTGAACAACAAAAAGATTTTATTCAAAATCTTAAAAATATAACTTACGACTTTATAAATCGAATTGATAAATCAGAAATTGAAACAATTCTTCTTTCGGGAAGTGTTTCTCGTGCAGATTTTTTTCCTCAGAAAAAAGAGAACGGTGAATATAATGGAATGGTGGATTTAATTGTTATGCGCAAGGAAGGAAGCAGCATTACAGCAGAAGAAATTTTTGGTCCAGATCAAGATCCTCCAATTCCATATCATTGTGTGAAATGTGATAATGTGTGGTTTGCCATTTTATTCACAGATTTTATAGATACAAATAAGTTTTTACAATTTGAAGAACCAAGAAAATTTTCTGTGCTTGAATCACAGATTTTATACGACCCAAATAATTCTTATAAAAATGAGCTTGAAAAAATAAATCAATTTACAAAATATGATTTGCAAAAAAATCTGAATAATTCACTTGGCTATATTCACTATCTAATTTCTGATTATAAAAAGGATCGCTGGTATCGTCGGGAAGCATTTATTCAATTACATGAAAATTTAAACACAGCAATACGTGCGGGTCTTAGAGCTTTGTTTTACCTAAATGGATTTTATTCTCCTGCAGAAGACAGAGCTTTGTATTATTCTTTTAGTTTGCAAAACCTTCCTTATAATTATGAAGAGTTGATTTTACAAATTTATAATCAAAAATCAGATTCAGAAGATGATTATTTTAGACGAGAAAAACTCTTTATGGAAGGAATTGTGGATTTTATTGAAAATACCGCAAATAAGAATGAATGATAAATGTTCTTTTCTATGCTGTGCATAATGTTTTGATGTAGGGGCGTTCCCCAAAGTCAGACAAGCTGCATTTGGGTCGCTATGTCCGCCCTTCGCTAGCGCTCATCCTCCTCGGCGACACAAGTGCCGCCTGCGGTGGACTTCGGGGCTCCCAGCGCTAACGCAAAAACGCACTCTCCGATTTAGTTCAGAGAAGGCGTTTTTTTTGTGAACCTAAATCTTATCTACCCCAGTCGCAATAAAAAGCTGGGAAAGGTATTTTTTTAGCTTCAACTAAAGTATGAATGTCTGAAATGATATTGCGATTATTATCAAACATACTTGTTGCGCCTTTAAGCATTTTTACCAAATTTTTCTTTGGCTTCATTTTGTATTCTTTAACTTCGGCATCATAATCTTTGTCGTTAAAAATATCAGTCTTAAAGATTTCAACTGCTTTTTCAAAATTAGCAATTTCGTCAACTAAGCCTAAATCTTTTGCTTGTAATGCTGTGTAAATTCTTCCATCTGCAAGAGAAATGACTTTTTCTAAATCAAGATTTCTGCGTTCTGCAACGATTTGAGTAAATTGAGCATAACATTCATCAGCAATTGATTGCATAATTTGTTTTTGTTCTTCTGTTGCAGGTTCATCAAAACTTCCCATAATTTTGTTTCTTCCGGCGTGAATTGTTTTGCTTTTTATTCCGTATTTTGCCATCAATTCAGTTAAATCAACAAAGCGACCTGCAATTACACCAATAGAACCTGTTAAAGTATTTCTATTTGCAATAATTTTATCTGCAGCACAACCGATGTAATATCCACCACTTGCAGCAAGAGAAGCAAAGTATGCATAAACAGGCTTTTTAGTTTTTTCTTTGTAACGCAACAAGGCTTCGTAAACTTCATCAGATTCAAAAACTGCACCACCAGGTGAATTGATATAAACTATGATTCCAACAACATCTTTTTTTTCTTCAAGAGTTTCGATAGTATCTAAAACCCATTCTTGTTTATAATTATCATTTTCTTTTTCAATAACTCCGTCAATGATAATTTTTGCAATTTTCTTTGCCATATAATTTTCTCCATATATTATTGATTACATTTAATATAATACAAAAAACAGTAAAAGTCATTCAACTAAAAGTTGAAAAAATCTTGAAGCACACTTTTGTTTCATAATAATCTTTATGGGGGTTATTATGAAACAAAATTTTATAGAACAAATTTTACAAAGAATGCAAAGTGATCTAAACAATACACAATTAGATTATTTACGAAAAACATTGGAATATGAATTAAAATCATTAGAAATTATTCAAATTGAAGATGATAAAAATTTACTTCAAGAAAATAACAAAAATTTATTAAGTAATTTTTTATCAGCAAAAACAGTAGAAGGTTGCTCTGCAAGATCTATTCAATATTATAAATCTACTCTTGAAAAATTAATTAAAAACACAACAAAACCTTTTAACAAAATTGAAACAGAAGATTTAAGAAATTATTTGTCTGATTACCAAAAAATAAACAATGCAACTCGCCAAACAATAGATAATATTAGGCGTATCTTATCAACATTTTTTTCTTGGTTAGAAGATGAAAACTACATTATAAAAAGTCCAGTACGACGCATTCATAAAATTAAAACAACAAAATTAGTAAAAGAAACATTTTCAGATGAAATGCTCGTAAATTTAAGAGATAACTGTAAGACTGTTAGAGATTTAGCAATAATTGATATGTTATCTTCTACTGGTATGCGAGTTGGTGAGCTTGTTAAATTAAATAAAACAGATGTAGATTTTGAAAATAGAGAAATTGTAGTTTTAGGTAAAGGATTAAAAGAAAGAATTGTATATTTTGACGCAAGAACAAAAATTCATTTACAAAATTATTTAAAAACACGAACTGACAATACACCTGCTCTTTTTGTAAGTCTTTTACAACCTTATAAAAGATTAGAAATTAGTGGAATTGAAATAATGTTGCGAAATCTAGGCAAAGAACTTGGATTACAAAAAGTTCATCCTCACAAATTTAGGAGAACTTTAGCGACAAAAGCCATTGATAAGGGAATGCCAATTGAACAAGTTCAAACTCTTTTAGGTCATCAAAAAATTGATACTACAATGGAATATGCAATGGTTGACCAAGAAAATGTAAAAAACTCTCATAAAAAATATATTGGATAATTTATATAACGAAGATATTTTTTTATCTTCGTTATATAAATCACGATTTATCGAGATGAATAAAATACCACACGGATTTGATTTTGCTAACGCAAAATCTGTTTTTAGAGAGGTTGCGTGATGAAAGTAAAGTTAAGTGAAGTTTGTAATATCACAATGGGGCAGTCTCCAGATTCATCTTCATATAATCAAAAGTCTGATGGAATACCTTTTTTTCAAGGGAATGCAGATTTTGGAATTTTATATCCAACAGTTAGAACTTGGACAACTTCTCCTAAAAAGGTTGCGCAAAAAGATGATATATTAATTTCAGTAAGAGCTCCAATAGGTGCTTTAAATTATGCAAACATTGAATGTTGTATAGGTCGAGGATTGGCTTCAATAAAACCTTTAAAAAGTGTTTATTCAAAATACATTTATTATTTGTTAAAGTCTCAAAAAAGTAATCTTGATTCTCAGGGTATAGGTAGTACTTTTAAGGCTATTGGAAGAAAAAATCTAGAAGAACTTGAAATAGAAAATATAGATATTGAAACTCAACAACGAATTGCACATCATCTTGATACAATACAATCTGCAATAGATAACAAACAGCAACAACTGAAAGAATTGGATGAACTTGTAAAATCACGATTTATCGAGATGTTTGGGGATATTGATGATAATTCGTATAATTTTCCAAGAAAAAAGATAAAAGACTTTGCTGTCTGTGTGGCAGGTGCTACTCCTAGTACTAAAATTTCTGAATATTGGGACAATGGAACAATCCCATGGATGAGTTCGGGGGAAGTTCATAAAGGACGAATCTTCGAAACGGATTCTAAAATTTCTCAACTAGGATATGATTCATGTAGTACAAAAATGATTCCACCAAAAACCGTACTTATTGCCTTAGCTGGTCAAGGGAAAACGAGAGGTTCTGTTTGTATAACAGAAATTTCTTTGTGTACCAATCAATCTCTTTGTGCAGTAATTTCGAAGGAAGAAGTATTTTCTGATTACCTTTATAGTTATTTACAATTAAAATATGATGAATTACGAAAAATTTCTAATGGCGATGGTGGAAGAGGTGGGTTAAATCTAAAACTCATAGGAAATTTTGAGGTAGCTATCCCTAGTAAAGAATTACAAAGTAAATGGCTCTCTTTCGTCCAACAAATCGACAAATCGAAATTTGTAGTTATATCTACAAAAAATTACAAATTTATGATATTATATAAGTAGTTATAAATTCAATTTGGAGATTTTTGTTTATGATAACAGGTGAAATAAAAAATAAAATAGATAACCTTTGGGATGCAATGTGGTCAAATCAAATGACTAACCCATGGATTGATATTCAGCAAATTACATATCTTATTTTTATAAAAATGCTTGATGATAATCAAATCAAAATAGAACGCAAACTAAACAGCATGGCAGCAGCAGGATTTGAAGTAAATCTTGAAGATTATGACCTTATATTTAAAGATGGATTTTTTATTGATGAAGAAGATAAAATAAATGTTTCTTATGCAGATTTACGGTGGAGTGTTTTTAGTACTTGGGGAGACAACGGTAAAAAATTTGACAACTTAAAAAACAATGTTTTTCCATTCATTAAAACTTTACATGGTGACAAGGCAACTT
Organism: Treponemataceae bacterium; assembly: GCA_045645985.1. Taxonomy (GTDB): domain Bacteria; phylum Spirochaetota; class Spirochaetia; order Treponematales; family Treponemataceae; genus RGIG9060. The sequence goes on from JAZRJV010000038.1 coordinate 103,311, forward strand.
CTTTTGCAAAATATATGGAAAAAGCTGAATTTGCAATTTCTAACCCATATATTCTCAATAAAATGATAGAAGCCCTTAGTGATCCAGATTTAGGATTTAATAAAACTGATATGATGGGGGACTGCTACGAATATCTTTTGAGTAAAATGGCAACTTCTGGAGATAACGGACAATTCAGAACGCCTCGCCATATTATTGATATGATGGTAGAACTTGCAAAACCAACATTACAAGATACTATCATAGACCCTGCCATGGGAACAGCTGGATTTTTAAGTGAAAGTGCAAAATATATCCAGGAACATTACAAAACTGAACTTACAAAAAAAGAAAACAATAAACATTTTCACAATGGAATGTTTACAGGTTTCGACACAGATACAGATATGCTTCGTATTGGTTGTATGAATATGACTCTTCACGGAGTAAATAATCCAACTATAGAATACAATAACTCTCTTGGTGAAGATTATGAAGATAAAGAAAAATATTCTCTAATTTTAGCAAATCCTCCTTTTAGTGGCAGTTTAGACCCAAGTACAGTTGCAAAATCTTTGATTCAAATTAGTAGTGGAACAAAAAAAACAGAACTTCTATTTTTAAGTCTTTTTCTTAGATTACTAAAAATTGGAGGAAGATGTATAAGCATTATTCCAGTTGGTGTTTTGAATAATACAAATGACAAAGCATATACTCGTTTACGAAAAGCTCTTGTAGAAGATCAAAAACTAGAAGGTATTATCTTTATGCCAGGAGGAGTATTCTATCCATATTCTGGAGTTCAAACAGGAATTTTGATTTTTACCAAAACCAATTCTGGTGGTACAGACAAAGTTTGGATGTACAATATGGAAAATGATGGATACAGTCTTGACCAAAAACGAGACAAAATAGAAGCTAATGACATTTCAGATATAATCGCACGATGGAATAATCTTGCAGATGAAGTAAACAGAACAAAGTTTGATAAATCCTTTTTAGTTGATAAACAAGAAATTGTTGATAACGAATATGTTTTTAGTTTCAACAAATATCATCAAACAAAAATTGAAAAGAAAGAATATCGTCCCACAAAAGAAATCCTTGCTTCAATAAATGAACTTGAAAAACAGTTTCTTCAAATCATGAATGAGTTGAATGTAGAGGAATAGAAGATGAAAGTGAAGTTAAAAGAGATAACAAAAGTTTGTTGTGATGGAGATTGGATAGAGTCAAAAGATCAATCAAGCGAGGGAATAAGGTTAATTCAAACTGGTAATATAGGAGAGGGATTTTTCTTAAATAAAGAAAGTAGAGCAAAATATATTTCTTTTGATACTTTCGAAAAACTTAAATGTACAGAAGTTTATGAAGGTGATATTTTAGTTTCCAGACTTCCAGATCCCATAGGTAGATCTTGCATTATTCCTCCAATGGAAAAAAAAATGATTACTGCTGTAGATTGTACAATTATAAGATGTGATGAATCATTATGTCTTCCAAAGTATTTTGTTTATTTTTCACGTTCAAAATTTTATCAGTTTCAAGTTAATCAACTAATTTCTGGTGCAACAAGACAACGGATAAGTAGAAAAAATTTAGAAAATATAGAAATAAATATTCCATCCCTTTTTGATCAACAACAAATTGTTTTCCATCTTGATACAATACAATCTGCAATAGACAACAAACAACAACAGTTGAAAGAATTAGATGAGCTTGTAAAATCACGATTTATCGAGATGTTTGGAGAAAATCCTGTTGAAAGTGGAAAATGGAATGTTGAGAAATGGGCTGATAAAGTAAATATCACAAATGGAAAAGATTATAAAAAATTGATTGTTAAGACAGGGCTTTATCCTGTTTATGGAAGTGGTGGCGATATGGGGATTCGTGTTGATGATTATTTGTGTACTGAAAATACAGTTATCATTGGCAGAAAAGGCAATATCGATAAACCTCTTTTTGTGAAAGAGAAATTTTGGAATGTTGATACGGCTTTTGGTTTAAATGTAAATGAAAATGAAATAAATCCATATTATTTTTTTGAATATTGTAAAACTTACGATTTCCGAGCAATGGATACAGGTGTAACAATTCCAAGTCTTACAAAAAATGCGTTATTTCAACTAAAGATTGCAGTTCCTCCTCTGTCACTACAAAACTCTTTCGCTGATTTCGTTCAACAAATCGACAAATCGAAATTTGTAGTAAAACAACAGATAAAAGACTTGCAGGAATTGATGGATAGTAAAATGCAAGAATATTTTTCTTAAGAGGATATGATAATGGCAGATTTTGAAAGAAAACATAAAGAAAATAAACCTGTTGTAGCAATATGCTATGATTTTGATAAAACACTTTCCCCTGATGATATGCAGGCGCAAGGATTTATTCAGTCTGTAGGTTGTGATGTTGATAGTTTTTGGAAAGAATCAAATGGAAGAGCAACAGATAATGATATGGATCAGAATCTTGCATATATGTATACCATGCTTGATAAATCCTATGGAAATTTCGTTTTTAATAAACAAAAACTCAGAGAATATGGTGCTCAAGTTGGATTATTCCCTGGTGTCGATTCATGGTTTGAAAGAATCAGAAATTATGGAAAAGAAAAAGGTGTAATAGTTGAACATTACATTATTTCATCTGGCTTGAAAGAAATGATTGAAGGAACGTGTGTAGCAAATTCTTTTGAAAAAATATATGCAAGTTCTTTTTATTATGATGACAAAGGTGTAGCAAAATGGCCAGCACAGGTAGTTAATTATACAAACAAAACACAATTTCTTTTTAGAATTGAAAAAGGTGTTTTAGATATCAATGATCAAGGAGTAAATGATTATTTTGCCCCAGAAGATATTCGTGTTCCTTTTAGAAATATGATTTACATAGGTGATAGTGATACTGACATTCCATGTATGAAACTTGTAAATTCTTATGGAGGACATTCTGTAGGAGTTTATAACCCAGATACTAACAAGAAAGAAAAAGTTTACAGGATGATGCATGATAATAGGATAAGGTATTTTGCAGCAGCAAACTATTCTGAAGGAAGTGATTTAGATAATCTTGTAAAAGCTATTATCGACAGAACATATTCAAATGAAATCCTCGAAAATATTCACTACAACAATAAAAAGGAATTTGAAAAGAATGATGAGAATATTACAAAAGAACAGAGGGAACGTAGGTCTTTAATTCTTGATTTGGAAAACAGTAGTACTTTCAAGACAACTCATATGGTTGTAGAAAAAATGCGAAAAATAACAGAGTGGACAGATTTAGAAAAAAGTTGGCTTTTGGATATCGCAAATACAAATAGTCAGGTATGGAGTATTCTCGAAGATAATGACGTTGAGTCTTTTTTTAAATATATATTAAAGGATATGAAAAATCTTTCAGAGAATGCTCAAGAGGTAAAATCAAAACTAGAGAAATAAAAAGTAGAATAACTGTAGACAATTTAAATACAATAAAACTTGGAGAATAAATATGCTTTTATACCACGGTAGCAACATAATAGTTTCAAATCCTCAAATATTGGAATCAGATAGGCGTCTTGATTTTGGCAAAGGTTTTTATCTTACTTCTAGCTATGAACAGGCACAACGCTGGTCTGAATTAACTGTAAAAAGGCGTGAAACTGGAAAAGAAACAGTTTCCGTGTTTGAGTTTGATGATTCTTCTACTTCAGAATTAACTATTCTTCATTTTACTCAAGCTCAAAAAGAATGGCTTGAATATGTTACAATGAATCGTAAAAACCAAAACATTCCTAACGATGATTATGATATTGTAATTGGACCAGTTGCAAACGATAGAACAATGCCTGTTATAAGTCTTTATTTTGCTGGAATTTATGATGTTGAAGAAACAATAAAAAGACTAATGCCACAAAAATTGTGTGACCAATATACTTTTAGAACCGAAAAAGCTATAAAAAAACTGAAATTTCTGGAGGTAAAATAAATGGGAAAGGAATTGCCATATATTCTTCAGTTTTATGATAACGAAGTTTCTTTACTTATAAGCAATAAATATGGATACTCAATTATGGACTCATACAGAAAATTCTTGTTTTCTAAAACCTACCAAATGCTTTGTAATCCTGAACTTGAAATGTGGGAATTTAGTCCTACAGGGATTTTTGATATATGGGAAGCAGAACTTATTACAGGGGAACCTCGTAATTCCTTGTATCTAAGGAGGGACTAAATGACAAAGGAAATGGAATTTTTTACTTTCCTTATGGAACAGTATGCGCATTATAAAAATACAACAGCTGATAAAATTCTTCGCCAACTTGATGAATTGAAATTGACTGATTATGTTTTCAATATGTATGAAATGTATCATTCTGAAGCTTTAGAAAATGCATTTGTAGATATAGATAAACTTATTAAATCTAAGAAAAAATAACAGAATAAGAGAGATGCTATGAACTTTGATATTATAAAAGAAAATACAGAATTAAAAGAATTATACAATTATTGTAATCAAGCTGAAGTTCTTGTATCAATGTTTCCAGATGCATCTGTTAGAGCTTCTCGTAATGCACTTGAGTGGGGTATAAAATTATTTTACATAACAAAATATGGCAAATACTCTTCAACAGCAGATCTTTTTGGGCTAATAGAAGATTATAAATTCAAAGCTTACCTAGAAGAACCTCAACTTTCTGCAGTTCATACAGTTCGTAAACTTGGAAATATGGCAAGCCATGCAGAACCAATAAATAATAGAATGGCAAACTTATGTCTTCATGCACTTTATGATTCTGTTTGTGAAATATTAAAATTCTTAGGAATTTTAACATCTTACCCTGCATTTGATAAAACTGTAATTGGAAACACAAACTTAAATCCAATGACAAATGTTCAAAAAGCAGAAAAAACAAAGAAAAAAGTTGTTATAAAAATAAAACGAAACTCATATACAGATTCTTATAAGAAAAAAATTGCTTCAAATACAAAAATGAAATCTAGTATAGATTATACAGAAGCAGAAACACGACTAACATTAATAGATATTTCTCTAAAAGAAGCAGGGTGGAATATTTGTGAAACAAAACACGCAATAAAATCAGAAACCGCTTGTATTGAAACAAAACTTACAAATCTTCCTATTAGTGTAGATTTTCCAAACGGAACAGGTTATGCAGATTATGTTTTATACGATTCTGATGGAAAGGCTCTTGCAGTAATAGAAGCAAAGAAAACATGTATTGATGTAAATGTCGGTTCAAAACAAGCAAAAATCTATGCAGATGGATTAGAAAAAATCTATGGCATTAGACCTGTTATTTTTTACACAAATGGTTATCAAATATACATGATAGATGGTGTTGGAGGACCAGCCCGTCGGGTATTTAGTTTTTATTCGCTAAAGGAACTTCATACTCTAATAACAAGACGCAAACTTGGAAAAATTGAAGATACACATGTTGATTCAAAAATTTCTGATAGATACTTTATTCAAAGTGCTTGTACAAAGGTTTGCGAAGCATATTCCAATCACAGAAGAAAAGCATTAAATGTTATGGCAACAGGAACAGGAAAAACTCGTTTTGCTATTTCATTAGTTGATATTTTAATGCGAAATAACTGGGTAAAAAATGTTTTATTTCTTGCAGATAGAACTGAACTTGTAAACCAAGCAAAAAAAGCATTTGTAAAACATTTACCAAACGCTACTCTATGTGCTATTAACGAAAACAGTTATAAAGATCGAGATTATGACGCAAATGTTATTTTAAGTACTTATCCTACAATGTTAAACTTAATTGATACCGATGAAAAAAAATTTGGAATAGGACGATTTGATTTAATCATCATCGATGAATGTCATCGTTCTTGTTACAACAAATATCAAGCTATTTTTCATTATTTTGATTCTTTAGTTATAGGATTAACAGCAACTCCAAAAGACCAAGAAGGTCAAGAAGACACATATTCTCTTTTTGGATTAGAAGTTGGGCATCCTACATTTGATTATCCTTATGAAACTGCTGTAGAAGAGGGATTTCTTGTAGATTACGCCGCAATTGATAAAACAACCAAACTATTGAAAAATGGTGCAAAATATTCTGATTTATCGGATGCAGAAAAAAAAGAATATGATGAAAAGTTTTTTGAAGAACAAGATTTAGAAGAAGATGAAAAAGTAAAACAAGGAAGTGAATTTTACAGAAATATCATAAATCTTCCTACAATAAACCTTGTGTTACAAACACTAATGAATGAGGGGGTAAAAGTTGATTCCGGAGAGCGTTTAGGAAAATCAATTATTTTTGCTGTTGACCATAAGCATGCTTTAAAAATTGTGGAACAATTCAAAGAACTTTACCCAGAAAAAGGTGATGATTATTGTCAACTTGTTGATTATAGTGTTTCAAAAGTTAATTCAATTATTGATGATTTTAAGGTTCCTACAAAAGAGCCAATAATTGCAGTTTCTGTTGATATGTTAGATACAGGAATTGATGTTCCAGAAGTATTGAACTTAGTTTTCTTTAAGCGTGTTTATTCAGTAATTAAATTCTGGCAGATGATTGGACGCGGAACTCGGGTTTGTAAAGATTTTAATGTATTTTCTCCATCAAAAGAATTTTTTGGTAAAGATAAAGAACAGACAAGTTCCGCAGACTTTAAAAATTTTAACGAAAAACAAGGGTTTTATATTTTTGATTTCTGTGACAACTTTGATTTCTTTGATATAAATCCCAAAGGAAAAATTACCGGAAATACATTAAGTTTAAGTCAAAAGATTTTCAATTTAAAATTAGAAATGCTTGTTGAACTTCAAAAAGGTGTTCATCAGGAAAATGAAGAACATGTTACATTTTATAATAAATGGAAAACTGAACTAATTTCGTTGGTTAAAAACTTAAATCGTAGCCATATCAATGTTCGCTATAACTTAAAAGAAGTAGATAAATATTCTGATGAGAAAACTTGGCAGTTTATTTCTCCGTTAATGCTCAAAGAAATTGAGAAAGTAATAACTCCATTAATAACTTCTGATGATAGTGATTCTTCTGCAAAAGTTTTTGATGCATGGCTTTTCAATATGGAACTTGCTCATTTAGAAGGTGATAAGGATTATAGCAAACCTTTACAAAAAGTAACTTCAATAATAAATGACTTACTTGATATGCAAACTATCCCACAAATAAAAGTAAAAGCAGAAATTCTAAAAACTTTTGTTTCTGATGAATATTGGAAAAATGTAACTGTTTCAAAACTGGAATCTGTAAGAGAAGAAGTTCGTGAACTAATTAAATTTCTTCAAACTACAACAAGAGAAATTGTAGAAACAAATTTTGAAGATGAAATCCTAGACAAAGATGGTAAACACATCAATCCACAATTCAAAAACTATAAACAGCGTGTTATAGATTATCTTTTAGATACTACAAATTGTGTAGCTATAAACAAAATAAAAAATCTGGAACCGCTTACACCAAAAGATCTTCAAGATTTACAACATATTTTGTGTGATGAATTAGGATCAAAATCTGATTACGAAGAATTACTGAAAAATGAACCTTTATCTGTTTTTGTTCGAAAAATTGTCGGACTTAATTCTGATGTTGTAACAAAATTATTTAGTGAATATTTATCAAAATATGATTTTAACTCAGAGCAACAAGAATTTTTGCATAATATTGTTACCTTTGTTTTACAAAATGGAGACATTGTACCTTCTAACTTAGTAAAAGACTATCCATTCAATGTATTTGATTACACAGAATTATTTGAAGGCAATGTTGAACCTGTATATGCTTTGATTAAAAAATTACATGAGGTTATTGCGGCATAAATCTAAATTGTCCCCTCGCCCAAAATAATTGTAACTATTCCCACAAAACTGTGTTATACTATCTGATATGAAGTCGTTTCGAAAAATTTTTTGTGTAATTTTTGTAATTTTACTTTTTTGTGTAAGTGGGTTTTCTCAAGTTTTGATTCAGTATAATCAAGATAGAACTTATACTCTAGTTGAACGAACTGATTTGCGGCGATACGATAACGGGCGTTACATCGGGTTGCTTAGTCGTGAAGTACGCTCTTTTATTCATCAAGACCAGCATCCTAAATTCCAAAATTTTTACCAAGGCGATTTTTTTGTTCTTGAAAAAACAAAACGCAATTCTTACGAAGTTACCTTGGGAATAAACGAAGCAATCCCCTCCTCTTTTACAATTTCTGATGATGGCTATTTATCAATGATAGAAGATAACGGATTTCCTTCTTTTAGAAGTTTTCCAACTTTTCCAAAAGATAAAATTAAAATTGGGGATTCATGGCAAGGAACAGCAGAGAGAGCAGTTGATCCATTAAACAAAGGTATTATCACTCGCTTACCGATTCACATTCTGTATCAGTATACAGGAGAAGGAAAATATCACGACGAAGAAATTTATATTTTAAAAGCACAATGGGCAACTCGTTACGGAAGTTCTTATTTTGATCCGCAAGGTGATAGAGAATTAAAAAGTGCCATGGGTTCACACAAAGCTGATATTTATGTAAGCAAAAATACAGGTTGTGCTTTGTTAGTTCGTGATTTAGTTGATGAAACTTTTACTTATCAAGACGGAAACAAAATAAACTTTCAAGGATTTATCACTTTATTTACAGAATATCCTCCAGCAATCGACAGAGAAAAAATTATTCCTGCTCTAAATAGAATTGCAAAAAATAATGATGATGATAATTCTAATTCTGATAAAAAGCCAAATGGAAACAATGGATTTTTCTTTGGTGATGCTGGCAATGGAAAAAATAAAATTTCTGACATAACTTATGAAAATACTTCAAGTGGAATAAAACTTACAATTCAGAATTTGCAATTTAAACCAAACAGTTCAGAACTTTTGCCAGGTGAAGAATATCGTCTTAATCAAATTGCAGAAGCATTAAAGCAAAGCCCTAACTCAATGTTTTTAGTTGAAGGACACACAGCCAGTACAGGAAATATTTCTGGAGAGAAAAAACTTTCTGTAGAACGCGCCTACTCTATCGCTAAAGAATTGATAAAAAGAGGAATCGGTGCGGACAAATTTATTTATAAAGGAAGCGGAAGCTCAAAGCCTATCGCATCAAATGACACACCTGAAGGAATGGCAAAAAATCGTCGTGTAGAAATTACGATTTTAGAATAAGTTCAAGGGAAAGCAATCCCTTGAACTCACCTATTAATAATATTTTTTAATTAGCTTAATCAACTCTTCTTGAGAAATTCCATTTTCTTTTGCTTGAGTGCAAATTTGTTTTACAAAATTTTCTGCATTGGAACTTTTGATTTCTTTTAATTTTGACTGATTTAATTCTGAAACAAAAGTTCCTTTGCCTGTAATTGTTTTTATCAAACCACTTCTGTCAAGTTCTTCCCAAGCGCGTTTTACAGGAATGACTGAAATTTTTAATTCTTGTGCAATCAATCTAATCGTTGGAAGTTGAGTTCCGCTAAGAATTTTTCCAGAAAGGATTTGATTACTTATCTGTTGAAAAATTTGAGAATAAATTGGTTCATCAGAATTTTGATTTAATACAATATCCATTAAAGATTAACCTGTTCAAATTTTTTTGCACTAACTTTATAAGTAAGTATCCATCCAAAAAAATAAACAATGATTCCAGTAATTAAAATTGGAAGTTGTTTAATCAAAGATACCCAATCAAATTTATCAATAAAGGCAAGTGACTGTAAGTTTCCTTTTTTTATCATCCATACAGGACATTCAAAAATAAAATATAGAACAAAGAAAATTACAAATGAAATAAGTAATGCTCTTTCATGCTTTTCAGCTTTTCTATAATAAATCGTAAAAAAGAAATATCGACTTATTGTAAGTACAATCATAACTAATCCGTAAAAAGCAAAATTAGAATTTATTCCTGCGTTGTTACCTTGTGGAACTAACTTATGATTTAATATTGCAAATGGAATTGATAAAATGAAAAATACAATTTCATAAATTGCAACACTCATAATTCGGGCTTTTACAATATCGCTTTTTCTAATTGGAAGAATTAGTGAATATTGTAAGTCTTTGTTTAAATCTCCATTTTTGAAAATCCAAAATGTGTTTAACAACAAATAAAAAAAACTTACATAACATGGATAATTTGGAATTATCAACATTACAGCAAAGATTAAAAAAATATAATTGATTGGAAGAAAGCATAATTTAAATTCTTTTAATAATAAATTTTTCATTTCTTATTTCTCCTCGTACTAGAATAATTTAGAATCTTGTCTTTCAATATGTACCATAATTTCTTCAAGACTTGGTTTTGTAATTTGTAAATCTTTTGCAAGTTCACTTTTATCTTTTTCTAACAAACCTTCAAAACCAAAATTATGTTCGTACAAACCAATTAAAGAATTTTTTAATTCTTCAGATAATTTTTCTTTTTCACCAGAAACTAAAATGTAGTCATCTTTAAAAGTGCAAACATCAGAAGACTTAATAATTTTTCCGTCTTTAATATAAGTGATATAGTCAGCACATTTTTCTAAATCAGATGTTATGTGTGTAGAAAATAAAATTGAATGTTTACCATCGCTGATATAATCTCTAAACAACATAATTAATTCATCTCTAGAAACTGGATCTAGTCCACTTGTAGGTTCATCAAGAATCAATAATTTTGCATCATGACTCATTGCTAAAGCAATTTGATATTTAATTTTCATTCCTGCAGAAAGTTCTTTTATTTTTTTATTTTCATCAAGATTAAATGTTGATAAAAGTTTTCTGTAAAGTTCTTCGTTCCAATTATCAAAAAATTTTTTTGTTACATTTGTTATCGTTTTTATTTTTGTTGTTTGATAAAATCCATCTGTTCCAGAAACAAAGCCGATAGATTTTTTTACATCAATTTCATTTGTAGAAATATCAAATCCATTTATGATACTTTTTCCTTTATCAGCTTTTACAAAATTCAACATTGATTTTAACGTTGTAGTTTTTCCTGCACCGTTACGACCAATGAATCCCATGATGTATCCTTCCTCAATTTTAAAACTTACATCTTGCAAAGAAAAACTAGGATAAGTCTTACACAAATTTTCAACTTCTAGTAAATACATTTTTCCTCCCAAAAAATCAATGAACAAAACTTCGGTTTTGGAATTGATTTTTTACGCTGTTTTGCAACGAAGTGAAAAACAGTAGTTGATAAGAAAGTTTGCAACGCAAACTTTAGATAAAAACTTCGACGCTATTTTAGGAGAAGTTTTTATCAATACTCCTAAAAAATCAATGAACAAAACTTCAGTTTTGGAATTGATTTTTTACACTGTTTTGCAACGAAGTGAAAAACAGCAGTTGATAAGAAAGTTTGCAACGCAAACTTTAGATAAAAACTTCGACGCTATTTTAGGAGAAGTTTTTATCAATACTCCCAAAAAATAACATACACATATTGTGCATATTTGATATACACAATATAACAAAGTAATTTTTTTTTGTCAACTTGCAAAATTAAATTTGAAAAAGAATTTTCTGTGAATTATTCTTTAGGTAGGAGGTTGAAATGAAGAAATTTTCAACAATATTAATTATGGCGGTTTGTATGGTATCATTAATTGCACAAAGTTCAGATAATTCTGAAGCTACACAATCCAATAATAACACTCAAACAACTTTGAATGCAGAAGAATCAAATCCAAATAAACTTGGATGGATGCAAGGATTTCCACCACCACAAGATAAAATTCTTTCTGCAAAAACAGGCTCTTTCTTCGACTTTCCGGGATTGAGATATAGCGTAAACCACATGCGTGAATTTTTTCCTTCTAGAAAAGTTGGTTCCGCAAAAGAAGATTATCATTCTTTTAGAACTAAACTTGACGAAAAAATTGATGAAGTAACTTTCATCCCATGGGGACAAACTGAAAAGATGACTTGGAAAGAATCTTTGGACGCAAACTACACAGACGGAATTATTGTTTTGCACAAAGGTAAAATCGTTTACGAAACTTATCCTGCAGGTTTAACTCCAGATGGAATACACGCAGCAATGTCAGTAAGTAAATCTTTTACAGGAACTTTGGCTTCTATCTTAATTGCAGAAGGTCAAATCGATCCAAATAAATTTGTTTCATATTATGTTCCAGAATTAACTGAATCTGCTTTTGGTGATGCAACAGTTCAGCAAGTTTTAGATATGACAACTTCACTTGATTATACAGAAGATTACACTGATCCAAATGCTGGTGTTTGGCAATATGCAGAATCAGGAAATCCTTTCCGCCCAGATAATTATACTGGACCTTACGACTACTACGATTATCTTATGACTTTAAAAAAGAAACCTGGACAAGAACATGGTGAAATGTTTGAATACAAAACTGTAAACACAGAAGTTATGGGCTGGGTTGTTTCTAAAGTTACAAACAAAAGTATCACAGAATTGATTTCTGAAAAAATTTGGATTCCAATGGGTGCAAAGTACGATGGATACTATTTAGTAGATCCAGCAGGAATTGCTTATGCTGGTGGTGGTTTTAGTTTGAACTTAACAGATATGGCAACTTTTGGTGAAATGGTTCGTAACAATGGTAAACTTGGAAGATACGAAATTTTATCAAAGAAAGCAACTGATGAAATTTCGAGAGGTGGTGATCCAGAACTTTTTGCAAAGGGTGGAGAATATCCTTTATTAAAAGGTTGGAGTTATCATAACTTTTGGTGGATAACAAATAATGATCACAAAGCTTTTATGGCTCGTGGTGTTCATGGTCAAGCAATTTACATTGATCCAATTGCAGAAATGGTAATTGTAAGATTTGCCTCAAATCCACTTTCTTCAAATAAATACATCGACCCAGTTTCAATTCCAGCATATGAAGCCTTGGCAGATTATTTGATGGAAAAGAAGTTTTAGCAAACAAAATTTCATTCCGAACTAATTGCGTAGTATGTAATAGTTCGGAATCTATGCACTACAAAGATGCTGAATCAAGTTCAGCATGACGAATGAAAAGTTCGAAATTATGAATGAAAAGTTCAGCATGACGAACGAAAAAAGAGTTGTCGTAATTGGCAACTCTTTTTTTGTGTTCTAAAAATATTGCTTGATAAAAATTTATTCTGTTTTATAACCTGCAACTAAATTATTTAAATTTTCTGTTAAAGATAAATTTTGTGTTGCAGATTCAGAAGCGTTTTTTGCACAAGTTTTTATTTCATCCAAAGAAGAAACCATTAAGTGCGTATTTTTTAGAATATCATCAGAAGACTTTCCTAAAGACAACATATTTTTAAAAACAGATTCTCCATTTTCATTCATTTCTTCTGAATCGCGCATAATTGACTGAGCAGAATTATTTATCACATCAACCATTTCCATAACATGTCGAGAACCAATACTCTGTTCATTTATTCCATCTTGAATTTCTTGCAAAACATTTTCCATCAGGATAATTCTTTCACCCAAAGAATTAAATGTTTGTTCAGAAACTTTTGATGCATCCGCAATTCCTTGAATGGAATGATTTACTTTTTGTAAAAGTTCTTTTATTGCCTCTGTTTGTTTATTTGAAGTTTCTGCCAAGGCTTTAATTTCACCTGCAACAACACTAAATCCCGCACCAGCTTTTCCTGCATGAGCCGCTTCGATAGATGCATTCATTGCAAGTAAATTAGTTTGCGCCGCAATATTAGTAATTGTTACATTTGCTTCTTGTAAGTTATTTGCTTCTTCTTCAACTTCATTTACTTTTTCTCTAACAAGATTTTGTAAACGAATTCCCTCTTTTGTTTCAGTTACAATTTTTTCGTAATCTTCTGCCATCATATTAACACTACGAGAAATTGATTCAATGTTAGAAGTAATTTCTTGAATAGAACTTGATGACTCTCTAATTGCAGAAGTTTGATTATTTAAATTTGAAGTAAGAGAATTTATTTTTTCTCTAAGATTGCTAATATTACCAGAAGCTTGCATAGTTAAAATATTTTGCTTATCAGCTTGATTATCAATTCTATCAACTTCTTCTTTTATTGTATCAATTTGTGAAACAGTCGTTTCACTATTTGCGAAAAGATTTTCACTTTTATCTGACAAAGTAACTAAAGAAGATTTTACTAACGAAATCATTCTTTGTAATTTTTCAATTACAGAATTACATGCGATTGATAATTCACCTAACTCATCTTCAGTTTTAGATTCAAGTCTTGCAGTTAAATCAGTTTCGCCATCAGCAATTTCTTTCATTGCGTCTGTAACAGTTTTAAGTTTTTTGAAAAATGAAGATAGATAAAGAAAAGAAAAAATAGAAAAAACTAATAAAAAGAAAACTCCAAGGCAAATCATTATTGTCTGAACTTTTTTTATTTCAGAAAGAAAATCAAACACTAAAAAATCACAAGCAACAATTCCAACCACAGAATCTTTTGAATTTAAAATTGGTCCATAAAAAGTGATAATCCATCCCCACTCTTCTGTATAATACATTTTTGTTGCAATGTCTTTTTTTTCTCTAATACAGTTTTGGATAATTTCATAATCTTCAGAAACATCAACAATAGTTCCCGGAGTTTCTAAATCTTCACTTGTTAAAACATCACTAGCATCAATTACATATTTAAAATTAGAATTTTGATAAGGAATCAATGTGTAAATATATGAACAGTCTGAATTATTTTTTAAGGTAAAAAGATTATTGTAAGTTTCGTAATAAAAATCATTTAGGTCATAATAGTTTTTTGAAAAAGACTCAAATTTATCTCCATCAATATAACTTTTAGATTTTTCAATTATAGAAAAACCTTGTTGATTAAAAATATTTTCTGCATTTTTTTTCATGGAATAAATTGCAAAATATGTAAGACAAATGCAAATCAAAACAATACAAGATGTAACAAAAAGTATCAATCGTGTTTTTTGGTTGATTGTTTTCATAAAATCCTCTTTTATTCTACTTTAACTTACATTTTACACCACAATTATAAATAAAGCAAACTTTATATTTTTATTGTTAAATTTTTAATATAATGTTATCATTTTTATATGATGAATAATAATTGGTTAAAAAGCGTCTACAGTGACGGATCAAAATGGTTTGTTAGTAATCCACTTCCTAAAAAAGGTGAAAAAATTACTATTGCTTTGCAATTACAAGAAGATTCGCCAGTAACATCAGTTTTCTTAAAAACAAAATTAAATGGTGTTGAATATTTATTTAAAATGGAAAAAGTTACTGATGAAAAAATTATTTCTAAAAACACAGCAAAGGGTTTAATCCGATACGAAACTTCTGTTCAAGTTTTTGAAAAAGAACTTAGATATCAATTTTATTTAGGTACAAAAGATTGTGTCTATTATTATTCCGAAAATGGAATTACAACTTACACACAAAATGAAGCCTACGATTTTAGAATTTTAACAGATTATCAGCAACCAGAATGGGTAAAAAATGCTGTATTCTATCAAATTTTTCCAGATAGATTTTGCAACGGAAATCCAGATAATGATGTAAAAGATAACGAATATATTTTTGATGGTTATCCTGCAAAGCAAGTTAAAGAATGGGATTCAGTTCCAGAGCCTTACGAAAAAGCCCATTGTTTAGATTTTTACGGTGGCGACCTAGAAGGAATAAAACAAAAAATCCCTTACTTAAAAAAACTTGGAGTTACAGCCCTTTACTTAAATCCAATTTTTTACGGAGCAACTGTTCATAAATACGATTGTCTTGATTATTTCCAAGTTGATCCACATTTTGGTGGTGATAAAGCCTTAGCAGAACTTTGTACAGAACTTCACAAAAACGGAATGAAAATCATTCTTGATGTTTCAATAAATCACACAGGAATTGCTTGTAAATGGTTTAATCGTGACGGAACTTTCTTTCCTAAAACACAAGGTGCTTTTAATAATCCAGATTCACCAGAAAGAGAATTTTATTTTTTCAAAGATGATAATTCTTACAAGGCTTGGTTTGATGTTACAACTTTGCCAACATTAAATTATACTTCAGAAAAATTACGAAATCGTCTTTACAGAGATTCTGATTCTCTTGTAAAAAAATGGTTAAAAGAACCTTACTGCACAGATGGATGGCGATTTGATGTTGCAGATACAATGGCAAGAAATAATGAACTTCAACTACATCACCAAGTTTGGCCAGAAATTAGAAAAAGCATCAAAGAAGAAAATCCACAAGCCTACATTTTGGCAGAAGACTGGAGTGATTGTACAGATTTCTTAAATGGTGATGAATGGGATTCTGCAATGAATTATATTGGTTCATTACGCCCTATCCGACAATTCTTTGGTGAAAATGATATTTTAAATATGCGAAAAGATGAACTTAGAAATATCAAATACAAAATGACAGCAAAAGATTTATCTGGAAGAATTTGCGGATTTTTGAATAGACTTCCATTTGCAATTAGACAAGTTCAATTTAACCTTTTAGGCAGTCATGATTATCCTCGTCTTCATAATAATCCTGAAGTTTCAAAAGATGCATATATTGGTGCTGTGATTATGAACTTCACTCTCCCTGGTTGTGCAAATCTTTATTATGGTGATGAAGCCGAAATCGACGGAACAGCTCCTGCTATGGAAGGATGTCGCTATCCAATGCCTTGGAAAAAAGATATTGAATCAACTGATGCTTACAAGATGTATTCAAATCTCATAAAAATAAAAACAACTTCACCAGCTTTTGCTGACGGAGGTTTCAAAGTTCTTTGGGACGAAGGCTATGTTTTCGCCTTTGCAAGATTTACACCAGAAGAAGTTTACCTCACAGTTTGTTCTTCTGACAAAAATGAAAGCCAAGTGATTTTGCCAGTTGATATTTTTGGAAGTGATTTTGCCACAATGAAACTTCCAGAAAAAGATGTTTTAGGAAATTCACTTGATGGAGAAATAAAAAACGGAAACTTGCATTTAAAAGTTCCAGCTGAAAAATCATATTTGATAAAATTATCGTTGAACTAACTCCACAAAACAAAAAAAGGTCTATCTAACAAAACTTGCTAGATAGACCCTACGAGGAGTTGTATTTTTGTAGTAGTTTTTATGAAAAGCTACGCACAAATGGTGCTTCGCTTTTTTTGTTTACATAAAATAAACAATCGCCAAGGAAGTTGGTTACAATTTATTGTGGAACAAATTCAGATTTTGAAGCACCGCAAAGTGGACAAATCCAATCTTCTGGTAAATCTTTGAATGGAATTTCTTCTACTTCATCATCATAAACATAACCGCATAAAGTACATACATATTTCATATTATCCTCCAATAAAAAGAGAAGTTTGCAACGCAAACCTTAGATAAAAACTTCTACGCTTAATTCAGGAAAAGTTTTTATATTTCTTTACTTTAATTATAATACATAAATCTAAAAAATCAAATTTTTCTTAAGTTTTTTATATTTTCTTAATGTAAATTTTCGTATATATTAAAAATATGGAAACTATAAAAACTTGCTCAGGTGAAAAAATATCTTCAGTTTCAGACTGGGTTAAAAATCAAATAAAACAAGAAGAAATCGATAAATATCTTGAAAATAATCACGATTTTATTGACGATGCAAAAATTAAACAAACACTTAACGACAATCAAAAAGTTTCAAAAGAAAGAATCCGCGGAATTTTAGAAAAGGCACACGAAATCAATCTTATGGATGATGCAGATGTTGCGGCTTTGGTAAATGTAACTGATCCAGATTTACGGCAGGAAGTTTTTCAGGCTGCCGAAGAAATCAAAAAACAAGTTTACGATAACAGAATCGTAACTTTTGCACCTTTGTATTTAAGTAGCAAATGCGTAAACGGTTGTAGATATTGTGGCTTCCGAGAAGACAACGGAATGCAAGTTCGCCGAGTTTTATCCCAAGAAGAAGTTGAAGCAGAAACTCATGTTTTAGCATCTAAAATTGGTCATAAACGACTTGTAATTGTTTTTGGTGAACATCCTGATTCAGCAGTTGATTATATCGCCGATACAATGAAAACAGTTTATTCAGTTCACGATAAAGTTCGTAACGGTGTTGGTGAAATTCGACGAGTAAATGTAAATGCCGCTCCAATGTCAATTGCCGACATGAAAAAACTTTATAATTCTGGAATCGGAACTTTTCAGGTTTTCCAAGAAACTTACGACCACGAAATTTATCGACAAATGCATCCAGCAAACACTTTAAAAGGAAATTACGGTTGGCGACTCTACTCTCTTCATCGTGCAATGGAAGCGGGAATTGATGATGTTGCAATCGGAACTTTGTTTGGTCTTGCAGATTGGAAGTTTGATGTAATGGGAATGGTTGCTCATGCTCGAGATTTGGAAAAACGATTTGGACTTGGTCCACATACAATTTCAGTTCCTCGTTTGGAACCTGCTATTGGTACAGATTTTTCATTTATCAAAAACTGGGTAAGCGACGAAGATTTTAGATACATCGTTGCAGTTTTGCGAGTTGCAATTCCTTATGCTGGACTTATCGTTACAAATCGTGAAAAACCTGAAATGATAAAATCACTTATCGATATTATCACACAGCGAGATGCAGATTCTCGTATCGGAATTGGTGCTTATTCATCAGCATACAAAGCTGGAAAACTTGGTAAAGATGAACAACTTTTAGATAAAGCCCAATTTGAACTTGGCGACACACGAAGCCTTGATGCAATTATTAGAGAACTTGCAGAAACAGGACACATCGTTTCATTCTGTACCGCAGGATACCGTTGTGGTAGAACTGGTAAAAAAATTATGGGACTTTTGAAAAGCGGACAAGAAGGTTGTTTCTGTAAATTAAATGCAGTTTTAACTTTCCAAGAATGGCTTGAAGATTTTGCTTCTGAAGAAACTAGAAAAATCGGAATGGAAATTATCAATAAAGAAATTTTAGAAATCAAAAATCGTGTTCCTAAAGATTTCTCTCAGCCAATTTTTGATTCTTTTATAAAATCTTATGATAATATTTGTAAAGGAAACAGAGATTTATATTTTTAATAAATTTTTTGTAAATTAATTTTTGCATAAAATGACAAAGCGACAAATGAAGTATTTTTTAATTTCTTCAGTTGTCGCTTTTTTTATTTAGAAAAATTTATTAGTTATTTTGATTTACCCAATACAATTTAGATACATCATATCCGTAGCTTCTTGCAATGTCTAAAAATTTTGTCTTAACATCTTCTGGAATAGTTTTTGTACGACTTAAAATCCAAAGATAATCTGTAGTTCCACCTGAAACCAAAGAATATGTATATTCAGAATCTAAAGCTAAAATTGTGTAGTCTCCATAGAAAGGACCAAAGAAAGAAACTTTTAATTCTCCAACATCTTTTGCACCACGAAACTTTGCTTTTCCAATGGAAGTTTTCCATTTTCCTTTTGTAACATCATATCCGCTATTTTCTACACGAACCGAACCATCTTCATTTAATGAATAAAAAGCTTGAGTTTTATCCATATCTTTTTCAAACCAAGAATCATATCTTGCAATTTCATACCATTTGCCAAGATATTTACTTACATCAAAATTTGTAACTCCTGAAGCATTCTGCAATTTTGTTCCACAAGAAAGAAAACTTGTAACCGCAAAAAACATAAGCACTCCTAGTATACTATGTTTAACATAGTTTTTCATCCTTTACCTCTTTGTAAAAAAATTAGTTTGTAACACAAACTTGATATAAACATAATTCATAAAATTTTGCATTGCAAATTCAAAAATTTAAACTAGTCAAATATAAAATACTGTATTATATTTAAATAAGAGAATAAATTACATGGAGGGAATTTTATGTTAACAATAACTAAAGATAACTTTGAACAAGAAGTTTTAAAATCTGACAAAAAGGTTCTTGTGGACTTTTGGGCTAGTTGGTGTGGACCATGCAGAATGTTAAGTCCAGTAATAGACGAAATTGCAAAGGAAACAGACAAGGTAAAAGTTGGAAAAGTAAATGTTGATGAAGAAAGTGAACTTGCAACTCAGTTTGCAGTAATGAGTATTCCAACTCTAATTCTTTTTGAAAATGGAAAACCCGTAAAACAAATGGTTGGAGCACAACCTAAAAGTGTAATTTTAAGCATGATTGAATAATCAATAAATTACAAATCTTACACTTATAATTGAAATTATATCGATAAAAGATTATTATGTCAGATGAAGATTCTTTTTTAAGAGTTTTCATCTGATTTTTTTGTTTTAAAAGATAAAATCGAATTTATATAAAGGAGGATTAACTTTTTTGAAAAACAATGAAATTATTCATCATAGAATTTCTTTTGAAGATTTACAAATCAAAACAAATGAAATTTTTAGATATTTAGGTTATCCTCTTTCAAAAATTAATGAACTTACAGAATCAAGTATTGAAATGCAAATGATTCAAGAAAGTATTTTGATGATGAAAAAAAATATTCAGCCACAAGGTGTTTATCAAAAATTTCTTATCACTTCTTCCGAAAAAGAAAAATCAGAAAATATAATTAAGTTTGCAGACGCAAGTATTCAAAGTAAAGACCTTTCAAAAAATTTATCCAATTGTGAAAGTGTAATTATTTTTGCAATCACAATCGGAAGTGGCGCTGATTTACTAATCAAAAAATATTCAAAAATAAATCCAGCACTTGCAACAATTTTACAAGCAACTGGTTCAATGTTAGTTGAATCTTATGCAGATAAATTAAACGAACTTATAAATAATGAAGCAAAACAAATTGGCTATAAAACTCATCCAAGATTTAGTCCAGGATATGGAGATTTATCTTTGTTAAATCAAAATATATTTTTTAGATTACTTAATTGTACTCAAAAAATCGGACTTACTCTCATGGACAGTTTTATTATGGCTCCAGAAAAATCAATAACAGCTTTTATCGGTTTAGAAAAAGAAGAGGAAAACTAAAATGAATAAAAATGAAATCTTAAACCTTATTAAAAATAAAACATTATTTTTTGATGGAGGAACCGGAAGCGTTTTACAATCTTTAGGATTACAACCTGGTGAACTTCCTGAAATTTGGAACATCACAAATCCTGATAAAATTATTCAACTTCATTACGAATATTTTTTAGCAGGTGCAAATATTATCAAAACGAATACCTTTGGTGCAAACAAAAATAAATTTAAAGAAACAGAATTTTCTTTAGAAGAAATTGTATCAAGTGCCTTGAACAATGCAAAAAAAGCAAGACAACTAATTGAAGATGCTTCATTAAATTCTGAATTTAAAAATTCACCACATTTAATTGCACTTGATATTGGTCCACTGGGAAAATTACTTGAACCACTTGGAGATTTATCTTTTAATGAAGCAGTAAATTTATTTTCTGAAACAATTAAAATCGGTTTACAAAATGGAGCCGATTTAATTTTAATTGAAACAATGAATGATTGCTACGAAGCAAAAGCTGGAATTATTGCTTGTAAAGAAGTGATTGAAAATTTAGGAAGTGAATTTGATGTGCCAATATTTGTTACAACAGTCTACGATGAATCGGCAAGAAGTTTAACAGGAACAAACATCGAAACAATGACAACAATTTTAGAAGGACTTGGCGTTGATGCACTTGGAATGAATTGTAGTCTTGGACCAATTCAAATGAAAGAATTTATTAAAGACTTTACAGAAAACACAAACCTACCAATCATCGTAAATCCAAACGCAGGACTTCCAAGAAGTGAAAATGGAAAAACTGTTTACGATATTAGTCCAGAACAATTTGCAAATATCGTAAGTGATTTTATTTCAAATGGAGTTTCAATTGTTGGTGGATGTTGTGGAACAACTCCAGAACATATCAAATTACTTGTAAAAAAAATTTACGAAAAAAATTTAATCAACAAAAATAAAATTGATTTTTTTATAAATCAAAATACAAAAGAAAAAAACAATTCAATAAAAATTTGTTCAAATACAAAAGTTGTAAAAATTGGAAAAGAAGAAATCCCTGCTTTAATCGGGGAAAGAATAAATCCAACTGGAAAAAAAAGATTTAAACAAGCATTACGGGAAAATGACATTCAATATATTTTACAAGAAGGAATTAAACAAGAAGAAAATGAATGTCATATTTTAGATGTAAATGTGGGACTTCCAGAAATTGATGAAACCAAAATGATGATTGATGTAATTAAAGAATTACAATCAGTTACAGACTTACCTTTACAAATTGACACTTCTAATCCTGAAACAATGAAACAGGCATTACGATTTTACAATGGTAAAGCTTTGATAAATTCTGTAAATGGAAAACAAGAAGTAATGGAACAAATTTTTCCTTTAGTAAAAAAATATGGAGGAACTGTTGTGGCATTAACTTTAGATGAAACAGGAATTCCAGAAACTGCAGAAGGAAGAATTGAAATTGCAAAAAAAATTTTAGACACAGCACAAAAATTTGGAATTGATAAAAATGAAATCATTTTTGACCCATTGACAATGGCAGTAAGTTCTGATGATAAAGCAGGAATTGAAACTTTAAAATGTGTAAAAATTTTAACAGAAGAATTTAATGCAAAAACAATTCTTGGGATTTCAAACATTTCTTTTGGATTACCTCAACGAGAGATTTTAACTTCTTCATTTTTTACAATGGCGTTAACAAATGGACTTTCATGTGCAATTATGAATCCAAACTCAACTGAAATAATGAAAGCATATAATTGCTTTTGCACTTTATCTGGAAAAGATAGTCAATGTGCAAAATACATAAATTTTGCAGAAAATATTTTACAGCAACAAACAGTCCTTCAACAAAATATTTCTCAACAAGTTTCTACACAACAAAATTTACAAACAAATAATTCTAGTTTGCAAAATTCAACTTATCAAAGTGATTCAATTGAATACGCAATTATAAAAGGACTAAAAGAACAAACAATTTTAAAAACAAAAGAATTGTTACAAACAAAAACTGAAATTGAAATTATCAACGAACATTTAATTCCAGCACTTGATATTGTTGGTAAAGCATTTGAACAGAAAAAGATTTATCTTCCACAATTGTTGATGAGTGCAGAATCAGTAAAAGCAGGTTTTTCAATTATCAAAGATAATTTAATTCAATCTGGTAAAAAAGAAGAACCTAAAGGTGAAGTTGTCATTGCAACTGTAAAAGGTGATATTCACGATATTGGAAAAAATATCGTAAAAGTTCTTTTAGAAAATTACAGTTTCAAAGTTTACGATTTAGGAAAAGATGTTGAGCCACAAGAAATTGTAAATATTTGTGTTGAAAAAAATATTAAATTTGTTGGACTAAGTGCATTGATGACAACAACTGTTCCTGCCATGGAAGAAACAATAAAACTTTTAAAAGACAAATGTCCAGATTGTAAAGTTTGTGTAGGAGGAGCAGTTTTAACTCAAGAATATGCTGATATGATTGGCGCAGATTTTTACGGTAAAGATGCTTTAGACACAATAAAATTCGCACAAAAGATTTTTACAACTTAAACTTTATTTTATAGGAAGAAATTATGGATTCAATTTTTTATGTTTTATTTATTCCTTTACTTGGAACAGTTTTAGGTTCAGCTTTAGTTTTCTTCATCAAAAAAGAAATTAACTCTCACCTACAAAAAACTTTATTAGGATTTGCATCAGGTGTAATGGTTGCCGCATCAGTTTGGTCTTTACTTCTTCCTTCAATTTCGATAGCAGAAGAAAATGGAAACATTTCTTGGATTCCTGCATCAGTTGGATTTCTTTTAGGAATTTTCTTTTTGTTACTTTTGGATTTGATAATTCCACATCTACATAACAACGAAGAAAAACCTGAAGGACCAAAATCAAATTTCAAAAAATCTACGATGTTGATTTTAGCGGTAACTCTTCACAATATTCCTGAAGGAATGGCTGTGGGAGTTGTTTACGCAAGTGTTGTTGCAGGAACCCAACAAATTTCTTTGGCTGCACTAATCAGTTTAGCAGTTGGTATTGCAATTCAAAACGCACCAGAAGGTGCTGTAATTTCAACTCCCTTACGAACAGCAGGAATGTCAAGAAGAAAATCATTTTTGTATGGTTCATTATCTGGAATCGTAGAACCTATTGCCTCAATAATTACAATTTTATTAACTTCACTTGTACTTCCAATTTTGCCATACCTATTATCTTTTGCAGCAGGTGCTATGGTTTATGTTGTTGTAGAAGAACTCATCCCAGACTTGCATGAAGGCAAACATTCAAATTTAGGAGTGATAAGTTTTGCAATAGGTTTTGTTTTGATGATGATTTTAGATATCGCACTTGGATAAAAATTTTTTTTTTGATATAAATATATTTGCAAGTAACGGAATTAGGTGAAAATCCTAAGCGGTCCCGCCACTGTAACGCTTTAGAAATCTAAATCCATTGGAAAATTCCGAGAAGGAAGATTTTGCAATTAGCGTAAGCCAGGAGACGACTTGTAAATCTAACATCAATACAAACCCGAGGAGGAATGTATGTCAACTATCTCATTTTTAAAGAATAAGATTTTTCTTATTCTAGTTGTTGTTTTAGTAGCATCAAATTTTTTATTTGCTACAGAAACAACAAGCGAAAAAACTTATGTTGTTACAGCAAATCGTACTGAAACCGAAGAATTAAAATCAAACGGAAATGTAACAATCATAACTTCAGAGGAAATTGTAAAATCTGGAAAAACTACTTTAACAGAAATTTTGCAATCCGCAACTAATGTTCAAATTTCAGAAGGCACAAACGGAAACTCAACATCAATTATTAAAATGCGTGGATCATCAGGTGACAATCCTTTTGCACAAGTTGTAGTTTTACTTGATGGAAGAAGATTAAACAATCCTGATATGACTCCCCACAATCTACTTTCAATTCCATTATCACAAATTGAAAAAATTGAAATTCTAGATGGAGGCGATTCTTCTCTTTATGGTTCAGGTGCAGTTGGTGGAGTTATAAATATTATCACCAAAGAAAATACTGATGGTGTAACTGCTGATGTAAATTTTTCTTACGGAAGTTATAACACAATTTCAACAAATGCACAAATTGGTTATGGAGAAGAAAAGTTTGGAATAAATTTTTCTGGGGACTACACACAATCAGAAGGATACAGAGATTACAACACTTCAAAAAATTGGAATGCAAATTTAAAATCATTTATTAAACCAAATTCAAATTTAAATTTTGTTCCTTTTGTAAATTATTCTGCAGGAAATTTTGATTTACCAGGACCATTAACAGAAAAAGAATTTTTAGAAAATCCAACTCAAGCAAATTCACTTTCTAAATCAAGTAAAGACAAAGGAAGTTTTTCTATAATCTCAACTGGATTAAATTCTTCTTTTGAAATTACTGATTCAATAAAATTTGAAATTCCTACAAGTTACAATTTAACAAAAAGAGGATATGATAATTACGGATACAGCAATTATAAATTTCACTTAGTTGAATCAAAACCAAAACTTTCTTTTGAAAGTGATTTATCAGATGTAAAATTCAAATCTTTTGTTGGATATGATTTTGCATTCACAAATTATTTTGGAAATTCGTATTCTGATATTGAAAGACAAAATGAAATCAATGCATATAACATTATCCAAATTGAAAATTCTCCATTTGTAAATTTATCATTTGAATTTCCATTCAATTTAATTTTTACTACAAGTGCAAGATACACATTTGTACCAATTAAAGCAACAAAAGAGATTGTAGATTTTCATAAAGAACAAATTTACAAATCTTTTGATTACAGTTTTGGCGCAACATATTTATTTACAGATAATTTTTCTGTGTATTCAAAATACACAACTCTATTTAGACTTCCGTTTGTTGATGAAAAAACTTCTTTAACATATTTTTATGGATATCATTATGCAGACTTTAATGAAGATTTAAATCCAGAAAAAGGTTTTAATGCTGAAATTGGAACAAATTTTAAATTAAATAATTTATTGTCAACAAAAGCTAACTTTTTCTATATGGGAATGAAAGATGAAATTGCATATTCATCAATCACTTGGAAAAATGAAAACTTAGTAAAAACCAAAAGAATTGGTGGAACATTATCTGTAAATTATAATCCAGTTGATTTCTTAAAATTAAAATCTTCAGTAAGTTACATTCACGCAGTTTTTGCAGAAGGTGAAAATATTAACAAACAAATTCCGTTAAATGCAAAACTTTTAACTTATTCAGAAGTTGAATTCATTTTACCATTTGATTTTTCAATTATTGTTGATTACAAATTTACAAGTTCACAATTTCAGGGCAATGATTATTCAAATAGTTTAACAAAGATTCCTGCGGTAAATTTATTAGGAGCAACTTTAAAATATACTCCTTCACAACTTAACAACAGTTTATCAGTTATTGCAAGATTTAATAATATCTTAAATGTTTCTTATCCAGAATATTTAGCTTACGATTCTTATTATCCTGCAAAACAATTTAATTTTAATTTATCTGTAAATTATAAATACTAAAA
>JAZRJV010000039.1:0-10686 GCA_045645985.1 Treponemataceae bacterium
ACAAGAATCATTTTCTGTTTTAAATTCATTAAGTGAAAATAAAAATAATTTAGAAAAT
The DNA here is from genome assembly GCA_045645985.1 of Treponemataceae bacterium. GTDB lineage: Bacteria > Spirochaetota > Spirochaetia > Treponematales > Treponemataceae > RGIG9060. Next base: position 59 of record JAZRJV010000039.1, read on the forward strand.
ACAAATATTCAAATTGAAAATATTACAAAAGATTTTTTAAGTTCAGAAAAAATTATTGATCAAATAAAAACTTTTTTAACAGAAAACAAATCAAAACTTAATCAAAAAGAAATTTTACAAAAAGAAATTTTTGAATTAAATAAAAAATCAGAAATTGTTTTGAATAATAAAAATTATTTAGAAGAAGAAAAAAAAGATTTAGAAAATAAAATTAAAGAAGAAAAACTAAATGAAATTTTGAAAAAACAAAAACTTGTAATTGAAAATTTAAAACAAGAAATAGAAACAGAAAAATTAAATGAACTTGCTCACACTCTTGCCTGTAACCTTAAAGAAAAATCTCCATGTCCAGTTTGTGGTTCTACTCTACATCCAAACCTTGCAAAGAAAAATGAAAATGATTTTTCCAAACAAGAAAATTTAAAACTTCAAGAAACTTTACTTAACGAAACAGAAAAAAAATATTTTGAAGTGCAACGAGAAAGAAATATCTCAGAAGGAATTTTATCGAACTTAAAAAATAAAATTGATTTATCAATTACACAAACAAGCGAAGAAATTTTAGACGAGATAAATCACAAAAATAACTTAATCAAAACTTTAGAAAACCTTGAAACAAAAATTCAAGAAGAAGAAAAAAAATTAGAACAAACAAAAAATGAAAACGAAAAAATTTCAAACAAAATAAATTTACTCACACAAGATAAAAAACTTTTTGAAGATAGAATTAAAAATCAAATTGAAACTTTATCAAAATATTTTACAAATCAAAAAATCGATTTATCAAATATTTTAGAAATTGAACAAAATTTAAATTCAGAATTTTCTAACACAAAAAATAATTTAGAAAATTTTTCTAAACTTGTAAAAGATTTTTATGACGAACAAAAACAAAACTCAGTTGATTTATCAGCACAACAAGAAAAGAAAATTTTATTATCAACAAATTTACAAACCTACAAAACTGAATTAGAAAACGAAAAAAATATTTTAAATGAAAAAATTATCAAAACAGATTTTTCAAACACACAAGAAATAAAAGAAAATTATTTAGAAGAAGATAAACTTATCACATTAGAAAATCAAATTGAACAATGGACAAAAGAAAAAGAAAAAACAGAAACATTACTTAACGAAAAAGAAAATTCTTTTACTTCACCAAAAGAAACTTTACTTGAAAAACAAAATCAATACAAAACACTAAGAGATAATTTAAAAATTGAAATAACAAATTTAAATTTAGAAAATAAAAAAATTACAGAAAAAATTTCTGAACTTACAAAATCAAAAACAGATTATGAACAAACAGAAAAACAAAGAAAAGAAATTTTTGAAAAACTTACTGACTACAAAAAACTTTACAAACTCTTATCTGGCGACAATCCAAAAAAAATTGATATAACATCTTGGATTTTAGAAATGTATTTGCAAGAAATTATTTTATTTGCAAACAAACGACTTTCAAAAATTTCTGATGGAAGATACATTATGAAAGTCAACACCGAAAAAGAAAGCAACCGAGGGGCAAAAGGATTAGACATTGATGTTTATGATTCTTTCACAGGAAAATCTCGTCCATGTAACACACTTTCTGGTGGAGAAACTTTTATGGCTTCAATCAGCTTAGCATTAGCAATTAGCGATACAGTTCAATCTAAAAAAGGTGGCATTCAACTTGAATCACTTTTTATCGACGAAGGATTTGGAAGCCTTGATGAAAATTCTTTAGAAAAAGCAATTTCAATTTTGGATGAAATTCGAGATTCAAGAAAAATCGGAATCATTTCACATGTTGGAGATTTAAAAACAAGAATTAAATCTAGCATTGAAATTGAAAAAACAACTTCAGGCTCAAAAATTATATTGCTCTAAATAATTTATAGAGTTATAATAAATAAAAATCAAATGGAGGAAAATCCAAAATGAATAAATTTGATTGCAAAACAAGTGCATTATTTACTGACTTTTACGAATTAACAATGGCACAAGGTTATTGGAAAAACAACATGGACTGCCCTGCTGTTTTTGATATGTTTTTTAGACGAAACCCTTTTAAAGGCGGATTTGCAGTTTTTGCAGGACTAGAAACTTTAATTGACGCTTTAACACAATTTACTTTTTCGGAAAGTGATATTGAATATCTAAAATCAGTTGGAATTTTTGAACAAGGATTTTTAGATTACTTAAAAGATTTTAGATTTACAGGTGATGTTTACGCACAAGATGAAGGTTCTATCGTTTTTCCTAACGAACCTTTAATCAGAATCCATGCAAACTTAATCGAAGCACAAATTATCGAAGGCTTAGTTTTAAATCACATAAACTTTCAAACCTTGATTGCAACAAAATCAACTCGCGTTTGGTTAGCTTCCCAAAAAGGTTCTATTATGGAATTTGGTTTAAGACGGGCACAAGGACCAAACGGTGCAATGATGGCATCTCGCGCCGCCTTTATCGGAATGGCTGGTGGAACAAGTAATACACTTGCAGGAAAAGAATTTGGCATTCCTGTTTTAGGAACAATGGCACACTCTTGGATTATGTCCTTCCCTACTGAACTTGAAGCATTTGAAGCCTACGCAAAAATTTATCCAAGCAAAGCAATTTTCTTAATTGATACTTACGACACTTTAAATTCTGGAATTATCAATGCAATAAAAGTTGGAGCAAAACTTGTTGAGCAAGGTTACAACTTTGGTGTAAGACTTGACTCTGGCGACATCCAATATCTTTCAACTGAAGTTAGAAAAAAATTAGACGAAGCAGGATTTTCTCAAGCAACAATTTCTGTTTCAAATGAATTAACAGAAGAAATTATCGAAACGCTGATGGCAAAAAATGCGCCAATCAATTCCTGGGGAGTTGGAACTCACATGGTTACTGGTGGAGACGAAGCATCCCTCACTGGCGTTTACAAACTTTCTGCCAGAAGCAATTCTGAAAATTCAAAAATGATACCTGCAATGAAATTTTCTGACAATCCAGAAAAAACAACAAACCCTGGAATCAAAAATGTTTACAGACTTTACGATGCAGATGGAATGGCAAAAGCAGATATTCTCGCTCTTGAAGATGAACAAATTTTAGAAAATGTTGAATCAAAATTTTATCATCCTTCAACTGACTACAGACATTTTACTTTTAAACCTGCAAAAGTTGAATCACTTTTAAAACCAAGATTAAAAGATGGAAAACGAATTTGTGAAAGATTAAGCAACAAAGAAGAACTTGCAAAGGCAAGAAAAACTTTAACAGAACAACTTGCAACTTTCGACTCTTCATATCAACGAATTTTAAATCCACACATTTACAAAGTTTCACTTTCTGAAAAATTAAAAGATTTAAAATTAGAATTTATCGAAGATAGAATTAAATAAATTTTATAAAAGTTTTGAGATTTTTTTACGGAAGATATTCTGGTTTTATATTTCGCAAAGCTTCAAATAATCTTCGTTTTTCTAAAGCATTACCGCCCGTAAGTTGTTCCAAACGACTGCGGGCTTTTTTTCTGCCAGAATTTTCTTGATAGTTACAAGTACAAGTTTGAGAAATATAATTGTGCAACTTTGCGTGTTCGATAATAGAATCTACATCGGCAAAACACAAAGGACGAATAATTGTAACAGGATATTTTTCGTATTTTAATCGAGGAATCATCGTAGAAAATTCACCTTTGTTCAAAGCATTCATTAAAAGAGTTTCTAAAATATCATCCAAGTGATGACCAAGTGCAATTTTATTATAACCATTTTCTATTGCATAATTATTTAATTCAGTTCGCCTTTGAGTTGAACACCACCAACAATTCATTTTTTTATTTTCTTTTAATCTACCAAGAACATCAATATCAATTTTTTCAAAATCCACATTCCAAGATTCAAACATTTTTATTAGCTCAGTTGAAATTGCTGAACTGATTTCTGTACCAATATGCAAAGCTTTAAATTCAAAATTATCACGATTTTGTTTTTTTCGATAAGCAAAATATTCAATTAAGGCAGTTGAATCTTTTCCGCCAGAAGCTCCAATTAAAATTCTATCACCATCTTCAATTAACTTGTATTCAAAAATTGCTTTATCAATCATACTGAATAATTTACACTTTGGCATATTAGTTCCTTAATAACAAATATAAAAAAACCGATTACTTTGCAAAAGATTTACAAAATAATCGGCCTTTAAAATTTATCACAAATTAAAATTAGTCTTCAAGATTAAGTTCTTTAACTTGAGATTTTTTTTCTTCATCGGATGGTTTCCAATTACGACGAGCAAGAGCAATAAATGCACCTGCGATGTAAATTGTTGAATAAACACCAGAAAGCATACCCACGATTAATGCGAGAGCAAAGTTTTTCATACTTCCAGTTGTAAATACAAACAATGAAACTGCAGCTAACAAAGTTGTAACTGTTGTAATAATTGTACGACGAATCATTTCAGTTTGAGAAAGGTCAAGAAGTTCTTTAATACTCTTAACTTTTACCAACTTAAGATTTTCACGAACACGGTCAAGAACAACAACAGTATCGTTAATTGAGTAACCGATAATTGTCAAAATAGCAGCAACAGTTAATGAATCAAATTCCATTTGTGTCCAAGCAATAAATGTAACCATAATCAATGCATCGTGGATAATTGCCAAAACTGCACCAAGAGCAAAGTCCCATTTAAATCGGATTGTTGCGTAAACCCAAATCAAAGCGAGAGTAAGAATTACAAGAATTGCAGAAGATGAAACCAAAGATGTTGAAAATTGAGCTGCGATAAAATCTGTTTTTACAACAACATAATTATTTGCACCAAAATTTTCTGACAAAATTTGTGAAATTTGATTTTGAATTTTTTCACTGATTGTAGGATCAGTTCCGTCATCTCCAACACGAATTTGGAAGTTATCATCAACATCATTTCCAATTTTCTTAACTTGAGAATCAGAAATTACAGAAAAGATTTCTCTCATTTCATCTACTGATGCAGAAACAACACTTGTATCAACTAAATGAAGATAAAGTGGTTCTTTTGAAAGAGAAGAAGTTTTTTCTGAATTTAACAAAACTCCACTTGAAGCATTTGTTCCATCTGATAAAAGTTTTGATGAAACTTCTGGAACTGTGTTAAAAGCATTTGCTAAATCAGCAACTGTTGGATAATCCACAAATGAGAAAGTATAAGTTGAATTATCTGCACCAAGTCCACTTACAACAAGATTTACAGCCTGTGAAGAAACTTGTACATTTACATTAGCAGAACCAACATAAGTTAGTTCAATTTCTGCTGGTGCGATTTTGATTTCTTCTACAAGACCAGGTCTAAAATCAAGCCCAAAGTTAAATCCTTTTGTAGCAACTACAAAAATTCCGCTAGCAATAATGAGAACTGAAAGAATTGTACAAGCTAGAAAGGCCTTACTAAAACGAATAATTTTTTTCATTATTTAATCCTCCAGCCAATACTAATTTTTTCTTTCTTAAGAGCTTCTGTTCCAACATCAAAAATCAATCTTGAAACGAACAATGCTGTAAATACAGATGAAACAACACCGATTGCAAGGCTCACAGCAAATCCTTGGATTGAACCTGTTCCAATAAATGAAAGGAAGATAGCTGCGATAAATGTTGTGATGTTTCCGTCCATAACAGCCCAGAAAGCGTGGTCAAAACCAGAAGCAACACTTGCGGCTCGACCTTTTCCAAGTTTAAGTTCATCACGGATTCTTTCAAAAACAACTACATTTGCGTCAACCGCCATACCGATAGTAAGAATCATACCAGCGATACTTGATAAAGACAAAGTCAAGTTGAAAGCTGAAAGAATACTGAACATAATGTATAAGTTTAAAATTTGTGCTACAACAGCGTTAATACCTGCACCTCTGTACCAAAGAAGCATAAAGAGCATAACTGCAACCAAACCAAAAATGATTGCTGAAAGACCTTGCTTAATTGCTTGTTCACCCATAGAAGCACCAATAACTTGTTGGCTTTCTACTGTTAGAGGAACTGACAACCATGCAGTTTGTAAAACTTTTTTAAGATTTTGAGCTTCTTCAAGACCAAAACCATCGATTGCAACACGACCACCTGTAATAGGACCTTGAATTGTTGCATAAGATTTAACTTTGTTATCAGAAATGATAGCAAGTTGTTCTTTTTGATGAGCAGTTGTAAAATCACCAAAAATTTCAGCACCTTCTGCATCAAGAACAAAGTTTACTTGAGGTTTACCTGTGTAATCGCTACCGATTTCAGCAGATTTAATATGTTTTCCTTCAAGAGCAACTTCTTTTTTTACAACAAGATAGCCTACTCTTTCGTCAAGACCGTAATCATCTTTTGAATAAAGTCCAAGAACTTCACAATCAGCAGGAATGATAGAAGGATCCATCAATTCACCATTTGCAGCAAAAGTTCTAGCAGGATTCATAGCGTAATATGAAAGGAAAGAATTTGTTGCAGCAGTATCTACAAGACGGAAGTTAAGAATTGCACTACCCATAATGATAGAATTGATGCTATCAGCTTCGGCAGCACCTGGAATTTCAATGTAAATTCTATCATCACCTTGTTGACGAATAACTGGTTCTGAAAGACCAAATTTGTCAATTCGGCTTGTAAGAGTTTCTACAGCTTGAGCCATAGCTTCTTCTTTGAAAAGTTCAGGATTTGCAACATCTGGTTGAGTTGCAAGAGCTGCGTCCAAGTCAGCTTTTACGATAACATTCATACCACCAGACAAGTCAAGTCCAAGTTTTACAGAATTTGTATATCTATCTTTCATTTTAAGAATATCATCACGATATTTTGTTTCGATAGCAGACATCAATTCAGCTTCTGAACCAAAACTAAGCAAAACATTTCTGTAAGTCATTTCTTTTGGAACTTTTTTTCCAGAATTTCTGTAGTTTTTTGCTGCAATTTTTTCAAGATATGCAAATTCAGCAGGTAATTTAGCATTTTCATCTACACGAGCAGCATCTTCAATCATTAAAACATCTTCTGATGCTTGAACTCTAGCGTAATCTTTAATTTTTTCAAGTGATCCAAGTGCCAATGCTTGATCTTCTTTTGGTGTCAATCCATACCAAGAAATTGAAGGCCAAAGGAATACAAAACAAAGTGCGAGAACTAAAAGAATCACAAGAAAACGACTTCGTTTACTCATTTTTTTTCTCCAAAAAATCCTTTATTTATTCTGCTGATGTTTCTGTAGAAGCTTCTTCTTTTACTTCTTCAGCAGGAGTTTCTGTTTTTTCGTTTTCTACAACTGCTTTATTTTCTTTTTTAGCAGGTTTTTCTTCTGCTTTTTTATCAGTAATTACAGTTGCAATAGCAGAACGATTAAATTCGATTTTAGCTCCATCATCAACTTTTACGATGATTGTGTGTTCTTTTGTTGAAGCAACAACACCATGGATACCACCAATTGTTACAACCTTATCACCTTTTTTGAGGGCTGCAATCATTTTTTCTGTTTCTTTTTGTTTTTTATTCTGTGGACGAATTAAAAAGAAATAGAAGATAATAAAAATTAAGGCAAAAGGTACAACTGTCATTAACAAAGAACCTTCACCAGCGGCAGCTGTAGTAGCTGTCTGAAGAAGCGCATTATACATACGATTTTCCATCCTTATAAATTTAATTTAAATAAATGTCGATTTAATAGAATATCACAATAAAGGATAGTAGTCAAGAAATGCGCGAAGAAAGTAAGAAATGATATTTTAACAAATAATTTTTGCAAAAATCGTAAAAATTGTGTATTAGATAAATTTGTACAAAAATCCTTTCGACAGAAAATGCCCCATGCCCTGCGGCTCCTCACTTCGTTCGTCAAGGCAGGGATGTGTCATTTTTTGTCTACGGATTTTTCACCGTATTTGTTAATTCACAATTCGTTACGATTTTTGTACAAATTGCTTTTTACAGGATGGATTTCTTGCTTTCGTTCGCTTGGAAGTAAAGTTTGGGTGGAGATTAGGTAAAAGCGAAATGGATAAGGCATTGTGTAGGTACGGATTTTTCACCGTATTTGTTAATTCACATTTCGTGCGATTTTGTACAAATTACTTTTTATAGGATGAATTTCTTGCTTTCGTTCGCTGAGAAGTAAAGTTTGTCGAAGTTGAGTTAAGAGCGAAATGGCAAAGGCATTGTGTAGGTACGGATTTTTCACCGTATTTGTTAATTCACATTTCTTTGCGATTTTTGTACAAATTGCTTTTTACAGGATGAATTTCTTGCTTTCGTTCGCTTGGAAGTAAAGTTTGGGTGGAGATTAGGTAAAAGCGAAATGGCTAAGGCATTGTGTAGATACGGATTTTTCACCGTATTTGTTAATTCACATTTCGTGCGATTTTTGTACAAATTACTTTTTACAGGATGAATTTCTTGCTTTCGTTCGCTGGGAAGTAAAGTTTGGCGGAAAATAGGTAAAAGCGAAATGGATAAGGCATACGGACATTCCGAACTTGACCTATAATTTGTATTTCTTAAAAAAAATCCCCGACGAAGATTTTTTGCAACTCCGTCGGGAATAAAGATTTTATGTTAAGAATAAATTATTCAGAAAATGCTGAACGCACCACACGGAAACCAAAGTAGGAGAGGGGGGTGTTCGGGGTGTCGTAGGAACGGTAAGAAACAGCACAGCGTTCCGAATAGTAGTTCCAACTACCACCGCGGTAGACGCGGTAAAACCCAGCCGAAGTACCAGTTGGGTCGCAGCCTCCTTCTGTTTCTGTGTCATAACTATCAGTACGCCAGTTCCAACACCATTCCCTTACATTTCCACTCATATCATACAAGCCAAAGCCATTTGCCTTCTTTGTTCCTACAGGGTGGGCTTTACCTTTTACAATTTCATCATACCATGCGTATTCGCCTAATTTATTTACATCACTTGTTCCACTGTATGTTAAACTATCTACAGTATTATCTCCTGCACGGGCAGCATATTCCCACTCTGCTTCTGTTGGTAAGCGGTAACCGTTTGCATACCAATCACACACAACAGCATCCCATTCAATGTTTCTTGATTCTGGTACTGTTCCCCATTTACTTGGGTCTGTGTTACCACTTATGCTATAACATGGGGTTAGATCTTCTGCTATTGAGCGCTTATTACAATATACAAGTGCATCATACCAACTTACACAATATGCTGGGTAATTATCTCCATCTCCATAATCTGAACTTGGTGATTTACTTCCTGTGTAACTACAATATTTTTCATACTCTGCTTGAGTTACTTCGTATTTTCCCATATAAAATGTTTTTGTTATTGTTACTTGGTGTACTGGTTTGTTATCACTATTCCCAGCGTTACTTCCCATCTGGAATGTGCCTGCTGGTATTAGTGCAAAGTTTTCTGGTATTGCAATAATCTGTTTTGTTTCTTCAAAATTACATATACTACATGTTCTTTTTGAAGTTCCTTCTGTTGTACTTGTTGGTACAGTTTCTACTTTCCATATACCATAATTGTGTTCTGTTTTGTATGTTATTTCTGTTTTTACATAACCACATACTGTACATGTTGCTTTTCTTTCGCCTTCTTCTGTACAAGTTGCTTCTTTTGTTACAGTCCAATCACCAAAGGTGTGGGCTGCTTTGCCACTTACTTCTGTTGTGTGTTCGCAAGTTGCGGCGTGCCAATGGTAAGTTCCATCTTTTGACCATGAATCAGAAAATGTGTGTTCGTGGGCTGGTTCAGGGTCTTTACAGCCGGTTACACAAAAAATCATACCCGTTACAAGCAAAATTGTTAAAATTAAACTAATTTTTTTCATAAACTGTCCTTATGTTGCAATTTCATAACAGGATGTGAAATTACAGTAAAAATTTTTGAGTTTTCAACACAAACTTTGTTTTAGTGTGATTTCAACTCCAATTACAGTTTACATCCATTCCCCCCCCAGTCAACTAGGCTTTGTAAAATTTTGTTATTTTTTGATAGATTTTATAAAAATTTTTTTTCAAAATTTATTTAAAATCGCATTTTCTCTTGATAATGAATGTGTGCGGAATGACAAAATAGAATTGCGTTAGCAATTCTGAATCCCTGTAATTTTTTATTTTATTTGGAGAAAAATTATGAAACTAAAACCTATCGAAGAACTCACCTTTACAGACGACTTTATGTTCGGTCGTGTTATGCAAAACGCTGAAATTTGCAACTAAACAAATTATATTTTAGAAAAGTAAAATTTCTCTAAATGAAATAAGTTTACAAAGTTACAATGAATGCAGAAATAATGTAGCCGAAAAAGAACAAAGCGAAGCCTTGACGAACAAAGAGAGGAACCGCGAGCTTGGGGATTTTTCGGTGAGAGTTATTTCTGGTATCAATTAGCTTTTTGTAAAATTGTGAAATAATCTATGATGGATGTGGATTTACTTCTCAAAGGAAAAAATTACACAGAATTAAAAGAAAGTTTTGTAATTTTCATTTGCAAAGATGATTTTTTTGGATTTGACCTACCCTGCTACAGTTTTTCAAACACTTGTAAAGAAAAATCGGACTTATCATTAAATGATGAATCTCACAAAATATTTTTTAACGCTTCAGCATTTTCAAACGAAAAAAATCTAGAAAAAAAATCAATTCTAGAGTATATTGTAGATAGG
>JAZRJV010000040.1:0-8775 GCA_045645985.1 Treponemataceae bacterium
TATCGGGCGTTAAAGAAAATAAATTATCTAGAAATTCATTTAGATTTTCACTTATTTCCTTTATAATTATTCTATATATTTCGATTATTCTTAATCAAGTAAAAATTTTATTTGATTTACCTCAAAACGATTTTATTTATAATTTAACAAAAAATCAAAAAATACTTTCTTGTATACAAATAGTTGTTTTGTGCATTTACGAAGAAATTTTATATAGAAAATTTTTACATAAAAATTTTAAGTCAATTTTACATATTGTATTTGAAAAACTTATTAAAAATCATGAATCAAAAATAATAGAAAAACTACCAAATATAATTTCAATTTTTTTACTTTCTGTTTTGTTTGCACTAGCTCATCTTTATTCAGGATTTATTGATGTAATTTTTGCTTTTTTAGCATCTTTGGTATTTTCCATTTGTTACGAAAAGACCAAAAATATAATTTTCCCGATTATTGCCCATACAATGTATAATCTTTTAATCTTTCTTACATTAACTAAATTCTAATTTTTATAGACAATAGAATAATGGTATGTTAAAATATATTGAAAATTAAATGGAGTTTATTATCAAATGGAACTAAAATATTTAGCATTATTGTTGGCAATTCTGATTTCTACAGTGTCCATGCCTTTAATCATATTATTTTCAAAAAAATTTAATTTATACGATACAGTTGATGGTCGAAAAGTTCATACAGGTCAAATTTCAAGATTAGGTGGAATGGGAATTACTCTTGCTTTTTCTATTGCCTTGTTGATTTTGCTTTGTGGTGGATATTTTTCTGATATAAAACAAAATATTTTATTTTTAGTTATTGCTGCAGTTTGTATTACTGCCATGGGAATTATTGATGATATCGTAACTCTTCCTGCAAAAGTTAAATTGATTCCTCAGATTGCCGCTTCTGTTTTGGTTTTAATCGGTGGATTTAAGTTTTCTACACTTTCATTTGGTATTTACACAATAAATCTTGGTTGGGTAGCATATCCATTAACTTTTATTTGGATAATCGGAGTTACCAATGCTGTAAACCTAATTGATGGAATTGATGGTCAATGTGGTGGATTATCAGTAATTGCAAGCCTAACTTTCTGTTTATTTTTCTTCAAAGAGCAAAATCAAGCTGCCATGTTAATTTGCATCGCTTTAATTTGTTCAATTATGGGATTTTTGTTTTTCAATTTACCATTACCAAAAGCAAAAATTTTTATGGGTGATGGAGGAAGTCAAACATTAGGTTTTGTCCTTGCAGTTCTTCCTCTCTTAAGTAGCAAAGGTTCATTGTCTTCAGTTTCGATTTTATATGCCGCTGCAGTTATTATGATTCCTATTTTCGATACAATAGCTGCAATTTGGCGTAGACTTAGAGAACATCGTTCCATTGGAAGTCCAGATAGATTTCATCTTCATCATAAACTCATGATGTTTGGATTTTCAAATAGACAAGCTCTTATAATTGTTTGTTTATTTCAGATAATTATCTGTATTTTCTTGTGCTGTTCAATTTGGATGGGCGGATTTTTAGGAACAATTCTTTTGTTTACTGTTTATTTAATGGGAATTTTATTTTTTACAGTAATTCACATTGGAAAATCAAAAACAATCGAAGAATTAAAACTCGAAGAACAAAAAAATCAACAAAACGATTAGTAAAAACTAAAGTAAGTTATCTAATTTTAGTTCACCTTGTCTAATCAATTTTATATTTCCTCCGATAACACTAATAATAGTTGATGCTTTGGCTTCTTTTTTATTTCCATCGTCAACTACAAGAGATACATCTTTTTCAAATTCTTCAATTATTTCATCAAGTTCTGATAAAATTTCTTTTCCAGAATAATTTACACTTGTTGAGTAAATAGAAAAACCAGTTAATTCAATAACTTTTCTAAGCCATTGGTCATCAGGACATCGTAAAGCAATAGTTTTACTTGCATCATCTTTTTGGGGTACAATTATTGTTAAAGGACCAGGCCACAAAGATAAAATTTTTTCATCAATTTTTTCATCAGTATAATAAAAAATATCATTAGGAGAACTAATTAGCTGAATGAAAGGCTTATTTTCTTCTCTACCCTTTATTTGTCTAATTAAATCTTCTGTCCAAGGAGCAATTCCAGAAAAACCATAAACAGTATCAGTAGGAATTATTACAACTTCGTGAGCTCTAAGTTTTTCAACTGTTAATTCGATAGAGTTTGGTTGCTTTTTAGAGATTACCACAAGAAACCTCTGCAAAATTATTTATTGAATTTGTATTAACTTTTACCTTTTTAGATTTTTTTTCACCCAAGGAAATCAAAAAAAGAATAAAGAAAGTTAAAAAACTTACACAAAAGCCTAAAATTTTACAAATATGTTCTGGAACAAACTGGATTTCTTCCATTTTATAAAATTTTCCAACACTGTATGCTTTTTGAGTTTTTGGTGGTATTCCAGAAATTTTTACAAGATATTCACCGTCTTTTACAAAACCTAATCTTCTAGCATGAGCACTAATAACTTCTGAATCTTGTGTTAAAGCAGTATATTCCAAAGTAAGTTCATCATTTATCTTTTGAATATTTGCAATATTTGTACATAAATTCATTTTTTGCACTGCTAATTGACTTTCGGCCCATAAACCATTTTGACCACAAAACAAAGAAACTAATACATAAACTAATGTTCCAATAGAAATTGAAAATAAAATCGTAATTTTTCGCATATATTTCATTTTCGGCAATTTTTTTTGTTTCCTGAATTAAAAAAGTGTGATATAATGATAAAATAAGACTGTAGAAAATAGAGTTTTATACCGATACATAAGGGAATAATTGTATAATTTTACAAAATTATAATTCAAAATAACTTTTTGGGAGCAATTTTATGACATTTGATGATGAAACTGAATTTGACTTGAACGAAATTACAACATCAAACGAATCAAACAAGAAGGAACCGCAACTAGAAAAATATGGTGTTTGGATAAAAAAAGGACCAGAAAATCTAGAATCAGCACAAGACATACCTCACATTGAAGATGATACAACAGAAATTCCTTCAGTTGAAGACACTTTTGCTCCAGAAGAACAAATTGAAAGTATCAATGAAGAATTAGATAGTTTGATGGATACAGAAGAAGTTTCCCCAGAAAAATCAGATAAACAAGAAATTCAACTCCCAACAGAAAACCTTGTTACAGAGCCAGAAAATGATTTTGGCCTTCCAGAAGGCTTAGATATTCCTGGTATAGATTTAAGTGCTTTTGAAAACGATAGTATCGTAGCTCCTCCAGTTGCAAAATCAGAACCAGAAGGTGAAGTTTCCATTGATATGGATGATTTCTTCTCTTCAGACTCAGGTGATGGCGAAGTTGATTTATCATCATTTTTTGGAGATGGAGAAAGCATCGATTTTGACGATTTTATGAGCGGTGATGGCAAAAAGAAAGAGCCTGAAATTGAAGACCAAGAACCATTAGACATTCAACTAGAATTTGATGATGAATTCGTTTTGGAAACAAAAGCCGATCCAGTTAGCCAAGTTGAATTTATCGGATTTGATGGCGAAAGCGCAGAAATGAGTTTTGACGACTTATTCGATAATATCCAAGATGAAGGTGCTGCATTCCCAAGTGATTTTGGAATTGAATCAGATACTCCAAAAATCCCAGAAGTTGATATTAGTGCATTTGCAGGTGATGATATTACAAGTGCATTTATGTCAGACTCCCCTGCACCTAGTGTTGAAGAAACAAAAACTTCCTCAGAACCAGCTTTCGATGATGCTTCAGAATTTGATGACTTGCTAAGTTCTCTTGATGAGGCTACACCTCTTACAGAAACACCAGAAGAAGCAAAACACAAAAAACTTAACCAAGATTACGATATTACAGTTACTATGGAAGAAGAAGATCTTTCTGAAGAACAAGAAGAAGAACAAACAAATGATGACTTGGATGATATTCCATTGTTCCAATCAGAAGAAGATATAGAAAACTTTAAGCAAGTAACAAAAAATAACGGAGCACCTGTTGGTGGCATGAAGGTTTTGGAGGCTCAATCAAGTATGGACTTTGATGAAATCGATAAGATTTTGGAAGATGGAGGCTTTGAATTCCCATCTGATGAAGTAAAAGAAGTAGTTGTAGAAAATACAACTGAAGAAATTTCACTTGATGATATATCAGATGTTGCAATAAACGATATTTCTGGCGAAGAAATTTCTTTTGAAACAGAAACATCTCCTGTTGACACAGTTGAACAAGAAACAGCCGAAGAAATCTCATTAGAAAATGATTTTGTTGCTGATGAAATTGATAATTCTTCTGAAATTGAAGTTTCTATTGACGACAATGTTGATTTTGCTGAACCAAATTTTGATGATAATATTGAAGAAGAAAGTAACGAAGATGAATTAAATGTTTCTTTTGATACTCCAGATGAAACAGAAATTGCAGATGAAAGTGAAATTTCTATTGATGAAGATATAACTTTAAGTGAAGATTTAGTTCAGGATGATGAATTTACAATGCAAGATGACTCAGAAGCAGATAATGAAGTGGCTATCGAAGATGAAGTTAGCGCAGTTGAAATCGAAGACCAAATTGTATTGGAAGACGATGTAGAAGTTGAAGATGAAATCAATATTGATGACGATATTTCACTTGAAGAAGATTCAACAGAAACTGCAATAATTGCTGATCCAGTAGATATTGTAGAAACAATGGATGTTGAAGAAACTTTAGCTGATGAAACATTAGTTGAAGAACCAATGCTCCAAGATGATTCTGAAAAACTTGATGAAACTGAAATTCAAGCAGATAATTCTCTCGATGAAACATTCTCTGAAATTGAAGAAACTATCGAAGAAAATCACATAGAAGAAGTACCAAGCACAGAAGATGCCCTACTCGATATGGATTTTTCTGAAGATGTTCCAGAAATTCAAGAAAACAATGAAACAGAACAAACAAACGAAGATACTCTAACAGAAGAACAAGGTGAAACTATGGAAGAAAACAACATTACAAACAATGCAGAACAACAAGTAAACAATACTTCTAATGCATTATTAGAAAAAATTGCGGCTGAAATCACAAATCTACGCTCAGAAATCACAACATTGCGTGATGAATTTAATTCTTTTAAGGTTGCACCAGCACAAGAAGAAGTTGAAGATGAAATAATCGAAAATACAGAAGAAACTGAAGAATCATCAGGTTTCTTTAGCGATGATAACGAAGACGAAACAATAGCTTTGTCTGGTGATGAATTAAGCAATCTTATGAACAATGCTGATTTTACAACAGAAGATGCAAACGAAACATCTGAAGAAGAAATTGAAGAAGTAGCTGAAATTGAAAATGCTCAAGAGGAAGAAGAAGTTGCAGAAGAAAAATCAATTTCTGATGAATTTGAAGAACCTATTATTGAAGACTCAACAGAAGTAATTTCTAATCCTTTAGGAGATGCTTCTGAATTAAATGATTCAGACCTTGACTCAATGGATGAATACGAAGACGAAGATTTCGCTGACGAAACAGAATCATCAGATTTTGCTGATGAAGATTTAAAAGAACCAGAACTTGAAGATTTGCAAATAAATAACGGTTTTGACGAAGAAGATGAGGAAGATTCTACAGAAGAAATCGATGTACCAAAAATCGAAGAAGAACCAGAAACAAATGATTTTATTGAATCAATCCAAGCTGAAGATCCTTCAATTTCTGATACTTTAACAGAAGATAGATTAAAATATCTTGAAGACTCTGTGGATGAACCAAAAGATGAAAACGAAGAAAAACTAGAAGTAGACATTCTTGATGAAGATGGAAATACAGTAGAAGAATCTACAGAAGAAGAATCATTTGAAGAACCAGAAGTTGCTGATGAATTAGAAGAAGATGAAACAGAAGAAAGCAACGAACCTACAGAAGATGTTTTCAATAGTTCACAATGGGACAACGAAGTTCCAGAAACAACAGATGAAGATTTTGTTGAACCAGAAGTTGCTGAAACAGAAGAAATTACAGATGAAAATGAAGTTTCTGATGAAGAAGATTTTGTAGAGCCTGTTATTGAAGAAGAAGCTGTTTCTGCAGACGAATTAGAAGAAGAAGTTGATTCTGTTATCGAAGAACCTCAAGAAGAAATCGCAAGCGAAGTACCAGTTGCAAGCCCTGTAGAAAATGTAAAACCTACAAATTCTGCAACTGCAAAAATCCAAGACGATATTAAATCTGTGTTGGTTTACATGGATCAACTTTTAGAAAATCTACCTGAGGATAAGATTGAAGAGTTTGCAAAATCAGAACATTTTGAAACTTACAAAAAATTATTCAATGATTTAGGAATTTCTAACTAATGGGTTTACTAGAGCATATCAATAACCATTATTATTCTCAAGAAAAAAAGCAAGAGGGACTACTCTCTCTTGCAGAGAAATTTAGAGATAAAATTTTGCATGAAGAAATTGAATCTGATAACTCAGAAGAAGTTACAGAGCAGATAATTCAAGAGCAACCAAAGATTGAAGTTGAATTGATTAAACAAAATGAAGGTGCTTATGACATAACAAAACCTTATGAAAGTTTTATAAGAATGTGTCAAGAAGCAAACCTTGATAAAGCAGGACTTTTTGTTGAAAATTCATCTGGATTTTTTCAGAATTTTTCATACAATTTTAGCGATATAACTGTAGAAAAATCTAAATCAACTAAATCTTTTTGGAATGGTTCTCTTCCAGAATCAAACTGGCAATATTTTCAAAAAGAAGAATTGATTGGATTTTATCAGTTATTTAATTCTGAAGAAATTGAATCAATTTACAAAGTTTGTTTTAAAAGATTCTGCGTAAATAATAGAAATTTCATTTTCATAACAACAATTTCGCCAACTCAAACCATAGATACAGTTTATTTAGAAGAAATTATTGTTAAATTCATCGAAAGCATTGGTGAATTTTTAAAATTAAATGATAATCTCGAAAAAAACTGTACTTCAAGTCAATTGGATAAAAATATTCAAGATGGATTGAACAAATGTTTGAACGGACAATACATGGAATTAAATATTGTTCAGCTGTTAAAGAAAATTGATTATCTAAATAAATTTGAATTGTTGAATATTGGTTCTCACATTTTTAATATACTTAAAAAATCTGTTCCAGAGCCAAATATTTGTATCGATTATCCAGGCAAAATTAAATTTGTATATTTTGCTAATTCTGAAATTGATGCACAAATGTTTGAAGTTCAAATTAAAAATAATTTATCAGATTATTTGAACAATGATATTTTAGAAATGATTTCAATAACAAACTACAATTCTACAAGCAACGCTAAAACTTTAAAAGATTTATTACTAGGTAAATAAATTGATTATTGATTTTTCACTTGCTAAAAACAATGAGTTGACATTTTCTGTAGATGGGAAATATTATCATTCTAAATATAATCCATCTGCAGAAGCTGAAAAATGGATAAGCCAAATTCAATGTAACTATAATCCCAAAGTTGTAATTGTATTGGGTGCAGGACTTCCCTACTTTTTAAACTTACTTACCCAAAAATTTTGTAATTCAAAAATTTTATTAGTTCAATACAATGATGAAATTTATAACAAAGTAAATTCTAATTTCAATAAAAATTTTACAAATGATATTTTTCAAATTTGCACAAATCAATTTTCATCAGCTCAAAATTTTTCAGAATATTTATTTAATAATTTTGGCGAAGAATTAAGTAATCAAATTTTATTTTTATCTTGGAAAACTTCTGAAAATATTTTTGTCAACGAATATAACTTTGCATTAAACGCAATTCAGTTGTACATAAATAAATCAAAAGACTTAATTGCAACAAGAAGATTTTTTTCAAAAAAATGGATTTCAAATATTATAAGATTTTTTAATTTCACACAAAATTTTTACAAAATCGAAAAAGTAAATTCCGATATTTTAATTATTGCATCGGGAACTTCTTTAACAAATTCCCTTGAGAAAATAAAAAAACATAAAGACAATTTTTTTATAATTTCAGTTTCTTCTGCTACAAAAGTTTTGCTTCACAATAAAATTATTCCTGATTTAATTTTAACAACAGATGGTGGGTATTGGGCAAAAAAACATTTGCAATTTTTAGAGAATGAAAATTATGATATCCCAATAATGTGTACAGCCGAATCTGCACTTCCTTTCAATTTGTTAAAGAAGAATAAAATCATTCCATTAGAATATAATGATTTTACAAATAAATATTTTTTTAGCAAAACGAATTTGCATACAATGAAAGTAAATCGTAACGGAACAGTTAGCGGAACTGCATTGGAAGTTGCAAAACAATTAACAGATAAAAATATTTTTTACATAGGTTTAGATTTAGCAAACACAAAAGGTTACCAACATGCGCAACCAAATATTTTAGAAATAAATGATTCACTACAAGATAATTTTTTAAACACAAAAGAAAATAGAATTTGTATTCGTAACATAAATTCTTCTGCACTTACAACTTATAAAAATTGGTTTGAAAATTTATCAAAATCATATACATCAAATGTAAAAAGAATTTTTAATTTTGAAACCAAAAATGATTTAGGAAATATTAAATCAACAAATTGGAATAAAATAAATTTTACAAAAAAATTAAATACAGCAAATATTATTAACCAAAAAAATTATCAAAAAAGGGAATATATTTAACTTAAAAATTATTAAAAATGAACACGCCACTATCGAAGACTTTTATTTAACGATGAAAGAAACTGCCAAACGTGAAGGTGTTTTA
>JAZRJV010000041.1:0-8229 GCA_045645985.1 Treponemataceae bacterium
AATTTTTTTTCTAAAATTTTTATTTCTTTTTCTGTTTCAATAATTTTATTTTCATTTTCTTTTAATTTGATTTTTTTATTTTCAAGAATTGATAATTTATTTTCACATTCAGATAAATTTGTTTGAGTTGTGTTTATCAAATTTTCATTTTTTTCAATATTGATTACAAATGGAAATAGCTCTGATGCTTTTTTTGCTTTTGCAGTTTTTTCTTTTATCTGTTTTATGTATTCTTGTTGAGATAAAATTTTGTCTAATTGAATTTTTAGTTTTTCAAATTCTTCTTGATTAGAAATTTCATTTTCAATTTTTTCTAAAGTTCCTGCGATTTCGTATAATCTATCTTGCTTTGAATTTATTTCAGTTTCGTTTTGTGAATGAGTTTTAGAAAGTTCATTTATTGTTTGTTTAAAATTTTCTAGATTAAAATCTTTTGCGATAAATTCAAGTTGTTGCAAAATTTGTTCTAGTTGAATTTCAAGCTTTGTTTTTTCTTCTTTTATGTTTTGTGTAATTTGTGTAAAGTTGTCAACTGGAAAAAGTTTACTTAACATTGTTTTTCGTTCAGTTGTTGATTGTCGCAAAAAAGTTGCAAATTCACCTTGCGGTAATAAAACTATTTTTGAAAATTCTTCTACATTTAATTGCAATAAATCTTTTATACTTTTATCTGCTTCTGCTTTTTGATTGCTAATCAATTCACCTTCTGTGTCATTTAAATTTTTTAGCAAATAAAATTCTGTCGTTTCAGCTTCTTTTCTTGAAGTGTTGTTTCTTGTTGTGTAAATATATGGAAGTGTTCTTTTTACGCGATACAAATTTTTGTTTATCGAAAAAATAAAATCTACATAACTTAATTCTTGTTCGTTGCAAAAATGTGTTCGTAAATTTTTTGTGTCTACATTTTTTCTAGCTCCAGGTAAACTTCCGTAAAGTACATAAGTGATAGAATCTAAGATTGTTGTTTTTCCGCTTCCTGTTTTTCCACTGATTAAAAAAAAGTCTTGTAGAGAATTAAAATCTATTGTGTGTTCATTTACAAATGGTCCAATGTTAAATAAAGTTAATTTTTCAGGTTTCATTAATTTCCCTCTAAAAGTGATTTTGCAGTTTTACAAAACAAATTTTTAGTAGATTCCCACTCAATAATATTTTCTGGATTTTCTACATCAATTAAAAATTCTTCAAATATTTTTTCGCTATCAATATTTTCTGATTTATTTAACAATTCTTTTTTTTCTGTGGAAGAAGATTTTTCTTGCTGTTTAGAAATTGCTTCTTGTTTTATAGAAAGAATGTTTGGAAAAATTTCTCGCAATCTTGCAACAGGATTTTCAATTAAAATTTCGTCTGTACAAGTGATTTCTAGAAAATCATTTTTGCTTTTAAAAATTTCGTTATCTTCATCTTTTGTGCATCTAAAAAAATCTTCAAACGGTCCTGTAAGTTTTGTAACTTTGTGTAAAGGTAAAATTTCTATTTCTTCTATATCAAGAGAAGTTTTTTTTGAAAAATCAATTTGAATATCCAAAAAACTTTTTTGTGAATTTGCTTCGTCAAAAGAGTAGGTAAGTGGTGAACCTGCATAAAAAATTTTATCCGAAACTTTTTGCTTTTTATGAAGATGCCCTAATGCCACATAACTAAAATCTTCAAAAACTTTTTTGTCAACAAGTTCTGCGTTTCCAATAAAAACTCTTTCAGAATCACTTGCCACAGAACCTAATGTGAATAAATGGGCGTTCAATCCCAATGGAAAATTTTTTGTTGTTTCATTTTCAAAGTGATGAGTTGTAATTCGTTTGATTGCTTCTGTAATTAAATCGTTTTGTGTAGTTAATCTTTCATTTTTTTCAGCGTTGAATAATGACCCACTTGTTAAAAACGGAAGTTGATAAAAATAAATTACATCTTGACTGTTTTTGTCAAAATCACTTCCTTCTATTATAACTGGTTTTGTGCAATCTTCTGGATTTGTGCAGAAAAAAATATTTTGTTTTTCAAAAAATTTTGTGCCAAAGGAAAGTCGAGTGTTGCTATCGTGATTTCCAGAAATTATTAAGATTTTTAAGTTTTTATCGATTTGATGCAATTCAAAAAGAAATTCGTCAAAAACTTCGATTGCTTCGGTTGGAGGAATGCTTCTGTCGTAAATATCACCTGTAATTATAACAGCGTGATAGGGATTTTGCTTTTTTGCTTCAGAAACGGTTTTTATCAACTGTTTTAGCACAGTTTTTTGGTCTTCAATAAGTGAAGTTCCGTAGAAAAATTTTCCTAAATGTAAATCGCCAGTTTGTAATAAGTGAATCATCTATTAAACTATACCACTAACTAAAGATAAAATCTATTGATAAATCAACAAAAAAATTGTACTATAGTAATAAGAATTTATTTTTTTAAGGAAAGATTTATGAAAGCAATTGAATTAGAAAAAGCCTATAATCCAAAAGATTTTGAAGATAGAATTTATTCTCAATGGGAACAAAATAAAAGTTTTAAGCCTGATTCAGACAAAAATCCAGAAAAATCTGGTGCAAAAAAATCATACACAGTTGTAATTCCACCACCAAATGTAACTGGTGTTCTTCACATGGGGCATGGATTGAACAATACTTTGCAAGATATTGTTGTTCGCTACCACAGAATGAAGGGAGAAGATACTTTATGGGTTCCAGGAACTGACCACGCAGGAATTGCTACACAAAATGTTGTTGAACGACGCTTAAAGAAAGAAGAAGGCCTTCGCCGACAAGATTTAGGTCGCGAAAAATTCCTTGAAAGAACTTGGAAAGTAAAAGAAGAACATCACTCAATTATTTCAAAACAACAACGCAAATTAGGAAACAGCGTTGATTGGGATAGAGAAAGATTCACTTTAGACGAAGGTTTGTCAAAAGCTGTTCGCGAAGTTTTCGTTACATTATATGAAAGAGGTCTTATTTACAAAGGTCATTATCTTGTAAACTGGTGTACATCTTGTGGAACTGCTTTGGCAGATGACGAAGTTGAACACGAAGACACACCAGGTGCAATGTATCACATGTACTATGAAATTTGTGATAAAGACGGAAATTCAGTTTCAATTCCTTCCGTAACACTTGAAGATGGAACAGTTTTTGAAGGTGGAAGCAAAATTGAAATTGCCACAACTCGTCCAGAAACTCTTTTTGGAGATACTGCTGTTGCTGTTCATCCAGAAGACCCACGATACACATCTTTGCAAGGAAAATTTGTTCGTTTAGCACTTACAGACAAAATCATTCCTGTTGTACAAGATACTTATGTTGAAAGAGGATTTGGAACTGGCGTTGTAAAAATCACACCTGCCCACGACCCAAACGACTGGGAAGTTGGAAAACGCCACGATTTACCAATTGTAAATATCTTAAATCCAGATGGAACATTAAACGAAAATGTACCAGAAAAATATCGTGGATTATCAACAAAAGAAGCAAGAAAAGTTGTAATCCAAGATTTGATGGATTCAGATTTATTCAAAGAAGAAGAAAAAATCTCTCACCCAGTTGGACATTGTTATCGATGTCATACTGTAGTTGAACCATATCTATCTGACCAATGGTTTGTAAAAATGAAGCCAATGGCAGAAAAAGCATTAAAAGCATGGAAAGATGGAGAAATCGTTTTCTACCCAAAAAAATGGGAAAACACATATTCACACTGGATGGAAAATATTCGCGACTGGTGTATCAGCCGACAACTTTGGTGGGGACACAGAATCCCAGTTTGGTACTGTCAAGAATGTGGTGAAATGATTGTTTCTCGAGAAGACCCAACTCAATGTACAAAATGCGGTTGCGATTCATCAAAACTTGTTCAAGACCCAGATGTTTTGGATACTTGGTTTTCAAGTTGGTTGTGGCCTTTCTCAACATTAGGTTGGCCAGAAAAAACTCCAGATTTAGAAAAATTCTATCCAACAACAGCTCTTGTAACAGCCTACGATATTATTTTCTTCTGGGTTAGCCGAATGATTATGGCTGGTCTTGAATTTACAGGAAAAGCTCCTTTCAAAGATATTTATATTCACGGACTTGTTCGTGATAAACAAGGTCGCAAAATGTCTAAATCTTTAGGAAACGGACTTGACCCACTTGAAATTATCGAAGAATACGGAGCCGATGCTCTAAAATATACATTGTCATTTATGTGTGCTCAAGGACAAGATGTTCTTATTGATAAAGATTCTTTCAAATTAGGAAGCCGTTTTGCAAACAAAATTTGGAACGCAAGTCGTTATCTTTTAGGAAACCTTGAAGGCAGAAATTTAATTCCTGTTACAGAAAATGATTTAACTGAACTTGATAAATGGATTTATTCTCGATTAGATAACGCAGTTAGAACAGTTCGCAACGCTTTGGACAATTATCGCTATAACGATGGTGCTCAAGCCTTGTACGAATTTTTCTGGACAGAATTTTGTGATTGGTATGTAGAAGCATCAAAACTTTCCTTCTGGAACGGTGATGACCACGAAAAAGATAGAGCAACATCAGTATTGATGAATATTCTCGAAGAAAGTTTGCGACTTTTACATCCTTATCTTCCATTTGTTACAGAAGAAATTTATCAAAAACTTCCTCTTGAAGAAATTGCAAAGGCTAGGGGAGTTGCTTTTGATAAAGACACAATGTTGATAGATTCTGCATATCCAGAAGTAAATGATTCTCGAAAAAATGCCGAAATTGAAAAGAGATTTGATGTTCTTCAAGATTTAATTCGTGCAATTCGTGCTTTAAGAGCTGAATGTGGAATTTCACCTGATGTAAAACTTCATATCGGATTGTTGATTACACCAAATTCAGAAGCAGAAGTTTGTCGTGAAAAAACTGATATGATTAAACTTTTATCAGGCGTAAAAGAAATCGACTTTGTTGATGCAAAACCACAAGGTGCTATCGGAACTGTTGGATTGGGCTTTGAATGTTTTATTTATGTTGATGAAAGTATCAATAAAGAACAACTTTTAGCCAGATTCAAAAAAGAATTAGCAAGTGAAACAGCCTTTGTTCAAAAAGTTGATGCAAAATTGGCTGGAAAATTTGCACAAAATGCACCAAAAGAAGTTGTTGAAGCAGAAAAAGCAAAACGCGAAGAAACAATGCGTAGAATCGAAAAAATTACTTCTTACATCGAAAATTTGTAAGAAAAAATAATAAATTTACTTTAATTAGGAGGCGTTATGAAAATTGAAAAACCGATGGAAATGGAAAAACAAGCCATGTTACAGTTAAAAGGAATTTATCTAGCGCCTTACATACAACTTGCAACTGCGTTAGTTGGTAAATCCCGTCATGCTGGTGGAAATATGTTCCGTCATCAGATTGATACAATGGGAATTTTGATTGACTACGGATATATTGATAGTGTTTTGCTAAAAGCATCTGTAATTCACGACTTAGTTGAAGATGTACCAGGCTATGACCACAATTTGATTTTGGAAGTTGATTCTGAAGCTTCTCAAGTTTATGACTTAGTTTTAGAAGTTACTAAAAAAGAAGGTCAAGCAAAGAATGATTATTTGCGTGGTATCATCGAGCATGGTAGTGAACGAGCAAAAATATTGAAATGTGCAGATAGAATCAGTAATATGACAAGTTTAGGGTTCGTAACTGATCCTGCATTTATCCAACGCTATTGCGATGAAACTGAATATTTTATTTTTCCTATTGCTTTGGAAGTTGACTACAATATGTATCAAGAATTGATTTCTTTGGTAATTACAAGGCGCCAGTACCTTGAAGATTCTGGCTACCTTGATAGAAATAAAAAGTAGAAAGGTTATTCTTCTACGATTTGTGCGTCAACAGCATTTTTTTGTACGCTGGCGATTCCGTTATTACAACTAACTTTTGTTGTGTAACCTTCGCCAACGGCAATAATTTCGCCATTTTTAGCCTTTAATCTAAATCTAAATTCACCTTTTTTATCTTTGTAGATTTCGAATTTAGGATTTTTTTGTGTTTCAAATCCTTCTACAGTTTGGTCTTCAATGTTTGCTTCTGGAGCAGCTTTTTGAACACTAGCGATTCCACTTTCACAAGCTTTTTGAGTTTCGTAAACTTCACTTGTTGCGATAACTTGTCCATTTCCTGCTTTAAGAACAAAGTTAAATCCTTTTTTGGCATTTTTAATTACAAATTTTCCCATAAGAAAAATCTCCTTAAGTAAATATAATTTTGATTATTTGTCATATTATAGCATAGATTTATGAAATATTGCAAATAATCTTGACTTTTCTGCACTCTTTTCGTATTATTTTAAAAGATATTTATAACTAATTAGGAGATCCAAGACTTATGGTAAAGGTTGGAATTAACGGTTTTGGCCGTATCGGACGCATGGTATTCCGTGCTGCAGTAGAAAATTTTGCTAACGATATTCAAATTGTTGGTATCAATGACCTTCTCGACCCAGATTATTTGGCATACATGCTTAAATATGACTCAGTACACGGTCCTTTCAAAGGTGATGTAAAAGTTGAAGGAAGCACACTTGTTGTAAACGGAAACAAAATCCGCTTAACAGCAGAAAGAGATCCTGCAAATCTTAAATGGAATGAAGTTGGTGCAGATGTTGTTGTTGAATCAACAGGTTTATTCCTTGAAGATGAAAAAGCACGCAAACACATCGAAGCTGGTGCAAAAAAAGTTATCATGTCAGCACCTTCAAAAGATGCAACACCTATGTTCGTATATGGTGTAAACCACGACACATATGCTGGACAAGACATCATTTCTAATGCTTCTTGTACAACAAACTGTTTGGCTCCAATTTCAAAAGTTCTTAACGATACTTTCGGAATCAAACGCGGTCTTATGACAACAATCCACGCTGCTACAGCTACACAAAAAACTGTAGACGGTCCATCACAAAAAGACTGGAGAGGTGGACGCGGTATCCTCGAAAACATGATTCCATCATCAACAGGTGCTGCTAAAGCTGTAGGAAAAGTTCTTCCTGCTCTTAACGGAAAACTTACAGGTATGTCTGTTCGTGTTCCTACATCTGATGTTTCATTCGTAGACTTAACAGTTGAATTGAACAAAGAATGTACATACGAAGAAATCTGTGCAGCTATGAAAAAAGCTTCAGAAGGCGAACTCAAAGGAATCCTCGGATACACAGAAGATGCTGTTGTATCAACAGATTTCCGCGACGATGCACGCACATCTATCTTTGATGCAAAAGCTGGTATTCAGCTTGATCCTACATTCGTTAAAGTATGTTCATGGTACGACAACGAATGGGGTTACTCAAACAAAGTTCTTGAAATGGCACGCGTTATCGCAAAATAAGTTTTGTAAGATAATTTAAGCTATTTTTAGCAAACT
Source organism: Treponemataceae bacterium (assembly GCA_045645985.1). Classification (GTDB taxonomy): domain Bacteria; phylum Spirochaetota; class Spirochaetia; order Treponematales; family Treponemataceae; genus RGIG9060. Next base: position 7,356 of record JAZRJV010000041.1, read on the forward strand.
ACAAAAGGCTTTCTGCTAATCTTAATCGATAGTAGAGAGCCTTTTTTGTTTTAAAGTTTTGATTTACAAAATTTTCACTTTAATTTTTCTCTAATTTGTGGTAAAATGCTCCTATACTACTTTGTGTTTTTATAAGGAAGTTACATATATGACAAATTTTACTAAACTAATTTTTTGTTTATTTACAATTTTGATAATTTTTACAAGTTGTGGAGATGGTTCTAATACACCAATTTCAGACGAACCTAAATTTGAAGAATCAGTTTTAACTTCAATTCAAGTAAAAACTCTTCCTAATAAAACAGAATACGCAGTTGCAGAATCTTTTGATGCAACAGGACTTGTATTAAAAGCAACTTACACAGATTACTATTCAGATGAGAGTACAAAAACTTCCACAAGAGATATTTCTTATGCAGAATTTAAAGACGAAATATATTTTTTCGGAACAGATTTTTCTACATCAGGAACAAAATCAATTACAGTAACTTATAACGGAAAATCTACAAGTTTTGAAGTTGTAGTAAAATAATTCTAGTTTTATTTTATAGTTTTCAAAAAATCTACTGAAAGGCCAGTTGCTTTCGCAATTTGTTCTATTGGTAGCGACATAGAAAATAAATTTTTAGCTGTTTCTATTTTAGCTTGTTGAGAACCTTGCTGAATTCCTTGAGAAATTCCTTGTTCCATACCGTCTTCGTAGGCTTCTTGTCGTTGAACAGCGATGTCTGTATCGTAATCGTATTCTGTTAGTAACATGTTTTCAACCTCCGTGGATTTTCGGCTAAGATATTCTGAAAGAAAGCCTTGTTTTATCGATTGCTTGATTGCGACTGTAAGTGCCTCAGGAATTTTGTTTTCAACATTAAAGCGA
>JAZRJV010000042.1:0-11050 GCA_045645985.1 Treponemataceae bacterium
CATACATATAAGATACTCTGTTGTTAAATTTATGTAAAGACAAGAAAAATAAAACCGATAATATAATAGAATTGAGTTTTACTTTTGTAATGGAAGGTGAATATGAAAAAACTATTTTTTTGTGTTATTTTGATTTTGTCTCTATGTTTATCTGTTTTTGCAGGTGATGTTGCAGAATATACAGATTTAGGATTTTCTCCTGATGGAAAATATTTTGTCTTTGCCCAATATGGAGTAACTGATAAAGATTTTGAACCTTATGCAGAAATTTACACAGTTGATGTGGCAAAAAATGATTTTGTAAAAAATGGAATTTACAAAGTGAAACCAGGAACTGTAAAATCTGTAAAAAGTGGCTTGGCGGTTTTTGAAGAACTTTACAATAAAAATAAATCCACATTAGAAAAATATTGTGGAGAAAAAGCAACTTTAGATACAACTCTTTATATTAGAGGTCCTGAATCAAAATCTTCTTCTGAAGAAATTACTTTTAAGGATTTTATCAATTCAACTGAAGAGAACGAAATTTTTTATACAATAAATCTTGTAAAACATGTTTCTGGAAAAGGCAAGAGCTTAAAATCTTCTTTCTTTATCGGATTGGAAAGAACTGATGCTTCTGGAAAAATTATTTCACGAAAGGTTGTTGGAAATCCAGATTTTGAACGAAGTGGAGTTTCAGATTATGTAATCAGAAGAATTGTTGCTGATAAATCTGGAAAATCAGTTGTTTTTGAAATCGAAAAGCGAATTGAAGACGAAAAGGGAACTTCTTTTAGATACATGGTAGAAACTTTTGTTCTAGAAGATTAACTTTCTAAAAAAATATTTATTTTTATAAAAAGCTGAAAGTTGGTGAAATTTCCTTCTTTCAGCTTTTTTTTGTATACATAAAAAGTTATTTTTTTTACAACATTTCTACAAAAATTCTGTTAAAAAAATTTTTTTCATAAAAAACAATCAAAATTCATTTTTCAAAAGATAATAAAGGTATACAGTTTGCGTTGCAAATTTCTTCAATGTTTAACATTGATAAAGTAATTTTTTAAAAGAGGCAAAATGAAACCTTTTATAAACTTTTTATCTATTGTACTTTGTACGCTTTTATTTTTTATGGCTTTTTCTGGAATTTCTTGTGCAATTACTCCAGAAGGAATTTCAATTCTTAGCGGAAATTATGAATCTCCAAAATTTTTGGATTTACAAGTAATTTCTGAAAATTCAATTAGGCTTACATTTTCTACTTCAATCAATTTTGATAAAATTCAAATTACAGAATTTCAAACTAATCAGATGATGAATGTAACTTATCAAGATTTAGGAAAAGGAATTTGGCAAATTGATTCGGACGAAAATTTTGATTGCACAAAATCTTACATTATTGAAGGTTATGTTTTAGACGAACGCAAAAATAGTTTGTATTTCAAGGATTCTTTTATCGGTCATAATGGACGAGTTCCAAAAGTTGTGATAAATGAAATTCGTACAGAATATTCAAAACCAAAAGTTGAATTTATCGAACTAAAAGTTTTGTCAGAGGGAAATCTTGGCGGAATGGAACTTGTGGTCGCTTCTGATGGACAAGATAACTCATATATTCTTCCAGCTGTTGAAGTTAAAAGTGATGATTTAGTTGTAATTCATTTTAGAAAAATCGAAGAAGGCTGTATCGACGAAATTGATAATGACAAAGAACTTTCCACCGCAACAGAATCAAGTGATGCAATAGATTTATGGATAGAAAATGAAAAATCCCGCATCGCAAAAAGTGATGTAATTTTGCTAAAAAACAAACGACAAGGCGAAATTGTGGATTCCGTTTTATACATGGAAAGTTCTGCAACTTCTTGGAAAATTGATTTTATCTCTGAATGTGCCCAACTTGCTCTTAGTTCAGAAACTTGGATTGGAAATCCAGTAATTTCAGACGGATTAACTGCCACAAGAACCTTATCACGACAAAATTTGAACAAAGATTCTTCTGCTTGGATTGTAACTGCCACAAGTAAAGCAACCCCTGGAAAAGAAAATTCTAGCCAGGCTTACGCAAAATAATTTACAAAAGGATAATTGATACCAGAAAAATAGGCTCTCGTCAAAAAATGCCCCTGTTCGCTAGTGCTGCGCTACGCTTGCAATGCTTCACAGTGTCATTTTTTGCCTACGCCTATTTTTCTGCACTCAGTTTTGTTTTGTAACTTATTTGCGTTGTGGGGGAGAAAGGGGCTGAATGAAGGAAGCTAAAAAGCTCTCTAAATTCTTTGCCCAAATAATATTATATAAAATATTCTCCTTGCTAAATCATTGATAAAATCTCTTGTTTTTTTGCATCAAAATCTTCTTGTGTGATAATACCTTTATCTAACATCATTTTTAATTTTGATAGTTTCTTTGTAATTTCATCTTCTTCTAGTTCTGTTATTTTCAATAATGTTTGTTCTGAATTTTTTCTTAATGAACGCAACTCTTTCTTGAATAAATTCCATTCAGTTTGACCTACATTATTCAAAATAATATTTTCACAATCATCATAAATATCAACAACGCCCGCTAGTGTTTCGTCTAACCTTGCTTTAAATATTTCTTCTGCTTCATCAAAAGTATAGGCGTCCATACTTTCTTTTTTAATAGCAATAACATTCTTATTTGTAAGAACCATTATTGATTTTTCGCTGATAAATTCATTTACTAATCCTTTTGCAACTCTTGTTCCTGCAGCTTTTGCAATTCCGACACCCATTTGAACTATGCTACTTACTCCATTAAAATTTTTTAGCATATTGGAAAGTCCTTTTTTAGCTGTTTCCCCTAAGTTTCCGACAATATTTCCTGAATCTTCTTCTATAACTAATAGTATTTTTGAATTTTCTTCAAAGAAACCTTCATCAAACGCTTGTAAAAGTTTGTTTTTATAGATTAAGAGAAGATTCCAAATTTTATAATTAAATTTCTTTTCACAATCTAGTGATAGATCGTCAATTAGAGTTTCGATTTGATATTTTGGAGAACATAATTCATCATCATCAAAAAGATTTGCATAACTTTCTAACAATTCTTTAATTGATTGCATTTTTGTTTCATTACATACAAAACATTCTTTTTTATTAAAAAGCAATGCAACTTGTTTTTCTGAATTGCCTATAGACATTCTTTTTTTGTAGGAAAAATTTTTAAATTCTGTAAAATTTATATCAAATTCTTTCCCATCTATACAGCAAATTTTTACATTTTCTGGGAAAAATTGAATCTTTATTTTTGAAGCCTCTGTAACTTCAAAAATTTTTTGATTTTCTTTATTGAGAACATAGTGACCTTTCCCAACTTGTTCGATAATTTCTGAAAAAAACATAACTCTACTTCCTTTGGTATAAAAATATTTAATGTATTTAGTATTTTTTTACACAAGATATAATTTTATATTTATACGAGTTTGATGGTGGATGATTTGCCATAAATTTGTTTTTTGCTTCTAAGATAGAATTTGCCTCTACTGAAACTCCCGCTGTTGATATTATCTTTCCATTTTGGATTCTTTGGAATGTTAACTGATATCTTGCCATAATAAAACTCCTTTATACATCTAATAGCGATATATAACACTATTCTATTCGAGTTTTGTCTAAAAGTCAATCTATTAGTGTAATTAGATTATATTCTAATAGAGTGGTGTTTGACATGGAAGAAATGGAAATAAGGAAAATATTTGCAAATAATCTTAAAAAAATACGAAAGTTAAAGGGACTTTCTCAATTAAAACTTGCAAATGAATTACAAATGGCTTTTACATTTATCAATGATATTGAAAATTGTAAAAAATGGGTTTCTCCAGAAACTTTAGCAAAGTTTTCAACTTTTTTTGAAGTTCCAGTTTCATATTTCTTCCAAGATGAAGTAGAAACATCTATACAAGTAAACATAAATAATGAAATTTTCTTAAAAACTGTTTCAGAGGAAATTGTAAAAACAATTAATGAAGTAAGTCATAGATTTTTAGATAATAATCAGAATATGATGTAATAAAACTTTATTATCTTTCTTTCTTGATTTTCTATTTTTGCATAATACGAAAGCCTGAGAAAATTGTGTAATTATTAAAATTATGTGCAAAAAAAAGTAGGGAACAAACAAATATTGAATTTACAAATTGCAAAAAATGCGTAGGCAAAAATTCACATGTCGAAGCCTTGACGAACGAAGTGAGGAACCGCGAGACAGGGGAATTTTTGTTGATAGCATTTTTAATGATTTAGATAAAATCTAAAATAAATTTCTTGTTTACTTTTTCTATTCATATTTTACTTAATACAAAAACTTCTCTCTGACCTTTATTTTATGTAAAAAATTTGCTATAATCATAGTATGTCTGAATTATTAGCTCCCGCAGGGAATATCGAAGCTCTTGATGCTGCCATTGGCGAAGGTGCCGACGCAGTTTACATGGGGCTTAAAAGTTTTAATGCTCGTTTACGCTCATCAAATTTTGCATGGAATCAGTTTGAAGCCGCAGTTCAAGCAGTTCATCGTCAGAAAAAAAAGATTTATGTTACAGTAAATACAGTTATCGAAGAACGGGAAACTGAACGCCTTTATCGCTTTTTGTCATATCTTGATAAAGTTGGCCCAGATGGTTTAATCGTTCAGGATTTTGGAATTATCCGAATGTGCCAAGAGTTCTTTCCAAACTTAGAACTTCACGCTTCAACTCAAATGAATATTGCAAGTGCAAAAGCCGCAAATCTTATGGGAAAAGAAGGATTTCAGCGAGTTGTTCTTGCCCGTGAATTAGGATTAAAAGAAATTCAAGACATAAAAGCAAACTCAAATGTTGAACTTGAAGTTTTTGTTCACGGAGCTTTGTGCGTTTGTGAATCAGGACTTTGTTTATTCTCAAGTTATCTTGGCGGAAAATCTGCAAACCGCGGAATGTGTGCTCAAGCCTGTCGCCGATTTTATCAAGCTGAATATGATGGCGGAATTTCCCAAGGTTATTATTTTTCTCCAAACGACTTACAACTTATCGAAAAAATCCCAGATTTAGTAAATATCGGTGTTGAATCTTTCAAAATCGAAGGAAGAATGAAAAGCGCCGAGTATGTTGGAAGTGTAACTGCCGCATATCGATATTTGCTTGACCACTGGCAAGAAGATAAAAAAGGTTCTATTGCAGTTGCAAAACGAATGCTTTCTACCGATTTTGCTCGAGCCAAAACTAAATATTGGTACGATTTCAAATCTCCGGAAACTATTGCTGATTCTTTGTTGAATCCAAAACAAGCTGGTGGAACTGGAATTTACCTCGGTACAATCGAAAAAACAAAACCAGTTGAAAACTCTGAAGGCGAAAATGTTCCATTTGCTTCTTTAGTTGGTGGAACTTACGAACCAGACGAAGGGGATTCAATTCGTTTACATAAAAAAGATGATTCTGGGCGCGTAAGCCACAAAATCAAGCAAGTTTTATTTGACGACCACGACAAACGCTGGATTGATATTCCAAAAGGATTTTCTATTGGCGATAGCGTTTATCTATTGCAAACAAAATCGATGTCTAAGCGTTATCATCAGGTTTTGCCAAGAGATTTATCAACTTTTAGAAGACAACCTGGCGGACAAGAACTTCCGATTTTAGATTTGTCTACTCCAGAAAAAGATAAATTGTCATATTTCCCAGAAGGAATTTATGTTCAAGTTTCAACAGTTTCTGATTTGTACGCAATTCAAAGCGAAAATCCTGTACGAGTTATTTTGGAACTCAATTCTGAAACAAAAAAATCACTTTTAGAAAAGAAAGAAACTTTGCCATTTTCTAAAAAGCAAATTTATATTTCGTTAGATCCATTCTGTCCGCAAGAAATTGAAAAAGATTTAATTTCTACAATCGAACAACTTGTTGAGCAAGGATTTAGATATTGGGTTGTAAATAATCCAGCTCATATTTCAATTTTGAAATCACAAAAAGCAACTTGTATTGCGGGACCTTATTTGTATGCTTTCAATCGTTGGTCTGTTTCTTGGCTTGAAAATCAAGATATTGATGTGTTTGTTTCACCTTACGAAAATTCACGACAAAATCTTGAAGCAACTTTTGAAAAAAATCAGCGCTCAAGAGTTCTTGTTCCAGTTTTTGCATATCCAGCCTTGTTTAGAATGAGATTCAAACTTCCAGCTTCTTATGATTTTACTTTCTTTTCTGATAAAGAAGGCGGAGTTTTCAAAGCTCTTTCAACGGAAGACGGTTCTTTTGTTACTCCAGAAAAACCATTTTCAATTTTGGATAAATCAACTTTCTTGAAAAATGCAGGATTTACTCACTTTTTAATTGATTTCTCTAAAACTCAAGTAAAAAAGGGAACATTACGCCAGTTGATGAAATCATTTTACAAAGGTGAAGTTCTTCCTGATATTAGCCGATTTAACTGGAAAGACGGTTTTTATTCTCCAGAAAAGATGGAAGAATACCGAAATGCCAATGAAAGAGCAAAGGCTAATGGTAGTAGCAATTTGAAAAAACAAAATTTTAACAAAAAAGCAACTACCAAAAATAAGCCTAAAAAGCGATAACCTCCTCTTTTACTTCAACTTCGTTGGCTAAATGTTCTGGAATAACATTTTCGCTTGGTTCATTCTTTTTTTGCGAGATAAATTCAATGTGATCAGCGATTATGTTAATTCTAGAATAATTTTTTCCATCTGAGCCTGTCCAACGGTTTTGTTTAATTCTTCCAACCATTCTGATTCTAGTTCCACGAAGCCCTTTTTTTGACATATCTTTTGCCAAGTCGCCCCAAGTTTCTACATCAAAGAATGATACTTCTTTATGAACTTCGCCATTGTGTGTTTTAACAGAACGGTTTACTGCGATAGAAAAATTACTTACACAATTTCCATTTTGAGTTTCTTTGAAGATAGCGTCTCTTACAAGATTACCTTCAATTACAAGTGAATTAATAGCATTCATTTTTTTCTCCTAATCGTACATAAACTTTTGCCGGCAAAAAGTTTGTATATATTTATTATTGAGAAAAAATGAATTTTTGATGGAAATTTTGAAAAAAAAAAATAAAAAAATTATGTAGTTTTTACAAGTTTTAATATGTAAAGTTGAACATATCGATTTAGGTGATTTGTTTCTTTTATTTTTCCCAAAGATGGCGTTTTTACCAAAGTGTCTGCAAGATTTTGTATTCTCTGAATGTTAAAACTTGCAGAACGCAATGTGCGAATTGTTGAACGAATATAATCTCTTATCAAGCAGTTTACATCTTCTGTAAGTTGCTCTCGGGATTGTTTTGTAATTTGCTTGTTCCATTGGAATATAGAATTTGAAAGTTCTTCTTCCAAAGAAGAACCTTCTGGGATAAGTTCTTTTTCAACTTGTTCGATTGCTTTTTTCATTTCAGCTTTAGACGAAGTTTGTTTTTTCTTTTTAGTTTCTTCTTGTGTAGGCTGATTTTTTGTGTTTTGCTTCTTTTCTGATTTTCCAGGTTTTTTAAAGAAAAGCGAAAGTATCCAAGACAAAATTGGAACTGTATACCAAAATGGCAACATGATTTTTGCGTCTGTTAAAATCTCGTGTCTAGAAAGCATCAAAATTTCGCTGTATGGAAGAAGTTTCCCATTTGCAAAAAGATTTATTTTTTCTGAAATTGGTTCTTGAGAATTTCTTGTTTCGTAGTGAATTAACGACAAAAAGTTTGAATTTAACAAGGCGTAAAGAACAGGATCTAAATCCCGAACTTTTTCTTCAAGTTTTTTGTCAAAGGCTTTTTGTTCTTTCATACATGGTAGATTTTCATAATCGTACAAAGACTCGTACCATTCTCTTGTAAGATTTTCTCTGATTACTTCTCGAGTTTCACTACTGAGTTTTAAAATCAACGGAAGAACCTTATTTTTTACAATAAAGTATCTTTGTCCAGAAGCAAGTTTGAAAACCAAAAGATTTGGCAAATTATTATTTTCTAATGTAGTTGTTTCTAAATGCAAATAATCACTCAAGTCTTTTTCGCTGTATTGCCCTAAAAGGGGAATGCCTCGAGAATCTACAAATTTAGTAATATCTTCTTTTGAAAAATAGTACGGGGCTTTGTTTAGAATTATTCCAAGATTTTTTAGTGCAGTTGCTCTTTGTTGAGTTTGCTGAGATTTATTCTTAAAATAAGATGAACAAAATTCAATAATTTGGATAGATTGCAATTTTGCAATATCTTCAGGTGTTAAATCTTTTACTTTTTCATAATCTTGTCTTATAAAAAAGCAAAGTTGACTCCAAAAATAAAAAACATCGCCAGAGGATTTTATGTTTTCCATTGTTTCAGTTGGTTTATTTACAACTTGACTAAAGAAATTTTTTGCAGAAAGTTCTTTCCCTGGATTTGAAATTCTGATTTTCTTTAAGAAATAATCATGATATTCTTCTTTTCGGAGCATCAATCTTATTTTTGCAACAGCAATTTCTAAAACTGTCATAATGCTTACAGAAGAAGGCAATATCAAAGATGGAACATCTCTTGCAAAAGTGATTGCGTATAAATTTTCATCATTTAGAATTTGTTTATCTAATAATTCAAAGATAAATTCAGATGCTTCTTTTTTTTCGTAAATTTCCTTTGTAAGATATTTTGGAAAATCCGATATAGTTGGAAATGGAATTACAGGATTTGCTTCTAATTCTCTGTATCTTGTAGAAAATCTATCTATGAAATAGCCAGCTACAACAATCGCTTTTTTGTCTGTGTGTTCATTTACTACTGCAACTTTTTTATCTGATTCGAGTAAAACTAATTCTTTTGCAACTGCTTCATGTGAATTTGCTACATATTTTATCAATTCTTCTTGCTGTTCTAAATACTTTTGAGAATAACGACGCATATAATCGCAAAAATCATTAAAATGAACCAATGGAGAATTTTGTTTTATTGCGTAATGTTTTAATATCGTATTAAGATTTGCAGAAGGCATTGTATTCATAACTAAGAGTATATCAGCATTTTGCTAAATTCTCAATCATTATATTTAAAATTGTCGTAGAATATTTATAGAAAAAGGAGTACAATATTTTATATTATATTTTTAGAGGAAATATGTTTAGCAAACGAGTTGAAAACTTAAATCCGTATGTTCCAGGTGAACAGCCAAAAGATAGAGAATATATCAAATTAAATGCAAACGAAAATCCGTATCCTCCTTCACCAAAAGCGATAAATGAAATTTCAAATTTTGTTACTTCAGATGGAATGAAGTTGGCTTTGTATCCTGACCCAGATTCTACAGAATTATTAACTGCAATCGCAGAACATTTAAATAAAACTGGTGGATGTATGAATAATCCGCAAAAGTTGAAAAATCCAATTACAAAAGATATGATTTTTTGCGGAAACGGTTCGGACGAGGTTTTGTCTTTTGTTTTCTATGCTTTTTTTGATAAATTGATAATTCCAGAACATACTTATAGTTTTTATCCAGTTTACTGTGATTTTTACGGAATTGAATTAGAAAAAATTTCGTTGAACAAAGATTTTTCTATCAATAAAGAATTGATGTTGGAAAAAGCAAAGTCTGCCAGTGGAATGATTTTTGCAAATCCTAATGCACCAACTTCTTTGGCTTTATCAAATGATGAAATTAGAACAATGCTCCAAAATTATCCAAAGGATAAAGTTTTTGTTGTGGACGAAGCCTATGCAGATTTTGGCGATGAATCAGTTTTATCACTTTTGGATGAATTTGAAAATTTGGTTGTGGTAAGAACTTTCTCAAAATCAATGTGTAGTGCGGGAATGCGTTTAGGATATTTGGTTGCTTCTGAAAAAATAATTTCTGTAATTAAAACTGCAAAAAATTCTTTTAATCACTTTCCTGTGGATGCAATTACACAAAAAGCTGGAATCGCCTCTTGCAACGATACTGATTATTACATTGATTGTACAAAAAAAATTGTGAATGTTCGCCAGGATTTTTGTAATTTCTTGCAAGAAAATTGCTGGACTTTCTACGATAGCAAAACAAATTTTATTTTAACAAAGAAAGATGGAATTTCAGGCAAAGAAGTTTACGAAGCAATTAAAAAGCAGGGAATTTTGGTTAGACATTTTTCTACAAAAGGAATTGAAGATTTTGTTCGTATTTCCGTTGGAACAAAAGAACAAATGGAACAATTAAAACAGATAATGAAAAATCTGTAAATTTGAAATAAATTTTTAAGGTAAATATTATGAACAAAATGCGTTTTTTAGTAATTTCAGATGGTCACGGAAATTTAGAAGTTCTAGATAAGCTTGATTCTGAATTTAAATCTTGTGATATAGTTTTATTTGGTGGGGACTTTGCAAAGTTCAAAGAGCCTGATACAGGATTGCCTTTTTTACAAAAATTAGTAAAAAAACATGATGCAATTTATGCTGTTCTAGGAAATTGCGATGAACCTGAATTTTTAGAAATTATTGAACAATACGATATTTCAGTTCAAAAATCTTTGGTTTTTGGTTTTTCATTTTCTTTTGTTGGTTGTGGTGGCGGAACAAAATTCACAGGAACAACTCCTAACGAACGAACTGAAGATGAAATTATTTCAGATTTATCAGTTCTTTCTGATGATGTTGATTTAGGTTGGTCTAAATTGATTTTGATAACCCATAATCCTCCAAAAGATACAAAAGCTGATACAATAAACGGTGGGATTCATGTTGGTTCTGAAAAAATCAGAACTTGGATAGAAGAACAAAATCCTTTTTTGGTTGTAACTGGTCATATTCATGAAGGTGCAGGATTAGATTATATTGGAGAAGTTCCAGTTTTAAATCCAGGCGCTTTATGCGAAGGCAAATATGCAATCGTAGAAGTTCAATGGGATATGAATATTATTGATGCTCCTGCTCAAATTACTAATATCGAATTAAAATCTTTGTAAAAGAAAAAAAGGTCTGTTCTAGTGAAGTGCACCCCTAAAGTTGGACAAATAAAGTTCAATTTTAGGAGGTGCATTTTTTATGTCTAAATACTCAGAAGAGTATAAGTTAAGAGTTGTAAAAGCTTACATATCAGGAGAAGG
>JAZRJV010000043.1:0-21963 GCA_045645985.1 Treponemataceae bacterium
TATTGAAATTATCTTAATTTTTAAATCATTATACATTTATTTTAGCGATATTTTTCTATTATTTGTTTGACAAAACATCTTTTATAGATGTATCATATACATTGAAATCAGTTTATTTATAACAAAAAATTATAAAATATATCCAATTTAGATGTATTTTAATAGGTGTCTAAAAAAAATTGTCGGAACTGTATTTCATGCTGAATTTATTTCAGTATTTACATAGTAAATTCATTGGAGGTAAACTATGAAACTAGGAAAAATTTTGGGAACATTGCTTGTTTTATTAGCAATGTTTGTATTTGTAGGTTGTGGTGATCCAGGTGTTCTTACTTTAGAAGTGACCACTTATCATGAAGATGATTGTCTATATGAATCAATGACTTTGTCTTTGTGGTTAGGATATCAAGATTATAGAGACTGTGAAAAAGTTGATAAAATTGTTTTATATAACAAGACTTTGGATAAAGTAATTTATGAAACTGAAAATTCACCATATAATAATCCAAAATCTCTTTATGAAATAAAAATTGATTATGATTGGGTAACAGAAGAAGAAGGTGAAAAAGTTTATGAATATTATTGGCAGCATGGAGAAAATATTTCTAATACAGTTGCAGTAAAAGTTAAACATTACAATCCATTTAGAGTTTCTTGTGATGACTATACTGCAATACCTGCTGAATCAGATGATGATTTCTATAATATTCAAAAATTATATTATATACCTGATGTTTATAGATTTAGTCCTGTTTCTATGTCTTTTGATGATGGTCCAATATATACTATGTACGAAGGTGAAAAATTTTCAAATCCATTCTATTTAATTCTTTCTAATTATGAAGATGACAAGTTTTTTTCAAGTTTTAATACTTTGACTCAGTATGTAATGAATGAAGGAGAAAATTCATTTACTAAAACTGATGTAGTTATCAATAACAAGTACGGTGATTATACTGTTAATTTTACTCCAACTGCTTCTTCTTGCAAAATTTATTTTGAAACTCCTAATGGGGATAAATCAGATGTAATAACTTTAGAAAAGGTTAATTTAGATCCAGATTTACAATGTATCTATGATGATTCTGCAGAAATAGATTCATACGGATTTTTGAATCTTCCAGCCAATTCAACGGATCAACAAAGAACAATAACAGTTTCTTTCAATGGTAATAATAAGGAAATGATTTTATACAACAATGTAACCTTTGAAGCTGAAGTTATTCCACCTTTTGTTGGTAAAATGGAAAAAGAAATTGTTCTTCCTGCTACCCAAGAATTAGGATACGGTTACAGTTTAGAGCCAATACTATGCTTAAAATGGAAGTGGGGAAAACTTGGTACTGAGGTATGTGATATTGCTGGAGCTGTCATTTATGTAGATCCAGACAATTATACAGAATAATTAGGAGGAAATTTTTTATGAAAAAAATTAATTTAGGATTTGCAATTTTAATGTTTGCAATTTTAGTTTTCACTGGGTGTGCTTCAACAGGTGGATTAACAGAAAGTCAAAAAGTGGGTGCAAAAAATTCACCAGCTGCATTGGTTACTGTTTTAGTAAGTGATAGAGCAGAATGGATAGAATTAACAGAAGATTCCTATGCAAAAATGAATGATGGTAAAAAATTTTTGAGTGAAACTGGTAGTGTAAAAGCACAAGTAATTCCAGAAGAATTAATAAATGCTTCTGCAATAGAATTAAAAAATGGTCTTGAACAAGCTGGTGGCTTTACTTTTGTAAATGATAAGGTTGTTAATGATGCTCTTGCTAAAGCAATAGAAAAAGCAGAGAAGAAATCTGGTTGGAATAAAGCAAAAAAAGTTTTATCAGGAGATTTAGGTGGAATTTTAACAGATGCTGCTGCTAATGTTGCTGGAGCTGCAATTACTGAGGGATTGCAAGCTATTGGTATGAAAATGTTTACAGTTACAACTCCTGCTGGATATTATGAAGCTACTCCAAGTGATGAAGATTTAACAAAAGCTGTTGTAAGTGCAGCTAAAAAGAATAAGCAAAAAGCATCGTCACTTGTTTATGCAACAGTTGAATATTCTATACAACCATTTCCTGCTACAAATGTTCCTACAAAAGCATACTGTTTAACAACAATTTATATCACTGATGATAGCGGAAAATTGCAAAAACAAGTAAATGGTGTTGTGTTTTCAAGTCCTGTAAATTGGAATGAATTTATTGCTAATCCAAGTATTTTGATAAATAAATTTCCAATGTTGATGAAAGAATCTATTGAATTAACAACAAGTAATCTAAATGTAAAAACAAAATTATTTGAGGTTCCAAAACTTGAAGTTACAACAGAAAGACTTATTTCTGATAGTTCTTTCGGATTCCATCCTGCAAAAAAAGCATTTACTGATGGTGGAAAATAAAATTTATTAAATCTGAATTAATATCTGGTTATTTAATTTTGTCTTGTTTCCGATGTCTATTTCTTATGGATTAGATATCGGAATTAAATTCTTTTTATAGGAGATGGCTTATGAAAAAAAATAATTTTGGATTTGTAATATTTTTAATATTAGCAATGTTAGTAGTTCCAATTTTTACATTTGTTTCTTGTTATAATGGAACAACACCTCAAGGTCCAGAAAATCCTAACACATCACCTGTAGATACAGATGGAGAAGACGATAAAGAGGATGACAAAACACAAGATGAAGAACAAGGCTGGAATTCATCATCATTTATTGGCGATTGGCAACAAAATACTCACGAAACTACAATTACAATAAATGATAATGGAATATTCTCTTTAGCATCAAGTATTGATTCATTTAACGGTTTAACAGGAACTTACGAAAATTATATTGCAGACGATTCTTCATGTTGTTCAAGAGTGTCATTTAATGGATTGGATGGTACTTACATTTTAACTATGATTGAAGATGATGTGTTTGAAATTGATCTTCCTGATGATATGGGAGGAACTTGTGTTTTTGTAAAAAAACGTACAGAAAATATTGATGTTAAAGGTAGATGGGAATGTGAATCATTTGCTTATCCAATAGAAATGCAAGATTCTACATTTAAAGTTTATATTGGAGATACTGAAAATATCCTTATGGAAGGAGATTATACTTTATCTGGTAATAGTTATGTTCTACCAGGAACATATATACAACAACAGGAGTTGTATCTCAATCAAACAAAGCTTATGTTTATGTATCTAATATGGGAGGATATATTTACACTAAAGTAATAGAATAAATATCAGTTTAAAATGTTTTCTTTTTGCCCAATATCAGTTATAATAAATCTGGTGTTGGGCAAAAATTGTTTTTATCAATTTGTTTTACGAAAGGAGGTAATATGAAAAAAATAATTTTTCTTCTATTAATTTCAATTTTATCTCTTAATTTATTTGCACATACAAAAATGTACCATATTGATATAAGTGCTAATTTTCTTTCGTTTGATGAGGAAATTAATAGAGAACCTACTGTTGATGAGTTAGTTAGTGGAAAGTCTGATGAAGAATTTATAGATGATACTCTCCAGTGTTTTAATTTTTCTGCTGGTATTATAACTTTTTTTGACAAAGATGATTCAGATAAAGTTTTTATGCCAATTTTTGATTTTCAAGCAGGAGTAAGTTTTGGAACTCCTTATGTATTAGGTTGGTACTCCCAATATTTAGGAGGTATTAGTTTTAGACCAATATCTTTTCTTTCCTTTAATCTAGCGGCAGGTTTTAAACTCACTGGGGCTTGGCATACCTTTGAATTTCTTATTATTCCTGATACTTATTGGTTAGATGGAATCGTGGATGCAAGTCTTTCATTAAAATTAATTTCTTTTGGATTAAGAACTGGAATTTTTATGAATATAGGTACATCAGGGTTTGGTCTTTTCCCATTTCTTTCCATTACATTTGATAAGCAAGACTGATAAATTTAATCTTAAAAAATGTAATTTTGTTTAATATAATGAAAATCAACGATGATAACAATACCATTTTGCAAAATGCAAAAATAAATTTTCTCCCAAAACGGTAACCGATAAACAATAACTTTTTTCTCATAAAAATTACGCAATCCTCTTTTTCATTCACTATACTTTTATAAGAACAATTATGAAAATTTTCGTGTAAACGATGTTTTTCTAAATTTAATTTGTTCAATTCATTTTTCATGATTCTACGGAGGGATGTTTATGAAAAAGATTTTTTTTGGATTGTTGATTTTTTCAGCAATATCAATTTTTGCAGTTTTTGTTTCTTGCGATTCAGACAAGGTTGTGTCATCAGATAGATTTGTAGGCACCTGGATTCAAAATTCACTTGAAACTCAAATTGTAATTACAACGGAAGGTGAATTTAAAATAAATTCTGTTGACGAAGATTTTGATGGTCTTTCTGGAACTTATGTAACAACTACAACTGGTGCAACCGTTCTAATTGACGGAATCGAAGAAGAATATTCCTTGATTTTATTAGAAAAAGATGCTTTCAAACTTGAACTTCCTCAAGATTTGGGTGGAGATGCTTATTTTGTAAAACAGCGTGATGTTAACCTCAATCTTAGTGGAACTTGGAAAAATTCAGATAATTCTGTAGTAGCAAAAATTAATGATGTAAACGATTCTGTAGTTATAAATTTTGGAACAGGCTCAGATTTAATTTCACAAAGTGGAAATTTTGAAGATGAGGACAACACCTTTATTATGTACATTGATGAAGAATATGAGGATTTTGACTTTTATCAAGAAATTGGAAGTGGTGTAATTTCATCATCTGGAAAGGCTTACTTTTTCTGCATAAATCCAGAAGGTTTTGCCTTGTCCACAGTTTTAGTTAAATCACCAAACTAATTTTTTGTAAAATTTTAACCTAACATTGCAAGTTTTTGATGAACTGCTAAAATCTTTGCGTGAAGGTAATGTTCTATTGCTGATTTTTCTGCAATTCCAAGAACATTGCCTTCTTTGTCTAAAATCGGTAAGGCTTCCACATCGTTTTCTGTAAAAAGATTCATAACTTCTGGAATTGGCATTTCTGGAGTAACAAAGAGTTCTGTTTCTTCCATAATATCTTCTGCCATCATTGCTTCGTAAAAATCCATAATCAATAGTGATTCTTTCAAATATTCCAAAGTGATAATTCCAGCAAGTTTTCCGTTTTCAGTTTTTACAACATAGTTTTGGTTGTGATTTTTTCCAAAAGAATTTATCAGAGTTGGTAAACTTTCATTTTCACTTATAATTGCAGTTGAATTTTTGTCGCAAATTGGAAAACCAGCACAACTTACATCAGAAACTTTGCATTGTTTCATAATGTCTTCTTCTGTAATATCCAATCCACATTCTTCAGCTTTTGTAACGCCGTACTTAACACAAATCGGGCCTAAAATCTGTACAATAAAAGTTGTGGCTGTAACAATCAACATAATTGTACTTCCGATTGTGTCTTGAAATTGTTGCCCTGCTGCAATAGAAAGTCCGATGGCAACACCGGCTTGGCTTAAAAGACAAAATGGAAGATATTTATAAACCGTAATCGGTGCTTTTGTAAGTTTTGCTCCAAGTTTTGAGCCAATTGTTTTTCCGATGGTTCTACACAAAACATAAACAATAGCGATTATTCCTAAGAATGAAGTTACATTCCAAATGTTTAATTTTGCACCAACCAAAACAAAAAACAAAACATAAATCGGAGGTGTGTATTTTTCAATAAATTCAAAAACCTGTCTAACTTTTGCTGGTGCAAAGTTTACAAGAAAAAATCCGATTGCCATTGAACAAAGAATGTTATCCAAATTGATTAAAGCACAAATCCCAGTTGATAAAAACAAAAATCCTAAAGAAAAAGATAAACTTCTTCCTTCATTGTTCATAATATTTTTTAACAAAAGGCTAAGTAAAAATCCAATTAAACATCCCATTAAAATTGAGCCAAAAATATCGTAGGCTAGTGTTAAAAGTTGTGTTCCTAAAGATAAACTTTGTCCGCCCAAAAGATTTGATGCAATTGAAGAAGTGATTGCGTACAAAATCAATGCAACTGCATCGTCCATTGCAACAATTCCTAAAACAGTTGTTGTAAGAGGTCCTCTTGTTCTATTTTCTTTTAAAACATCAGTTGTGGCAGCTGGAGCTGTGGCGGCAGAAATTGAGCCTAAAATCAATCCCAAGCAAATTGCCAAAGTAAAATCTTTTGTTACTAAAAAAGTGATTAAAGTTACTGCGATTGAAACAACGATGAAAGGCACGATTGATTCAAAAAGCAAAATTCCTGTAAATTGTTTTCCGTATTTTTTGATAACTGAAGTTTTTAATTCAGCACCAATTAAAAATCCTATCAAAGAAAGTGCCAAAGAATTTATCGGATCTAAAGCAGTAATAACTTGTGAACTTAAAATCTGAAATCCGGATTGACCAATAATAATTCCAATAACGATGTATCCTACAACTTGGGGAATTTTTAGTTTTTGAAAAAGTCGTCCACCAATTGCGCCTAAAATTAAAATAAAACCTAAAAGCAAAATCAAATTTGCAGAATCCACAAAATTAAAATGCATAAATTCTGGAACTATATCAGCAATAATATTCATAAGTGAATTATAATAATATTGAAAATTTTTGTAAATAAATGTTAAGTAATTGTTAATTCTATTTAATATAAATTTCTTCGTACTTTAAATTTACTTACAAATATGTTAATATTTCATTACAAGAAGAAAATCCATAAAAATATTTTAAGGAGAATTTCATGCAAACAATAAAAGATCTTAAGCAGTATACTTTTCCTGCTTTATGGAAAAATTCTTTAGCAAAATTTTCCAATCGACCGGCTTTATCTTTTGTAAATGGAACTCCTTTTACTTACCAACAAATTAATGACAAAATAATACAAGTTTCTTCAATATTACAAAGCCTTGGCATAAAAAAAGGCGATAGAGTTTCAATCTTCAGTACAAGTATGCCAAATTGGGGTGCTTCCTACTTTGGTATCGTAAATCTCGGTGCTATTGCAGTTCCTTTGTTGCCAGATTTTAGCACAATTGAAGTTCAGTCTATTTTAAATCACGCACAAGTTTCTGTGATGTTTGTGGCAGAAAAACTTTGGAACAAAATAAAAGACCTTCCAGAAAGCGTTCTTCCTATCGTTATCAAACTTGATGATTTTACATTCTTGCGGGGAGAACCTGAAAATTTTGAAATAAAGGATTCTTCTAATTTTGAACAAGTTGAAATTTCAGAAGTTGATACTGCATCTATTATTTATACTTCTGGAACTACAGGGCGCTCCAAAGGTGTTGAACTTTCTCACAAAAATTTAGTTTGGACTGCTATTCAATGTCAAACTGTTCATCGTGTAAATAAACGAGATAAATGTTTATCCTTTTTGCCACTTTCTCATGTTTACGAATTTACAATTGGATTTGTTCTCATTGTGTTGAATGGTGCTGCAATTTACTATTTGGAAAGACCACCAACAGTTTCTTCATTATTACCAGCTTTCAAGAAAATCAGACCTACAATCGTTCTTAGCGTTCCAATGATTATGGAAAAAATTTACAAAAATAAAATTTATCCAACTTTGAACAAATCTGAATTTTCAAAAAGATTATATAAAATTCCTTTCTTTCAAAAAATCTTGCACAAAGTTGCAGGAAGTCAATTAAAGAAAACTTTTGGTGGTAGAATTTGCTTTTTTGGAATCGGTGGTGCAAAAGTTGATACTCAAGTTGAATATTTCTTAAAAGATGCAAAATTCAATTATGCAATCGGCTACGGACTTACTGAAACTTCTCCTTTACTTGCTGGTTCTTCTCCAAAAGAAACAATTCCAGGAACCGTTGGTCCTATTTTGCGGGGCGTAGAACTTGCAATTATCAATCCTGATGAAGAAACAGGAATTGGCGAAGTTGTTGCTCGTGGTCCAAATGTGATGAAAGGCTACTACAAAGATCCAGAGCTTACAAAATCCGTTTTTACAACTGATGAAGATTCTGTTGGAGAGGGTTGGTTCAAAACTGGAGATTTAGGTTTGCTTCACAATGGAATGTGGCTTGAGTTAAAAGGTCGATTAAAAAATATGATTTTAAGTTCCTCTGGCGAAAATATTTATCCAGAAGATATTGAATTTGTTTTAAATCAACATCCTTTGGTAAATGAATCTTTGGTTGTAGAAGAAGATGGAAATCTTGTTGCTCTTGTTCAGCTTGATGGTGAAAAATTAAAGAAAGATGGAACCTTGTTAGAAAAATTACTTGCTGCAGGAAGTGCAGTAGGGGACGCTGTTCACGATTTTACAGAAGATATTTTATACAAACAAGAATCTTTGATTTCTGAAATTAAATTCTTTGTAAACGAAAAAGTAAACAAGATGTCTAAAATTACAACGATTAAATTTATCGAAAACTTTGAAAAGACAGCAAGTCAAAAAATCAAGCGATACATGTACAAGAAAGATAAAAAAGATAAATCTTAATTAGAGTTCAAAGCAAGTTTGTCATTTTTTATATGATGAACTTGCTTTTTTTATTTTAATATGTCCCTGTTGAATTTATTTTAGCATCTAACTTAAATTTCAATAATTTTTGCACCTGATTTTGCATCGATTTTTGCAGAAACTTCAATTTTTTTAGTTGGTTCTTCTGAAAAAATTAAACTTCCAGAATCGAATTTTTTGCTGTTTGCAAAATTGCTTTTTACCAAAGTTAATCCCAATTTTGAACAAGCATATCTTCCAGTTGCGTTTTGTGGAAGTTTTATCAAATCAGAAACTACGCGAATTTTTAATTCTTCATTTTGTAAGTTGTTTTGTGAGTTTTCAAAATTCTGTGCAAAAACAAAAGAAAGAGAAGCCCTGTCTTTTGGCAACCCTGCCTTGTCAGAAAGTTTGTGTAATTTTTTCGGTGCAAAATCTGTATTTAAAACAAAATGACACCACTTTCCGCCACGACGACCATCCATACAACATTCTTTTGAGTGTGGACAAGGTGAAACAATACTAAATTTCTTTCTGATTAAAGCATCTCTGGTTAAAGAAATAAATCTACTTGAACGAGGGAAAGCAGGTTCCACAACCAAAATCATTGATTTTTCTGTTGCGTAAGAAATCAAAGTGTTTGTGTATTTTTTTGCTTGTTCTTCTAAAGGCTTTGCTGTGTCATAATAAAGTTCGTTAAACATATTTGCACAAGTTACAAAACTTGCTTTGTTATGAATTTCAGTTCCCAATTCACCTTTTACACGAATTATTTTCCAAGGTTCGATATTTTCATTTTCGTTATCTAAAGTTTTTGCTACCACAGAAAGATAAATTTCTTCCCCAAGTGATAGGGCAGTTTGTGAAATATCTGTGCAGTACCAAGTAAGTTTTTTCTTTCTAAGTTCTGGTCTAGAAAGCCATAATGCAACAGGAATTGTTAATGGACCAGAACCTAAATCCAAACAATATTCGCCATCTTGCAATTTATCAAAATATTCACTTGGAAAACCTTTGAACAAATTTGTAAGTCTAAATAAATTCCACCACATAAAATAACGAGCGTAAGAAGTTAGCATCACAGTTTGATTCATATATCCGTTGTGGCGAGAACTTCTTTCGTCTGTTAATTGATGTGAAAGTTCATTTATCAAATTAGGAAGTTGATAAAGTTGTTTTGAAGATAAAGGTTTTATGCTTTGTAAAATTTCGTCAAAATTTTCTAAAATTGAATTTTCATTTTTTTCAAGTGATTTGAACATCTTTTCAATTTGAATTTTCATTTTTCTTCCTATTTTGTTCGGTTAAGATTTGTTTTCTAAACTATTTTGTGAACTAGAATATTTTTTTACTAAAAGATAAGTTTCTAAAAGTTCTCCGCGAATTTCATTTATTTGCAAAACAAAGTCGCTAGAATTATTTTGTTCAGCTAAATTTCCCGCATCTTCGATAAGTTGATTTCTAGCACCTTCAATCGTAAATTTTTTTTCTTGAATCAAATATTTTAATCTAAAAATGATTTGCAAATCGCGGGAAGAATAACTTCGTCTTCCACCTATATCTTTTTTTGGTGCAAGAGAGGGAATCACTTCTTCCCAATATCGTAGAATGTGAGATTTTATTCCTGTAAGTTCTTCAACTTCGCCAATCGTAAAACTTGCCATTCTTTTCCTTGATGAATTATCGTTCTCTATCTTCCCAGCGTTTTCTACTTGCTTTTAATTCAAGTTGCACAGGAATTTTATCAAAATCTAAATCGCTTCGAATTCTGTTTTTCAAAAATGATAAATATGATTGAGAAACAACTTCTGGACGAGTTGCAAAAAGCAAAAAGCTAACTGGATTTGTGCTTGTTTGAACCATATATTTTACTTTGAAGTTTGCGCTTCTACTTGCTGGTGGCGGATATGCTGTAACCCAATCTTTTAGCGCTGTGTTCAAAGAAGCTGTATCGATTTTTCGGTTTAATTGTTCGTAAACTTCTAAGGCTGTATTTAATAAAAGTTTAATTCCTTTGCCTTCCAAAGCTGAAATACAAACAACTGGTGCAAAACTCATATGCCCAAACATAATTTTAATATTTTCTTCGGCTCGTTTTACTGCTTTTCGGTCTTGGTCTTGAGTATCCCATTTGTTCAAAACAAAAATAATTCCTCGTCCTCTATCGTGAGCAAGAGAAATGATTTTTTTATCTTGTTCTGCCAAACCTTCCTGAGCATCAATCATATGAAAAACTACATCTGCTTTGTCCAAAGATTTTATCGCGCGGTTTACAGAATAATATTCGATATTTTCTTTTACTTTAACTTTTCTTCGGATTCCGGCTGTATCCAGAACCATAAATTTTTTATCTTGATATTCAAAACTTCCTTCAACAACATCTCGAGTTGTTCCTGCGTAATCACTTACGATAGAAGCTTGTGTGTGTGTAAGTCTGTTAGATAAAGTTGATTTTCCTGTGTTTGGTTTTCCTACAATTGCAATTCTGATAGGATTGATTTCTGCGCCTTCTTCAACTTTTGAAAAATCCAATTTATTTACAATTTTTTCAGAAAGTTCTGGGATTCTATCTCCATGTTCTGCGGAAATAAAAAGCAAATCTTTAAAACCAAAACGCATAAAGTTCCAGGCTTCTTCTTCTAAGCGTCCGCCTTCGCATTTATTTACAGCAGTGATAAGTTTATTTGAATAAGGACGAAGCAAGGCGATAAATTCTTCATCTTCACCTGTAACAACACCTGCTTCCATCAAAAACAAAATCGCATCAGCTTTTTTCAAAGATTCAAGAGTTTTTTCTACAACAAGTTCGTCCATTACGGCTTCCATTGTGCCGATTTCGCGTTCAAGTTTGAATCCACCTGTATCCATAATGCGAACAGGCTTTCCGTTGATAAAAGCGGTTTCTTCAATTGGGTCACGAGTTACGCCAGGAGTTGGGTCAGTGATTGCTCTGCGTTTGTGCAAAAGTCGATTAAACAAAGTTGACTTTCCAACATTTGGACGACCTGCAATAACTAAAAGAGGCAAATTTTTGTATTCTTTTTCTGTGTCAAAAATAAATTCATCAGCTGAATCTTCTTGCATTGTTGTAGAAATAGATTCTTGATTTTGGTCTTTCTTTTTCATGACTTTCCTATTGAATTACAAAGTGATTTTCTTGAACTTTCAAAATAACAGATTTTTTAAAAAACTGCTATAGGTAAACTTGTAAAAATCCTTAAGTCTTTAAAGCCTTTTATGAAAAATTTTCTTAAAAAAATTAGTTTTGTTTGGCTTTATCTAGCAAGTGTTTTTCGGAAGATTCGTGCATTTCTTGTAAAGAAAAATTTGAAAGCATCTGTTTTGTTGGAGAAATCAATTTTGGAGAAACGCTAATTACTCTTACGCCCATTCCGATAAGGCATTTTAAGGATTCTTCTCTTCCTGCCATTTCGCCACAAACTGAAATCGGAATGTCTGCTTGAGAAGCGCTTAAAACTGAATGTTTTATCATTCTTAAAACTGCAGGATGAAGTTCGTCGTACAAATGAGCAACATCTGTGTTTTCTCTATCAACTGCATTTATGTACTGAGTTAAATCGTTTGAACCGATTGAAAAAAAGTCGCATCGTTCTGCAAGATAATCAGAAATAATTGCCGCCGCTGGAGTTTCTATCATTATTCCAAGTGGAATATCGTCTTTGAAAGATTTTCCTTCTTTGAGCAATTCTTCTTTTACTTCGGAAATCAATTTTTTTGTTTCATCAACTTGATTTGAAGTTGTAATCATCGGAAGCAAAATTTTTAAGTTTCCGTAAATTCCTGCACGATACAAGGCTTTTAGTTGTGTTTTAAAAATTTCTCTTTGCTGTAAACAAAATCTAATTGCTCTGCAACCTAAAAGAGGATTTTTTTCTTCAATTCCTGGCATTCCTTTTAAATCGATAATTTTGTCGCCACCTGCATCTAATGTTCTGATTGTAACCGATTTACCTTCCATAATTTGAAGAACGGTTTTATATGCTTCAAATTGTTCTTCTTCATCAAGAATGTTGTTTTTTTCAGCCGCTTCCATAAACATAAATTCTGTTCGGAACAAGCCAATTCCTTCTGCGCCTTCGTCCTTTGCAAGATATGCGTCTTCAACTGTTCCGATATTTGCGTAAATCATTATTGGAACACCGTCTTTTGTTTGGGCTTTTTGAGAAACAAATTGTGCTAATTCTTTAATGCGTTTTTCGGCATTTTCTTGTTTAGTTTGATAATCTGTGCGAATCGATTTATCTGGTTTTACAATTACAAGTGATTTTGTTGCGTCAACTACGATTGTATCATCATTTTCAATTACAGAAGTTGGATTTTCTACTCCAAAAACTGCTGGAATTCCGTAAGTTCGTGCCAAAATTGAAATATGACTTGAAACGCCACCTTCTTGCAAAACAAGCGCTTTAATTTTTTTTCTGAACAAAAGCATTGCTTCTGATGGCATTAAATTTTCTGCAACAACGATTGAATCTGCTGGAACGCTTTCAACTCCAACGCTAGAATACCCCAGCATATTGAATAAAACTTTTTCAAAAACTTCTTCAATATCTTGCGCTCTTTCAGAAAGATATTCGTCGCCAACTGCGCGTAACTGGATTGTTGTTTCATCAATCTTTTTTTGAACGATATGCTCAACATTAAATTCAGATGAATTATATTCTTTTTTTATCTGATTCAAAAAATCTGTGTCGGTGAGCATCAAAAGATAAGTTTCGATAACTGCTTCTTGCTCTGAATTTTCTGTATCAACAAGATTTTTATAATAAGTGATAACTGTTTCTATGGATTTTTCAAAGCGATTCCAACCCGGAAGTCTTTCATCTTCTGTGATTTTTACCTTTGGGATAGTGTGCTGTTCTTTTTTTGCAATCACATAAGCCTTTCCGATTGCAATTCCTGTGGAAGCCGATATTCCTTGAAAAATTCTCATTACTTAATAATAACGCTCGGAGAGCATTTCTGTCAAATGTTTTGTAAAACATCTTAAAAAGATTTACTCTTAAGTTGCGTAAAAGAAAGTAAGATGCGATTTTGTAATTGGCTAAATTTATTCCAAAATCGCTCTCAACCAAAATTGCCTCGCCTCGTTAGTGCTGCGCTTCGCTTGCAAGACTTTTAGTAAGCCTTCGGCTTACAATCAAGTTTTGTTTCACAAAACTTGCGGCGTATCATTTTTCCATTACGCGTTTTCTTCACTAAGTTTTTTTCTTACTTTGTTTTGGCAAGTAAGTTGTTCGTAAATCTTTTTAAGCGTTCTAGAATTTAGTAAAAAGGGATATTTCAATAGAAAAAATGTTTTAAATTTTGTATATTGCTTTTATGGATTTTTCTAGGTTTTCAAAATCAAAATTTTTTGGTTACTTTTTGGCTTGTTTTACTATTTTTGTTTGGGGAATTACTTTTGTTTGTACAAAGCATTTATTGAATTATTTTTCGGCTTTGGAGATTTTGTTTGTTCGTTTTATTTTGGCTTATTGTTTTTTGTTTGCCTTGAATCCGCGTTTGTTGAAACTTTCTGCAAAAGAAAATTTTTTGGTGGCAGTGGCGGGATTAACTGGCGTAACTTTGTATCAGTTTACAGAAAACCTTGCATTAGATTTTACAACTGCTTCTAATGTGAGCATCATCGTTGCAATTTGTCCGATTTTTACAGCTTTAACTTCCCAGATTTTTCTAAAAGAAAAACATTTATCTGTAAAATTTTGTATTGGATTTTTACTTGCCTTTGCAGGAATTATTTTGGTTTGCTTCAATGGAAAAATCAATTTCAATTTGAATCCCAAAGGTGATATTTTGGCGTTGACTTCTGCAATTTGCTGGGGATTTTATTCATTATTTTTAACGATGATAAACAAAAAAGGCCACAACACAATTTTGATTACCAGAAAAATCTTTTTTTACGCAATTTTATTTATGCTTCCTCTTATGATTTGGGGAATTTTTTCAGAAAATCCTAAATCTACAGCTTATGTGGAACTTTCTGCCAGTTTGAACGCCGAACGATTTTCTTCTATATTAAATTGGATTTTGCTTTGTTTCTTAGGAATTTTAGCCAGTGGATTTTGTTTTGTAGCATGGAATAAAGCTTGTAACATTTTAGGAACAGTAAAAATTTCTACAGGGCTTTATTTAATCCCCGTAATTACGATTTTCTTTGCTGCAATTTTCTTAAACGAAAAAATTACTCTCATGGGAACCATTGGTTCTGCCCTAACGATTATAGGTTTATTTGTTTCTAGTAAAAAATAATAAAATTAAAAATTCCCTTGACATATATATATATATATATAATGACTTAATTTTTTTGGAGGAATTTTTTATGAAAAGATTTTTATTTATTTTATTTTTGGTTTTAACTGTATTTGTTGGAGTTGTTGCACAAGAAAGCAAAAGCGAAAATACTGATGACGTTTTAATTAAAATTAATGTACCAGAAACAGATAAGAAAGTAAAAGTATATGTTTCTAAACACCCAAATTTTATGGGCAAAAAACTTATTGCTGAAGGAACTACCGAAACTTATGTTGATAACTCATATCAGTATATCGGTTTTAGTAAGTTTGCACTTCAACCATTAGTTATAAATGATAAAGTTTTAGAGTATGATGTAGAATTAGGAAATCCTGTAAAAAATGGACTAGGAATTACATCTGCATTTATTGGTGCAATTAGTGCTGGACTTGGTTTGGGATTTTTGCTAAGTGCTGATATGTATAGCGAACAAGAATTCAAAAAAATGTTACCACTTGGAATTAGTATGATTGGTGTTGGTGCAACAGGTGTTACCGTTGGTTTAATTCTAAACAGCAAACACAAACCAAAACTAATAAGAGTAAATAATTAAAACAGTTTTTTCTCGCATAATGCAACAACTTTGTGCTGTTTGCAAAGCAAACAGCGCGAGTTTTTCGCAGAACGCAACAAGTTTGTAAAAATCACAATGAGTGCAAAAGAAATTAGCGTAGCCGAAAAAGAATCAACCGGCAAGTTTTGTGAAACAAAACTTGATTGTAAGCCGAAGGCTTACTAAAAGCATTGCAAGCGTAGCGAAGCACTAGCAAGCAGGTGCATTTTTCGGCGAGAGCCTGTTTTTTCTGGTACCAATATTTATTGCAAAATTTTGAAGAGTCCTATTTGCCTACACAAAAGTTTGCAAAAATATTTCCCAAAATATCATCTGGAGTTGTTTCACCGGTAATTTCAGAAAGGAAAGATAAGGCATCTTCCAAATCTTGTACAACTGCGTCCATTGTAAAATCTGCGCAAGAAACTTCCAAAGCGTGATTTACAGAATCTAAGGCTTCATCTACGGCTTGTTTTTGTCGTTCTGAACCAAGACCTGCTTGTGTGCGTTCTGATTTTGTAGATTTTACAAGAGTGTTTTTCACTTCTTTAATCAAGTCTGAAATTCCAAAACCAGTTTTTGCACTAATTTTTACAGAATTTTCATCTAAATCAGAATTGTTTTGCAAAGCATCAATTTTATTCAAAACTTTTATTACAGGAATTTTTCCGTTAAAAGAATTGATAAAATCAATATCTTCTTGTGCTTCGGATTTTGTTGAGTCCACAAGATAAAGAATGATATCAGCATCTTGAGTTAAATCCTTTGTCATTTCAACACCGCGCTGTTCGATAACATCATCTGTAATGCGAAGTCCTGCAGTATCAAAAAGTCGTGCTGGGATTCCGTCAAAAGAAACCCAACTTTCAATCCAGTCTCGGGTTGTACCTTCAATATCCGAAACGATAGCTCTTTCTTCCTTCAAAAGTGCGTTAAACAAACTAGATTTTCCTGCGTTTGTTTTTCCACAAAGGATGATTCTTGCACCATCTTGATAAAGTTTTTGACTTTGCCAACTTTTTGAAAGTTCTGTTAAACTGTCTTTTGCTTGTTCAAGTAAGGTTGAATCAAAACTATCAGAAAAATTTTCTTCATCTTCAGGATATTCAAGTTCAACTTCAATAGAAGCGATTGTTGAAATAATTTTTTCTTTTATAGATTGAATTTCGTTATACAAATTTCCAGAAAGACGCCCAGCGGCTAAAGAACGGCTTGTATCAGTTTTTGAATCGATAATTTCTTTTACCGCTTCGGATTTTGTTAAATCAGTTTTTCCGTTGATAAATGCTCTAAAAGTAAATTCACCAGGAAGGGCTGTTCTAAATCCATTTTTTAGCAAAAGGTTAAAAATCGCTGTAACTGGCGAAATTCCACCGTGGCAACTGATTTCTGCCATTTCTTCCCCAGTGTAACTTCTAGGTGCTCTAAAAACGCTAACTAAAACTTCATCAATTTTTTGTTTTCCCTGCGGATTTTCAGAATCTACAATCCAACCGTAAACAATTGTGTTTCCTTCCGCTTGATTTAAAGCTTTGGGTCGAGAAAAAACTTTTGAAAGAAGTTCGATACAGTTTTTGCCAGAAATTCTGATTATTGCAAGGGCGCTTGGAGCCAAGGCTGTTGCAATCGCAGCGATTGGCTCTTCTGGAGTATATGAATTTGACATCTTACTGTGCTGAACCTTCTACCCAAGGATAAGGATCTGTATCTAAAATATCTGGGCTAATATCAGAGTAACGACCAGAATTATTCCAGTACATATATCCATTGTTCATTGAATCACGAACACCAAAAATTTGTCGGCGAACATAATCTTTGTTGTAGTATTTTCTGTCGTAAGAAACATTCAAGTAGAATGCTTGAGCCCAAGGTCGAATTAAAACTTTATCACGAGCAATTTGTGCGTTGCGATAAGTTCCGTAGTAGTAAATTCTGTATGGGCGTTCAATTTCAGGTTGATAAGCCAAGAAGTTTTGTTCAAAGTGATTTGGATAGAACATTGGACAAATTACATCTACAAAGTCACTTAAAAGTTCTACATCTTGACCAGTTCTTGAACCACTTCTGTACCAACCGTTTGAACCGTAAATATCAATTCCGATAGGAGCTTTTATATTTTCTCTAGCATAAGATAAGAAAGAAATCAAAGCACTTTCCATATCCATACCTTTTTCTTGGTAGCGATATTTTGCTTTTCCAAGATTTGTTCCGTCAGTTGGAAATCGGATATAGTCAAATTGAATTTCATCAAAACCCCGTTCGATAAGTTCTTTTGCAACTTGAATATTGTATTCCCAAACTTTTTCGCAATATGGGTCAACCCAGTATTCATCAAAATAAACTGGTTCTTTTACTGGATTTCCTGATTCATCAAGAATTACATTTCCATCTGCATCTTTTTTGTCTTCCATTCTTCTTAAACCACGCCATGGAGCATTTGTACTTTTATCGTAAACTGCCATTTCATTTTTATTAAATCGATACAAATTTCTATCTTTGAAAACTACAATTCGAGCAATAAGATATAATCCTTCTGCCTTCATTTTTGCAACAAAATCGTCTAATTTTACAGCGTAAGAACTAACTGCTTTTTTTTCTAGCAATTCTGGAGTTTTTGCATCAAAACGCAATCCACCGTAATCATCTTTCATATCAATAACGATACTATTCAATTTGTTATCTTTTACAGTTTGCAAATGTTCATCTAATCTTTTATCAATAGCGTGATGTGCTGGCATATACAAACTTTTTTTGCCATCTGCAATTTGTTGATATTCGTTGCGTTTTTTATCTTGTTGAAGCATCCAAAGTTCTGTCAAAGAAATATCTGATGAATTTCCTGTTAGAGATTTTGGCAAATATGCACAAAGATAATTTTCTGGTGAATTTTTTATCAATTCTTTCCAAACTTGAACTTGTGTAGGAACTAAAGTTGATTTTCCTGTTGTTAAATCAATAGCGTTAAATCCTTTTCTGTTCAAATAAATCATTGTGTTATCAAGTTTTACTAAACTTTCTTGTGTATCATTTTGTAGAGTATTTTTCCATAAAAGTTCAACTTTTTTGTTTTTCCAATCCAATTTGTAAAGACGAGGAATAAAGCTTGTTCCAAAATAAATATCGTATTTTTTAGAGCCATCTTCGTTTTCAGAAACGATAGGAAGCATACAAGCAATTTCTTCTGTAAGACTTGGTTTTGGCATATTTTCAAAACCGGTTTCAATATCAATCCATTTTGGTTTTGTAGCATTTGGAAGATAATAAGAAAATCCGTAGATTGCGTGAGACATACAAACTACAAGTTGAGTTTCGCTAGATTCTTGTAAAACGCCATTTTCGTTTTTTGTGATTACAGGCAAATCCATAACAACAAGACTTTTCAATCCTGGAGTTTTTGCACTAAATCCGATACTTTTCCAAGAAAGACCTGCATCTCGTGTAATGTAAACTGCATCTTTTGTAGAAGTTACCATAATTTCAGGTTTTTCTGGGTGGATTGCAATATCCTTTAGAGTTTTTTGCTTATATTCAAAGGATTTTACTTTTCCATCATATTTTTTGATTGTGTGAACTGGAAGTCCGTTGTTGCGTTTTTCAAAATTTACCAAATCTTTAGAATAAACAATTCCTTCTGAAGTGAGGAAAAACCATCCATCTGTTTTTAGAATTTTTTGAACATAACCTTCTTGCCAAAGTGGATTTTGTGTTGTTCCAATAAGTTGATAAAGCCCAGTTTCAGCTCCAACTAAAACTGTGTTCTGGTCAACAACTTTAGTTTGTACAACTTCTGCAATTTCTTCTACTGTTTCTTCTATTGAAGTTGCAACTTCGTTTAATACAGTTTGTGAATTTTCAACTACATTTTGACCTTGTGCAAAAGTAGTTCCAAAAAATGATAAAAAAATGATTATTGATAAAAAAGTTTTCATAGTTGTTTTCATTATCGGTAATGATAACAAATAATGAAGTTTAAAGTAAATACTTTGAAAAATAATTGATGACGAGTAAAATTTTTTGTGTTAAACTTATTTTTATATATATTAAAATACGAAAAAAGATGTAGGAACTTGCTTTGGAATTGAATAATTTAGAACATAATTTTAAATGTCATTTTTGCTTAGAATGTGATGGCTATGGTTGTATCGGTGAACTTCCTGGAATGGGCGGATTTAACGACAATATCAATTTTCAAAAAAACTGTGAAGGTTGGAATGAAATTGCAAATCTTCTTATTGAACAAGGCGTAGATTTTTCTGATGAAGTAAAAAATCCACTTCCAATAAGACGACTTGGCCCTATGACAGGTGGCGTTGAAAATGTTGGATATTCTAGCGAAAAACAATTCTATTTTGATTTAATCAATTTTTCTCTAAGCCAAAATTTAGAACTTTCTATCGGGGATGGATGCCCAGACGAAAAGTTAAAATACGGAATTGAAGCGGTAAAAAATCAAATTGTAAAAGATGGAGCAACTTTCAAAAAAGCGGCAGTTTTTATCAAGCCTTATCCAAATTCAAAAATTTTTGAGCGAATGGAATGGGCAAGTGAAATTGCTGAATACATCGGAGTTGATATCGATTCTTACAATATTGTTACCATGCGAAACCTAGTTCAACTTGAAAAGAAAACTGCTTCTCAACTTGCCGAAATCCGAAAAAAATCAAATCTTCCTTTTGTTGTAAAAGGAATTTTCACTTTGGAAGATATTGAACTTGTAAAAGAACTAAAACCAGATGTTGCATTTGTTTCAAATCACGGCGGAAGGGTAGAAAATCGAATCGGAAGCACAGCCGAATTTTTGTATCAATATTCTAATGAACTTAAAAATTACTGTGGAGAAATTTGGGTAGACGGCGGAATCCGCACAAAACAAGACGAACAAGTTGCAAAATTCTTAGGTGCAAGTCAAATTCTTCTCGGTCGCCCCGTAATTTCTGCTTTGTGTGAAAAACATGTAAATCAGTAAAAAATCATTTTCTATAATGACTATGAATAAATTTATTTCTTTGCTATACTATCCCCATGGCTACAACTACAGATGACAAGAAAATTATTTATTCAATGGATAGAGTTTCACGCTCTTATGGAACAAAAACTGTTTTAAAAGACATCAGTATTTCATATTATTATGGTGCAAAAATTGGTGTAATTGGTGCAAATGGTTCTGGTAAATCCAGTCTTTTTAAGATTTTAGCGGGAGTTGATACTGAATTTACAGGAGAAACTTCAATTTCTCCGGGATATTCAATCGGTTATTTGGAACAAGAACCTTATCTTGAACCAGGAAAAACTGTAAAAGAAATCGTTAGTGAAGGTGTTGCAGAAATTACAAAGTTACTTCAAGAATTTGATGAAGTAAACGAAGCTTTTGGCGACCCAGATGCTGATTTTGATAAACTTTGTGCTCGTCAGGCTGAAATTCAAGAAAAACTTGATGCAACTGACGCTTGGAACTTAGATTCTCGGCTTGAACTTGCAATGGATGCTCTTCGTTGTCCACCACCAGATCAAGTTGTTGATGTTCTTTCTGGAGGAGAACGCCGTCGTGTTGCACTTTGTCGTTTGCTTTTGCAAAAACCAGACATCCTTCTTCTTGACGAACCTACTAAC
Organism: Treponemataceae bacterium; assembly: GCA_045645985.1. Taxonomy (GTDB): domain Bacteria; phylum Spirochaetota; class Spirochaetia; order Treponematales; family Treponemataceae; genus RGIG9060. The sequence goes on from JAZRJV010000043.1 coordinate 20,935, forward strand.
CACTTAGACGCAGAAACTGTTGCTTGGTTGGAAAGACATCTTCAACAATATGAAGGAACAATTATTGCAATTACCCACGATAGATACTTTTTGGATAATGTTGCAGGTTGGATTTTGGAACTAGACCGAGGTGAAGGAATCCCATTCAAAGGGAATTATTCAAGTTGGCTTGAACAAAAAGAACGCCGACTTGCCCAAGAAGAAAAACATGAATCTGACAGACAAAAAGCTCTTAAACGCGAGTTAGAGTGGATTAACATGGGTGTTAAAGGTCGTCAGGCAAAACACAAAGAACATATCACAAAATATGAACAACTTCTTGCTCAAGACGGAAAAGGTCAGATAAAAGATACAAAAATTACCATTCCAGCAGGTCCTCGTTTAGGTGGCGTTGTTGTAGAAGCTCAGCAACTTACCAAAGGTTATGGCGATAAGCTTTTATTTGAAAACTTAGATTTTACAATTCCACCGGGAGCTGTTGTAGGAATTGTTGGACCAAACGGTGCTGGTAAAACAACTCTTTTCCGCTTAATTGCAGATGCTGCTGGTCAAACTGTTGATAGATTAGATGGTAGAGATGGTGGAGAAAAACCAGATGGTGGTGCAATTCGTGTTGGTGAAACTGTAAAACTAGTTTACGTTGACCAAATGAGAGGTTTGCTTGACGATAACAAAACAGTTTGGGAACAACTTTCTGACGGATTAGACATCATAAAACTTGGTGCTATGGATGAAAAAGGTCGAGCATTAAACGGTCAAGTTCGGGAAGTTAACTCTCGTGCATATTGTTCTTGGTTCAACTTTTCTGGTCCAGATCAAAGCAAAAAAGTTGGTGTGCTTTCTGGTGGAGAGCGAAACCGCTTAAATCTTGGTATGATGTTAAAACAAGCTGGAAATGTACTTCTTCTTGACGAACCTACCAATGACATAGACGTTAACACTCTCAGAGCATTAGAAGAAGGTCTTGAGCAATTTGCTGGATGTGCGGTAGTAATCAGTCACGACAGATGGTTCCTTGACCGCATTTGC
>JAZRJV010000044.1:0-73409 GCA_045645985.1 Treponemataceae bacterium
CTTGGCCTCCCGACTTACTACAACAGGAATCCAAGTTGTTAGATTTTCATCAAAAGCACCATTAAAATCAAAGAATTGAACTAATGTATATGGGTTATCTTGGATAATCCCAGCATTTTGAAAACCGATAAAAGCAATAAACAATCCAATACCTGCAGGAATAGCAGCTTTTAAACAAACTGGCATAGATTTTGCAATATAATTTCTTGCTCCAGTAATTGAAAGGAATAAGAATACTAAACCAGAAATAAAGATAATAACAAGACCAGCTTGATATCCTTTTGTTACATCAAAACCACCAAAGAAAGCTCCAGAAACAAACATTGTACAGAAAAATGCGTTTAATCCCATACCACAAGCTTGTGCAAAAGGCAATTTTGCATAAAAAGCCATAAGCAATGTTCCAACTAAAGCACCAAGGATAGAAGCAATATAAACTGCATTCCAAATTTGTCCTAATACTGTAGAATTTGCACCAGCACCAACAAGCCATCCATTAGCTCCACCTGCTGCAACTTGATTAGGATTTACAAAAACGATATAAGCCATTGCAAAGAAAGTTGTAAGACCAGCAATAATTTCTTTACGAACAGTAGTACCGTTTTCCTTTAATTTAAAAAATTTCTCCATTTTAAAGTTCCTCCTAAGAACTATGTAATAAAAGATAACTCATTATAACACGATAGATTTTTTTTAACAATGAAAAGTTTAAGTTTACTAAATATTTGTTTACAAAATGATAAAAAAAAAATGCCCGTGTCAAGAAAAGTTTCCTTAACTGCACCGGCAACTATAAATAGAATACAAATAAAAAAAAGCAACCTTGATATCCAAGATTGCTTTAATTAAGAGCGGATGATGGGAGTCGAACCCACGTCATCAGCTTGGAAGGCTGAGATAATAGCCGTTATATGACATCCGCAAGTTGTTGTGCTTTTCGCTATCAACATATATATTTATAGCAAAGATAAAAAAAAGTGTCAACAGTTTTTGAAAAAATTTTGTAAAAAATTAAATTTTTTTTAGCACTTAATACTAAATAAAATATTTATAGCAAAATGCTCTCGGGTAAAAATGTGTCTAAGATAGCGGTTCCTCACTGCGTTCGTCAATGCTATCTTGAGTCATTTTTACCCTACGCATTTTGTAGCATTTTTTATTTCGTAAGTTCTATAATCTTTGTGTTTTTTTACAAATTCTATCAATGAGGATAAAGAGAGGAAAATTTGTAAATCCAATTTTTTTGTATTAGCATTTATTATATGTAATTTTTTTTTGCAAACATAAAATGACAAACTGAATATCTTTTGTCATTTTGTTGACTAAAAAATTTTTTTTCTATAATATAAACTTTAGGTTTTTATTTAATTTCTATAATAGAGAGGTAAATTACTTTGAAAAAGTCAAAATTATTTTTGTCTATTTTGCTTACAGTTTTGGCGATTTTTATTTTTGGATGCCAAAATCACCTACTTCCATCTCCAAAGGTAGAAACACCTACAGATGACGCAGAACAAAAAAATCCAGAAGTTACAATTTGGGCTGCTCCAGAAAATTTAGTTGCAACACACGGATTAAAGGGAAAAATTGAATTAACATGGAAAGGTGTAAAATCCGCCGCAAGATACTATATTTATGAAGCTCCAACACCTTACGATAAATTTATTCAAGTTGCAGAAACAACATCAAATACTCAAAATTATGTTCTCGAAGAAAAATCAGGAACTTCAAAATATTATAAAATTACTGCTGTAAAAAAAGATGGAGACGAAAGTCCATTTAGTACAGTTGCCCACGGAACAACTTTGGCAAATCCAGTTATTACTTATATCGGTCAAGATGAAGAAAATTCAGATTCAGCAAGTTCAGTTCATTGGTACATGAACAACTGTAATGCTTCAACATATCAACATAATGTACGCTACACAATCAACTGTTTTGATCCAGCAGGAAATAATGTAGCAGAAAAAATTCACGACGGAAATTCAGATTTTCCTTCAATTAAATTTGAAGATTTAACTCCAAACACAAATTACACTTATCAAGTTACAGCTTATATCGTTTCACATCAAAATGATACAGAAATTTCTGACAAAGTTGACTCTTCAACTGCAAGAAGATTGCGCCCTAACCCACCAGAAAATTTATCAGCAACATTAGGAACATCAACTTCAGAAATTACACTTAGTTTTGAATTACCACCTATGGTAGATGTAGCTCTCGGAAACGGAATTTACGAGCCAAAACCAATTTACTTCAAAATTTACAGAAGAGTTGCATCTGAAGAAGCAAAAGAAGAAGATTGGCAACTTATAGAAGATAACTTTAGTTATGGTGAAAAAGACACAAACGGAAATTTTGTTGCAGGATTTTCATCACAATACACACCATCAAATCCTGAAACACCATACGAACCTGGTCAAACAGTAACTTACACAGATATTGCTGATATATCAGAAATTAAACGCGGAATTATGTATGAATACAAAATTCAATCTTATGCTGACGAAACTCCTCGCGAAATCAGTTCTAATTTGTCATACGCAACAACACAAGGTTTCTTGATGGCAGTTCCTAAGTTTGAAATAACAGATATTGAATACACAGACAACGAACTTACAGGAACAGAAAGACAATATGTACATGTAAGTGCAAACCATACTTTAACTTGGGATAACATTGGTACAGAAGAAAATTACGAGTTTATTGTTATACAAGAAAAATCATTACTTGAAGGTGATGGCGGAGATGGTTCAATAGTAGATACACAACAAAATATTTATTCAACTATTGAAGAACTAAACAACGAAAAAATCTCTTTTGATTTATCTTCAAATCCAGAAAACACAAGAGGATACTACAAATATTCAATTTATATTGTTAAAAAAGGCGAAACTGATATTAACAATGCAATTACATCAACATCAACTATTGGTCAACTTTTAATTACAAATGATGTTGATACTCCAAAAGTAAAGTTTTTCTCAGTAACAAACAACTATAAAGATAAAATCATTGTTGAATGGGATTTTAATTCAGCATACAGATATAAACTTGTATATATTGAAGATGGTTCTGTAGAAGAAAATCCAATTTCACAAGAAGAAATGGATGCAATTTTGAAAGATAAAGTAGATGGTGATACTATCTCCTATACACATATTACAGAATCAGGAACAAAACGCAGTTATAAAATTTATCCAACTTCAAGTCAAACAGAAACAAACTTACCAATTTTAACTGGTTCAACTTTAGCAATTCCACAAGTTGAAAATTCAAATTTATTCCACGAAAAAATTGCACTAAATTGGAATGAAATTGAAGCAGATACATTTGATATTTCAGCAAAATATCAAAATTCATCAACAGCAAACGCAAATCCTATTGAAAGCGTAAAACTCAATGTGGAAGAACTCAAATCTCTTGAACAAAATCCTTTTGAATACACTTTTAACAATCCTACAGGGTTTGACAAAGTTTCTGTATCTGGATTACCAATCGATATAACTGTTAAAGCAAATAAACAAGTAACAAAGCAAATTCTCAAACTAGAAAATGTTGAAGCAGAATCTATCGAAGAAATGTATTCAATTTCAGATGAAAATCTTGATTACACAGAATCAACAGAAACTAAAATTACAACAAAAACTGTTGGACCTGCTTTATTAAATGCAAATTCAACACCATCACAAAGTACAACATCATTAATCTTGAATTGGAATAAAATTGAAGGTGCAACAGCTTACGCAATTATCCGAACACAATATTCTTTTAATAAAAATTATGTTGAAGAATATAAAAATACTCAAAAATACCTTATTACAGAAAATAACGGTGTTATAACAATAACAAGTCCAGGTAGCGTTGATGATGAAGGATTAATTCCTGCAAATGTAAAAGTTACATTAAATAACGGAGTTTTTACATTAACAGATAATGATATTAACAATCCTGACAATACTAATGGATGGCAAATTTCACAATCACAAATTAGTTGGGGTGCTCCTTACGAATATGTTGTAATTCCTCTAGTTTCTGAAAACGATATGCCAGAATACGATGTGGATAATTCTAGACCAACAAGTTTTGTTCTTCCTTCAGTAACATACAATAACTTACCTTATTCACGCACTTCTGCTTTTGGATATGGTTGGAATATTACAGCCACAAAAGGAACTTATGCTTCTAAACAGGCTGAAAGCGGAAAATTACTTGTAAACGACTCAATTTATATTACATGGAAAAAACCACATCTTTTTCAAAGTCAAAATCCTTCCTATGCGATTTACAGACGAGAAGAAAATTCTTCTGCATGGACAAAGATTGGTACAACACAAAACACATTATCTTATGTTGATACTTCTGTTTCAGAAGGCGTTGTATACGAATATCAAGTAGGATTAATTTCAGGACATTTAAACTCAGATCCTAGCACAGATACAGAATATATCGCACAGTCAGATACACTCAAAGATTCAAAATATACAGAAGAAAAATTAGCAAGTGGATTTATTCTTCCTAAACCTACAATGATGAGTGCTTCAAGAAATGCAAGAGCAGGAAATACAGAACTTATTTCTTGGTTATCTGCACAAGTTGGTAAAGTTAATAACAGAATGATTGATGGTTACGCCATCGAAGTTTATAACAATAATATTGATGCAAATTGGCACTTAATCAAATCTTTTGATATTGCAGATTTAGGAAAATCAAATTATGAATTTGCAAGAGATGTTGATAATTCAGCAGGCTTATTAAAAGTCCTACGAGATTACAAACACTACTTTAGAATTAGAGCCTTTACAAAACAAGATGATAAAATCACTTACAGCAAAGAACCAAGTTATACATGGTCAGATGGTGGCGAAAACAACTATGTTAAATGGGGATGTAGACAGATAACTATTGATGAATTTACAAAAGCATCTCTTATTGGCATGAGTACAGGTATGTACAAAGCCAGAGGTACAGAAGGCTGTAATGACGATGGAAAAGATATTGATGGTTTAAATTCTGATAGTACATATAATGCAGCAACAGACTTCACAGTACACTTGGAATATAACAACTACAAAGCATTACATCAACCTAAAACAAACAAAGGTGAAGTAGCTACGGTATCTATAAGTGGATACCTAAAAGCTAGAGGGGGGTTAGCAGGGGCTTATCAAACTCACTATTGGACTCATACTACTATGTCAATAGAATACCTTGGAACTTCTAGTTATGGTACATTAAAAATCAATGGAGAAGACAAAAAAGGTAGTGATAAAGTTTCACGAAACTCAGGAACTATTGATGTTACTTACAATGGAACTTCCAAAACTTATAATATGGGGAATAATCCTGGTTTTACACTTCCTTTTGCTGTAAAAGGTGGTTACTTAAACGATACCGAGGAATGGAAATAAGGAGTCACACAATATGAAACACAATAAACTTATTTTAACAATATTTATCGTTTTACTGGCACTTACCTCCTGTACGCAAATGTTTCAACCTAAATTGCCAATGGATACAGAATCAAGTTCTTCACTTGGAGCTATGTTAGCCGTTAAAGAAGAAATTTCTCAACTTGAAACTCCAAAACAAGTATTTGTTAGTCAAGGACAAAATCCTACAGATATTTTGCTTAGTTGGGATGCCGTAAAAGGTGCAACTTCTTACACTATAGAACGAGCAATTATTACAGACCCTACAATTACAACAGTTCCAGACGAAAGCGAATTTGAAATCATCAAAAAATTTGTATACGATACAACTTACACAGACGAAGTTTTAACTGATAAAGAAGCTCATTATCAGTCAGAAGCTTATACAAATAATTATAAATACTACTACAGAATTGTTGCTCAAAATCCACGAACTTCCTACGATCCAAGTTTACCAACAGAACCTGTTTACGGTACATTATTCAATCCAGTTTTGCGCGTAAATGCTGATTTAGGAAAAACAACTGACTCAATTACAGTTTATTGGGATGAAGTTCCTAATGCAAAGACTTACCAAATTTGGCGAGGTGTAAATTCCAACGGAACAGGAATGGAACTTATTGCAAATATCAATGGTACAAAAGACAATCTTACTCAAAAATTATTCTATAAAAATAAAGTTGATTTTTCAGAACAAGGTATTGAATTTTACTACAAAGTAATTCCTGTAAACGAATCTGGCATTGAATCAGTAAGTTCACCTTTAGCAATGGGATTTTCTTTGATGGCAGGTGCACCTGTTGCTCCTTCAACTGTTACAGTTTCTAACGGGCGAGGTACAAAAAACTCAATAGAAATTTCATGGAGTACAGTAACAGCTGATGGAGAAGTAAAATATGCAATTTATAGAACTTCTTCTGTAGACTCTTCATTAACACAACTAACAGCAGATTGTGTATCTACAACTTTTACAGACTCAAAAGCATTAAAACCTAATGTTTACTATTACTATCAAGTGCAATCATACATTATTGATGAAGAAACTGGGGAAAAATTAAAATCTCCAATGTCAGATACAGGTGCTGGGTCTAAAAACCAAGTAGAAGGATTTATTTTATCAGCTCCAACTTCAATACAGGTTGATAAAACTCAATTATCATGGCTTCCTGCAATCGGAAACACAGAAGAACAATCACTTTATACATACAACATCTATTTATCTGCTAATGAAAAAGATGGTTATACACTTGATGAAACAGTTTCTTTAACACCAAGTGAAGACGGAAGAATTTATCATAATGTAAAAGTTGCAGAATTTTACAAAATTTCAACTGTCTACAACGGAATTGAAAGTGCATTAAGTGAAGCGGTAGCACCTTCTCCAGAAGCTGCAACAAATGTTGTTGCTTCCACAAATAAAAATATTGGTTCATCTTATTATCCAAATGCAAACGGAGTTTATCCTGTACAAATCACATGGAAAGCCCCTGCAGAAAATAGTTTAAGTGGGTACAATGTTTATCGTTCAACAAAACCTGATTCAGGATTTAGAAAAATAAACGAAACTCCAATTTTACATATTTCTGGAACAAAAGATTATTCATTTATTGATGAAAACGAAACTGCAAAAACTAGAACTTATTACTATTATAAAGTTCTTTCTGTAAACTCTCTTGAACAAGGTTCTGAATATTCTTCAACCGAAAAAGGTTACGGGGCATTATCACCAGAACAATACATGAGAGAATACAACAAAACTGCTATCAATTCACAAACAAAACTTACTTTAATGCACAAAAGTAATGATATGGATAAACTTGGTTCCGAAACAGCTAACGGAAGCATAAGTGGTACTTTATCTTACAATGCAAAAGTTGATGGAGTTGGTGCAAGAATTACAATGCACTATGATAATTATGCCGATTATTACATCATCGACAAAGATAAATCCTCAGGTGTTTACTTCCTTATCACAGGTGATACAAATACAAGTGCAAATATGTCTGCCAACGGAACAATGGACGGAACTGTAGTTTGTAAAGGTATGTATCCGGGTAAAGTTATTTACGACAAAATCCAAATTAAAGGTGGTGCCGCTGGAGGTGGTACTTACGGAATTATTCGTGAAGGCTTTGATGGTCAAGTACAAGTTGACTGGAAAGTTGGAGAAGAAGGCCGTTAATAAAAAAATGCTGAATTTCACAAAGTTATGTGTAAATTCAGCATAAAAAATAATACAATTTATGAGGAAAACATAATGAAAACTAAATTTATTTTGATAAACATTTTTGCAATTTTATTTACTTGTATTTTACTAGGATGTACTACTCCTAGCCCATTTATTGGAACTTGGTCAGATAATGTTGGAAACACAATTACCTTTGGTGTAGAAAACGATTTTAATGCATCTATATTAAATTCAGCAGAAGAATCAGTTAATTATACTGGTACTTATACAGTGATTTACAACTCTTTATTTCTTCAAACAGATAATTTAGAAATTGTAACAGAATGGGATATTAGAGGCGCAATGCTTTATCTTGAATGGACTGATTCAGATAAATTTAGCCAAAAATTAACACTCTATAAAACTAAGAACTAATTTATTTTTAGGTGAATTATGTACAAAAAAATATTTTTATTTATTTTAATATTTTCAATCACATCATTTGCATTTACACAAGAATCTGAGCAAAATTCTAACTCAGTTACAGTAAATACAGAAAATGAAGCTAATAAAAATGAACACATAAATCCTAAAACAGGATTTCCTCTTATCACTGATAAACCATTTGTAATTTTTGATTATGGACTCACAACTTCATGGGTAAATCGTGTAATAAAACAAGAAGAATACGGCAGAAGTAATTTTAACTTTCAGGATTTTCTTGTTGGTGGATATATTTCTATGCAAACTCAAAACATGAAACCTCTCAACAGCGTAATCCGACTTGCAGGTTATTATCCATTTTCATTTACATTTAATGAAGTTCCTCAAGTAAGTAAGGCGATTTTGCGTGGTAGTGCTGATTTATTTGCTGGAATTTTGTTCGAACTTGATATGTGGAATTATTTAAGAATAAATCTTTCTCCGGGAATGCATGTTTATTATCAATACAGCGATAGATACAACTATGTGCATGTAGGAGGAGCACTTTTAGCAAATCTAGAACTTCCAATTGCTCAATGTTGGACAATAAAGTTAGACGGAATTGCATCTTTAGATTACGCAAACTTAGGGTCTAATAAAGATATTGAAGTATACGATGTTTGTTGGCAATATCAACTTGATGTAGGTTTTAGATACAGCAAAAAAGCTCTAAATAAATACAATTACTTAAAACAGCCAACTGAGTAAAATAATTAGTAAAATTAACGCTTGATTATTCAGAAATTTCTTTACAAAGGGTTGAATAAGCTAGTTTTGCAACAGCTTGTTCAGCCTCTTTTTTATTTTTGCCCTTTGCAGGCCCAAAAACTTGGTCATCTAATCTAACTTGAACTAAAAAAACTCTATCGTGGTCAGGTCCTGTTGTTTCAACAAGTTCATAACGAGGACACTTTTTATATTTTTTTTGAAACCACTCTTGTAAAAGAGTTTTATAATCTTTTTGGTGTTTATTTTTTAAAACTTTTTCAACTTCGTCAATAATAAATTTTAATACAAATTTTTCGGCATCTCTATACCCAGAATCTAGATAATAAGCACCGATTATCGCTTCCATTGAATCTGCAAGAATTGCTTTTTTTGTTCTTCCACCGGATAATTCCTCGCCTTTTCCTAGCACAAGACATTTATCAACACCGATTTTTAATGCAATTTGTGATAATGTTGCTTCTGAAACTACGATAGATTTAATTCGTGCAAGTTCACCTTCTGGTTGGTCAGTTAAATCATTATATAACAAGGATGCTGTAACCATACCTAAAACTGCATCGCCCAAAAATTCAAGGCGTTCATTATTTTGAGTATGAGATAAATCTCTTTTCCCTGCTTCGTTATTATATGACCTATGATGAAAAGCTAAATCCAAAAGAAAGATATCCTTAAATCGAATACCCACATTCTTTTGAAACGCACTGAGAAGATTTTTTCTTGTAGATGATAATTTTGGTTTGGATGGAATAAAATTCATAATTTTGAGTCTAAACGCCTGAAAAAATCAGACGTTTAAACATCATAAAAACAAATTATTACATTTGTGATTTTACAAAATTGTAAGCATCACCAACTGTTTCAAACTCATTTGCTTTTTCGTCATCGATTTTAATGCCTAATTCTTCTTCGATAGCATAAACTAATTCATAAGTATCAAGACTATCAGCATCTAAATCTTTGCGGAATGATGATTCAAGAGTAATTTTTGATTCATCAATTTCAAGTTTGTCTGCAATAAGTTTTTGCATTTTTACAAATAATTCGTCCATTTTTGGTCTCCTTAACCGTTACTTTCAGGCGTAATAATCTGTTTTCCTCGGTAAAAACCACATTTTGGGCATACACGATGATACATGATTAAATTGCCACAATTTCCGCACTCAACTAGATTAGGAGCTGTTAAACGCATGTTAATGCCCTGTCTTCGTTTTGTACGAGCTTTTGAAGTTTTCGCTCTAGGTACTGCCATATATAAACCTCGCTAAATAATTTGATAGTTATAACAAGATAACAATATAGGAAAAGTACCAAACTGTCAAGTCATTATAACATTTTTCAGATTTTTGTCAAATAAAAATATTACAAAAAACGCATTTTTGTCAAAAAAAACTTAATTTTTTTTGATTTTTTAGTTTTTCTTGTATTTTTTAGCCAATTCTTCTGCAACTATAGGGGGAACCATGGTAGAAATATCCCCGCCCAAAGAAGCAAGTTCTTTAATTCCACTAGATTTAAGCACAAAGTATTTTGGATCGGTTGGTAAAAATACGGTTTCAATTTCAGAATCTAAACTCTTATTCATTATAGAAAGGTCAAATTCGTAAGTAAAATCAGTCATATTTCTGATACCACGCACCAAAGCCCTTGCCCCAACCTTTCTTGCAAATTCAACAATCAAGGAATCGCAAAGATGAACATAAACATTATCCCAAGGCTCTACAATCTTTTTTAGCATACATTCACGCTCTTGAGCAGTAAAGAGATAGTTTTTTGCAGAATTAACTGCAATAACAACATGAATTTCAGAAAAAATTGTTCGAGCTCGTTCAATAATATTCAAATGTCCATAAGTTGGAGGATCAAAAGATCCTGGAAATAAAGCAGAAATCATCTTTTATATAGTATATTTTGTTTTATTTTCGGTCAAGTCTATTAAAGATATTTGACGAAATTTCAGAACCGTAGTACAATAATATATTAGATGAGACATTTTTTTATGACTCATACTTCACAAAAGGAAGGAAAATATTATGAAAAAAATAAAATTATTTACATTAGCACTTCTCTCACTCTTGATAGTTTTTTCATTTGTGGGATGTTTATCAACTCCAGAAACTGCAGAATCTCCAGTTAATGAAAAACCTGCAAAAAGTCAACCAAAAGAAGACTCAAAAACAAAGGAACCTAAGCACGAAGTTCAAGATACAGCAACTGTAGAAGATGAACCAACTCTTACATTAACACTCGAAGAAGATACTGATGACGAATATACTCGTTCTGTAAAAGCAATCGAAACAAACGAAGTTATTTCACCAGATACATTCGCAGAAGATAAAAAAGCTATTCTTGAAACAATCAAAGAATTAGACTTAATCATGAAAAACAAAGACTACAATAGTTGGTTAAATTATGTTACTCCACAATCAATCGATTATTGGAAACAAAAATCACATCTTCAAGCTGTATCAACTCGCTTGCCTGGAAATAAAATTCAATTAAAAACACTAGAAGATTATTTCAACTGGGTTTTTAGACTTTCAAGACAAAATGCTCGCGTTGATGAAATTCGCTATGTTTCTAGTAAATTGGTAAAAGCAGTACAAGTTAGTGGAAATCAAGATATTATCTACTACCAGTTTGAAAAACTAAATGGAAAATGGTTAATTTCATTAGATACTATTGACCTTTAGTACTTACGGATTTTAGAGATGATAATCTTTAGCATCTCTAAAATTTCAAATCTCTCTAAAAAAAATATTGATTTATAGCAAATATTGGTGTAAAATACCTTATAAGGTTAGGAGAACTGATAAAAACTTTTCCTAAAAAATGTTGAAGTTTTTATCTAAAGTTTGCGTTGCGAACTTTTTATCAATGCTGTTTTGAAAACTTACCAAAACTAGCATCCCAAAGTCGTTTCAAAATTACACTTACGACTTTTTACGGAGGAATTAAATGAAAAACTCAAAAATTCTAGTATTATTCTTGTGCTTGGCTTTAATATCCAGTTTTATTTTTGCACAAGGAAGAACAGAAACAACAGTTGAAGAAGAATATTTAAGCACAGTAGAAGACATTATCATTCAAGAACTTACAGCAGCACCAGATAGAGATAGCAAATTAGTTGCATTACAATATCTTGAATCAGCTATTGCTGGCGGAAGAGCAAGTCCTGACATGGCTGTTGCTCTCGATTCATTAGCAGGTGAAGGAATTTACAACGAAGCAAGAACTGACGGAAGAATGGCAAATAACTACCCAGACATTCGTAAAAAAGCTTGTGATCTTTTAGGTGAAATTCACACAGAAGAATCAAAAAATTCATTGATGAAAGTTGCATTAGCAGATAATGAACCAATGGTAACAACTGCAGCAATTAGAGCTTTGGGAAATGTTGGTATCAATGACAATGACGAAGTTGTAAATACAATCGCTTGGGCTCAGAAAAAATTTGCAAGAATTAACCCTACAAGTAGTTTAGCTTTAGAAGTTCTTAATGCTTATGAAAAATTAGCACCAACTGTAAAAGATAATACTGACATGGTTAGATCTATCTCTGAAATAGCAGTTAACTACAATTATGTAACACCTGTTAGACAGAAAGCATTATCTTTACTTAAAACACTTACAGGAAGATAGTTTATAATTATAATATGGAACCAGTAATATTAGCATCATCATCTCAACGAAGACAGGAGATATTTAAACAGTTGGGTATTCCCTACATGGTTGTAATGCCTGAAATAAAGGAAGATTACCCAGCTGATTTAAGTATAGAAAAAGTCCCTGAATATTTAGCATCGAAAAAAATTGAAGCAGCAATGAAAATATTACCACAAGGTCAAAATGTTCCTTGGATATTTGCAGCTGATACTTTAATTGTAAAAGATGGCAAAATTTATGGGAAGCCTGAAACTGAAAAACAAGCAGTTGAATTTTTAAAAGAATTACAGGATGGAACTCACACAGTTATTACTGCTATTGCCCTTTTTAACGGAAAGATAAATTATCTTTCTACAAGAACAAGCATAAATCAAGTTACTTTTGCACCAATGACTGATAAAGAAATTGAGTGGTATATTGAAACTGGTGAATGGCATGGAGTTGCAGGTGCATATAGAATACAAGGTATGGCATCTTGTTTTATAAAACACATAGAAGGTTCACAAAGTTCAATTATAGGCTTGCCTATTTTTGAATTTTATGACATATTAAAAGAGCAAGGATATTCATTAATTGATTAAATTCAGTTATTGAATAAGACTTGTAGGATTGATTTAGTTTGCTGTTGGCTACTATATCAATCTTTAATCCTCCGTATGCAAATTTTGTTATATGCTTAATTTGCTATCGAGAAATAGAGTAAGGTGGAAAATTCATCGCCTATTTTTAGGTAAAAACTGATTTTCAGTAGAATTTTCCGATGAAGGAGCATTTCGTGGCAGTAGTAACCATGAAGAGTTTGCTTGAATCAGGTGTACACTTTGGTCACCAGGTTAAGCGTTGGGATCCTCGTATGAAAAAATACATTTTCGCAGAACGCAACGGGATCCACATTATCGATTTGCAAAAAACAATCGTTGCAATCAAAGATGCTTATGAAGCAGTAAGAAAAGTAGCTGCTAATGGCAAATCAGTTCTTTTCGTAGGAACAAAAAAACAAGCACAACAAGCTATCGCTAAAGAAGCAGAACGCTGTGACATGTACTATGTAAACAACCGCTGGTTAGGTGGTATGCTTACAAACTTCTCAACTATCAAAAAATCACTTCTTCGCTTAAAGAAACTTGAAAAAATGGAAGTTGATGGAACTTTCGAAAGTTTAACAAAGAAAGAAATTTCTGGAATCCAAAAAGAAAAAGCTAAATTGGAAAAAAACCTCGGTGGTATCAAAGAAATGAAAGAACTCCCTGGAATTCTTTTCGTAATTGATACACACAAAGAAGCTATCGCAGTTGCAGAAGCTCGCAGAATGGGTATTCCAATCGTTGCAATCGTAGATACAAACTGTAACCCAGAAGGTATCGACTACCCTATCCCTGGTAACGATGACGCAATTCGCGCAATTTCATTATTCACATCAATTATTGCTAACGCTGTAGTAGATGCAGGTAACGAAGCTGCAGAATTAAGAATTATCGAACAAGATGAAGATGAAGAATCATTGTCAGACGCATCAACAAAATCAGATGATGAAGAAATTGTTGATTACAGCAACTATACTCCTACTGAACCAAAAGAAGAAGATATTATTGCTGATGAAGCAGATGACCTTGTAGACGAAGATAAATTATACAAATAATCGGAGATAATAATGGATATTAAGGCCGCTGACGTAAAAGCACTTCGTGAAGCAACTGGTGCTGGAATGATGGAATGTAAAAATGCTCTCGTTGAATGTAACGGAGATGCAGAAGCAGCTGCAAAACTTTTGAAAGAAAAAGGTCTTGCTGCTGTAGAAAAAAGAGCTGGTAGAGCTACTTCAGAAGGAAAAATCTTTATCAAAGCAAATGATTCAAAAGTTGTTATTTGTGAATTAACTTGTGAAACAGACTTTGTTGCAAACAACGCTGACTTTGTAAAAATCGGTGAAGATATTGCACAAACAGCTTTGGACAAAGGTTACACAGCTCCATGTGAAGAACTTTCTAACATGTTGCTTGATCTTGCAACAAAAATCCGCGAAAACATGAGCCTTCGCAGATTGGAAGTTATCGATGTACCAGCAGGTGCAGTATTTGCTAAATACATCCACAGTGACGGAAAAACAGGTGTTGTAACTGTTATTAACACAGAACCAGCAACTGACAACGAAGCTGTAAAAGCATTTGCTTATGACTGCTGTTTGCACATCGCAGCATTTGCTCCACAATATCTTACACAAGCTGATGTTGATCCTGCATATATTGCTGAACAAAAAACAATTTTTGAAGCACAAGTTGCAGACCTTGACAAACCACAAAATGTAAAAGACGGTATTGTTAACGGAAAAATCAAAAAACATCTTGCTTCTATCTGTTTTGTTGACCAACCATTTGTTAAAGATGACAAAGTTACAGTTGCAGCAAAAATGGACGCAGTAGCAAAAGAATGTGGTTCAAAGCTTTCACTTGCTAAAGTTGTATCATATCAACTTGGTGCTTAAAAGATAAATTTTTCTTCAAAAAATCATGTTTATGCTATATAATAGTTATAGACATGATTTTTTATTGAATATGTGAGGTAAAATTATGGCAGAAGTATTAGAAGTATGTGTTGAAAAAATGAATAAAAGCATCACAGCTTTGAAAGATGAATACAACACAATTAGAACTGGTCGTGCATCTTCTTCTCTTTTTGACAAAGTAAGAGTTGATTATTACGGCGAAAAAACACCTCTAAGCCAAGTTGCTACAGTTTCAATTCCAGAAGCAAGAATGGTTGTTATTCAACCTTGGGACAAAAACCTTATTACTGAAATTGAAAAAGCTATTCTTAAATCTGAATTAGGACTTAATCCATCAAACGATGGAAAAGTTATCAGAATCTCAATTCCACCACTAACAGCTGATAGACGAAAAGAACTTGTTAAACAAGCAAAAAACATTGCTGAACAACATAGAGTTTCAATCAGAAATATCAGACGAGATGGAAATGATGAACTAAAAAAACTTCAAAAAGAAGGTACTTTAACTGAAGATGATTTAAAGACAAAAGAAGATGAACTTCAAAAGTCTACAGATAAATTTATTCAAGAAGTAAACAAAATTTTTGAAGAAAAAGAAAAAGAGATAATGGACTAATGTCTTTATTATCAGAAATAAAATCAGCACAAATTCCCGCTCATATTGCAATAATTATGGACGGGAATGGACGCTGGGCAAAACAGAGAAATCTTCCTCGAACAAGTGGACATAAAGAAGGTCTTGAAGTTGCAAAAAAAATTGTCAAAGCCGCAAAGGATATTGGTGTAAAATACATCACCTTATACACTTTTTCAACTGAAAATTGGAAGCGTACGCAAGAAGAAGTGGGATATCTAATGGGTTTGATTAAAAATCATCTTAGAGCAGAATTTAAATTCTATAAAGAAAATGATATTAGAGTCAAACACATCGGAAATCTTGAAGGATTGCCAAAAGAGATTCAAGATGAAATAAATTCTACTGTTGAAGAATGCAAAGATTTTAATTCATTAACAGTAGTTCTTGCTATCAATTATGGTGGCAAAGATGAAATTATCAGAGCAACAAACAAAGCTGTAAAGGAAAATAAATTTTTAACTGAAGAAAATTTTACAGGTTTTTATGATTTACCTGAAATGCCTGATGTGGATTTAATTATACGAACAGGTGGTGAAAAACGCTTGAGTAACTTCTTATTATGGCACGGAGCTTATGCAGAATTAGACTTTGTTGACACTTTGTGGCCAGATTATAATGAAGAATGTTTTTATAAATCCATAAAAGAATTTCAAAAAAGAAACAGACGGTTTGGTGGAATTTAAGAGAATTGGGAAATAAATAATATGAGTAAATTGATACAAAGACTTCTTATTTTTTTTATAGGTATCCCTGCTGTATTAGCAATAGTTCTTTTATCACAATATAATCATCTTTTAATGCACATTGTGCTTTTAGCTGTAGAAGTTATAGCATTAAATGAACTTTACGGAATTTTAAAAACAAAAGGTTCACTACAACCAAAATCATTTTTATTAGTTTTATCCGTATTACCACTAATCATTTCTTATGTTATTTCTTTTTTTGGTTTTTCTAGTGAATATATCTATATGACTTTTTTACTTTGTTCACTATTTATAATGACAAAAGAAGTATTTTTTCCAACGGATAAGGGAAATAACAACTTTGAAAAATCAATTTACAGCATTTTATCTGGAATTTTTATAATTTTTTACATAGGATTATTACCTACTTTTATTTCACGACTTGCTAGTTTAGAAAATTCCGTTTGGTATTTAAGTTTATATTTTGTAATGACTTTTATTTGCGATAGTTTTGCTTGGCTTTTTGGAATGACTTTAGGAAAAGGAAATCGTGGTTTTATAAAAGTTTCACCAAATAAAAGTATAGTTGGATTTATTGGTGGAATTTTAGGTTCTATTACAGTTTCTTTGTTAGCTCAACACTTTTTTCCACAAATTTTACCAGGACATTTTTATAAATCAATTTTGTTAGGTTTGGTTGTTTCAACTTTTGCAATAACTGGTGATTTAGTTGAATCATTGTTAAAAAGATCAGCGGATTGCAAAGATTCAGGAAATGTAATTATGGGGCGAGGTGGAATTTTAGATTCAATTGATTCGTTACTTTTTGTTGCTCCAGTGTTTTATATTATGATAGAAATTCTCTTTATATAAATTTTTTTACAAGGTGGGAAACTTATGAAAAAACGAATTATTGTTTTAGGTTGTACAGGTTCAATCGGAAAAAGCACTTTAGAACTTGTAAGAGAATTTCCAGATTTATTTGAAGTCGTAGGTTTACAAGCTCACTCAAATGAAAAACAACTTTTAGATTTAGGAAAAGAATTTTCTTGTACACAACTTTGTTTAACAGGAAAAAATATTGGTGCAGATGTTCTTAATAGTAGAATTATTTACTACGGAAAATCATCTATCAACAATTTGATAAAATATACAGATGCCGATATTGTTGTAAATGGAATTTCAGGTGCAGAAGGTTTAATTCCTTCAGTAACTGCGTTAGAAACGGGAAAACATCTTGCCCTAGCAAATAAAGAAACAATGGTTATGGCAGGAAACATCGTTAAAAAAATTGCAAAAGCAAATAATGTAAAAATTTTGCCTGTAGATTCTGAGCATTCAGCAATTTTTTCTTTGATTGAAAAATGTGGAAATGAAAATATTGAAAATATTACAATAACAGCTTCTGGTGGGGCTTTTAAAAATTTATCAAAAGAAGAACTTGAAAATGTTACTTTGGAACAAGCCTTAAACCATCCAACTTGGGATATGGGGCCAAAAATCACGATAGATTCTGCAACATTAGCAAATAAAGGTTTAGAAGTTATTGAAGCAAACCAACTTTTTGATTTACCAAAAGAAAAAATAAATGTAGTAATTCATCCACAAAGTTTAATTCATTCTTTTGTGCAAACAAAAGATGGAGATTTGTATGCACAGATTTCTAAACCAGATATGAGACATCCAATTTTAACTGCACTCACCTATCCTGATGTAATTGAAAATTCTCTAGATAAAATTGATTTTTCAAAAGCTTTTCAGATGGAATTTTATCCACCAAGATTTGAGGATTTTCCAATGCTAAATTTGGCATACAAGGCTCTTGAAAAAGGTGGTTCATATTCAATAGTTTACAATGCTGTAAATGAAATTGCAGTTGCTGCTTTTAGAAACAAACAAATTAAATTTACAGATATATCAAAAATTGTTGAAAAAATCATGAACTTAGATTGGTCAAAAACTTGTACAGAAATTGAAGAAGTTGTACAAATTGATTATCAAGCCAGAAATATGGCTTTGCAAGCATTAAAGGAATTAAATTGACAATAATTTATGGTTTATTAGGTCTTGGTTTTATCGTTTTTATACACGAATTAGGACATTTTATTGTAGCAAAATTGTGTGGCGTAACTGTAGAAAGTTTTTCTGTAGGAATGGGACCTATTTTACTTCACAAAACAATAAAAGGTACAGACTATAGACTTTCTTTAATTCCACTTGGTGGATATTGTGGAATGAAAGGACAAAAAGATTTTCAAATAGCTTTAGACGAAAAACTAGAAAGCATACAAGGCGAAAAAGATTCTTTTTACGGTATTCATCCGTTAAAAAGAGCTTTGATTGCATTTGCAGGTCCTTTTTTTAACTTTTTGTTTGCTTCGTTTGCATTTATGATAATTTCTATGATTGGATATTCTTATTACACAAGTCAAAATAAGATTATTTTAGCAAACGAAATTTATCCAGAAATGGAAAGTGTTGCATCAAATGCAGGCTTAAAAACAGGTGATAAAATTCTCTCAATAAATGAAAAAGAAACTCCGTACTTTACAGATATTTACGAAGCAATTTCTGTTTCTGCAAATCAAGAAATTGATTTAACAATAGAACGAAATCAAGAAATATTTAATGTACAAGTAACGCCAAGTTTAAACAAAGAAACAGGTGCTGGTGTTTTAGGCATTATTTCATGGACTGACCCACTTATCGATTTTGTAGAAGAAAATTCTCCAGCTTACGATGCAGGGCTTCAAAGTGGCGATTTAATTTTAGAAATAAACGGAAATCCTATAAAAAATACAGCAGATTATAATAAAATTGTTTCTAATTTAGCAAATTTTTCTATGAAAGTTCTTAGAGACGGAAAAGAAATTTTAATCGAAAATATTATTCCACAAAATAATTCTGAAGAAAACAAAACTTCCATAGGAATTGGATTTTTTGCTGAAAAAGTGCAATCTAAAAAATATTCATTATTTCCAGCAATTATCAACGGATTTGTTGAAGCAGGAAAAACAACAGCACTTACTTTCAAAAGTTTAGGTTTATTATTTCAAGGAATAGATTTAACAAAAGCAGTTTCAGGGCCGCTTAGAATTACAGTTATGCTAGGTGATACTGCAAAAGAAGGCTTTTCGGCAGGATTTTCAACTGGAATTATAACTGTATTTAACTTTTTAGCACTTATTAGCATTTCACTTTTTATAATGAATTTGCTTCCAATTCCAATTCTTGACGGTGGCTTGATTTTATTTGCTCTAATTGAAGCAATAACCAAGAGACAAATTTCACCAAGAATACAATATTATGTTCAATTTATTGGAATTGCCTTCATTTTGGTTTTGTTTGCATTTGCTATGTTTGGCGACATATCATACATAATAAATTTATTTAAATGATTTTAAGAGGATATATTTTATGAAACTAAAAAAACTTTTTTGTATTTTTTTTATATTGATTATACCAAGTTTGATAATTTTTGCTCAAAGTCAAAAGTCATCACAGCCACATCAGGCAAAAGTTCAAACTATTGTTGAATTTAACGACTCTTTTTTTACAGCAGGTGATGATGGTTTTATAATTAAATGGCTACCAGACGGAACTGGAGAACATTTTCAAGTTTCAGAATTGGAAATCAAATTGATTGCAGTTTCACCAAACGGAACAGATATTGCTGTTTATGAAACCGATGGATTTTCAACACACAGAATTTCAGAGTGGAACTGGAAAACCCTAACAAGAAAAAGTGCAAAACGATTTACAGATTCGATTGTTTCTCTTGAATATTCAGCAAAGGGAACTTATCTTATGGCGGGTACATCTTCTGTAGACGGAATGTTGTTCCTTGACCCAAAAAACAAACTTACTCCACTTGCTGTTGTAAAAGAATCTACAGGAACTGTTACAGTTGCTCAAACTGGTGCAACTGAAAAAACAGTTTTAATGTATAATCCAGAAGGATTATTAAGTTATTACAATCTTCAAGATGGTTCAAAAATTCAAGAATTTGAATGCCAAGCTTTACTTGAACAACCTACTCTACTTTACAATAATGTTTATCTCGCTGGTGCAAAAAATGATAGCATAAACATAATAAAAGCAACAACAGGAGAAACATCTGCATCAATTCCTGCAAAAAATCCTATAATTTTAAAATCAAAAGCAAGTGATTTACATTATGTAGAATTTGATGAAGAAAATGAAAGATTTATTTTAAAACAAGTTCCTCTTAAAAAAAGTGATTTACAATTTATTCCTGTGGAACTTCAATATTTTTCACTTGGTGAATTTGAAGAAATAACTTCATCTTCTTATTCCACACAAAATGGAATTATTTACGGAACAGACAAAGGTGCAATTTATACAAATGGAATTTATCCTTCAGATGAAACAATTACAATAGATGTTCCAAGGCTTACAGAAACTGCACACAACAAAATTTCTGATATTGCAATAATCGATAACAAATATTATTTTGTATCACATAACAATATTTATGTTGGTCAAACTTTGCAATCTGATATTTCAGTTTTGGCAGAAAATGTAAATGCTTCAAATTTAATTGCGTTTAATAACAATTTAATATTGTGGTCATTAAATGATACAAAACCAGTTTATATGTTGAAATTTAATGAAGACGGATCTCATGAAATTACAGAGCTTTTTACAATAGACAAACCTATCACTTCATTAAATGCAAACTTAAATTCTATTGTAACAATCACAGGTAACTCAACTGTTTATGTATACGATTTAGAAAATAAATCAAATCAAGAAATTTACTCAAGTTCTGGTTTACAAGATGCAATTTTGCTTGATAAGGAAAACTTGTATGTAGCAAAGACAGCAGTAACAAATCCAACATCAGCTTTGATAAACATAAATATAAATACAAAAGAAACTGTTCCTCATCCTGTAAAGGGCGATATTATGTTCTCTTTGGAAGCACAATCAAAAAATGGAACAATGCAAATTTATGGAGTTAGCATTATTTCTTCAAACGGTAAAAAAACAACTGAAATTTTTACATATACACCATCTTCAAAAACATATTCTGCACTTTTACAATGGGCTGATGAAGACACAAGTGCATTTGTAAAAGTTATAAACGGTGTTATTTACACAAATATTGCAAAAACAGGAGCTCGTTCATTAAATCTTTCAACAAAGAAAAGTGCAATCTTAAAACGCTCTGCTTCTTTACCAAAAGATATTGTTGGAAACAAAACACATCTTGCAACTGTAAATCAAGACGGAAGCGTTACTTGGTACGATACAACTACTAATGCAAAACTAGAAAACTGGAATTTAACAGCAGAAGATTACATTTCTTCTTTCTGATGAGAAACATTTTCAAATTTGGTAAAGTGTGGAATAAAGGTAATATTTACAATACCAGTTGGACCATTTCGTTGCTTTGCGATATGAAGTTCAGTTGGTATTGTTAGTTCTTTAGAATCTACAGTTCTTTCACGATGCAAAAACATAACAACATCGGCATCTTGCTCAATAGAACCTGACTCTCTAAGTTCTGCCAAAGTAGGAGCTTTTCCTTCTGTACTACGAGCAACCTGAGAAAGAACTACAACTGGAATATCTAATTCACGAGCAAGGCTCTTTAGTGAACGAGAAATTTCTGCAACTTGTTCATGACGAGGAATTGCAGTATTTTCACTACCGATAAGAGTAATATAGTCAATAAAAATAATTTTAATATCGTATAAGGATTTATATCTACGAGCAACAGACCGTAAATCCAAAAGTTTCATGTTTGGAGTATCGATTATATACAAAGGCGAATCATAAATAGCACTTGCAGCATCTTGCAAAGCTTGAAAATCTGCATGACCTAAAAATCCAGTTCGTAACTTATCAGAATGGATTCTAGACTGTTGAACAAGCAAACGCTGCATAACTTGAACATCAGACATTTCCAAAGAGAAAAAAGCACAAGGAATTCTTTTTTCTACAGCAATATGCTGAATCATAGAAAGAGCCATAGCAGTTTTTCCGATAGAAGGACGCGCTCCTAAAATTATCATTTCTGATGGCTGAAATCCAGATGTCATATTGTCTAAATCAGTAAAACCTGTACTAATACCAGTTAAGGCTGTTTTATTCTGATATAAAATTGCTATTTTTGAAAGAACTTGACTAACAAGCTCTTTTGTTGATTTATATGATTGTGAAGCAGTTCCATCAGTTAAGTCAAAAATTTCTTTTTGAGCTTGTTCTAAAACTGCACGACTTTCGATTGTATCATTATGGGAATCTGCAACAATTTTTGCGGCAGATTTTATCAAATCTCTTCGTATTGATTGGTCTTTTACTATCTGAACATAATATTCAACATTTGCACTTGTTGGAACTTTATCTGTAAGTTCAGAGATGTATGCTGCACCGCCTGCAGCTTCTAATTCACCTTTTTGTCTTAATTTTTCTATAACGGAAAGTAAATCGCCTTGTGTACCTTCATTATAAAGATCCAACATGGCTGAAAATATTTTTTGATTTTGTAATGAATAAAATTTATCTGGTCTAAGATATTGAAGAACAAGTGTTAGAGAATCCCAGTCAAGCAACAAAGCACCTAAAGTAGCTTTTTCAGCTTCTAAATTATGTGGTGGTACCTTGTCTTTTAACTGGGACGAACTCATAAATTTATCCTAAAATTTATTTGTCTGCTTCAGCTTTTGCATCTTGAGATACAACTTCTACTGAAACTTCTGCAACGCTTGATTCATAAAGACGCACAGTAACCACATATTTTCCTACGCTCTTAATTGTAAGACCTGGAACATCGATTCTTTTGCGTTCGATTTCAAATCCTTCTTTATTGAGAGCATCAGCGATTGTGTGGCTTGTAACAGCACCATAAAGTTTACCGTTTGAACCTGCTGGCATTGGGATAACGATATTTGCGCTAGACAATTTTTCTTTGAGGTCTGCAGCATCTTTTCGTTTTGCTTCTTTCTTAGCTTCGATTTCTTCTTTGCGTGATTCAAAATAAGCAACTGTTAAATCGTTGTAAGGAAGTGCAAGATTTCTTGGGAAAAGGTAGTTACGAGCATATCCGTTTGCAACTACTTTTACATCACCTTCTTCTCCGAGGTGTTTTACATCTGCGTTTAAGATTACTTTCATAGTTTTCAAGCTCCTCTAAAATTTAGTAAGCGTTACCAGGAGTGGGATCGCCTACCGTAAAATATTTTGCAACTTTCAAAAGTAAAACTAAAGAAAGTTGCATTTAAAAAATCACTAAAAAGTGATTATGATTTAATTATAAATTATTCTGTTACGAATGGCAAAAGACAAATTGCTCTAGCTCTTTTGATTTCAAGAGCAAGTCTTCTTTGATGTTTTGCACAAGTACCAGTAATGCGGCGTGGTAAAATCTTACCGCGTTCTGTTGTGAACCGGCGAAGACCATCAGCGTCTTTGTAATCGATTTTTGCTTTGTTAGCACAGAAACGGCAAACCTTTTTTCTGAAGAAAGTTTTACCTTTTGCTCTTTGTGTTTTATCGTCTGAATCACGAATAACATCTTGCATTTGAACATCTGGTGTTGTGTCAATATCTTTAATCATTTCGTCTGACATAATTTCAACTCCTTAAATTAAAATGGAATATCTTCTGGGAATGAAGAATCAGAACCATAAGATGAACCTGGATCATATTGATCTTGTGGAGCATCATATCTTGGCTGATAAGAAGAAGCTTGATTTTGTGAATATCCCTGATTGTACCCCTGAGGATTATTATTAGCAGGAGCAAAACCACCTGCATTTGAATAATTACCTGAACCAGTATTTCCACCAAGTAACTGAACATTATTAGCAACAATTACAATTCTGCTATGATTTTGTCCATCTTTTTCCCATCTGTCCTGTCTTAATTCACCATCTACGGCAACTTGTTTACCTTTTGTTAGGTATTGTTTTAAGCTTTCAGCAGATTTGCCGTAAAGATTAATATCAAAATAACTAACCTCATCAATCCACTGATCACCACTCTTTCGTCTGCGATTTACAGCTATGGAAAAACTAGAAATAGCCAATCCACCTGGAGTATATTTCAACTCAGCATCACGAGTAAGTCTTCCAATAAGTGTTACATGATTTAAATCAGCCATAACTGTTCTCCTTAATAACAAAAATTTATTTTAGTCTTCTACGCGAACAAAAAGAAATTTGAGAAGATCTGCATTCAATTTGAATTGGCGATCAATCTCATCGATTTTTGCTGGATTAGCAGTGATGTTAAGAAGTAGGAAGCGACCTTTCTTTTGTTTTTTAACTTCATAGCATAAGTCACGATCACCGTATGATTCTTCACTTTGGATTTCTGCACCAAATTGTGAAAGTACATTTTTTACGTTTTCAAGACCAGCTTTGTACTTATCATCCTGAACAGGATAGATAGTCATCAATTCGTATTTTCTCATTTGAGACTCCTTATGGATTAGTAGAAACATCGTACGATGTTCCAAGGGGTTCTATAATTCTACTAAATTTATACTTTTTGGTCAATAGAAGGACTGAAGTATTAATATCCATAAATCTTGTGAGTCTTAAATAATATTATATTGATAAAATATAATTTTTTCATCAAGGTTAAGTAATAGACAAATATTAAAAAAAATTCAAATTTTTTCGCAATTTTTCATTAAAAATTCATTTTTTTCTCAATAATAAAGATGTGTAGGAAAAAGTTTTTACACAAACAGTTTATTTATTATAAGGAGAATATTTATGCCATTAAAACCTATCGAAGAACTCACTTTTGCAGACGACTTTATGTTCGGTCGTGTTATGCAAAATCCGGAAATTTGTAAAGGTTTACTTGAACGACTTTTGGAAATCAAAATCGAAAAAGTTGAATATCCTACTTTGCAAAAAACGATTTCGCCACACTACGAATCAAAAGGTGTCAGACTTGATGTTTATGTACAAGACAGTGACCGAGTTTTCGACATTGAAATCCAAAATCACCTTGATGAAAATATACCTAAACGAACTCGTTATTATCAATCAATGATGGATGGCGATTTGTTACTAAAAGGTAAAAATTACACACAACTAAAAGAGAGCTTCGTAATTTTCGTTTGCAAAGAAGATTTTTTCGGTGAGGATATGCCGTGTTATTTTTTCAGTAATACCTGCAGAGATAAACCTGATTTACAACTAGGCGACATGACTTACAAAGTCATTTTTAACGCATCAGCTTTTAATAATGAAAAAGACCTAGAAAAAAAATCAATTCTGGAGTATATTATTGATAAGAAATCCACTACAGAATTTACTAACAAACTTAATACTCTCGTGGAACAAACCAAACTTAACGAAATTTTCAAAGGAGACTATATGGCTTGGGGTTTAGCAGAATTTGACGCAGAACAACGCGGTAAAAAAGAAGGCTACTCTGTTGGCGTTTTTGACGGTATTCAACAAGGTATTTCACAAGGTTTACAACAAGGTAAAAAAGAAGGTGAATATCAAGCCAAAATCGAAACTGCGAAAAATCTTTTTCAAAAAAATATCCCGATTGAAATTATCGCTGAATGTACCGGTTTGTCAATTGAAGAAGTAAACTTAATTTTATAACACATTCTGTTTGATGCAGGAAGAGCCACAGGTCTTGTATTGTTGATATAAACAAAGCAAAAGCAGACCATCAAACTGTTATGTGGACAGAAGATTTAGATTTGAGTCCTGAATATTTATATGAAAATAGTATAAAAGTAAAATAGACAATATTAACATTTCACACATAAAATCATACAAAACTTAATTTACGCGACACACACTTTTTCTCAAAAAAAAAACGCCCAAGAACTTATCTTTTTGGATAAATATCTTGGGCGATTTTATTTGATAACTTGCTTTTGCAAGGATTTTTACTTAACTGTTATAAACCTTTTGATTATTAAATAATATTGTATTTAACAATTTGTTATTATTTTTTTCATCAAGGTTTAGTTTAGAAACCAACTTTGCCTTATTTGGATATTTACCACTACTACCATATTCTATCCATTCATTTTTATTAGCAGCATCAATCCATTGTTGATTTGTTGCATAATAATCAGTTCCAAAAACCAAATCATTACCAACACGAACCGATGATGAAATAACTGCAGCAGCATTTTTAGCCTCAGTTGTTCTATATATAGTTTCTGCAAAAGGAGTACCGGCAGAAATACCAGAAGTAGAAATTGAGCTATTAGCTATATCATTAGCAGATAAAGCAGAAACATCAAGTGAGAAACCTCCTGGAATAAGAGTATCAGAATTAACTTTTCTCAAAACAAGTCTACCTGAATCAACACTTGGTGTTCTTGATGGTGCATCACCAGCAAATTCAATAAGACCGATGCCGTGTGCTGAATCTGAGAAAGTAAAACCAGAAGCATCTTCATCAAAACGAACGTTTGTGAAAGTTCCTTGGAATATAGCAATTTCACCAGAAATATCTCCTTTAATATTTACATTCTTTAAATTACCACCAATTAAAAGAGCGGCATTAACATTAAGGTTGTAATAATTTCCTGTGTAATCACCGTTTGCATCGTAAGCGATTCCACCATTTGCGTTTAGGTAATCAAGTGCATCAAAGTAACCTGTTGAACCAATAACATCAGTTCCATTAAGTTTATCACTTGCTCCTAACTCATAATATTTTTCAAAAAATTTATCAATACCTGTACCATAAAGATTTCCTGCTACTCCAAAAGTAGAAGATATTGAAGGTAAACTTTCTGCAGTTGCATTTTCTGGAGTAATTGCTTCAAAGAACGCTTTAAATTTAGATGTATCTTCTGGATATTGTTCTAAATCCATTTCAAGACCTAAACGATCACCTTCTATTGTTGTTTTTCCTGCATCAGCAAAATCTATTTTTACACTTCCCGCTTTTACGGCGTCCAAAAGTGTTGTAAATTGTGTGTAGAGAGTTGCAATATTTACTGTTGTTGTGTCTAGGTATAATGTCATAGCCTTTCCGTTATAAATAGAAAGGTCAGAATTTATTTCAGAATCAAAAGTTGTGTAGTTAATAGTTGAAGAAAAAGCGGCCGCTTTTACAGTTATTTGAAAAGTACAAGTTAGAGAACTTCCATTTTCTGTAAATGTTAAAGTGATAGTTTTTGTTCCCTCTGTTGTCATATCAACTTCAGACAAACTTATCATGTTATTTGGATAAGTGATATCAACATTTTTAGATTGAGTAGTCCAGTCGCTGTAAGTTTCTGTGTAAGTTGCAGTAATTTCAAGTCCAGTTGGGTCAAAACTTTCGTTTAGTGAATATATAGTTTTTATAGGAAGATTTTTTATAGAAATTGAATCAAGAGTTGTGTACATTACAGTTGGATTTTCAGGGTCTGGGTCAACAGGATCACTACTAGAAATATTTTCTTTTACCCAAACAGTAAATGAAAAATCAGGAAAATAATCGCCATCATTGTAAACTACAGAAATCAATTTTTCGCCCAATGTAGAAAAATCTGGCACAGTAAATTCTAAGTTTTCATCAGGATAAGTGATATTGAGCGTTCGTAGTTTTGTAGTTTGGTCGCTGTAAGTATCTTTATAAACAAGTTTAAGTTCCAAACCAGTTGCATCAAAAGTTTCGTTTAACAAATATTCAGTTTTATTTGGCAATGATACAAATTCTGAAGAATAAAACGCAGAAGAAACAAGTGTAACTTCTGTTTCATTTTGGTTATCAGCAGGATTTTCTACTCCACCATCTCCACAACTTGCAAAAATAAATAAAATAGCAAATACGGACATCATCACAAAGAATGATAAAATTCTATTTTTCATAAAATCTCCTATAAAAATTATATACAAATATATCGATTAAATTTTATCATACTACGAACAAAACTTCTAGTGAAATTATTGAATGAAACAGAGAATTGTATAATGCTGGTAAATTTTATAACAAAGTAGACGAGAAATCAAAACTTAGATATAATATAGAAATGCGAATAACAGGTGGAATTTTAAAAGGTAGAAATATTAAATGTCCAGATGGAATAATTAGACCAGCTATGGACAAGATGAAAGAATCAGTTTTTTCAATTTTAAATGATATTACAGATTTATCATTTTTGGATTTATTTTCAGGCTCAGGCAGTATCGCTTTAGAAGCTTCTTCAAGAGGTGCAAATCCTGTAACATTGGTTGAAAAAGATAGAATCAAAATCGATACAGTTTTGGAAAATGTTTCTATTGCTCCAAATAAAATTAATTGCAAATTTATGGCAGTTGAATTATTTTTAAAGAGAAACAAAGAACAGTTTGATTTAATTTTTTGCGATCCACCCTTCCCTTACAATTTTCATGAAGATTTGGTTGGAATGTGTTACAAATACAATGCTTTAAAGCCTACTGGAACACTGATGATTCATCGACCAAGTGAGAAAAAACTTCCTGAAAAAATTGAAGGATTAACTCGTGTTGACCAAAGAATTTTTGGGCGTTCCATTGTAGATTTTTATAAAATAATTACTTGACTATTTGAATAAATCAAGTAAAATTATAGTAAGCGGTTTAATAAAAATGAACGAAGAAATGAAAAATAAAATGAACCAAGTTATTGAAAATCAAGGATTCATTAAAGTTACTGATTCACCAGTCTCTAATCTAACTTCTGAACAAAAAGCTATATTAAATCGCAAAGGGAATGTGTTATTCAATCAGGGTGATGTTGAATCTGCAAGAAGGTTGTTTATCACAACTGGATATTCAGATGGACTAACTCGGGTTGGTGATTATTATGCACAAAATACCCAAAAAGAGTTACAGGCTTTAAAACTGTACTGGCTAGCACATAACAAAAGAAAATCAGAACCGATTATTCAAAAACTTGCTACCATTATAAAACTATTAATTAATAACAAGGAATGAAAAAATGGAAGATTTACTATCAACACCTGCTTTCGATGAAAATTTTATGGGATTAGGCAATAATTTGCCAACAGAAATTGATCCAATAACACAGCAGATTTCAGAATTATCAAAAAAAGGATATCAATTATTAAAAGAAAATGATATTGAAGGTGCAGAAACTGCATTTAAAGAAATTCTTACAATCGAAGACAATAATAACTATGCTCTTGTAGGTTTGGGAGATTCTGCAAGAAAACAAAATAATTTTAAAGCCGCTATCGATCATTATTCAAAATGTTTGGCATTTCATCCTGGAAATAATTATGCACTTTTTGGTTTAGCAGATTGTTACAAAGCATTAAATCAATATCATCGTGCTATTGAAATTTGGGAACAATATCTAGTTCACGATGACAGAAATATCACAGTTTTAACTAGAGTTGCTGATGCTTACAGAAAAATTCGTGATTTTAAAAAGTCAAAGCAACTTTATTTAAGAGTTTTAGATATGGAAGAAAACAATGCCTATGCTTTGATTGGTTTAGGACATCTTCATTATGATTTTAAAGAATATCGTGATGCTCTTTACTATTGGACAAGAATGTTGGATTTAACAGATATTCAAGTTGATATTCGTGTTTTAACATCTATCGGAAACTGTCACAGAAAATTAAAAACTTTTGAAAAAGGTGTTCCATATTTTGAAAGAGCATTGGCAATGGATCCTAAAAACTTCTATGCCCTATTCGGTCTTGCAGATTGTTATCGTGGAATGAATCAACAATATCGTTCTGTAGAATATTGGAATAAAATCTTGGCACTTGATCCAAACAACAAAGTTATTCTCACTCGTGCAGGTGATGCTTACAGAAATACAGGCGATTACGAATTAGCTCAAGAATATTATAACAAAGCATTAAATATTGAATTTGACATTTACGCTGTTTTAGGACTTGCTCTTATCAGCAAAGGTCTTGGAAAATACGAAGAAGCAATTTCAAGCCTTACAAGATTAAAACAGGCAGATCCTAAAAACTACAGACTTTATATTGATTTGGCAGATTGTTACTTAAAATTAAATCAAAAACAAAATGCTATTGATATTTTGCATGAATTCCAAAGATTAGGAATAAAATCTCAAGCAGTTAATGAAATGCTTGAAAAAATTCAAAATACTGGACATCCTTTTAGTTTATAAGGTTAAAAAGGACGGTATATGCAAAATTCTGACTCATTGATTGCTATTGCAGGTTTGAATTGTTCTGAATTGATTGAAGTTTTTGATTTAAAACAAAAATTTAGAGCAAAACAAATTTTCAAGTGGATTGCTGACGGAGCAAAATCATTTGATGAAATGACAAATCTTCCTGAACAAATGAGAAAAGAACTTTCAGAAAAAGCCGTCCTTCGTTCTTCACAAATTACACAAAAATTAGTTGATCCCGATGGTACTGTAAAATTGCAATTAACTTTACAAGACGGTTCTTGCGTAGAAACAGTTTTGCTTTTAGACGGAAAAGGCAGAAAAACCGCTTGTGTTTCTTGTCAAGTTGGATGTGCAATGGGTTGTGCTTTCTGTAAAACAGGAACTTTAGGTTTTTCAAGAAATCTAACTGCAAGTGAAATCGTAGAACAGTTTTTATATCTTGAAGACGAATGTGAAAAATTAGATAATATCGTTTTTATGGGCATGGGCGAACCAATGCTCAATTTAGGAGCTATTCGAAAAGCTATCGAAGTTTTAACTTCCCCAGAAGGACGAAATTTATCGCCAAGAAGAATCACACTATCAACTTGTGGCGTAATAAAAGGAATTTACGATTTAGCAGATAATGGTCCAAAAATTCGATTAGCAGTTTCTCTTACAACAGCAAATCCAGAATTGCGGGAAAAACTAATGCCAATTTCAAAATCCAATCCACTTGGAGAACTAAAAAAAGCTATCACCTACTTTATCGAAAAAACAGGCAAACGCTGTACTTTAGAAGCCGCTTTGATTGGAAAAACTAATACCGACAAAGAATCTGCAAAAAAATTAATTGATTTTGCAAAAGATATGGATGTTCATATCAATTTAATTCCATGGAATCCTATCAAAGAATTACCTTTGGAAGAACCATCAAAAAATGAATGTTACAGATTTTACAATATGCTAGAAGAAGCTGGTTTAAAAGTTACCATACGAACACGAAAAGGTGAAAAAATCGGTGGAGCTTGTGGACAACTTGGAAAAGTAAACACAAAATAAAGCAAGACTCAAATTTTTAATCGTAAAATTTGTACAAAAATCGCATATAAATTGTGTATTTAGATAAATTCGTACAAGAAAACACTCTCAGGGGGAAATGCCCATGCTCGTTAGTGCTGCGCTTTGCTTGCAAGGCTTTTAGTAAACCTTCGGTTTACAATCAAGTTTTGCTTCACAAAACTTGCGGCGTGTCATTTTCCCCTTGCGTGTTTTCTTCACCGATTAGTTAATTTACATTTTTTCTGCGATTTTTCACGGAATTTGCTTTTACACATTGGTTCTTGTTTTGTTTTGAGTTAGTGCATAGAATGGGGCGAAATATAAATAAGCGAAATGTAAAAGGCATAAGCTAAAATTAACACAAATCCGCCAATTTTTCGCTTAACGAAACAAGTTTGTGCTGTTTGCAAAGCAAACAGCTCGACTTTTTGTAAACAAAAACTCGAAATACTTTTTCTCTCGTAGAACGAAAAAAATTTGAAAAACTAAATAAGTGCAGAAAAAAACTGGCGTAGACGAAAAAGAACCAAACGAAGCATTGCAAGTGAAACGCAGCACCAGCGAGTTTGGGGATTTTTCGGCGAGAGCCAGTTTTCTTTTGGTAAATATTTTTTGCAAAATTTTGTAGAGATTTTTCTTGCCAGAATCCAATTTTCCTTATATAATATAAGAAAGAGGTACAACATGGAAAGAAAAATTTATGTAGCTGGAATGTCATGTGATGCTTGTGAAAACAAAGTAAATGCTGCTGTTTCTGCAGTTGCTGGTGTTAACAGTTGCAAAGCAAATGCCATGAAAGCTCAAGTTTTAGTTGATTACGACGAATCTGTTGGTGGAATTGATGCTTCTATCGAAGCTGCTATTTCAAGTTGTGGATTTGACGTTTTAGGTTAATCAAAGCTTAAATTTCATTTTTGAAAAAATTAATAGAAAGCCGAAAATTCTGTACAAAAATACAAATTTTCGGCTTTTTGGTTTCATATGATGATGTAAAAATTTCGATTAGTTCAATTAAACTTCTTCTGAAGAGTCTTGTTTTTCTGAATTTTCGTTTTGAACAGAATTTGCAGTTTCTGTAGATTTTTCTTTTTTTTCGTCTGCTAAAAGTTTATCTTTTGCAAAGAAAATATCGTAAACGATAAAGATTAAAACTCCAAAAGTGATTGAGATGTCGGCAATATTCAAAATTCCTGTGCGTAAATTCCCAATTCCAAAGTTCATAAAGTCGATAACTCTAAAACTATTGAATAAGCGGTCCAAAAGGTTGCCTAATCCTCCAGCAATTACAGAAGTAAATAAAACACATCTAAAAGTGTCTTTTTCTTTGAATAAGCACCAGTAAAGTCCCCAAAGACAAACTAAAATCGGAATAATTGCCAAAAGAATATATTTGAGAACAATCGGAAAATTAGCTCCCATGCTCAAAAATGCACCTGTGTTTTCGGCATAAATCAATTTGAAAATTCCGCCTAAAAAACTCTTTGGTGGATTTCCTTTTAAAAATTCCACTGCAAGAATTTTTGTTAATCTATCTAAACCAAAATTTATTACAAAAGTGATGATAGTTACCAAAATGATTTTTTTTCTTTTTGAATCAAAAGACATAATAAAATTCCTTATAAAAAAAGAGCTGTTAAAGAGTAAAAATCACTTAAAACAGCCCTTTTTTACTAAAATTTAGTTTTTATTAATATTTTTTATCAGCGTATCCAATCCAGCCTTCGTTTTCTACGAGAGCTTTTTCAAATCCATCTAATCTAAAATGATAGCTTTTTGAAAGACTACCTGAAATCAATTTTACTTTTGCAGTTCCGTCATCATTCATAATGATATTACATTCTGTATCTTTGTCTGCAAAAGTATGGAACATATCTTCGATGTCTTTTTTGTTAAGTTCGATAGCCATCATTCCGCAGTTATACATATTTTGTCTAAAAATACGAGCAAAGTTTACAGCTACAACTGCATTAATTCCGTTTACTTCCAAAGCCCAAGGAGCATGTTCACGACTTGAACCACATCCAAAGTTTTCTCTTGTGATGATAATGCTTTTTCCTGGAATATCAGTTTTAGAATTAAAACCGTCCATTTTCAAATCTTCAAGAAGATAAGGTTTTAATGCTTGTTTACTGATTTCTGTTAAGTATTTTGCAGGGATAATTTCGTCTGTGTTAATATCTGAACGATCTAAAAATAGAACTTTTCCACCAAATTGTTTCATTAGTTGTTTCCTTTATAAAGAGATGAATTTGTTATTGTTCCAGCGATAGCAGTTGCAGCAGCAGATGCTGGACTCATAAGGTGAACCATACCGCCCTTACCCATTCGTCCGTTGAAGTTTCGGTTTGTAGTTGATGCACAAACTTCTTTTTCAGCAAGAACACCGTTACTCATTCCAAGACAAGCACCACAAGTTGGATTTGTTACACAGAATCCTGCTTCCATAAAAATATCGATGATTCCTTCTTTTAATGCTTGTTTGTAAACGCCAGGAGTTGCTGGAGAAAGGATTCCTCGAACTCCGTCAGCAATTTTTTTGCCTTTGAGAACTTCGGCTGCAACGCGTAAATCTTCGATTCTTCCGTTTGTACATGAACCGATATAAACTTGGTCAACTTTAGTTCCTGCAAATTCTGAAACAGGTTTTACTTGGTCTGGTTTGTAGTTGAAAGTTGCCATTGGAGAAAGATTTGATAAATCAAAAGTATAAACTTTTTCATATTCAGCATCTTCATCACTTGTCCATTTTGAATATTCTTTTAACGCATCTTCTTTTGAAGCAAAATCATCTTTGATAAATGGCCACAAATATTCAACTGTTGTCATATCTGGCATACAGATTCCTGATGTTCCACCAGCTTCGATTGCCATATTACAAAGTGTCATACGAGCTTCCATAGACATTGCATCAACGATAGGACCTGTAAATTCCATTACACAGTTTGTAGCACCATTTACACCAATTTGCCCGATAATGAACAAAATTACATCTTTTGCGTAAACACCTTCTGGAAGTGTTCCGTTAAGTACAAATTTGATAGTTTTAGGTTCTTTGAAAGAACAAACTCCTTTTAAGATACCAACTTCAAGGTCAGTTGTTCCAACACCTGCGGCAAAAGCACCGAAAGCTCCGTGTGTACAAGTGTGGCTATCACCCATAATGATAGTAAATCCAGGACGAACAAATCCTTTTTCTGGGAAGATAGCATGACAAACACCGTTTGCACCGATATCGAAAAAGTCCTTAATATTATTTCTTCTTGCCCAATCGCGTAAAATTTTACTTTGAGTTGCTGTTTTTGAATCTTTTGAAGGAGTTACATGGTCGATAACAGCCTTAATTTTTGTAGGGTCAAAAACTCTATCCATGTTGCGTTCCATAAGGTCTGTAATAGCAACTGGAGTTGTAATTTCATGACAGAAAACTCTGTCAAGTTTCAAAACCCAAGTATCATCAAAAGGTTTTTCTACAACATGGGATTCAAAAATCTTTTGTGCAATAGTTTTTTTACTCATATTTTCCTCAATAAAAATTAAAAAATTATTACTAATTATACTACAAAAACGGTGATTTTACAAGTAAGTAAATAGAAAAGAAAATTTATATTAAAACACATTTTCAAAGAGGACCAATATATCGATTTTGAAAATCAAACCAAGTTGTATTTTCGATTGTTGAACCAAGATTTTTGTTTGGTTCAGAAATACAAGTTGGTTCCCACCAAAAAACTGCAGAGGGATGATTTTTTACGGAACTCTTCATTATAGAACAAAGTTCTTCAAAATAAGATTTTTGTCCTTGGGGACTTGCTTCAAAACCTTCAATAAGTTGATTTTTCATTCCGTAGAGATTTGAAAGATTATCTTTCCAGCCTAAATTCCATGGATAAGCTGTTTCAACGATAAAAACGCTTTTATCAAATTTTTGTGACAAAGTTTTTACGCAAGTTTCAAGTTTCGATAAATCAGTTCCGTGCCAAAGTGAATAATAAGACAAACCGATTATGTCATAATCAAGATTAGATTTTTGGGCGCAAGTAAACCACCACAAACTTCGCGATAAATCCCCAGAAGAATCTATGTGTAAAATAATTTTACTTTCTGGAAAAATTTTTCGGGTGGCATTTATTCCTTCTTTTAAAATTGATGCAAGGTCAGAAAGTTTTTGAACATCACTTCCCTTTTCTTTTATTGTGCCATAAGGAAATAAAATTCCGTTTGTAATTTCGTTTCCAATTTGCACAAAATCAACTTGGATATTTTCATCCTTAAATTTTTGTAAAGCTTCAGTTGTGTAATTAAAAAGGATTTTTTGCAATTCAGTTTTTGCATCATTTTCATTTTTTGAAGAAAGTTTTTCTTTCCATTTTTTGGGAATTGTCTGTTGAGATGGATCTGCCCAATAATCAGAATAATGAAAATCAATTAAAACTTTCATGCCAAGGGATTTTACTCTTTTTGCAATTTTAATCGTATTTTCAAGATTGCAATATTTCGTTTTTGTAGAATTTTCTTGAGCAAGTTCTGGATTTACCCAAATTCTAAAACGCACACAATCTAAATTTTTTTCTGCAAAAAAATTGATTACATCTGGAATTTGATTTTTATTTTCGTCAAAAAATTTTACGCCCAAATCTTCGTATTGTTGCAAAGATGATAAGTCTGCGCCTTTCAAAAAACTTTGAGAAAAAGAAAATAAATTTACGAAAACAAAAAAAATAGAAACTAAAAAAAATTTCTTCATTAATCTTCTGATTTTACAACTAATCCCATTGAAACAAGTTGTTCTAAAATCTGATTTACGATTTGTTCTGGATTATACAAGGCAGTATCAATTTTCATATCAACAAAATCAAAATCATTGTTATCGATTTTGTACAATTTTTGATAGCGAATTGTATCTTCGCGGTCGCGCATTGCTGTAAAATCCATAATTTCTTGCAAATTTCCGCCTTCACGATTAAAAACGCGCTTTGCTCGAGTTTCATCATCAGCTAAAAGATAAACTTTCAAATCAGCTTCTTTTAACATCCAAATTGCAAGACGACTTCCAAGAACGCAAGAAGATTCTTTTGCCATTTCAACTTGACGAGTATCAACTGTAATATCAAATGAATCGTCAGTTTTGGCTTTTTCAAGAATTTCTGCCAAAGATAGCCCGATTTCAGCAGAAAGTGAACGGAAAGTATAATTTATCATAGAAATTCCGAGAGTTTCTGATAAAAGTGTACTTACAGTTGTGTTTCCGCAACCACTTTTTCCAGAAATAGCAATTCGAACTTCTTTATTTGGTACGATAGTGTATTTCATAAAAACTCCTATAAGAAGTTGTGAGAAAAATTTCAATTTTTGGAACAACTTCTTAGTCGCAATTTCGCAACGAAGTGAGAAATTGCAGTTAATATTACAAGTTTGCAACGCAAACTTGATTTGAAAAGCGAAGCACTATTTGTGCGTAGCTTTTCAAAAATTCCTTTAATACATAAATTTTCTACTACAAATTATCATAAATTACTATATTTTTCTACAACAAAAATTCTAGTTTTTCACGGATGAATTGGCTTTTTTCTTTTAAACCGATTTTTCCAGTTTGCAAAATTAAGAAATTTGGTTTGTGTGGGTCTAATTTTACTCTGCCACCACTTTCTTTTATCAAACGCAAAACTTTTTCCACGCTGATATTAGAAACTTTTGCAAATTCAATTTGTACGATTCCTTGGCGTTCTTTTAAAGTTGCGATATTCAACTGTCTACAAATTACACGAATTTCTGCCAAAGAAAGCAAACTGTAAACTTCGTCTGGAACGGGCCCAAACCTATCTTCAAGTTCTGCGTAAACTCGTTCGTATTCTTCTTTTGTAGAAATTGAAGCAACTTTTTTGTAAATTTCCATCTTAGTTTGAAGATTTTTGATGTAGGTTTCTGGAATAAATCCTGTGTATTCAAGTTCAAGAAGAACTTCAGTTTGTTCAGCATAATTTTCATCCGAAAGTTTTTTAACCGCATCTTCAAGTAAGCGTAAATACAAATCAAATCCAACTGAATACACATCTCCAGATTGGTCTTTTCCTAAAAGATTTCCAGCGCCACGAATTTCCATATCTTTCATGGCAATTTTGAATCCACTTCCAAGTTCTGTAAAATCCGAAATTACTTGAAGTCGCTTCATGGCGATTTCTGACAAGGCTTTATTTTCTGGGTACAACAAATATGCGTAGGCTTTTCTGTCGCTTCGCCCTACACGACCTCTAAGCTGATAAAGCTGAGAAACTCCGTACATATCGGCTCTATCGATGATAATTGTATTTACATTTGGAATGTCGATTCCGTTTTCAATAATTGTTGTTGCAATTAAAACATGAAATCCACCCATTTTAAACCGACGGAAAATATCATCAAGTTCTGTGGCAGACATTTGTCCATGGGCAACATCAATCATCATTTCTGGAACAAGTTTTTCAAGCTTGATACGAACTTCGTCTAAACTTTCAACTCGATTATGAAGATAAAAAACTTGTCCGCCTCGTTCAACTTCTCGACGAATTGCAGAAGCAACTCTGTCGTCGTTGTAAGCATCAATTACAGTTTCAATTGGTTGTCGGTTATGTGGCGGAGTTGTTAAAAGGCTCAT
This sequence comes from Treponemataceae bacterium, assembly GCA_045645985.1. GTDB lineage: Bacteria > Spirochaetota > Spirochaetia > Treponematales > Treponemataceae > RGIG9060. The sequence goes on from JAZRJV010000044.1 coordinate 38,070, forward strand.
ATCACGAATTTTAAGCAAACTCATGTGAAGCGTTCGAGGAATTGGCGTTGCACTCATTGCAAGACAGTCGATATTTTCTTTGAGTTCTTTTAATCGTTCCTTGTCTTTTACACCAAAGCGCTGTTCTTCATCAATTATCATTAAACCTAAATCTTTGAAAACAACATCTTTTTGAATAATTCTGTGAGTTCCAACCAAAATATCAACTTCACCTTTAGCCAGTTTTTCCAAGATTTTTTTCTGGTCAGCTTTTGTAACAAAGCGGGACATGTGAGCAATTTTTACAGGGAATTTTTCAAATCGTTCTTTGCAAGATTCGTAGTGCTGTTCTGCAAGAATTGTTGTAGGCGCTAAAAATGCAACTTGCTTTCCACCCATTACAGCTTTAAAAGCAGCTCTCATTGCAAGTTCAGTTTTTCCGTAGCCAACATCACCACAAACAAGTCTATCCATTGGAACAGGTTTTTCCATATCTTGCTTAATTTCTTTGGAAACATTGATTTGGTCGTCAGTTTCGGTGTAAGGAAAGGCAGCTTCAAAGGCTGTTTGCCATTCAGCATCTTTTGGGAAAGGAAATCCACGAGCAGCTTTTCGTCTTGAATAAAGACTGATAAGTCGTTCTGCCAATTCTTCAACTGCTTTTTTAACACGATTTTTGCGATTTTCCCAACTTTTTGAACCGATTCGGTCAAGTCGTGGTGCATCACCTTCGTTACCGATATAGCGCTGAACTAAATTCACTTGCTCAATAGGAATAAAAACGATTTCTTCATCAGCGTATTCAAGTTTAATGTAATCTCGTTCGTTTCCAAGGGCTTTAACTCGGTCGATTCCTTTGAAAAGTCCAATTCCGTAGTTTACATGAACAACATAATCACCTGGATTTAATTCAACGAAGGTATCAATTACAGAACTTTTTGCGTGTTTTACAGATTTTGGAGCGTGTTTTCTTCGACCAAAAATTTCGTTTTCTTGAATTACAAGTATTTTTTCTTGCGGGATTCCAAATCCGTTTGAAATTGATAATGGTAAAATTTCTAACTTGCCAGATTTGTAACCAACAAAATCTTTTAAAATTTCATTTATTCGTAAAGCTTGATTTTCACTTTCTGCAAAAACAAAAATTTTGTATTCTTCTTTTAAAAGATTTTCGATTGATTCTTTTAAATAATTGATATTTCCAAAAAAACTTCGAGGACTTTCAATTTCTATAGAAAATCTATCTTTTGCAAGAGAATCTTCACCATGAATTGTGCGAAACAAAATTGCGTTTTTACAAAAATCCATCAAGTTAGCAAAATTCAACAAAATATCTTGCGGTGGCGGAACTGGTCGCGCATTTTCGGTTTCGATTAAAGTTTTTGCTTTTCGATAAAGTCCTAAATATTCTCGGTCAAAACTTTCTTGGGAATTTTTTTGTCTATCATAATCACAGAAAAAAACTTTTGTATCAGAATTAAGATATGATAAAACTGAATTTTGAAAAACATTATTTTGCTCAGATTGCCACAACAAAGGATAAAGTAATTCTTCACCTTCAGTTTCGTGGCTCACCATCAATTCAGTTAGATAAGAAGAAAAATCAAATTCTTCAAAATCTTTTCGAGCATTGATTTTATCTTCAAGTTTAGAAACTAATTCGTCATTCCAAATAACTTCTTTCATTGGATAAATCAAAAGTGAATCAATATTTTCGATTGAAGATTGACTTTCTGGATTAAAAGATTTTATTTGCTCAACTTCGTCAAAATCAAAAACGATTCTATGGGCAAATTCTTCGCCAGGCATAAAAATATCAAGAACTTCTCCACGCAAAGTAAATTCACCACGAACAGTAACTCGGGGAACTCTCAAATATCCAAGTTCAGAAAGTTTTTGCGCAACATTTACTGGGTCAAAAGTTTGTCCTTTTTTTATAGTAAAAACTAGAGATTTTACATAATCTTTTGGAGGAACTGGCGTTAATAAAGCTCTTTGTGAAATTACATAAATTGTAGGTTTATCACTTTTTTGTGATAAAGATTCTTGAGCTTCTGTAAAAGCCAATTTTGATAAAAATGATGAGCGTTCGCCAAAAACAACTGCACCTTTTGCACAAGCTCTGTAAGGAACCATTCCCCACCAAGGCAAAGTTAAAATTTCTGCTTGTAAAATTCCTTTATCATCGGTAAAAACTGTGGTTAAATCTAAAATAAGTTCGGCGCAATCTTTTTCAGAAGGAACTACAAAAAGACATTTTTTAGAAAATTCTTTTGCAAAAAACGCTGTAACAGAACCAGAAATTCCTTCAATCTCTTTTACGATTTGTTCATCATTTTCGATAAAAGAAAGAAGATTTTTTGTTTGAGGCCAATTATGAAATAATTTTTGAAGTGATAAAGTATTCATCAATTTTGTCCGATAATAAAATTATGAAAAGATTTCTATTTGTTATTATATCAATTTTTATACTTTTTGCCCAGACTGTAGTTGCACAAGAAAATCAAGATGTGCAAGTTACAATTAAATTATACAATAAAACATTGTATTATCCTGGGGAATCTTTGGATAATCCGATTTATGTTCATATCACAGTTGCAAATAAAGGAAGCGAAACTTTGCGTTTCAAACTTGCTGATGATAGAATGTTTAGTATTGATTTTTCTGCGTTTAACTCAAAAAATAAAAAACTTCCATACACAGAAGAAATTATTAAAAAACGAACAACTGATAGAATCGTTTATTTTAGAGAAATTGCTCTTGAAACTGGCGAAGAATATTCATTTGTTGAAAACTTAAAAGATTATGTTCAAATTACAGAACCTGCGATTTATTATTTTGAATTAGATTTTTTTCCAGAATTGTATAAATCAAAATTCAATAAAATTGAATCTAATCGCTTGAGAATTGATGTAAAACCTTCTCCAGCTGCTTCTGGTGTAACAAAAGTTCCAGTTTCAAACGAAATAATTTCAGTATTGAAACCAGAATCAATTTCGCCAGATAAAGTTGTGGAACAAACAATCGTTGCTCGACAAAAAAATTTGTGGAATCAGTTTTTCTTGTACATGGATATTGAAAAAATGCTTACTCGCGACCAAGCAAGAAAACGAAAATACACAACACTTTCTGATATGGACAGAAACAGAATGATTCAAGATTACAAACTCGATTTGATGCAATCACGAATTGATAATGCCATCGTTGCAATTCCAGAATCATTTTACATTGAAAAGACAGTTTACACTCAAACAGAAGGAAGCGTTTCAGTTATTCAATGGTTCAAATATGACACTTTCAAAGAAAAGAAACGATATGTTTACAGCGTTCAAAAGCGCGACGAAATTTGGCATATTTGCGATTACACAGTAGAAAATCTTGGAACTGAATAATCTAGGATTAAAAAATGAAAGCTGTAATAATCGCTGAATCACAAAATATAATTGACGAATTTTCTCAATATTATAAATCTAATGGTTTCGATGTAATCGTTTATCGTTGGCTCATGAAAGCCATGGACAACATTGAAGAAATTGACCCAGATTTAATTTTTATCAACGCAGAAGAATATCCACGCCACTGGAAAATTCTTTGCCAATATATTGCAGGAATAAATAAATTTCCAAAAATTGTTTTATATTCATCAAGAAATTTCAAAGATGAAGAAAATGAAAAAGCAAAATTGCTTAACATAGATTCAGTTATAAATTCAAGCGAAGATTTGCAAGAAGTTTGCACACTAGAAGAACTCTGCCCTACTACAAATGAACCAGAAAACGAAATTGAGCCAGCAAGCGAAATTGAAACAGAAAACGAAGTTGAGCCAGAAAACGAAGTTGAATCAGCAAGCGAAATTGAACTAGAAAACGAAGTTGAAACAGAAAACGAAGTTGAGCCAGAAAACAAAGTTGAATCAGCAAGCGAAGTTGAGCCAGCAAGCGAAATTAAAACTGAACCTGTAGACACAACTGTTGAAGAAAACAAAACTATTAACTGCAAATTTTTATTTACGCATCCAAAAACTTTTGTTTTAATAACAGGAACAGTAAAAGAATTTGGTATTCCAAAATTAATTTTTATTCCAGACAATCCCGATGATACAAAAGATTTAGCAGAAGAAACTATTATAAATCGCTGTACTCTAAAAATTGATGGAAGTATTAAAACTGTAAATGCAAAAATTATTAAAAATTCAAACGAAATAGAATTTGTAATTTAATTTTACCCTGGATGGTGGAATGGTAGACACGCTAGTTTCAGGTACTAGCATCCGAAAGGATGTGCAAGTTCAAGTCTTGTTCCAGGGAAAAGTCCATCAAAACATCTTGCAAATATTTACTACTTAATTGCGTAAAATAAATCCAAATACAATTTTGTAAAGTACAATTTCTCAGCCAATGCTTTCAACGGAAAATGCCACTCCCCCTGCGGTTCACGCTTTCAGTAGTCAAGGCAGGGAGGTGTCATTTTTCGTCTACGCGTTGGCTACTATTTTGTATTTTACATAATGTTTCTGGCGTTATTTTTGCAAGTAAATTTTAAGTAAATATTTGCAAGCGTTTGGATTTGTTTGTAAAGAAGTTTTACTTTCCATCCAAAACCAATGAGAGTTTGCAAAACGACAAAAAGTACATAAAAAATATGAAATTTTATTTATAGAATTATTAAAGAATTTGAAAAAATATAAATAACATTCCGAAGTGACTAGCCTGCGTCAAACGAGGAATTTATTTTATTTTTTCAAATTCTTATTAAAAATAGTATATAACAATTTAAGTGTTTTCTTTTTATACTAATTTTCCGTTTTGCAAAATTTTTATTTATAAATTTGATTTTGCAATTCTAAAACCGGTATAAATATCTTTTGAAATAGCATTTACAGAAACAGCATAATTTATCATACATTCTAGAGATGAATCAAAAAAACTTCCACCAGCAGTATAATAATAAATTTGTGTATAATCTAGATTTTGAGACTTATCTGTATCTAAAGTAAAAATCCATTCTCGAACATTACCACTCATATCATATAGACCAATTGAATTAGAAAATTTACTACAAACAGGAAGTGCCTTTGCATTTACTACAGATTCATTATCATAATTCTCTAAAAATACAGCATAATTTTGTAAAGCAGTTAAATCATTTGTACCAGAATATACTGCCGAAAAATCACTTTTAAAAATGTCATTTTTATCAAGACAAGTTACACCACCATCATCATCCTTTGAAGATATAGATAAATCAGCATAACTTGCTAAACCACCATGAGCAGAAAATTGAAATTCTTCTTTTGTAGGAAGCCGATAACCATTTTTTGTATTATCAGCAAAAACTGAAGAAAAAATTTCAAAAGAATTTGAATTTTTGAAAACAAGTGATTCACTTTGAGTTTTATAATAATAAACTTGTTCTAAATTATTTTTTTGACTAAAAGCATTTAACCAAACTAAAACATCATAAATACAAACATCTACAACAGGCAAAGAGCCAAGATAAGAAAATTCTTCTTCAGATAAAATTAAATCTTCCATGGCTGTTTCGTAATATTCGGTATCAGAAGGTTTTCCTGAATTTTTAAATTCGTATCCATTTAGAATTGCCCAATCGCAAACTTCTTTCCATTGGGCAAAAGTAGTTTCTGATTTTGCAATATAAAATTTTGTTTGTAAAAAATTAGTTTTAAGAGCTTTTGGTAAGTAGTCATTATAATGAGAAATAAAACCACCACAATTAAATGGATTTACAAATAAAATATCATTTATTTGTTCATAAAAATTTACAGAAAAATAATCTGTGCAAGGTTCATCTTTAAATTCACCTAATTGAACTTTTATTGAATAAGTTCCAGATGAATTATAAAAAGAATCTTGATTAAAAAAATATTCTGCTTGTGAAGCATCCGCAAGAGTTGCAACTTCATCTGTATGAATTTTGTTTAACACAATTCCATCAGGTAAAAAAGTATTATCCCTACCTGCAATATATTCTGTACAACTTGGAGGAGTTAAAACTTTTAGTTTACAATAAATACTACCCTTAAAAACACTTTGAAATTCTGGAATATTTTTTTGCATCAATTCATTGTTGCAAGAAATGAGTAAGATGGAAAAAAGTAAAATTACAAAAACTAAATATTTATTCATTAATTATTCCTTGTCTACCATCTTTAGGATTTGTAAAAGTTGTTCCAGATTCAGAATAATTACATCCAGTATTAGCATTACCGCCAGTCCAGTTATTAGAAGCCCAATAATGTTCTCCATTTGTTCCTGCTTTTTTGTCATTACCATCAAAAGTACAGTTTGTTACATATAAAGTTACATTATTAGCCAGAATAGGAACTCCAAGACCACCACCACCTTGTGCAATAGCAGTTGTATCACCTTTGTTAATAATTTTATTATTTTTAAAAGTACATTTATTAACAACTACAGAAACACCAGTATTTCTAATTCGTATACACATAGCTCCACCTACATGATTAGAAATATCTTCTGACGCTTTATTTTGACAACCTATAAAAGTAGAGTTTTGAATATTTACATTTTTGGTTGCATCTATCAATAAACAAGGTCCCCCAGCTTCACAATTTTGAAAAGTTGCACCACTTATATTAACAGTTCCAATAGAATATAAAGCATATTCATTATCACTGCTAGTTTTTAAAGTATAGGTACCACCTTTTATTGTGGCAGCAGAAATACAACGATACGAATTAGATAAATTAAAATTACAATTTTCTATATAAGGAGCAGAAACAATTGAATAAGTACCAAAGGTTTTAGAATTACTACTTATTTTTGTTTTTATTATTTTATCTGCTGATATTGCAGTTCCTTGTACCGATAAAACTTGAGATATTTCACAGTTATCGATTAAAGTAGCACTAATACTTCTAAAAGAACCAGTAATTTTAGTAAGATTTTCAACTGCTATTTGTATTTCAAATATTGATTGTGCTTTTTGCAATTCTTCTAAATACTTATGTATAGATTTTACATTTGCATTTTTTATAACATCGCAATAAATACCCCAAGAATAAGATGTGGTATTTGTTGCAATTACATTGATGGTTCCACCATCAATAACACCCTTTGACGAATAAACACCACAATCACTTGTATTAATGGTTGTATTACAATTTTTTAAAGACAAATCAGTACTATTAATAGCATCTTCTTTAGAATTAATCTTAATTGTACTATCTGAAAAAGTTGGAATAAAACCATTATAATTACAGTAAATTCCATTATCATCTGATTTTAATTGTAAAACAGAATTAGTACAAGTAATAGTTCCTAATGTTCCATATAACTGAATACTATCATCAGTAGAATCTATATTTATGGTAGTAGTATCTAAAGTTATCTTAGCAGAATTAATTCCATAAGAATTTGCAGAATCCAGTGTTAAAGATTTACCAGAAGCATAAAACTCATTTGTTTCTATAGCTGTTTTATTTGATGAAATTTTGGTTGTACAATCTGTTATATTTAAATTTATACAAGACACACCGAATCCTGTTTTATCTTTATCGATTAATTCTAATGAACCACCTGTAAAACTTAAAGCCCCCTTTGAAAGAACTGTACAAGTGTTATTTCCATTTTCAAGAGAAAACACAGTTTGACAATTCTCAAATAATATTGTGGTATCAGAATCTCCATGATAAAAAACATTGGTTCCAAAACTAGAAGCAGTTATATTTGAATTTGAGAAAGTTGTATTTCTTTTATTTATATTGTAAATAGAGCAAAATTTATCATAACCTAATGTAGATTGTTCATTCATCGAAATATTTAATGTGGCATTAGATATTTTTGTTTCACCAGGTCCATTATCATAAATACCATATCTACCACTTACTATAGATAATGTAGAATTTTTGAAAGTAAAATTATGAGACTTAGTTGAATCTAAAGTATCATATAAATATATCCCCTCTTTTGCAGACAAAATTGTTGTTGCACAATTATCGATAGTAAGATTTGTATTTTGGTTATTAATCCAAATTCCTCGCCTTTCTGAAATTATATCTAATGAACCACCTGTTACTGTAAAATTTGAATAAAGGTCAATTGCAGAATGTAAACTTTCTGCAGAATATGATGGATTTTTTTCAATTAAACCACTAATAATTGTAGTTTCACAATCAATTAGACTAAAATCAGTTGAATAAGTTATTTCAAGTCCATCTGCAAAAGAATTAATATTTAACTTTGAATCTTTAAATGTACCACTAGGATATAATATTCCGTAAGCATTTGATGAAGATAGATTTAATATTGAATTTTCAATTTGCATTGAAGATAAACTACTACTGTGAATAGAAGTTCCAACAGAATTAATATTAACAGTAGAATCTAATATTTTAAAATTATCTCCTGAACTATAAATACCTGGACCATTAGAAGTTTCGGAGTTAGGTATAATTTCTATATCAATGGTAGAATCTTTTATAGTTAATTCATTTTGACTTGAAGAAATTCCCCTTGCAAAACAACCATCTATAAGTATATCACAATTATTTATTAATGAATTAGAATCCGAATTAGAAAAATACAAACAACCGGCTTGAGAAACTTCATCTCCTGTAAAATTAAATGTAGCATCATTTATAGTTGCATCACAATCAATATAACAAGGTGCATATAGACCTGCATGTTCAAAATTAAATGTACCACCTGTTATTGTAAGCCCACCTTTTACATTAATCAAATTTCCATCTTGAGTAGCTCGTAATGTATAAGTTCCTCCGTTTATAGATAAATTACCAGAAGCCTCTATAGGAGTAGATGAACCGTGAGAAATAGAAACATCACAATTATTAAGCGTGAGAGAACCATTACCATAGGAACAAATGCTTCTATTCAAAAATACAGAATCATTTACAACTGTATTTCCATAAGAATAAAACTGACTAGAAGAGTCACCATCTATATAAGCACAAATAAATTCACAATTATTAAGTTCAGTTACGGTATTTTCACCAAGATATAAATAACTAAAAATTTTATCATTTAATACTAAATTACAATTTCCTTTTAAATACAAATGCCATACAGGTTCATTAATTTGAGTTTTAGCATTTGTAAAAGTATCTATTTGAAATTTTTCAATTTTATCTGAGTCTAATAATTTATTATTTTCAAATTCAATATCACCAGAAGATTCTAAATTGAGTTTTGCATATCCATACATTGTATTATTATTAAACTTTATATCCGCACCAACAAGATAAATGTAGGCAAATTCATCGTCTAAAAATGTACAATTTTCTATATTATAAGTACAGTCCTTATTTGAGTTTTTATCATATATTTGCTGAGTCTTAGATTTTGATATTGTTAAATCGAAAGAATCTTTATAACACACAGATATTCGTCTTGTATAAAATTCACAATCGTTTATTATTATAGATGATTTAACAAATGTAGGCGAAAGTGCATCTATAACATCAAAAAAATAAAAACAATTATTTTCTGTGTTTGCAAGGCCTTCAATATAAACATTATCTTTTACTAAATCATTACATTTAAAAATTCCGTCAGTTCCGTTATTATAATTTTGAATTTTTGTGCGTTTTAATAAATTTCCGTTAGAATCAAATTGTCTTTCGGTTGCATTTTTTTCTGTTCCATCAAATCCACCTAGAATTGTAATAGAACCTTCTTTGTATAATTTAAATCCAGTTTTATCTTTGCTAAAATATGTTTTATCTTCGGGAGCTGTTACCCAAATTTCAGCTGCACAATCTGCACTCATTAAAGCAGCTTGTTCTAAAGCTAAATCTAAATTTATAAATGCATCTTGCCAGCTAGTTCCGTTATTTCGTCCTATGGCATTTATATCAACATAAATTATATCGCCACTTTCTTGTAGCGTAACTTTATAATCTTTTGTATAAAGACCGTTTGCACTTGTTACAGTATAAATTATTTCATTTGAAAAATCTTGAGAACTTACTCCAGAAATTTGTGTTTGTCCATTTACAGTTACACTTCCCTCTGCTGTAAAATAAGGAATAAGAGAAACTCCTTCTTTTGCGCCACTTCCGTAAGGCATAAGTGCAAAAACAGATAAATCCCGTTGTGTAATTCTTGCTTCAACATCTTTTGTTAATGTTTGATTATCTTGTTGTAAAAATCCAAACGAAGTTAATTCACAAGCAGAAGCTGGATCTGGATTAAATAAAACTTCAACCTTGTATTGTTTTGTAACCGTTGAATCTTCATCAGATTTTACAGTGTAGTATTGTGCATATTTAAAATTTTGAGAAGTAAATCCGCTTGTCTGTTCTATATTGGAAACATACACAGAACCTGTTGCACTAAATTGCGGAATCAAATCAAATGGTTCTTCTTGACCAAAATATTCAACTTCAATTCTAATTGTTTTAGAAAGTTCATCAATAATCGCTTCTGAAGATTTACTAATTTCAGGATTTAAATAATCACTAAAAGTAAAAGATTTTATAAAGGCTTGTGCAGGAACAACTTTTACAAAATCAATTTTAATTGTATAAAGTCTACAATACAATCCATTTTTTGAAGTACATAAATATTCAGCTGAATATTCAAAAGAATTTTTTGTAACTCCGCTAATTTGTTCTTCGCCATTTAAAGTTAAAGTTCCAGGTGTAATAAATTCAGGAATTAATTCATAAGGAGCAACATCACCTTCATATAAAACAGTTGCAGAAATTAAGCCTAAATCACCTTCATTGTAGATAGAAGCAATTACATTTGATTTGATTTCGGAATTATTTATTTTTCTAAATCTATAATCAGTTATACTTCTAATTGTATCTGGATCATCTTGTCTATCAAGAATCAAATTATATTCTACTGAAGTAGTTTTTGAATAAACTGTAAATGTACACTTACCCACATATTTTGTAAATGGAATTTCAGTTACACCAGAAACAAAATCTATTTCCGAACCACCGTTAATTGTGTAAGTTATTCTTTCTCCTGTAAAAATTATATCTGGAACAATTCCATAATCAATTATCATTTCTACAGGATATAAAATTTTAGCATTTATTTGATTTTCTGAAATTGTAACTTCAGCATCTTTTATTATAAAAGAGTTTTTACTTTTTCCAATCGCAAAATCTGTAATGCAAGGAACACTTTCATCAACTTTTGCATTGATTTCATACACTTTTGCACTTCTGTCACCAGCAATAACACAAATCAATACTTCTGATGAAAAATCCATTGGCATATTAAGTTCTGGCAAAACTAAATTATTTTGTTTTTGGAAATACAAAGAAATATATCTATTTAAATCCGTTGCAGTAGAAAATCCTGTATAAAAATCAAGTATTTGTTCAAAAGAAAAATTACAAGCTTGTAAATAATTTTGTGTTAAAGGCAGAGGTTTTGCTCCATCAGAAACTGTTATAACTGGTAAAATTGAATTTATATTTTCGTCTGGAGAAATTTCAAACTCTACAGTTGCATTAGTATTATCAATAATTGATGAACCAATTTGATTTTCAACTTCAAAAGACAAAATATTTTTTTCGGTTTTTGTTGGATCGTATGGACTATTATCAATATCTTCTTTTGCTTTTTCTGTTATTACAGAAATTGTGTAAATTTGATAATTACCCATTCCTGATATTACATAAAAAGGAACTGGTCTAGAAAAATCTACAGGCATATCCAACTTTGGAATTTCAAAACCTTTATTTTCTAAAATTAAATTTATAAACCAATCAATAAAGGTTCCTTCGATTCTAGCCTTTTGCATTTCAACAGCAAGAGCTAAAGGATCTCTTCCTGGAAACATTTTATTTAGATACCTAAAATCTCCTGGAATAATTTCCGCTTTTTCAGAAATTTGTACAATAGGAATCAAATTTGTAACATCTGTTCCATTGGGAACAACTACAGTAATATTATTATTTTTATCAGGAGAATAAACTTGAGAACGACTTTTATTTTCATACTGAACTTGAAACTTTAATAAATTTCCTTCTTCAGGCGGTAATAAACTATGAAAAAAATTTGAACAAGAAGAAAAAATTAAACACAATAAAAAAACAATAACTAGACAAATATTTCTATTCTTCATTTTTTACATTCTCCGTTTGATTTTCAGACTTATTTTCATCTTCAATACTTTCTTCTTTTGATGGAGTTGTTCTAACAAGTTCAGCTTTTCTATATTCTCTATATTCAGAATTTGTTTTTCCTCTTATACGCTTTCCTGCTTTTGTAGCACCAAGTGATTCAACTTTTATACGACGATTTGCAATATTGTAATTTTCAAGTAAATAATCTCTTGCAATATTTGCACGATTTAATCCCATAAGATATTGTAATCTTTCAGTTTCAAAAGGAGCAGAATGACCTTGAATTAAAATTGTTTCTTCTGGATAAATTTCTAAATATTTACCAATTTCATCAAGAGTATTCAAGGCATCTTGAGTTAACTTATCACTTCCTACTTCAAAATATAAATTTAATAAATCCCCTATTTTGTAAGATTCAATAGTAACAGTATTTTCACTTTTTGATTCTTCAATTTTTTCGATTTCAACAATATTCTCTACTTCTACGATTTTTTCAACTTCAACAATCTTTTCTACTTCGACAATCTTTTCTACTTCAACGGGAACTTCAATATGCCATAATTTTACTTCTGGTTTTGGTTTTCTTACAATATTTTTAAATGCTGGCACAGGATAAAATCTTAGACCTATTTCAACAACAGGAATCGGAAGAAGACCTTCTATTTCCCAAATACAATCAATTCCAGCATTGATTCGTAATTTTAATACATTGTCTAAAAAATTTACACCAAAATTTATTCTTCCATAAACAATAGGTGCATATCCATTAGAAGTTGTAAGTTCTTGTTTTGCTAAATCTAGAACAGTTGCATAATGTGAAATTTCAGAAAAATAAAGTCCACCACCAAAATTTATTCCAAAATCTAACCATTGCCAATTTCTATGACTTGGAGAATAAGAATACCCTAAACCTGCAGTTAATGGCCAAATATCTAACATTCTTACTAAAGGATTAGAACCTGCAACTACATTGTGTCCCGTATTTATAGAAAAAATACCAGAATGTGAATGACCTCTAAAAAAATCATATCCAACAGATGCAGACCAGCCAGGTTTTGGCATTGCATAATCTTCAAGACCATAAATAGCTATATATCGCTGAATACAACTTTCTATAAAAATATTATTGACAGTAAAAAAATTTTCTTTTATTTCTTTAGAGTCATCATCGGATGCCACAGTTTCTTGTACAGAATTTTCAACAAAAACTTCATAAACATCGTTATCTAAAGAAAATAAGTTAAACGAGAAAAAAAATAATAAAAATACAACAATATACTTTCTTTTTAAGAACATTTTGATATCCTCAACTTGCATAAAAAGTTAAACTTTATACATTGGTATATACAGAATTTATGATATACGAATTATCCCCTCCAGTCAAGTATGTAATTCTAAACATCTCGCAAATATTTACTACTTAATTGCGTAAAATAAATCAAGAAACAATTTTGTAAAGTACAGAAATAGTACAAAAATCGCATTAAATTTGTATTTTTAACTAACTTCGTATAAAAATGCTCTCAGCAAAAATTCCCCCATCTCGCTAGTGCTGCGCTTACGCTTGCAAGGCTTCGATGTGTCAATTTTTGCTTACGCATTATTTACGAATTTGTTAATTTACAATTCTTTGCGATTTTTCACTTTATCTTGTATTTAACACAATGCCTCTGGCGTTATTTTTGCAAGTAAATTTTTTGTAAATATTTGCAAGCGTTCGGATTTGTTTGTAAAGAAGTTTTACTTTCTACTAAAACAATGAGAATTTGCAAAACGACAAAAGTATAACAGAAAATTTATAAAATAACACTAAAAAAAATATAATGCAAAATGCGTAAACTGAAATTGACACTGTACTGCCTTGACGAACAAAGTGAGGAGCCGCAGGGCAAAGGGCAATTTCAGTTGAAAGCATTTTGGGTAAATTTTCGCCCTTTCTACCAAAACCAATGAGAGTTTGCAAAACTACAAAAAGCATAACAAAAATTTCTAAAATAATGCTAAAAAAAATATAATGCAAAATGCCTAAACTGAAATTGACACTGCACTGCCTTGACGAACGAAGTGAGGAACCGCAGGGCAAGAGGCAATTTCAGTTGAAAGCATTTTGGGTAAATAATTTTTTTCAGAATATATTAAGGAAATTTTCTTTTTATACTAATTTTCCGTTTTGCAAAATTTTTATTGTAAACTTTCTGTTTTTATTCTAAAATAATAATATGATAGAAAATAATAGTTTTGTTATTTACAAAAATCAACTTGCACTTGTAATTGAAGTTTCAGATAAATTTACAGTAAAGTATCAAGCGTCGCCAAAAACTTCTACAGGAAAATCGGCAACTTACGCTACTCAAAAAATTCGCGAAAAAGATATGTCCTTGTTGTATCCTGCAAATTTGATTTCAAGTAAAAAACAACTAAATGAATTTTCTACGCCAGAAAGCAAAATTCAAAATTTAATTGATATTTCAGAAAATCAAAATAATCAAAATTCTATCACAGAAAAAATCAAAGAAGTTTATGAACTTTTAATTATTGATGAAGAAACTGCAAATCAAGAAATTTCTTTTTTCGATTTGGCAGAACTTGCTCTTGGAGAATTTTTAGCAAAAGATTCATGGCTGTTTTTCAACATGATAAAAAAACTTCCATACTTCAAATCTATTGATGAAAATTTTGTTCCACGAAGTCAGGATGAAATAAATCAAATTTTACAAAAAGAAAATGCAAAAGAAAATCAAGCAAAACTTTACGAAGAATTTATAAATCGATTAAAGCAAAAATCAATTAACCAAGACGATTTTCAATATATGCAAGAAATTGAAGCATACTGTCTTGGCAAGACTGAAAAATCAAAAATTTTAAAAGATGCAGGATTTTCAGACAAAATCGAAAAGGTACACAAACTTTTAATTGATACAGGATTTTGGCATTACACAAAAAATCCACATCCAACTCGCCACGGACTTTCAACTCAGTCTGCAAGAGAAGTTTTGCCTCCTCCACCAGAAGAAGAGCGCACAGAATTATCAACTGTTTTTTATGCAATCGATAACGAATGGAGCGCAGATCCAGACGATGCAATTGGTTTTGACGGAGAATTTTATTGGGTTCATGTTGCCGATCCTGCATCAAGTGTTTTGCCAGAATCCAAAATTGATATTGATGCACGCCACCGAGGAACAACGCTTTATCTTCCAGAACACACTTCTAGAATGTTAAACGAAAATTGTCTTGAAGATTATGCTCTCGGGCTTACAGAAAAAAGCAACTCACTTTCATTTAAAATTCAACTTGACGAAAACGCAAATATCATAGACACAGAAGTTTTAAAAACTCGTATCAAAGTAAAATGTTTAACATACAAACAAGCAGATGAATTAAAAGAAACCGATGAATTAAAACCTCTTTTTGAAATTGCAAAAAAATTTGAGCAAAAAAGAAAATCCTCTGGTTCAGTTAAAATTCAGTTACCAGAAGTTCACATTAAAATTGATAATTCAGAAGAATATAAAAACAAAGTTACGATTTTTACAACCGAGCATACAGAATCAAGCGAAGTTGTAAAAGAATTTATGCTGATGGCTGGCGAAGCGGCCGCAAGGTTTGCCTTCAAAAATCAAATTCCATTTCCTTTTATTAGCCAAGACGAACCAGACATTCCAAAAGAAATTCCAGAAGGATTAGCTGGTCAATATCGTTTACGCCGTTGTATGAAAAGCAGACGCGTTGGAGTTACACCAAGTATGCATTGTTCTCTCGGACTTGCCATGTATAGCCAAGTAACAAGTCCACTTCGTCGCTATATGGATTTAATTGCACATCAACAATTACGAGCTTTTATTGACGGAAAAAAATTAATTCCCAAAGATGAAGTTCTTGAAAGAATCAGTTGTGGCGATGCTGGAATAAGTACAGCTGTAAAAGCCGATAGAGAAAGTTGCTTACATTGGAAATTAGTTTTTTTAACACAAAATCCAGATTGGCAAGGAAAAGCAATCGCAGTTGAAAAAAAACAAAAGCAAACAGTTTTCTTAATTCCAGAACTTGCGATGGAAACTATTTTAAATAACGAAAAAGATTATTCATTAAATGAAGAAATTACTGTTCGTGCTGGGAAAATTTCAATTCCAGATTTATCAGTTGATTTTATTGCAGTTTTATAATTTTACATTTTTTTTTATTTTGCTAAATTTTAAACTTCGTATAAATTATAATTTTGAAAATAAAAATATGATTACAACAAGAAACAAAATTGCAACAAGATAAATCCACAAAGGTAATGAATCTTCAGAATATTTCTTTGTAGAATTATCATTTTGATTTGAATTTCTGTTAGAAAAAAAATTATTAAAAATATTTTTTTTAGAATTTGCTTTTTTATTTTTGCCTTTTTCTGAAGTTGAATTTGAATGAGCATCAAGTGAGTTAGATTTTTCAGAACCTACAGCGTAACCACAATTTGGACATCCATTTGCAAAAGCATGAGAAGAGCCAGTTTTTCCACAGGCTGGACATTTTACAGCAGCAAAAAACCTTCCACAATGGCCGCAAAATCTAGCGTTGCCCTTCACTTCTGTTTGACAATTCTCGCAAAAAAATTTGGCTGTTTTTTTCATTTTAAATCTTACCTTTTAGTTGAACAATATCAATTTGTAGAAAGCATTTTTTTCCATTCAGAAATTTTTGATAAAGCTTCTAACGGAGTGATACTATTAACATCGGTAGATAAAATTGAATCTATTATCATTTCTTCATCAGAAAATAAGCCAGGCAAATTATTTGAAGGCTTTAACTGAGTTGTAATTTTAGATTCTTCTTTTTGCGTATAAAATAAATCAGAATTTGAATCCGTATAAATATTTGAATTTTTTACGATAGTTTCCAAAATACTTTGAGCCCTATTTACAACCGACAAAGGAATACCAGCAAGTTGTGCAACATGCAATCCGTAAGAATTTTGTGCAGAACCTTCGATAACTTTTCGTAAAAAAATGATTTTTCCATCAGCTTCTAAAACATCCATACAAAGCATTTGTAAAGAAGGATGTTCCATTCTAGTTAATTGATGATAGTGTGTTGCAAACAAAGTTTTTGATTTTATCGTGTGCAATAAATATTCAGAAATTGCCCAAGCTAAAGAAAGACCATCTTCAGTTGAAGTTCCCCGACCTACTTCGTCCATGATAACCAAACTTTTTTCTGTTGCAGAACGCAAAATCAATGCAGTTTCGGACATTTCAACTAAGAAAGTTGACTCACCTCGTGCAAGATTATCAGAAGCACCAACACGACAAAAGATTCTATCTACAATTCCAATTTTTGCTTTAGCGGCTGGAACAAAAGAACCAATTTGAGCAAGCAAAACAATCAAAGCATTTTGTCTAAGATAAGTACTTTTACCTGCCATATTTGGACCAGTAATTAAAGCAAATTTTTTATCAGACAAATTGACATCGTTTGGCACAAATTCTCCAGTTGCCATATGATATTCAACAACTGGATGGCGACCATTTTCTACATAAAACGAATCATCTTCTAAAATTTCTGGGCGGCACCAATTTTGTCTTTTAGCACCATAAGCCAAACTTGCACAAACATCAATGTAAGCAATAACAGAAGAAAGTTGCAACAAGTATGAAATTTGTTTTGCAATTTCACTACGCACTTGTAAGAAAAGTTGTTTTTCAAGCAAAATGATTTTTTCATCGGCTTTTACAAGTTCATCTTCTAATTCTTGCAAACGAGAAGTTGTATATCTCTCTCCATTTACCAAAGCCCGTTTTAAAATAAAATGAGTTGGAACATTAGAAAGTTTCCCTTTGGATACTTCAATGTAATATCCGTTTTGACGATTAAATTTTACTTTTAAATTTGGGATACCAGTTGCAACTCGTTCTTCTTCAAGATATTCTTCAAGAATTGAATTAAAATTCTGTTGAATATTTCTTAATCTATCTAATTCTTCAGAAAAACCTTCCTTAATGATTCTTCCTTCAGTTAACGAAGTTGAAGGATCGTCCAAAATTGCATTATAAATCAAGTTGATAATTTGATTTGCTGTATCCATTTGAACAATCGGAAATGATAATTCGCTTACGATTTTTTGTATATTTACAGCACTTTCCAAACTGGTTCGTAATGCTTGAACATCTTTGGGATGTGCTTTTTCTAAAGCAATTCGGCTTGTTAATCTTTCTATATCAAGAATTTTTGAAAGAATTTCTCTTATTCCATCTAAACCAATTGGATTATCAAAAAAAGTTTGCACATGATTTTGTCGTGAAATTATTTGCTTGCAATCGGTTAAAGGATACATAAACCAAGTTGATAAAAGGCGCTTTCCCATGGCAGTATTTGTAAATTGCACAGTTTCTAAAAGTGAAAAAGCTGAACTTCCATCTCGTAGATTTGCAGTAATTTCTAGATTTCGTCTTGAAGAATCGTCAATAATTACAAATTGAGAATCTGTATAAACATTTATACTTGTAACATGAGGTAAAATCCCTGATTCATCCTTTAAAACTGAATTTTTAATTAGATACTCTAGCAAAAATCCTGCACTACAATTTTCTGGAGAATTTTCTGTTAAAGAAAAAGAACGCAAAGTTACAGTATTAAATTGTTTTTTTAATCGATTAGTTGCTAATTCTTGTGCAAAATGCCAATCTGGATAAGTTGAAATTGAAATATTTGGATAAATATTTTTTACTTGCAAAAATTCTTGCATTTCAGAAATTGAAGAAGATACAAGTAATTCTTTTGGAGAACATCTAGCAAGTTCCTTTAAGAAATGTTCCGAAAAATCTTGCTTATCCCAATGAGTTGCGTAAAAATTTCCGGTTGAAATATCAATGTAAGAAAAAGAAACAAGTGTTTTTTTAGCTTCTTTTACCAAACAAATTGCTGCTAAAAAGTTATTTGTTCCATACTCAAGATATTCTTCTTCGGTAACTGCTCCAGGAGTAATAATTTCTACAACTTTTCGTTCGGTTAAACCTTTTGCTTTTGGGTCACCGATTTGTTCACAAATTGCAATTTTTTTTCCTAAGCGTAAAAGTCGAGCAATATAAATTTTAGATGCGTGATACGGAATACCACACATTGGAGATGAGCCTCGATGAGTTAAAGTTAAATTCAATAATCTTGAAACTTCAACTGCATCATCATTAAACATTTCGTAAAAATCACCAAGCCTAAAGAACAACACCTCAGTTGGATGCTGCTCTTTTATGCTTTGGTATTGAACCATTAGAGGAGTTTGTTCTGCCATAAAATAACTTTATCTAGAACTTAAACCGCTAATAACTTTATCAGTAATATCAACTGATGGACTATACCACAAAATTGAATTTGCTTGTTGCAAACTCAAAATCATACTATACCCTTCTGACTCTGCGATACGACCAATTACATCATACAATGATGAATAAAAAGAATCTGATTTTTCAATTCTTCTTTTGATTGATTCAAGTTCTGTATTTTTTGCATTTGCAAATTCTGCCAAATAATCTGCTTTCTTTGTAATTTCTGCTTCAACTTTCATTGCAGCCGCATCATCACCTTTTTCTTTTAAATCAATCAATTTTTGGTTAAGAGTTTTTAACTCTTCTGTTTTTTCATTGATTCTTTTTTGAAAATCAGCTTTTTTCTGTTCATAGTTTCTAACAGCTGCAGAATCTCTAAAATAAGTTTGATAAACTTTTGCTGTATCAACAACACCAAAACGAGTCATTGTTTGAGCAAAACTAAATCCTAAAAAAACAAATGCGCAAATTAAAACACAAATCAATTTTTTATTCATAATCCATAACCTCTTAAATTATTTATTTACAATGTTGAATGACAATACAAATTGCCAGTCAGCTTTATTATCTTCACGCCAAGTGAATTGTCCGTCTTTGAAATAGAATGTATTTGCAAGAAGGAATCTTAATGGGAATTGTGGCATTGCAATTCTTAAACCAGGTCCAAAACTAAATCTAAAATCGTTAAGATTTAGAGTTGATAAATCCTGTACAGTATCTTTTAATGCAACAGCATCAACAAAGAAATCTGCAGCCAACATACCTTTTACGAATGGCCAACGCAATTCAACATAACTTGACCACATCGCTTGACCTTTTACACCAGATTCAACTCCCCAACCACGACCATTGAACATACCGTCAATATAAAGTTGGTTTGTTGCTCCAATTGAAGTGTTAGCAGATGGAACTTGGAAAGATAAACCTGTGTATCCTGCAAGAATAAGTTGCAAACTCCAGTGCTCAGAAACAGCCCAATCAACAAGAGGCCAATATCCTTCAAGTTTTGTATCTGAACGGAGATAAAACTGATCTTCTATTGCAGGAATAAGTCCTGTCCAAGACAAGCGCTGACTTGCAAACCAACCTTTTGTTGGGTCATAATTGATATTTCTATCATCAATAGAGAATGAAGACCAAACTGAGTTTGTCCATCCCCAGTCATTGTTATATTCACTAATTGTTGTATCAACAGGAGTATACATATCAGGATCATAAACATTGTTCAAAAGATTAAAACTGATTCCTCCAGCTAAGGTAAGAATAGCAAATTCTGGAGTCCAGCGACGACCTAAAGATGCGCCTACAGAAGTTGTCCAGTTTGTATAATCCATATAATAATCTGTTGTATTTAAACCATCAGCAAGATACATATTTTGTAAAGTTGTTAATTCTTTGTGATAAAAACTTCCTGAAAGTGAGAAACTCAAAGGTAAGCCTAAGAACCAAGAATCACTGTATCCTAAACTAACAGATTGCTGATCCGTTGCAACAGCTAATTGCGCAGAAAGTGTTTTACCAGTTCCAGCAACATTTGAATCTTGCCATTTTGCAAAAAGTGAAACCGGAATTTTATTTGATTCTGTAACACCAGAGAAAGTTAAACCAAATTCCAATGAAGTTGTAGATTGTTCTTCAACATTGATAATCAAATCTACAAGGTTATTTTCTGAACCTGGTAAAATCTGAGGAGCAACCATAGAGAAAAATTGCAAATTGTACAAGTTTCTTAAACCTGCAGTAAGTTTAGATTTTGAGAAAATATCTCCACTTTCCAAAGGAAGTTCACGCAAAATTACAAAATCTTTTGTTTTTTCATTTCCTTTGATGATAATATTTTCGATGTGAGCTCTATCGTTTTCAATAATTCTTAATGTAAAAGAAACTTCGTGTTTTTCTGTATCACGATGCATTTTGTCATCAAAAGTGTTGTAAGTATATCCACTTTCAAAATATGTATCATAGATTGCAGTAAGTCCTTCATTAAACTTAGGCTGATTAAAAATCATTCCAGGTTTCAATTTAATACAATCAACAAGTTGCTCTGTTGAAAAAATTGTATTTCCAGAAATTGTAATTCCACCGTAAGTATATTGTTCACCTTCTCTTACTATATAAGTTAAAATCATTTCATCACGATTTTCTTCTTTATTTTCAGTAATTGAACGCTTTATATCAAGAACAGTTGCATCAATATATCCACGACTATGATAATAATTTAGAATAGCTTGTCTGTCTAATTCTTCATTTGCTTCAAGAAAAGCACCTTTGTTAAAAAGTCCTTTTTCTTTTTGAGTAAATTTACTTTTCAAAGTTTTTTCAGAAACTATGTAATTTCCTTCAAAATTGATTTGAGTAACGATTACAGCCTTTCCTTCAGAAATATTAAAAGTTAAGATTACATCCCCATTATCCTTTTTTTCTAAGTCATAAGAAACTTTTACATTTGTATAACCTTTATTAAGATAATGTTCTGTAATTGCTCTTACATCAGCAGGAATTTTTTGTTCATTTAGAACTTCTAATTCTTTTACACCAATAACTTCTTTTAAATTAGTTGGCTTAACATGAGCATTTCCCTTAAAATTTATCTTTGTGATAACAGGTAATTCTTTTACTGTAAATTTTAGGATAACAGAGTTTTTTTCTTCATTTGCTGGAATTGCTTCTGGAATAATATCCTCAAAAAGTTCAAGAGCATAAATCTTTGTTATTAACTCGGAATAAAGTGAATCTGTAAAATCTTTACCTAAATATTGATGTGTTATAGAAGAAACTTCTTCTCTATTTACATGTACTAAACCTTCAAAAACAATTTTTGATATTGGCTTATCATAAAACCAAGAACTATCATCCTGAGCAAAAAGCCCAAAACATGTTATAAAAGTAAGTAAAATTGACCAAAATACGATAATGCTATTTTTACGCATCGTACCCTCCATAAAATTTTCTAAAACGATAACTTCCAAGAGAAACCAACAGAAACATCCGGTATCCAGAAATTATTCATATTTCCTATAGTAGGAGAAAGACTCCATCGTATAAGAGCAAAAGGACTGTCCAACTCAAAACCAAGCTCAGGTTCAAGAGAAAGCCCTGTAAGAGATCGTCCACTTTCTATAAGAGAAGCATTATAATCAAAATGCAACAGTGCATCCAAATACATTGCATTTCCAAAATACTTCCCTATATAAACAGATGAATTATCTAAATAGTTACCAATTGTTACATTATTATTGTCATTATTTAATCCAACAAGTAACGCATTTTGTAAAATTGTAGTCCTAAGTGAAAATATATCAAATTTAAACAAATCACGCAATCGGTCTTCAACTTCTTTTACAGCAGTTGTTTGTGCAACATAATTCAATCCACCTGCTAAAACATTTATTCCAAAATCCCTAATAGAATCTGTATCTTCAGGAATTACAATTTGCCCCAAAAGTGCCATAATTTCTGATTCAGATTTTGCTGGAGATGATGAGAACGATGGAGAAAATGCACTCAATTTTTGATTTTCAGCAGTAAGGATGATTTTTACATTATCACCTTCTGAATCAGTTTCTCGCATTTCCGCACGAACAGTAATTAAAGGATCTAATGCACCTTGTTTTTCATTAAACAACAAGCGACCTTCTCTCAAATAGAAGGTTCGTCCCAAAGCAACGATAGAACCACCGCGTAAAACCAAGTCTCCATTAAGTTCAAAATAATCTGTTTCTGAATCTAATTTTAGTCTAATTTTTGTTTGTGGATTTATCAAGGCTTTTAGCACAGGATTTTCTTTATTTGGGAAAAAAACTCTACCATGTTGACCAACAAGCATGTCTAAATCTACTTTTGTATAGAAGTAATTTACATTTTGAGGAGCATATTCATCTGTTCCTGAGAACAAAGAGAAAGTTCCATCAATATCTTGAGCAAAAATAGAACCTCGAATAGTTACACCTTCTGCTAAAATAACATCAATCTCTAAGTCACAAGCAGCATCGCCTTCAAACTGCATATTTGGCATAATAAATTTTGCAGGAACTAAAGTGCTTCCTCTTGTTTTTACATCAACCAAAACAGAATAAAATGTCCATCTATCAAATTCAAAACGAATTGAAGCATCGATATAACCTTTTTTTACCCTACTAACTAAATTTCGCATTACAAAAGCGTTATCTTCTACATCAATTTTTATTTCTTTTGAGTAAAAATTTTCATTTAAATAATCTGGAATTGAATACCAAAAATTTTGTGCTACTAACGCCCCAGAAAATTCAGGATCTGTTGAATATCCACCAATATGTAAATTTCCATAAGCAGTTCCACTAAGAGCATGAAAGAATGGAAATTTTAAGAAATTAGAAACTTTACTAAAATCTAGGAAAAAATCATCCACAGAAATATCCAATAATGAATTTTCTATTGTTCCATTTACATTCATTCTAATTGGTAAATTTTCTGCAGTTTGAACTTTTAAATTTTTTCCATCTACAAAAGAACCAATAATTTGATTATTACCACCAAAGAAATCAAATCTATTTGGAGATGAAACAACTGTAAGTTTAACATTTTCATAATTTCCAAAAGCTGAAGATTCTATATTGCTTAGCATAAGAGAAAGTAAAAATGATTCAGGAATACTAAAATTAGAAAATCCAAATTCAGAAGAGTTTTGTTCCATTGGCGATGAAATATCAATTTCAAGAGGAGTAATATATTTTCCACCAAGAAGATTTCCGTCAAGCACGCCCAAAAGATTTCCTGTAAAAGTTGATAAATTGAAGTTTGCTTGAATACCTGAAATTTTTTGTCCTGCAATACCCACAGTTGAATCAATAATCTTTGCATTTCCATCTTCAAGAGAAGCATTTAAATTTAATTCTAATGAAGAACCAGCAAGTGAAATTGAAGTATTGAAAACAGAAACTGTAATTCCAGGATTATTGATTGGTCCTAAAGCTGTAATTTCAGCATTTAACACATTTATGGCTTTTTGATCCGACAAAAATCTTGATAATGGCGAATTTTGTATCGAAATTTGTGACGAAAGAAAGATATCTTGCAAAAAATTTAATTCAGAAAAAGACTTATTCATTGGGTTTGATGCACTACATTCAATTTTTATGCTTTCAGAAGAAGAATAATCTGCTAAATCAATATTTACAGAAGCATTAGTTAAAGAATTTTCGTCAAAACTCCATAACATCGTACCTTGCCCAGATAAAATTGATGTAGAATCAACAAAATTTATTCTATCGAATAAGGCACCGTAATTATTTAAATTTCCTACAAAAGTTATATTTGGAGCACTTTTATTGGCTGTATTATTATCTTTAAATTCAAATCGATTTATTTTAACATTCCAATCAGACAAAGATACAAAATCAAATTCTGAATCTATGGAAATACCTAAAAGTAAATTTTCTACAGAAAGAGGCAATCCATCCATTGTAAGAAAACCTCGTAATTTATTTTTATTATTGAAAATCTCTGCAGAAAATCCATAATCGCCAGTTAAAGAAATTTGTTTTGCATCAAGAATTGTACCTGAAAAACCATAAGGCACATTATTTAGTGCAATATTTGAAACAAAAAATAAATTTTCAAAGCCATTACTGTAATCAGCATTTAAAGTTAGATTTATTTCTTGTCCGGCAAACAAAATATCAAATTGTGAAACTTGCAAAGAACTTTCTGTTCCGTCAAAAGAGAATAAGGCCATCTCTCCATCTTTTTTTGTGTTAGCAATAACTGAATACGGAATGTTGTATGTAATACTAGAAAAATCTGTAGAAGCAAAACACTCTGTAGACATAATGTACGGAGAAAATGTTTTAGAAAGTCCTTTTACAGAATTAGCACCTTTTTCATCAAGGAAAAAACTTACAGCGTTTAAAGCAGAACTTATAAAAAAGTTATCCAAAGAAAGATTACATTGCATATACGCATTTGAATCTAATAAAACACTTCCTGACAAACCAACATTTCCAACCATGCCTTCCATCTGATTTGAATAATCGTAAACCGACAATTCATAATCTATAGAATTATCTTGTGGAATAACATCAATTTGTAAAGCTGTAAAAAATTGCTCGCCTAAATTCAACTGAGGAATAAAGCACATAAATCCTTTTTCAAGATGATCAAGGTACATTTCTAAAGTAAGCTCGTTTCCATTATTCAATTTAAAATAATTCAAGAAGAAAGAACCTTGAGGTTGCAATGTTTTTAAGTTACAATTTCCTTCAAAATCTGCTGAAACAAAATCAGACCGAAGGTTAATATATCTAACATCAACAAAATCTTGATTTCCTAAAAAAGCAAAATTCGCAGCCAAAGGTGAAACACCAAGATTTTTCCCAGTTGATAAACTTCCCTCACCTGAATAATTAAACTGATTTTGCTTTCCTTCGTAGTTAAATTTATAAATTCCAGAAAGTTTTGAACCTACAAATTTTGTTAAAACATCTTTTTTATCTTTTATTCGCACAAAGGATAAAGGTTCAAATTTATCAGTTTGCAAAGTTACAGAAGCAGATTGAAGTTCTGTATTGTAAGTTGCAGCTAAATGCACAGGAACTGTATTTTGAAGAATTTGTGCGTTAAAAATCTTATTTGAATAATCACACACAAGTTGCAAAGGTTTTGCAGAAATTTTTTCGTTAGCAAGACTTAAAATTCTAAGTTGTGCGGCAAATTCGTCAAAACTTGATGAAATAGTTCCCAAAAGAGAAAAATCGGTTTGCAAATTACCAATCATAGAAAAAAGTTCCGATTCTGGATAAAAATTTACATTACCTTTTATTTCTGCCATAATCAATTCTAAATCATCACCAGATTTCAAACGAATATTTTTTAATCTAGTTTTTATTCTAAAATCTTTATCAAAATAAGACAAAGTTGTATTCAAAATTTTTACACCAAAAGGAAGTTTGAAATTTAAACTAGATTTTTTTTCTGGATTTGACAAATTTGAAATAAGTGATGAAATTCTGTTTAAAACTTCTGCATTTTGTTTTGCATCATATTCGGCTGAAATTCCTTGAATGACTAAATCCCCAAGCCCTTTTTCAATATTTCCAGAAATTAAATCAAGCAAATTGTAGGCAAAACCAACAGAATTTATTTTTAGCAAAACCAAATTTGATTGAGAATCTATAACTTGAATATTTTGTAATTTTAAGCCAGTTAAAAGCGAAGGAGAGGCCTTTTGATATTTTATTTCTAAGGCAGTATTTTCCTCTATAGCAGAAAGAAGTGAATCTCTAACTTCGATAAACTTATCTGTTATAGACAAATACACAGGTCTTATCAATAAAAGACTTAGTACGAGGAGAATAATAAAAGTAATTGTACTAGCACCTAGTTTTATTAAGCGAACACGCATATTCCTTCATTCTATATAATAGCATTTTTTTAAGAAATATGGTAGACTATAAAGCATGGTATTACAATCTTTTATCGTTTTTGAAGGCCTTGATGGCTCTGGAACTTCCACACAAATTAAACTTTTACAAGAAAAACTTTCAGAAAAAAAATCCTGGATAACAGCAGAACCAACAGATAATGAAACTGGGCTTTTTTTACGAAAAATGCTAAAAGGCGAAATTAAAATTCATCCCAAAACATCAGCATTTATGTTTGCAACAGACAGATGTGAACATGTAAACGGAAAAAATGGCATTATCGAACAAATAAATGCTGGAAAATTAGTAATTTCAGATAGATATTTATTTTCAAGTTTGGCTTATCAAAATCAAGATTGTGGCTGGGATTTACCATACAATTTAAACAAAGATTTTCCTTTACCAGAATATTTATTTTTCTTTGATATGAATCCA
The DNA here is from genome assembly GCA_045645985.1 of Treponemataceae bacterium. Lineage (GTDB taxonomy): Bacteria > Spirochaetota > Spirochaetia > Treponematales > Treponemataceae > RGIG9060. The sequence goes on from JAZRJV010000044.1 coordinate 65,276, forward strand.
GAAAAATCCTTAGAAAGAGTTTTTGCTCGAGCAAACAAAACTGGAGAACAAACTGAAATCTACGAAAAACTTGATTTTCAGAAAAGAACATATCAAGAATATAAAAATGTAATTGAATTTTATTCAAAACCTGAATTTTCTGATATGAAAATCATCATTATTGATGCAAGTAAATCTATTCAAGAAATTCACGAAAAAATATGGAGTATCATAAGTAAACTGCCGATATTAGAAGCGTGAAGTTTTATAAAAAGATAATTTGCTTTGTAATTTTATTTTCTCTTTTAGGTTCTTTGCCAGTTTTTTCATATTTGGTAACTTACAAAGAACAATATTACAAACTTTATCATGTTCATTATCAACAATATCCAGATGATGTAATCGAAAATATTTACTGGCTAGAAAAAGCGGCAAAAGCAGATTTTGCAAATCCTCAATATGCGTTAGCAAAAATAAATGATAAAACCGACTGGGAAAAATATCGTTATTTATTTATGATGCACATCAATTTAAAATTGATTGAACAACATTTGCGTTTAGGCAGAACTTGGGATAAAAAAATTGCATATTTTTACGACGCACCTTGGAAAGAAGAATATTTACGAGATTTAGAAACCGCAAAAACTTGTTACACAGCAGGACTTCATTATTGGAAAGAAGCAAAACTTTGGGCAGAAAAAGCTGGAATGAAAAAATTTAACTTTTTGTATCTAACTGATATTCAAAACTGGGAAGACGAACGATACAGAATCGAAAATGGAAAATTAGATTACGAAAAAACTCTCACTCGGGAACTAGAACGAATAGAAAAAGTTATGGCAGAATATCTTGCAATGGATGAAAATACTTATTAAAATATAAGTATGACAACAGATTTATTTTCTATAAAATATCAATTAGTTCCCCATGGAACAGAAGAAACTAAAATATTATTTTACAACACAATTTCTCAGATTTTTGAAAATCTTTTGCAAGGAAATTCGGAAAATGTAATTTGCACAGATTCAAATGTTGCAAAACTTCCTGCTGTAAAAGATTTTTTAGATAAAGCAAAACTTCAAAATGCACAAGTTGTAATAATCAACGCAGGTGAAGAAAACAAAACGCTAGATTCAGTTCTTTCAATTATAAAATCAGCCTTGGATAAATCCTTTTCAAGAGGATGTAGATTTATCGCTATCGGTGGTGGAGTTATTAGCGACATGACAGCTTTTGCATCTTCAATTTATAAACGAGGTGCAAAATTAGAAATCGTACCAACTACTCTACTTTCCATGGCAGACGCTTGTATCGGCGGAAAAACTGGTTGTGATTTTGATAATTACAAAAATATGATTGGAACATTTTATCCAGCAAGTAAACTTCATTTTTGTACAGATTTTATTCTTTCATTAAATGAAACAGAATATCTATCCGGTTTAGCAGAAGTGATAAAAACTTCGATGTTGTACGCTCCAAAATTATTTCAAATTTTAAAAACTGAACATGAGAAAATAAAAGCAAAAGACAAAGAACAACTTTATCAAATCGTAAAACGATGTGCTTTGGCAAAATCAAATATCGTAGAAAAAGATATTTCTGAAACAGGCTTACGAAAACAACTTAATCTTGGGCATACTTTTGGTCATGCTTTAGAATCAGTTGCGGGATTTGGAAAAATCTCTCACGGAGCAGCTGTAGCTTGGGGACTTGGTCGCGCAATCGAGTTAAGTTGCAAATTAGGCTTATGCGAAGAAGATTACAAAACTGATGTATTTGAATTGCTAAATCTCTACGGATATTCTACAGAAAACTTGCCCAAAATAATTGCCGATAAAGAAAATGTACAAGAAAATCTTATAAAAGCCATGAAGCAAGACAAAAAAAATGATGCAAATGGAATAACTTTTATTTTGCAAAGAGAAATAAACAGCACTTTAATAGAAACAGTTGCAGAAAAAGATATTTTAGCAGTTTTATAAAATGATAAAAACAATTTGTAAAAAAATTGCACTTACAAATAGTTGACTTTTTTTTTACTTTTTGTTAGTATAAAAACACTTGCGGGGGTGGTGGAATGGTAGACACGCTAGCTTGAGGTGCTAGTGGCGCGAGCTGTGCCAGTTCAAGTCTGGTCTCCCGCAAAAAAAAAGACTTTCTTGTTTTTCAAGAAAGTCTTTTTTTTTATTTTTACGCAAATTTAAGTCTATTTACGATATTGTGTAATTCTTCACAAGTTTTGGTTATAGTTTGATTTAATTCTGAATTATTTTCGATACTAATTGAAATTTGTCGTAAAGTTACCAAAATCTGTTCAAAGGCTGTTGCTTGTTGGCCAATAATTAAACTTATATCCGCAGAAGATTCAGCTGTAACTTCAGCAGAACTTTTTATATCTGCAAAATTTTTCTTCAATTTAGTCGATAAGTCACATCCTTCAAGTATTTTTTCGGTTCCACCTTCAGAAGCAATAATTAAGTTATCCGATGAATGTTGAATTTCAGTTATTTTTTCACGAATTTCTTTTATAGATTCTGTAATTCCATCTGCTAAACGTCTAATTTCATTTGCAACAATATGAAAGTTTTTACCTGCCTCCCCTGCACTTACCGCTTCAAGTTCTGCATTTAAAGCAATTACTTTTGTTTGGTCTGCAATTCCATTAATGATTGTAACAATCTCCCAAATATTTTCGATTTTTTCACTTAGCAATTTTATACCAGAAATTGTATCAACATTAGCATTAGTAATCTCATCCATTTTTGCAAGATTAGTTGCAAGAATTTCAACACCTTCTTGAACATCTAAAGCAGTTTTATTGGCAACTAAAGCAACTTCATTTATGCGTTTAGAAATACTTTGTGAAAGTTTATCTGATTCTTCCATGGTTGTAACAATATCTTTTACAGAATTTGATTGTTCTATAGAAATCGTTTCAACATTTCTAACAGATAACAATAAATCTTCATTAGAGGATGAAACTTTTTGTGCAATACTGTTTGTGTTTTCAAAAATATTTTTAAATAATGAAATCGTAGAATTTACCCAAAACACATTATAAGATAATTCATTTGTAAAATCACAGGGCAATAATGAAACAGAATCTGCACCTTGAGTATTTATATTTTTAATTGCAATTCTCATTTCTTTTGCGTGTAACGAAATTTTATTAAAAAATAATATTGATAAAACAGAAATTAAAAATAAGTGAATTGCAAAAATTAACAAAATTCTTAAAGATGTATTTAATGAATTTTGAGAATCAGTTTGTAAAAATGAATTAATTTCACTTGTAAATGATGACCAAACAAGAAAAAACAATAAACAAAATGAAATAATTAAAGGTACAAGAATGTAAAACACAAATAATTTTTTAATTGATAATCCATAACCAAATTTTTCATATTCATCATTTGGTTTAATACCTTGAGCAACTAAAGGTTTTGCATAATTAGAACAAACTTTTTCTGCCATATCCAAAGTAAACAAACCAGAAATTGTTGAAGTAAAAATCGTAGCAACACAACCATAAATTAAATTTTTGAATTCAAACTTTCCTTGAAAATATAAAATGAAAATCCATAATATACAACCAACAAAAAATAAAAGAAAAACTTGAAGTGAAATATAAAATGGAATTTTTAATAAATCTTTTAATAAATTTGTTCTATCAGCAACTGAAAAATAATTGTTATCATATTTCCAATCTTCAAATCTTTTAGATACAGAATTAGTTATCAAACGATTTGTTTGAGGTGCAATAATCGTTTGAATTACAAACATAATTAACATTCCATAAAGAAAAGAAATTGGAAATTGACTAAACTTTACACCAGCAAAACAAAAAATATATGGCATAACAATTATTCCAGAAATTATATTTGGTAACAAACCAAACTTCATCATTTGTTTTTCAAAAGATTTATCAAAATTAATTTTCATAATAATTCCTTAAATGACAGTTTCTTTTAATTCCGCTAATGAATCAGAAATCTTTTGCAATTGTAGAGATAAATCATTAACAGATTGAATTGAAGTTGCAGAAGATTCAATTCCAGCTGAAATCTGCTTAAGAGTAATTACAATTTGTTCAAAAGAAATTGTTTGCTGTTCGATAAAACCTTTAATATCATTTGCAGAAGAAACTGTAACTTCAGAAGAATTTTTTATATTATTAAATTTATCTTCTAGTTTTACAGAAAGTTGAAATCCTTCATTGATTTTTTTTGTTCCACCTTCTGAAGCTAAAATTAATGAATCAGAAGAATGTTGTATATCAGAAATTCTTTGCTTAATATCTTTTGTAGATTCCATTGTGTTATCTGCTAATCTTCTTATTTCATTTGCTACAATATGAAAGTTTTTACCTGCTTCCCCTGCACTTGCAGCTTCAAGTTCTGCATTAAAAGCAATAATTTTTGTTTGATCTGCTATTCCACTAATTATATTTACGATGTACCAAATATTTTCAATTTGTTCATTTAATTTTTTTATTTCATCAATGATAGTAATATTTGCATCTGTAATTTCATTCATCTTACTTATACTTTCAGAAACTGTATTAAATCCATCTTGTACATCCTGTAAGTTTTTATTTGCAATTTCATTTACATAAGTAATTTTATTACTAATATCTTTAGATAACTTATCTGACTCCTCCATTGAACTTACAATTTGTCTTACACCAGTTGATTGCTCAACCGAAACAGAAGAATTTTGAGTAGAAATTACAACAAGATTTTTTACGCTATCTGCAATTTCGTTTCCAATAGTTGCAGCCTTTTTTAAAACATCAGCAAATTGAGAAGTATTTTTATTTATCAAATGAATATTGTAAGAAAATTCATTTGCCAAATCTGTTGGAACAAAATAACTATCTTGTAAATTATTTGATGTAGTATTTTTAATTAAAGCATCTCGCATTTCATAAATATATCTTAAGAATCTAATTCCAAAAACAATTGCCAATGAAATACAAATTATTGCATTTATAATTATTACAATAGCAATATCAAGCATTAAAATATTTTCTTTAATACTTAATTCTTTAAATACAAACATAAATGTAGAAAGACTACTTAAAATTGTTGGAATACAAATAAATGTATAAAAATAATTTTTTATTGAAAAACCAAAAAAGTTTTTCTTATCAACGATTGATGAATCAACACCTTCGGAAATTAATTCAAGGGCATATTTTGAGCAAACTTTTTCTGCACATAAAATTCCAGCTACAGATGCAATATAAGCAGAATAAACACAAGTGAATAAAATAAAAACAAATGTAATTAAAGAAACTTTTACAACAAAATAAAAATACAATGCCCAAATTATTGTTCCACCTCCAAAAACTACCATAACAGATTTTCCAACATGTACTGGACAATGCATTAAATCTGCTAAAAGATTAGTTCTACTTTTTTCGTCTAAACCATTTTCTTTCCAGTCAATAATTCTTAAAGAAAGTTTTCTTGAGGAATTAGCATTAGTAAAAGGGCCTAAAACAAATTGCATTAAAAGATAAATAACAATTCCTGCAATACCTGCATCTAAAACTTCTTGACCAGTAATGTTTACAAAGAAAATTACATACAAAATAAAAACAGCAACAGCAGAAAAATTTGGAATTTTTCCTGAAGTCATAATTTCCTGTTCAAAAGTTTTTTCTTTTTTTTGTTTCATTTTACACCTCTATTTTGTTGTTAAAGAAGTTGCACCATCCCAATCACTAGGAGGATTATTTGCAAAATCAATACATCGTTTTAACATACAATTTGCAGCAACATCATTTGATGCTAGTTGCAAACATTTTTCAAAATATTCCCTAGAAAGATTCCATCCTCCAAGAAAATATAAATCTAAGGCTTTTCTATAGCAATCAAGATATTCACTATTATATTCTGAATCATCAGAATCAACTGAATAAATTGAAACAGCAATAGATTTTCCTTTAACTTTTACTTTATCAAGCATTCTAATAAAAAATTCTTTTTTTAAATTATCAACCACATCTTGAGAAATAACAATTTTTACACCATATTGTTTTGTTAAACCTTCCAATCTTGAAGCTAAATTTACAGAATCACCAATAACTGTATAATCTGTTTTTTCTGCACAACCTATACTTCCAAAAATTACATTACCATAATGAATACCAATTCCAATATCAATTTTTTTATTTTCAGGAATAAAAAGGTTTTCGCAACTAATATGTTTTAAAGCATTTTTCATTTCAATGGCAGCTTGTACAGCTCTATCACAGTTATCTTCATAACTTATAGGAGCACCAAACAAAGCCATAATTGCATCTCCCATAAATTTATCGATTGAACCACCATTTTGTTTTATAATATCTACCATAACAGTAAAATATTTATTTAAAAAGCTAACAACATTTTCTGGTTCATTATATTCACTAATTGTAGTAAATCCACGAATATCACAAATTAAAATTGCAATTTGCTGTTTTTGACCAACAAAGTTAGTTTTATTATCTGAAGTTTTAATTAAATCTTCAATAACTTCTGGAGGAACAAATCTTGAAAACAAAGATTTTAATTTATTTTCTCTGTAAGATAAATTTTCAAATGTTATTAACTTGCAAAGTAATTTTGAAAATTCATTAAATAAATATTCTATTTGTTCAGCATATAAATCAGTAAAATAATTTATTTCATTACTTCCAATATGCAAACTTATTACACAATCATCAATATTTTTTACAAAGAATTTATATGAATTAATTTTTTTATTATTAAAATCTTTATTAAGATTTTTACTTCTTTCAAATTTAATTTTCTGTTGAACATATTTTTTTAATTTAGAAATATTTAATTCAAAATCTGTGTTACAAATTAAAAGAAAATCCTCAATTTCATTATTAGAAAAACTAGAATCAAATTGTGAAAAATTTATTATTTTGTTTTGAAAACAAACATTCAAACAAATTCCGTCTGCATTAATTAGACAATCAACAAAAGAAAAAACATTTTTTACAAATGAGTTTACATTTAAACTATCTGAATAAAAATTTATCAAATTTAACATTTGGTCACATTAACCAAACAGAAACGAAGCATTGTGGATATATAAGTAACAATAAAAGGTTGGATGCACAAAAAATAAAAAATATACCGAAGGGTGTTTCTATCGAAAAAAACTTAAATAAAGAAAAGTTATACATATCATAATTACAAGAGACTCGTATAAATATACGGGTCTTGTTTTATATATTTATTCAATGACTAATAATAATACATATGAATAATCAAGACGTAAAAGTAAAGGACCTTAAGAGAGTGTATGATCGATCATTTGTGCCTTCTCAAGACTATTTAAATTCTATGCCCGACCTTCAAAACGAAGATTTTGTTGGCATCCCTATTGACTTCGTTGGTATCCATAACTTCCATGTACCTATCCGTATTAAGGAGAAGAATGGAGATACTCAAGAAGTAATGGCTAGTATCTCTGGTATGGTGTCACTTGACGCTGAACATGCAGGTATTAATATGTCGCGCATTATTCGCACATTCTATAAATCCAAGGATGATGTATTCGATATTAATAAACTTGAAGAAGTATTGAGAAATTATCAAAAGGACCTCAAGACATTCGATGCACACATCCTTATGAATTTCAAGTATAGAGTATGGCAAAATGCATTGCGCTCGGTTAAGGAAGATGGTACACCCGAAGGTGGCTGGCAATACTATAATGTAACATTCGATTGTAATTTGGATGTAACCGGAGAGTTTAAGAAGGTTATGTGGATTGATTTCGTTTACAGCTCAGCCTGTGTATGCTCGACAGCTTTATCAGAACATGCTGCTTTAACTCGTGGTGTATATGGTATTCCTCATTCACAACGTTCTATAGCACGTATTGCAATCGAATTTGACAAATTGATTTGGATCGAGGATGTTATTGACATGTGTAGAGAAACATTAACTACGGAAACATTGGTATTCTGTAAGAGACAAGACGAACAAGCATTTGCGGAGAAGAATGGTGCACAACCAAAATTTGTGGAAGATGCTGCGCGTATGATGTCAGATAAATTAAATGAAAATATTGATGTTTCCGATTTTAAAGTTATAATATCTCATAATGAGAGCCTACATAGCCATAATGCGATCGCCGTGATTACTAAAGG
>JAZRJV010000045.1:0-111595 GCA_045645985.1 Treponemataceae bacterium
CAAGGTATCGCACAAGGTTCTCAACAAAAAGCCATCGAAACTGCTAAAAATATGATTTTAAAGAACATCCCATTTGATATTATTGCAGAATGTACTGGTCTTTCCTTGGCAGAGATTCAAAATTTTTCAAAATAATTACTCACGCTTTTCATAAACAAAAGAAATTTGCAAAATTCTATAGAATCTATTGACAAACTTCCATAAAATCATGAAAATTTCACTAAATAACAAAAAATTACACCAAACCGCAACATTTTCATATCTTTTACGATTTGGCGATTTTTTCATTTTATCAACTTTCTTTTTAATGGAGTTTTTATGTTTAAGCCAGAATTGTTCAAATCCTTAAAGGGATACAACTCAAAAACATTCTTAAAAGACTTATCAGCGGGAATTATCGTTGGTATCGTAGCACTTCCACTAGCTATCGCTTTTGCAATCGCAAGTGGCGTTGAACCAGAACGAGGAATTTACACTGCTATCGTTGCGGGATTTTTGATTTCAGTTTTAGGTGGAAGCAAAGTTCAAATTGGTGGGCCAACTGGAGCTTTCGTTGTTATCATTTATGGAGTAATTCAAAAATTTGGTTACTCAGGATTGATGATTGCAACAATTCTTGCCGGAATTTTGCTTGTTTTAATGGGCGCTTTCAAACTCGGCGGACTTGTAAAATTTATTCCATATACAATTATCACAGGTTTTACAGCGGGAATTGCAGTTACAATTTTTACAACTCAAATTGGTGATTTTTTTGGACTTACAACAGGAAAAATGCCTGGGGATTTTCTTGGAAAAATCAAAACTTATATCGATTGTTTTGACACAGTAAATTGGTATTCTTTTGCAATGGCTGCAATTTGTTTGGCAATTATCTTTTTGTGGCCTAAAATTAATAAAAAAATTCCAGGTTCTCTTATCGTAATCATCTTAGCAACTTTGGCAAATCTTCTTATCAGTAAAACTTTAGGTTGGCAAACTGATACAATTGGAAGCCGATATGGCGAAATTCCTTCATCACTTCCTGCTCCTACACTTCCAGCTTTTGATTTGAACAAAATCGTTGAACTTTTCCCAACTGCAATTTCTATCGCAGTTTTAGCCGCTATCGAATCACTTTTGAGCGCGGTAGTTGCAGATGGTATGATTGGAACAAAACACGATTCCAACACAGAATTGATAGCACAAGGTGTTGCAAATATCGCAAGTCCGATTTTTGGTGGAATTCCTGCTACAGGTGCAATCGCAAGAACAGCAACAAACATCAAAAACGGTGGACGAACTCCTATCGCAGGTATTATTCACGCTATCACTTTGCTTCTTATCATGCTTGTACTTGGAAGATTTGTTGTTTATATCCCGATGGCAGCTTTGGCAGCAGTTTTGGTTAGCGTTTCTTGGAATATGGCGGGATTTCCTGCAATTAAAGGAATTTTCAAAGGGCAAAAATCTGATATTACTGTTTTGTTAGTAACTTTTGTTATCACAATCTTTATTGATTTAACTGTTGCTATTGAAGTTGGATTGCTTTTTGCGGCTTTCTTCTTTATCAAAAAAATGATTGATGTTTCTGAAGTTCGTGAACAAAGAAGTTCCATCGTTGGTGGAATTACAACAACTAATCCGATAAATCCAGAAGCTTCTTCTGATGAAGTTTTAGAAATTCCTGCTGGAGTTTTGGTTTACGAAATTGAAGGTCCGCTATTCTTTGGAACTGTTCAGAAATTTGAACAATCAGTTGAAAGAGCACATATCGACTACAAAGTGATAATTTTACGAATGCGAAACACAATTTACCTTGATGCTGGTGGATTACATACTTTAGAACAACTAAAACAAGCTTGTGACAAAAAAGGTGTTACAATCGTACTTTCAGGTATTCATACACAGCCTTACATGCTTTTGCAAAAAACAGGTATGGCACAGGTTTTAGGTGAAGAAAATATTTTTGGTCATATTGATAATGCACTACAACGCGCAGAAAATCTTGTAAAATAGAGAGTTGTACTAGAAAAAAGGCTTTTGTGGTAGATTTTATTTGTAATTAAATTATCCACAAAAGGCTCTCACGAAAAAATACTCCAACTCGCTAGTGCTGCGTTTCACTTGCAATGCTTCGTTGTATCATTTTTTCGCTACGCCTTTTGTAAATAGTTTTTTACATTTAGACCTATTACAAAAGCCTTTTTTCTACACCTATTTCTTTTACAAGTTTTTTGTACTTACCATAAAAAGAAGGCTTCGTTGTTTCATTTTTGGCTACGCCTTTTGGCAATAATTTCTTACACCTAAATTTATTACAAAAGCCTTTTTTTCTGCACTTGTCGGTTTTGTAAGTTTTGTGTACTAAACATAAAAAGAGAAATGTAATCTCGTAAACAAAATCGTCATCCTGAACTTGTTTCAGGATCTAGTGCACTTGAGGAAGATTCCGAAATAAATTCGGAATGACACATCTTTTGAGCAAAAAAAAATAATTTTAAACTCGCCTTTTTGCAATAAGTTATTACATTTAAATCCATTACAAAAGCCTTTTTCTACACTTTTTCTTTTACAAGTTTTTTGCACTGAGCATAAAAAAGTTTTTTACACAAAATTGGGATGAGTTAAAATATTTACAGAAAAAAATAAATTGTTTCGTAAAAAATAAAATGCGATTTTTAGCGTCAAGCGGTAGCGTCAAGCTGAAAATTGCATTTTATTTTTTGCGTTTACGAAATGTGTTTTCTGTAATTTATTTTAAGGTGTTCTAATCTAATTCGAAGGCGCCGGTGTACAACTGGTAGTATTTTCCTTTGAGAGCAAGTAGTTCTTCATGGTTGCCTTCTTCGATAATTTTGCCTTTTTCTAGCACAACGATTTTATCAGAATTGCGTACGGTAGAAAGACGATGAGCAATTACAAAAACGGTTCTTCCTTCCATCAAACTGTCCATACCTTTTTGGATTAAAGATTCTGTTCGTGTGTCAATAGAACTTGTGGCTTCGTCTAAAATCAAAACTGGCGGATTTGCGATGGCGGCTCGAGCGATTGCTAGAAGTTGGCATTGTCCTTGGCTCAAATTTCCACCGTCAGCAGAAATTACTGTGTCGTAGCCTTCTGGAAGATGTCGGATAAAATAATCAGCGTTGGCAAGTTTTGCGGCATCTTCAATTTCTTTGCGACTTGCATCTAATTTTCCGTAGCGAATATTATCAGCGATTGTTCCTGTAAACAAATGAGTATCTTGCAAAACGATAGAAAGGGAACGGCGTAAATCCAATTTATCAATTTTATTGATATCGATTCCGTCGTAAAAAATCTTTCCGTCGGGAACATCGTAAAATCGATTTATCAAATTTGTAATAGTTGTTTTTCCAGAGCCTGTTGAACCAACAAGAGCAACTTTTTGCCCCGGAAGAGCAGTTAAATTGATGTTATGCAAAACAGTTTTCTTTCCATTGTAACTAAAATCTACATCTTTAAATTCAACTTTTCCTTCCAACTTGATAAATTCATCTCCATCTTTCCAAGCCCATTGTTTTGTTGTTAAAAATGCAGGTGTAATTTTTCCATCTGGAAGAATATTTGCATTTACAAGAGTGATTTTTCCCTCTGAAATTTCAGTTGGTGTATCAATCATAGCAAAAATTCTTTCAGCACCGGCTAATGCATTCAAAATTCCGTTAAAAAGTTGGGACATTTGAGTAATCGGATGAGAAAAACTTTTTGAATATTGCAAAAATGCAACAACAGTTCCTAAATCCAACTTCCTTGCAATAATCAAAAGCACACCAAAAATCGCTGTAATGGCATAATTGATGTGTCCAAGATTATTCATCATTGGCATAAGGATATTTGCTAAAATATTTGCTCTGGTTCCTGCTTCACAAAGTTTATCATTAAGTTTTTCAAAATCTTCTTTTACTTGATTTTCTCGAGTAAACACTTTTACAACTTTTTGACCTTCCATCATTTCTTCGATAAAACCGTTTACTGCGCCTAAACTCTGTTGTTGCGACTTAAAAGCCATTCCACTAAATTTTCCAATTTTTCCGATAAGAAAAATCATCAAAATCAGCATGAGAATTACGACAACTGTTAAAATTGGCGAAAGAAAAATCATTAAAACGAAAGAAGATACAACTGTTAACAAAGATGACATCATTTGAGGTAGCGCTTGACTTAACATTTCTCGCAAAGTGTCTGTATCATTTGTGTACAAACTCATAATTTCACCATGGGAATGAGTGTCAAAATATTTTATTGGAAGTTTTTCCATGTGAGTAAATAAATCAGTACGGATTCGATACAAAGTTTTTGTTGAAACATGTACCATAATTCGATTGTTGATAAATCCTGCAATTACTCCAGCAAGATAAATCAATGCCATAACAGAAAGAATTGTGATAAATTCTGTTAAGTTGGGATTTTGCTGTCCAATCAAGGGAAGAATGTAATTATTCAATACTGGTTTTAAAAGATAATTTCCTGCAATACTTGCCCCGGAACTAATTAAAATACAAAAGAAAACTGCAATAAAAAAAATCTTGCTTTCGCCGATGTATTTAAAAAGTCGCTTTATAGTTGCTGATGTATTTTTAGGCTTTGCCATTGGATTTGTTTTTGGTCCCATCTTTGCCATATTCTACTTTCCACCTTATTCCATTTTGCTATTCTGCTGAGATTCGTAAACTTCACGATATATTTCTGAAGTTTCCAACAACTGATGATGATTTCCACTTGCAAGGATTTTTCCTTCATCCATAACATAAATGATATCAGCATCTTTTACAGAAGAAATTCTTTGAGCAATAATGATTTTTGTTGTGTCTTTCAAGGTATTTGCTAAAGCTTGTCTAATCGAAAAATCTGTAGCAGTATCAACTGCACTTGTACTATCGTCTAAAATCAAGATTTTTGGCTTTTTCAATAGAGCCCGAGCAATACAAATTCGTTGTTTTTGACCACCAGAAAGATTTACACCACCTTGCCCAAGTTGAGTTTCGTAGCCTTCTGGAAAACTAGAAATAAAATCGTGAGCACAAGAGGATTTACAAGCGTCTATAATTTCTTCATCAGTTGCATCAGGATTTCCCCAACGGAGATTTTCTTTTATCGAACCAGAAAACAAAACATTTTTTTGCAAAACCATGGCAACAGAATCACGCAGAGTTTTTAGATTGTAAGATTTTACATTTTCGCCACCAACAAAAACATCGCCCCGTAAAGTGTCGTAAAGTCGTGGAATTAATTGAACTAAGGTTGATTTTGAAGAACCTGTTCCACCGATAATTCCCACAGTTGAACCAGAAGCGATTTCTAAGTTTGCATCAAACAAAACTATATCTTTTTCAGTTTTATCGTAACTAAAACTTACATTTTTAAACCTTATTGAACCGTCTTTTACAAAAGTTAATCCACCTTCACTTGTTTGTGAAGAAATTTCTTCTGGATTTTTTATGTCAATTTCTTCATCTAGAACTTCCATAATACGAGCGATACTTGCCCTAGACATAACAAGCATGATGAAAATCATAGAAATCATCATTAAAGACATCAAAATTTGAGATAGATAAGTGATAAAACTAACAAGTTCTCCAGTTTCCATAGTTTTGGAGATAATCATATTTCCACCAAACCACAACATTGCAATAGTAGAAAGATACATTACAAGTTGCATAATTGGCATATTCAAAATTACAAGTTTTTCGGCTCTAACTTGAGTTTTGCGTAAATCATCTGCAATAGCTTGAAAATCTTTTGTTTCGTAATCTTCTCGAACAAAGGCTTTTACAACTCTGATTCCGTTTAGATTTTCTTGAACATCGGAATTAAGTCCATCGTACTTTTTCATCATTATTTTGAATCGAGGAAAAGCATTTATGGCTATTAAAGCTACTGGAACAGCAATAAAAGGAATTGCGATTAAAAAGATAAGTGCTAATTTAGAATTTATTGAAAAACTCATAATAATTGCACTAATAAACATAATGGGAGAACGAATACAGGTACGAATTATCATCATGTAAGTATTTTGTGTGCTTGTTACATCAGTTGTTAGTCGAGTTACTAAAGAAGCAGTTGAAAATTTATCACAATTTGAAAATGAAAAATCTTGTACTTTATTAAAAAGTTTTCGTCTTAAATTTTTTGCAAAACCTAAAGCTCCAGTGGCAGCAAATTTTCCAGAAAGAACTCCAAAGGTTAAAGAAAAAACAGAAACCATAACCATTAGAAGTCCAACTTTTATAACATAATTTGCATCATGATTTGCGATTCCCACATCAATAATTTTTGCCATAATCATAGGAATTAAAACTTCCATGAGAACTTCGCCAATCATCATAATTGGGGATAAAATTGAATTTACTTTGTATTTTTTTTCTAAGCCTGACAGTAATTTTTTTACAGTTTTCATAGATTAAATTTATCATCTTTGCAAAAAAAATCAATAAAATTTTTGTTATTTGACGAAATGTATGTGTAAAAAAGAAAATTAAAAGTTTTGTAAAAAGTTAAATTATCAGAACTTGCTTTCAAGGGAAAATGCCATTCCTCGCTAGTGCTGCGCTTCGCTTGCAAGGCTTCGGAATTTCATTTTTCCTTTACGCAAGTTCTAACGAATTTTCCTTTTACAGAATTTTTGTTTTTTACAGTACAGGTTAGACAATAACGGAATTTTGCTGGATTTTTTTTACAAAGCGATAAAAGTATACAGAGAGAAGAAGGCAAAAAATACTGTCATGCTGAACTTGATTCAGCATCTAGTGAGATTTGGTAAGATTCCGAAACAAGTTCAGAACGACGGAAGTGTTCTGCTTTGGGATTTTTTGACGAAGGGTTTTGGAGAGAAATTGGCGAAATTGTAACCACCCGTACTTCAACTAAACTTTGATGGGTAGTTGAAGTACAAGGATTTATGTTTTAGTTGTGTATTATTCTGTTGTACTAGGGAATGGACGCACCACACGGAAACCAAGATATTGGGTGCGGTTGTCTGGGAGGCTGCTGCCACGGTAAGAAACAGACGCGAAGTTGGCGTTGTAGTCCCAACGACCACCGTGAGTGACGCGGTAGTCGCCCGAGGTAGCACCGTCTGCAGGTGTAGTTGTAGTTATTGTTCCATTCAAATCATAGCACCATTCCATTACATTTCCGCTCATATCATATAAACCTAGTCTGTTAGGGACTTTTTTACCTACTTGGTGAGTTCCTTTTCCAGAGACTTCTAATGTTTCATCATAGTTCTGTGTTATTCCTGTTCTATTATTACGACAATACCAACCTACACTGTCTAAGCCTGCATTTCTGTTACTACTATAAGAAACACCTGCTGCTGTGGATGCTCCACTAAACACATAGTTCCAATCATCTTCTGTTGGGTCTCCACCTCTAGCTGCGAATTCCCATTCTGCTTCTGTTGGTAAGCGGTAGCCATTTGCATTTTCTACTAAGCTTACTGTGGCTTCAGATATGTGATATCCTGTTTTTCTATTATCTTGTAAAACTTCTGTAACTTCAATATTATATGCTTTTGTTAAGCCTTCTTTTTCGCTTAAGGCATTACAATACCATACTGAGTCATACCAAGTTACCCCTTCTACTGGGCGTTTTTCTTGTACATCGCCATAAAATAATGTGTAGCTTGTACTATCTGCTGTACAACTAGATGGGTTACTTTCTAGCTCGTATTCTACTCCCTTTACAGTTACTTTTTGTCCTTCCATTACACTTGCGTATTCTTCTTGGGTTACTTCGTATTTTCCCATGTAAAAATCGCTTAAGGTTACTGTTCTGCCTTCTATAAATACACCTTTATATTTGTTTGTGTAAGCTGCACCTGTTACAGTGTCGCCTTTTACAAATACAAATCCTTCTGGGATTTTAGCAATTTCAACCGTTTCGTTGTAATCACAAACTGTACAAGTTCCTGTTTTTTCACCTTTTTCTGTTTCTGTTGGATTTTGGGTTATTTCCCATTCAAATGTGTGTGTAGCAAATTCACTTTTTTCCCCACAGTTACATGCGTGCCAGTGTCCAGTTGCATCACTTGTCCATTCTGTTGCAAACTTATGTGTATGTGCTAATTTTTCAATTACTTCTGTTGCTTTATAGCCACATACTGTACAAGTTCGTTCTTTGCTGCCTTTCGCTTCTTCGGTGGCTTCTTTTGTTGTTGTCCAGTTGCCAAAGATGTGTTTCGCTTTGTCGGATACTTCTGTTGTGTGTTCGCAAGTTGCGGCATGCCAATGGTAAGTTCCGTCTTTTGACCATGCATCTGAAAATGTGTGTTCATGTGCAGGTTCTGGGTCTTTACAGCCGGTTACACAAAAAATCATAACCGTTACAAGCAAAATTGTTAAAATTAAACTAATTTTTTTCATAAACTGTCCTTATGTTGCAATTTCATAACAAGATGTGAAATTACAGTAAAAATTTTTGAGTTTTCAACACAAACTTAGTTTTAGTGTGATTTCAACTCAAATTACAGTTTACAGCCATTCCCCCCCAGTCAACTAGGCTTTGTAAAATTTTGTTATTTTATGATAGATTATATAAAAATTTTTCTTCAAAATTTATTCAAAATTGCATTTTCTCTTGATAATAAAGGTGTGCGGAAATTTTTTTGTACACGAAAGAATTATTTTATAAGGACGAAAAAAATGGCAAAACCAATTGAAGAATTAACTTTTACAGACGACTTTATGTTTGGGCGTATAATGCAAAATCCAGAAATTTGTAAAGGATTTCTTGAACGTTTACTTGAAATCAAAATTGATAAAATTGAATACCCAACTTTACAAAAGACGATTTCACCTCATTACAAGTCAAAAGGAATAAGACTTGATGTCTATGTGGAAGATTCAAATCGTGTTTACGACATTGAAATTCAAAATGTTTTAGACGAAAACCTTCCTAAACGAAGTCGTTACTATCAATCTATGATGGATATAGATTCACTTTCAAAAGGAAAAAATTACACAGAACTAAAAGAAAGTTTTGTAATTTTTGTGTGCAAAGAAGATTTTTACGGATTCAATTTGCCTTGTTATAGTTTTAACTACAACTGTAAAGAAGTATCGGAGTTAGAATTTGGCGATATGACTCACAAAATTGTTTTTAATGCCTCTGCTTTTACAAACGAAAAAAATGTAGAAAAAAAATCAATTCTAGAGTATATTATTGATAAGAAATCCACATCAGATTTTACAAACAAACTTGATGACCTTGTGGAACTAACCAAATTGAATGAAATCTTTAGAGGTGATTATATGGCTTGGGGATTAGCAGAATTTGATGCAGAACAAAGAGGCAAAAAAGAAGGCTACTCCGAAGGTGTAGCAGATGGTGAGTATCAAGCAAAAATAGATACTGCGAAAAAGATGTTAGAGTCATCTTTAGGTTCCTTTGAACAAATTGCGCAAGTAACTGGACTCTCCATAGATGAAATCAATAATCTCATGTAATTTTTCATTTCTAATATTTTTAAGATAAAGGCTATCTGTTTTGAAGTGTACTTCACTTAACTTCATTTATAGATAACCTTTTTTCCACTTGAGTTTTTTGTCAATGATTTGTAAACTTTACTATAAAGAAGTGGAGGAAATCAGAAAATGATTTTGGAATGTAAAAATTTGAGTTGTTTTTATGGAACTTATCAAGCTGTAGAAGATGTAAGTTTTTCTATAAACGAAGGTGAATATTTGTGCGTTGTTGGTGCAAATGGTTCTGGAAAATCAACTTTGATAAAAACAATTCTTGGATTAAATAAAAATTTTTCAGGTACAATTTTTAAAGATAAAAAAATTTCGGTGGGATATTTACCTCAACAAACTTTAGTTCAAAAAGATTTTCCGGCAAGTGTGTTTGAAGTTGTTCTTTCTGGGCTTTTAAGTAACAAAAAGTTTTTTACTTTTTACACAAAAACTGATAAAAAAATCGCTTTAGAAAATATGCAAAAACTTGGAATTGAATCTTTGGCAAAAAAATCTTTCAAGGAGCTTTCTGGAGGACAACAACAGCGAGTTCTTTTGGCAAGAGCTTTGTGTGCCGCAAAAGATTTACTCATTTTGGACGAACCTGTTACAGGCTTGGATCCAGCGGTAACTGACGAACTTTACGAATTGATAAAAAAATTAAACAAATCAGAAAATCTTGCAATATTGATGATAAGCCACGATATTCACCGGGCAGTAAATCAGGCAAGTCACATTCTTCACATGGATAAAAAAGCTTTATTTTTTGGAAGTTCAGCAGAATATTCTAAAACTGAATTTTACGAAAATCTTTCAAATATGGAAGTTTGTTCAACTCATTGTGCTTGTGGAAGTTCAACTGACTGTAATTCTTCTGATTGCAAAGCAAGTCATATCATTTTGAGCAATCATCATCACGATTGTAATCACACTCATCATCATTAAGAATTAGGAAGATAAAATGGATTTATTTTTAGATATGTTTTCTTACACATTTATTATTTACGCACTTGTAGCAGGTTCTTTAATCGCAGTTTGTTCCGCTTTACTTGGTGTTCCATTAGTTTTAAAACGATATTCAATGATTGGAGACGGGCTTTCTCATGTTGCTTTTGGTTCTATGGCGATTGCAATGGCTTTGAATGCGTCTCCTTTGATGATTTCAATTCCAATTACAGTTTTATCAGCATTTTTGCTTTTACGAGTTAGTTCAAATTCCAACATAAAAGGCGATTCTTCGGTGGCATTGATTTCCACAAGTTCAATGGCTTTGGGAATTTTGATAACTTCAATGACTTCTGGATTAAACACCGATGTTACATCATTTTTATTTGGAAGCATTTTATCAATCGGAAAAACTGATGTAATTATCAGCATCGTTTTGGCAATTTTTGTGGTAGGATTTTTTGTATTTTTTTACAATTCAATTTTTAGCGTGACTTTTGACGAAAATTTTTCTAACGCAACTGGAATTAAAAGTTCAGTTTTCAATTCACTTATTGCAGTTTTAACAGCTTTGACAGTTGTTATCGGAATGAGATTGATGGGCGCAATGATGATTTCTAGCCTTATCATTTTCCCTTCCCTTTCTGCCATGCGAATTTTCAAAAGTTATAAATCCGTAACTTTGTGTGCAATTTTTACTTCTATAATTTGTTTTTTTATCGGAATTGTTTTAAGTTTTATATTATCAAGTCCAGCAGGAGCAACTATCGTTGTGGTAAATCTTGTAATTTTTGTGATTTTTGCACTTATTGAAAAAATTAAGTGTATCTTTTAATGATTAAATTTGTTATATTGATAACAACTTGAAAATTTTTATACAAAGGAAAAAATACTTTTATGAAAAAACTATCTAGCATTTTTATTGTTTTTGCGTTACTTTTTTTAGTAATTATGGGATGTAACGAAGAATACGCAACAACAACCGATTGGGATTTAATCAAAATCGAAAAAGACGGAAAAATCTTATCAACAGAAAATGGTGATTTTCCAGAAAAAATTACAGCAAATTTATCTGTAAACAAAAATTCTGAAGATAAAGATTTTAATTATCAAATTTCTGGTTTTTCTGGCGTGAATAATTACAACGCACAAGCTTTTTTAGCAAAAGGAAAAATCACTGTTGAAAACATCATTACAACAATGATGGCCGGAGATGAAAAAGCATCTGCACTAGAAAGTGAATATTTGCAAATTTTATCAAAAGGTGGAAAATTCTCTTTTGAAACAACAGACGGAAACACAAATTTGATTATTCGCAACAAAGATGAAAATACTGTTCTTGTTTTCAAAGAACTCAAACTTGAAAATACAAGTTGGAATTTGATTTTCTACAATGACGGATTATCAGTTGTTTCTGTAGATGAGCCTTTGCAAGAAAAAATTTCTCTTGGATTTGGTGGTGGCAGACAACTTTTTGGAAACGCAGCTGTAAATAGTTTTGCTTCTGATTATGAAACTTCTGATGATGGTGAATTATCTTTTGGTCAAATCATCACAACTAGAATGGCTGGTCCTTCAGAATTGATGGAACTTGAAGCAAAAATTATCGAATTGCTTTCTAAAGTTGAAGCTTACGAAGTTTCTGGAAAAAATCTTACTTTAAAAGACGGAAATGGAACAACTCTTTTAGTTTATAGAGAAAACTAAAAATAAATTTTGTTATGGAAGTTGTAGAAAATTTTACAGAAAATAAATTAATTGAAAAACTAATTTTTCTTGTAGAAAAACTTTCTACTTCTTCCTTGCAAAATGAAAATTTTATTACAAAAAACGATTTTTTACTTCTTCTTCAAAATAAAGATTTAATTTTTAACTACACAAAAGAAAAAGCAAACAAAATCCGGCAAGAAAATTTTTCAAATAAAATTTATGTAAGAGCCTTAATCGAAATTTCAAATTATTGTAAAAATGCATGTTTTTACTGCGGAATAAATTGTAAAAATCACAATGTAAAACGATACAGACTTTCAGAAGAAGAAATTTTAGATTGCTGTAAAATCGCCTACGAATTAGGTTTTAAAACTTTTGTTTTACAAGGCGGAGAAGATGCTTTTTTTTCCGACGAAAAAATTTGTAAAATCATAAAATCCATAAAAGAAAAATTCCCAGATTGTGCTATCACTCTTTCTCTTGGTGAAAAATCCAAAGAAAGTTACGCGTTGTTCAAAAAATTTGGTGCCGATAGATATTTACTTAGGGAAGAAACTGCAAATCCAGTTCATTACAAAAAACTTCATCCAGAAAATATGAAGCTAGAAAATCGAATTGAATGTTTGAAAAACTTAAAAGAACTTGGTTTTCAAACAGGGGGTGGATTTATGGTAGGTTCTCCATATCAAACTTTGGAAGATATTGCAATTGACTTATTTTTTATTCAAGAACTAAAACCTCAAATGGTTGGAATCGGACCTTTTATTCCACATTCACAAACGGAATTTGCAAACTTTCCTCAAGGGGATTTAGATTTAACGCTTTTCATTTTATCTTTGCTTAGAATTATGAATCCCAAGGTTTTACTTCCAGCCACAACTGCACTTTCTAGCATAAATCCTGAAGGAAGAATTTTAGGAATTTTATCTGGAGCAAATGTTGTAATGCCAAATGTTTCGCCAATGGAACAACGAAAAAATTACGCACTTTACAACAACAAAGCTTCTGTAAACGAAGAAAGTGCCGAAGGTTTGAATCTTTTACAAAAACAACTTGATAAAATAAATTGCAAAATTGATTTTTCTCGTGGGGATTATCAAGAATAAATTTTTAAGGAAACTTTATGACACAAACGCCAACTTCACAGCGATTACATATCGGAATTTTTGGAAACACAAACTGCGGAAAATCATCTTTTTTGAACGCCATAACTGACCAAAATCACGCACTTGTTTCTGAAATTGCAGGAACAACCACAGATTTAGTTTTTAAGCCAATGGAAATTTCTGGAATTGGAGCAGTTGTTTTTATCGATACTGCCGGTTTTGAAGATACAACTGAACTTGGACAAGAAAGAATCAAAAAAACTTTTCTTGCCATAGAAAAAACTGATATTGCTTTAATTTTATTCAATCCAGAAAATTTGTTAAATCAAGATTATGATAAAAATCAATTTGAAAAAAACTTTTTAGATTCACAAATTGCAAATTTAATTGAAAAATTAAAACAAGAAAAAAAGCCTTTCATTTTGGTAATCAACAAAATCGATTTATTTGATACAGAAGAAAATCAACTTTTATTAAAAGACTTTTCGGATTTTATCGAAAGGTTTGCAAAGGAAAAACCGATTCAAATTAGCGCAAAGCAAAAAATCGGAATTGAAAATATCAAACAAGAATTGTTACGAAAAGTTCCAGAGGATTTTCAAAAACTCACGCTAACTCAAAATTTGTGCAAAGAAAATGATGTTGTTCTTTTAGTTATGCCACAAGATATTCAAGCTCCAAAAGGTCGGCTGATTTTGCCACAAGTTCAAATTAGTCGGGAATTGCTGGATAAAAAATGCACTGTGATAAGTTGCACAACTGATAAATTTGTTCACACTTTGGACACATTAAAAAATCCACCAAAATTGATAATTACAGATTCCCAAGTTTTCAAATTTGTTTACGAAAATAAACCAAGTGAATCAGGTTTAACTTCTTTTTCGGTTTTGTTGGCAGCAAATAAAGGTGATATAAATCGATTTGTAGAAGGCGCAAAAAAAATTTCTTCCCTAACAAAAGATTCAAAAATCTTGATTGCTGAAGCCTGTACTCACGCGCCTTTAACAGAAGATATCGGAACTGTAAAAATTCCTGCCATGTTAAAAAAATTTGTAGGAAGTGAAGTTTCCATCACTCATGTAAACGGAAACGATTTTCCAAAAGATTTATCCCAATTTGATTTGATAATTCATTGTGGTTCCTGTATGTTTAATCGTTCCTATGTTTTATCGCGCCAAAATCAAGCTGAACTTAGCAAAATTCCAATGACAAACTACGGAATTGCTATCGCTTATATGAGTGGAATTATGGACAAAATTTTATTGCCTTGATAAAATGGAAAATATGAAAAGAACTTTTTTAATTTTAGCTTTAATTTTTTCAGTTTTTGCATTGAGTTTTGCCCAAGAATCAACTGAAAATCAAAAATCAAATATAAAAACTCCAGAAGAAATTCAACAAGAAATTTTGAAAAATAAAAATAATAAATACGAAGATTTTGAAGAATTTGAATATCCAGAAGAAAGTGAACCTATAAAATCGATTATTAAAGTTGATGTTCTTTCTCCAATTTTTGGATTTGCAGTTTCAGCATTAACTGGTTTTAACACAGAAGATGGATTTAGCGAAATTATTAGAACTCCGCTTTACTGGGAATTTTTCTTAGATAAAAAACTCGGAATTGCATTGAGTGTTGAAAGCTTAAACGCAATTTACTTTCCTAAAGCCGTTGGAATTTTAGGCGGAATTACATATTATCCTTTTGCCAAAGCCCCAAGCGGATTGTTTATAAAAGCCCTAGCAGGTGGAACTTTAGGAATGATTTATAGTTTTACAGCACAAACTGGTGCAGGATACCAAATTGTTACAAAAGATAAATTTGTAATGTCATTTGGAGCAGATTTTGCATTTTATCCTTCAAAGTCTAATTTTTTCTGGATTCCTTCAATTTCAGCAGCTTTTGGTTGGGCTTTTTAAGAAATTTACGATTTATCAATTTTACGAAAAATTAGTTTGAAGGTCTTTTTTCGTGCTTGAAAGTATATCGAGCAAACCAAATTTTACTGATAAATCTACTCATAAATGCTTTGAACTTCCATTTTAAAGCCATGATAGAAATGTATTGCTTTTTAGAAACGCATTTTAGACAATGTGCTACAACTTTTTCTGGAGATTTTCCGTCTTTTACAACTTTTCTAGCACCGCGAGAAGCAACATTTGCAAATTCTGTATCAACAGGTCCTGGGCACAATGTTTCTACAAAAATTCCTTTTGGTTCAAGTTCTGCCGCTAAAGCAAGACTAAAACTGTAAACGAAGGCCTTTGTAGCACCGTAAACAGCAAAGTTTCCTAATGGCGCAAAAGAAGCAAGAGAAGCCACATTTATCACCAAAGAACCTTTTTGCAAATAAGGCAAAGAAGCGTAACAAATTCCTGTGAGAGAATAAACATTCAAATCAATCATTCCAAGTTGGCGCTCAAGGGAAGTATCTTCAAAAGTTCCGTAGGTTCCAAAACCAGCGTTATTTACCAAAGTATCGATGATAAATTCTTGCTGATTTTGTTCTTCTTGCAATAAATTTTTTACAAACTCAACGCCAGAATTTCCAGATAAATCACCTTGAATACAACGAATCGAAGTTTCTTTTGAAATTGAATTAAGTTCGATTTTCAATTCATCTAATCGTTCTTTTCTTCGGGCGATAATCCACATTTCATCAAAGTTACGAAAACTTAAAAGCTGTTTTGCAAAGCAAATTCCCATTCCAGAACTTGCTCCAGTTATAATACATAGTTTTTTCATAATTTCTCCATTTTGGAATTAAATATTTATGAGTTTCTTTTCATTATTATATCATAAATTATGCAAAATGATAATTACTCTTGTTTTTTATGTTTAAAATTGTTATACTTATCTTATAGGTGAATTTTTATCATTTTTATAGGAAATTTATATGTTAAAACTTGAAAATATTGAATGGATAACACCAACTGGTGATAAAATTCTAAACGGAATAGATGCAACATTTCCAGATAACAAACTTGTTGTAATCACAGGTCCAAACGGTGGAGGGAAAACTACAACTGCAAAAATTATTGCAGGAATTGAAAAACCTTGCGCTGGAAAAATCTATCTTGATGATGAAGACATTACAAATCTTGATATAACAGAACGAGCAAAAAAAGGAATCAGTTTTGCTTTTCAACAGCCTGTAAGATTTAAGGGAATTACTGTACGCGATTTAATCGCTCTGGCTTCCCCTACTCCTCTTTCAGAAAATGAAATTTCGGAACTTCTTCACAAAGTTGGACTTTGCGCAAGAGATTATCTTGACCGCGAAATTAACGCAGCCCTTTCTGGTGGAGAAATTAAACGAATTGAAATTGCAACTGTTTTAGCTCGTAAAACAAGAATTTCAGTTTTTGACGAACCTGAAGCAGGAATCGACTTGTGGAGTTTCAATAATCTTATTGATGTTTTCAAAAATCTCCGTTCAGAAAGAAATGGTTCGATAATCGTAATTTCTCACCAAGAACGAATTTTGTCTATCGCAGATGTAATCATCGTTATTGGTGACGGAAAAGTGAAAAAGCAAGGTCCAGGAATTATGCTCTTGCCAGAAATCTTGCAAAATTCATCCGTAGGAAAATTTGGATGCCCAAAAGGTCGGGAGGTTAGATAATGAGTGATAACAAACCACAAATAGATGAACAAACAACTGCACTTTTGAAAGAAATCTCAGATTGGGATGGCGAAGAATTTAAAGGTGCATATAACATAAGAGTAAACTGCTCAAGTGCAACAAGAAAATCAACTGAAAATATCAAGATTGAATCAAAGACTGACAATCCAGGATTGGAAGTTCATGTAAAACCAGGAACTAAAGGAGAACAAGTTTTTATTCCTGCTTGTGTAACTCACGCAAAAGTTGATGATTTAGTTTACAATGATTTTTTTGTAGGTGAAGATTCTGACATAACAATTATTGCAGGTTGCGGAATCCACACAGAAAACGGAGAACCTGCTCGACACAATGGAATCCATCGTTTTTTCATTGGAAAGAATGCAAAAGTTCTTTACCAAGAAAAACATATCGGAACTGGAGCAAAAAACAGTCAGCGTTCTATCGACCCTGTAACAGAAGCTTTTTTGGAAGAAGGTTCTTATCTTGAAATGGATACAAGTCAACTTGGCGGAGTTGATTCAACAAAACGAAAAACAAAAGTTGAAGTTGGCAAAGACGCAACTTTGATTATCAAAGAGCATCTTCTTACTGACGGAAACGATATTGTTGAAACTGATTTTTATGTTGAAATGAACGGAGATGATTCTTCAGTAAATTTGATTTCTCGTTCAGTTGCAAAAGGGAACTCAAAACAAACTTATCGTTCTAACATTGTTGGAAATGCTCGTTGTACAGGTCATTCTGAATGTGATGCAATTTTAGCAGACCATGGAATCGTAAGTGCTTCTCCAGAATTAACTGCTGCAAACGAAAACGCTTCTTTAATTCACGAAGCTGCAATCGGAAAAATTGCAGGAGAACAAATCTTAAAACTCAGAACCTTAGGTTTAACTGAAGAAGAAGCTGAACAAAAAATTATAGAAGGGTTCTTAAAATAAAATGATAAAAGAGTCATACAATATCGAGGGAATGGTTTGTGCTGCATGTTCAAGTGCAGTTGAAAAAGTTACAGGAAAACTAGATGGAGTAAAATCAAGTTCTGTAAATTTAACAACAAAGCAACTCTCGATTGAGTATGATGAAAAAAAATGTTCGCAAGAAAGAATTTGTTCAGTCGTAGAAAAAGCTGGTTTTGGAATTTCATTGAAAGATGAAAATTCTTCTACACAAAATTTTTCAAACGAAAATAAATCTTTTCAAGAAAAAAATAAAAACGAAAATTTACATTCACAAAAAATCCAACTCATTTTAATTTGGATAGTTAGTTTATTTTTAATGTATGTTTCAATGGGACACATGATAAAAATAAATGGAACTTCCCTACCCTTACCTAAAATTTTTAATCCAGAATTTTATCCAACAAACTTTGCTTTAATTCAATTTATTTTATCAACAATTGTTTTATTTTTAGGAAAAAAAATTTTATTTAACGGAATAAATTCTGCACTTCATAAAAATCCAAACATGAATACGCTAGTTGCAGTTGGTTCTCTTTCATCATTTATCTATTCTGTAGTTTTAACTTTTTTAATTCCAATAAATTCAAGTGAAGTTCACAATCTTTATTTTGAATCAAGCGCGATGATTTTAACTTTTATCATGACTGGAAAATTTTTGGAAAGTCGAAGCACAGAAAAAACTAAAAGTGCAATTTCCGCCTTACTCACATTAACACCTGATAAAGTTTTTGTTCTTCCTTCAACTTGGAAAGAAGGCGAAAATTTTTCTAATGCAAAAGAAATTGAAATTGAAAAAATTTCTGTTGGCGATTTGATTCTTGTAAAACCTGGGCAGAGAATTGCTTTGGACGGAAAAATTATTTTTGGCAAAACAACAGTTGACGAATCAATGCTAACTGGCGAAAGTTTACCAATCGAAAAAAATATTGATTCAAATGTAACTGGCGGAAGTTTAAATCAAAACGGAATGATTGTTGTAAAAGTTACAGCAACAGGCAAAGATACAACTTTGGCAAAAATAATTTCTTTTGTAGAAGAAGCACAAGGTAAAAAAGCACCCATCAGTAAAATTGCGGATAAGGTTGCAGGAATTTTTGTTCCATCTGTAATTTGTATTGCAATAATTTCTTCACTCATTTGGATAATTCTTGGTAAAGATATAAATTTTGTTTTAAGAATTTTTACTTCAGTTTTAGTAATCGCTTGTCCTTGCGCCTTAGGACTTGCAACTCCAACTGCCATAATGACAGGTACTGGACTTGGTGCAAAAAAAGGAATCCTTGTTCGTTCAGGTGAGGCTTTAGAAAACTGCGGAAAAATAAATACAGTTGTATTTGACAAAACAGGAACTATCACAAAAGGCAAACCACAAGTAACATCTATTTTTAATTGCGTAGATAAAACTCAACAAGCATCAACTGAATTTTTATTTTCGATTTTATCTGCAGTTGAACAAGCATCCGACCATCCACTTGCAAAAGCAATTTTAGAAAAAGCAAATGAATTACAAATTGATTTTTCAGAAATTTTTGTTACAGACTTTGAAAATATTTCTGGCAAAGGAATTAAGGCTGAACTTATCATTCCAAATGAAAATGATAATTTAAATGTTTTTGTTGGAAGCAAAAATTTTATTGAAGAAATTGGTCTTTCGCAAAAAACAAGTTATTACATCTCAAATGAAATTTCAGAAAAAATTACTGAATTTGAAAATGAAGGCAACACAGTAATTTGTCTTGCAATAAAACAAAATGAAAAATTTGAAATTGAATTGATTGCTGGTATTCGTGATGAAATTAGAAAAGAAAGTTTTGATGTGATAAAAAAATTGCATAAAAAAGGAATTGAAGTTGCAATGATTACAGGCGACAGTTTTAAAACTGCACAAATTATTTCACAAAAAATTGGCATCGATAAAATTTTTGCAAGAACAATGCCAGAACAAAAAGCTTCTATCATTCAGCAATTTCAAAAAGAAAATAAAATTGTTTTGATGGTAGGTGACGGAATAAATGATGCACCTGCTTTAGTTCAAGCTAATGTAGGAATTGCTGTTGGTAACGGAACAGATATTACAATCGAATCAGCTGACATTGTTTTAATGAAAGATGGAATTAGCGATGTAGATTCAGTAATAAATTTAAGCAAACTCACTTTACGAAACATCAAACAAAATTTATTCTGGGCTTTCTTTTATAATTCAGTTAGCATTCCATTAGCGGCAGGAATTTTATATTCATCTTTTGGGATTTTATTAAATCCAATGATTGCAGGTGGAACAATGGCATTAAGTTCAATTTGCGTTGTGTTAAATGCTCTTAGACTTGGCACTAAAAAAATTTAATTTTATTTTTTGATTTGATTTTCGTAAGCATTTTTTATTTTATTAAAAGTATCGTCGCTAACATTGTGTTCGATAGCGCAACCTTCTTCTTCTGCAACTGCTGGAGAAACACCTAAGGACTCAAGCCACTTTACAAAAAAAGAATGTCGTTCAAACATTTTATCTGCAACATCTTTCCCTTTTTGAGTAAGCTCCAAAGTTTTATCTTCGTTCATTACAAGATATCCATCTTTTTCTAAAAGAGCAACAGCGTTACAAATACTTGGTTTTGAAAATCCCATCTTCTTAACTAAATCAGAGGAACGCACTTTTCCTTTTTCTTTATGAATCATCATAACCGCTTCTAAATAATCTTCTCCAGATTTATGTATTGCCATTCTTACTCTCCTATTTGATTTTTGAAAAAATTTTCGTCTGCAAGTTTTCCAAAAATACAACCACAATAATTTTGTCGATACAATTCAAATTCTTTTGATAATTGAATTGATCTCTGATATCCATTTTTCTTTTTAAAATCACTTGGCAAAAATTTTGAATTTTTATACAAATCATTTTTTGATAAATCAAAACCAATTTCATTTAAAAGTTTTGAATCTTTATGTGGACTAACTGTTAAAGTTGTAGCCCAATAATCAAAATTATTTTTACAAGCATAATTTGCAGTTGCACTTAATCGTAACAAATAACACTCTGAACATCGACTTCCACATTCTCTTTCTGTCTTGCGTTCTGGAAAGTTTTCTAAATCAATAAAATTCAAAAATTCATTTGTGTTATAATCTGGTACAACTAATTTTACATTTTTCATTTTTTCACAATTTGATAAAAACTTTTTTTGACTTTCTAATCTCAATTCAAATTCTTCTTTAGGTTGAATATTTGGATTGTAAAAGAAAACTGTGATTTCAAAAAAATCAATTAAGCGTTCTAAACAAGTTGTACTACAAGGACCACAACAAGAATGAAGAAGTAAGGTTGGCTTTTTTTCATTTGAGAATTTTGCAATCTCATCTTCCATCATTCTGTTGTAATCTAGTTTTACTAAATTCATATTTTCAAAAAAATTATTCAAGACAAGAATCTAAGTCTGCACAAATTTTTTCTTTATCCATGTGTTGTCCGATAAATACTAATTTAATTTCTCTATCGCCAACTTTTTCGTCCCAGATTTTTGCGATTCGTTCATCTTCTGATTTTATTTGTTCAATTTCTTCTGCACTTGCAGTTGCAAGCCAAACTCCAGCAAAAGATGCTGTGATTTGTTTTCCTGCTTGTTCAAAAAGATAAGCGCCGTCATCTTCATCAGAAAACCACATCATACCTTTACAACGAATAACTGACTCTGGCCAATTTTCTGCAAAGAGCTCCAACTTCATTCTGTTAAATGGACGACGACGATAATACACAAAAGTTGAAATTCCGTATTCATCTCCGTGCTGATGATTTTCGTCGTGATGATGTCCGCAACAACATTTTCCATGTTCGTGGTCACAATGCGAATGGTCGTCATCATCGTGTTCGTGGTGATGATGTTCATGTTCGTCATGGTGGGGTTCATGGTGATGATGTTCTTCATGGTCGTGATGATGATGTTCGTGTTCATCTTCATGTTCATTTTCAGAACTTTCTAATTCACTTACCCAACGAGCAGTTCCGTAAACTTTTTCAAAATCAAAAAGTTTTGTATCTAAAACTTCTGAAAGTTCAACTTGACTTTTTGTTGTTTCAATAATTTTTGCGTGAGGTTGCAAAGTTTTGATAACAGCTTTTACTTTTTTAAGTTCCTCAGGTGAAACTAAATCAGTTTTATTAATTAAGATTGTGTTACAAAATTCAATTTGTTGAACCAAAAGATTTGCAATATCTTCTTCACCTTTGTTTTCATCTAAAAGTTTATCGCCACCACCAAATTCACTTACAAGACGAAGTGCATCAACAACTGCAACAATGTTATCAAGGCGAACGATAGCAGGAAGTCCTTCATCTTTAGCAGAACCGTCTAATGCACAAATTGTTTGTGCAATCGGAACTGGCTCACAAATTCCACTTGCTTCAATTAAAATATAATCAAACTTTCCAGTTTTTGTGATAGTAACGATTTGTTCCATCAAGTCAGTTTTCAAGTTGCAACAAATACATCCGTTTTCAAGTGGAACTACGCTATCTTCTTCTACAATGCTTCCACCTTTTGCGATGAGATTTGCATCAATATTTACTTCG
Organism: Treponemataceae bacterium; assembly: GCA_045645985.1. GTDB lineage: Bacteria > Spirochaetota > Spirochaetia > Treponematales > Treponemataceae > RGIG9060. The sequence goes on from JAZRJV010000045.1 coordinate 22,366, forward strand.
CCAATATCATTTACGATTACAGCAACTTTATATCCTTTTTGATTATTCAAAACATAATTGAGTAATGTAGTTTTTCCAGCTCCAAGATATCCAGTGAGCAAAGTTACTGGAATAAGTTTATTTTCTTTCACGATGAATGTCCTCCAAAAAATTCTTATTATAATATACTAAAAATTTCTACAATAATCTAGTAAAAAATCCTTGATTGACAAACTTTACTTTATTTTGATACCATATTTATAGTGAAAACCGAAAAACCAATGTCAAATTATGTATTAACAATTTTTTTTGCTTCTCTTCTTTGCGCATGTAGTTTTGTAATAATACCTTTACCTTTAGGAATTTCACTTGCAATTCAAGATATGATAGCGATTCTAAACGGAATTTTATTAGGCGCATTATACGGCGGTTTATCAATATTGATTTTTTTATTTATCGGAGGAATCGGTTTACCAGTTTTTACAGGAAAAGGCGGATTTCAAATAATTTTGAATGGACCAACTGGTGGAATCTTAATCGGATATTTTTTCGCAGCAATTATTGCAGGTTTGATAACAAAAATTTTTATGAATAAAAAAAATACAAATAATTTTTACGAATATTTTATTTTTACAATTTCAACTTTAATTGGATTTGCGATAATTTTCATATTTGGAATTTTTGGATTTTCACACAACACAGGAACAGAATTACAAAAATCAATTTATGTAATTTTAATTCCTTTTATTCCAGTTACGATTATAAAATCAATTTTAATAATTTTGATTTCGAAAAAATTCTATAAGGTTGTAAAAAATTATTTATAACAAATTTATGCGAGGATAAAATGTTTACACAAGAAATAAAACCTTTAATTAAAATAGAAAACATTTCAAAAACTTTTCCAGATGGAACTCAATCATTAAAAAATATAAACTTTGAAATTTATCAAAATGATTTTTTGCTGATTGCAGGTTCTAATGGTTCTGGTAAAACAGTTTTAATGAACATAATTTCAAAATTAGAAAATCAAACTGAAGGAAAAATTATTAACAACGCAAAAGAATTTAATTTAAACGAACACATCGGAATAATTTTTCAAGATGCTGATGCACAAATTTTAGGAGAAACACCAGAAGAAGATATTGCTTTTGGTTTAAAAAACTTGAATCTAAAAAAAGATGAAATAAAAAAAATCACAAATGAAGTTTTAGATTTTTGCGAACTTACTCATAAAAAAAATTCACCTGCAAGATTGATGTCTGGTGGAGAAAAACGCAGACTTGCAATCGCTTCAATTCTTGCATTAGATTGCGACATAATTATTTTAGATGAACCTTTTGCAAATCTTGATTGGAAAGGTGTAAAACTTGTAACTTCAATTTTAAAAAAACTAAAAGAAAAAAACAAAACCATAATTATTTTAACTCACGAAATTGAAAAAATTTTAGCACTTACAAATCGATTTATAATTATCAATAACGGGAATTTAGTTTTTGATGACACAACAGAAAACGCAACAAAGATGGATAAATCTCAATGGGAAGAATTTGAATTACACTATCCATTTACTTCCTACAATAAATTAGAAGATTTGATTTGGTAACAAAATGAAAAACAGTTTATTTTCTTACAGATACGACACAACAATAATTCACAAAATTCCTGCAATTATAAAAATAATATTTTTATGTTTTGTTTCGATAAGGATTTTTTCAACAAGCAACAACGAATCAAATTTTTCAGAATGGTACAGATGCGGATTTTATTTTTTTATTGGATGTTTATTATTCTTTTTATCACGAACAAAATTTTCTAGTTTAAAAAATTTATCATTTATTTTTATCATAGGATTTTTTATAATTTTATTAAACGGAATAAATTTTGAAAATAAATTAAATTTCGATTTTAAAAAATCTTTAGAAGGTATTTTATATTTATCAAGATTACTAACAACTTCTTTAATTGCGCTTATAGTATTTGATACAACATCAGTTTATCAACTTGAAAATGATTTAGATAAAATTCCATTGTTCAAAAAATTTAAAATTTCTCAAACAATTAGTTTAACAATACTTTTTATTCCATTGATTTTTAGAACATGGAACAAAATTCAATTAGCTTCGCAATCAAGAAATATAAAAAACAAAAATTCTTTAATTCTAAAATTGCAAAATTTATTTCAAAGTTTTTCAACTTTATTTTCTTGCATTTTAAATTCAGCAGAAAACACAAGAAAAGCAATTCTTAACAGAAAATTTAATTAAACAATTTTTTTATAAAATCTTTTTTGTTCATTTTTTCAAGAGCTTCAATTACTAATTTTCTATTTTCAGGTTTATTAAATTGTAACAAGGCTCTTTGTAATTTTCTTTCGTGAGCACCTTTTGCAACATAAATTTTTTCCATTGTGCGAGGATCTAATTCTGTATAATACATGCAAGTTGATAAGCTTCCTGGAGTTGGATAAAAATCTTGAACTTGGTCTGGAACAAATTTTGTTTTCTTTAAATACAATAAAACATTCAAAGCATCTTCTAAAGTTGCCCCAGGATGGCCTGCAATATAATACGGAACTAAAAATTGTTTTTTGTTTAATTCAGAATTTATTTTTTTATACTCTTCAGAAAATTCTTCGTAAACTTTATGAGAACTTTTTCGCATTAAGTTTAAAACTTTATCACTTGTATGTTCTGGTGCAACTTTTAATTGTCCTGAAATATGATACTTACATAAATCTTTGAAAAAAGTTTTATCTTTATCCAACATTAAATAATCAAAACGAATTCCACTACGGATAAAAACTTTTTTTACATCTTTTAATTCCCTAAGTTTTCTTAGAAGTTCAACATAATCGCTATGATCAACATTTAAATTTTTACAAGGATTAGTTCCAAGACAATCTTTATTCTTACAAGCACCAAATTGTTTTTGTTTTTCACAAGCATCTTGTCTAAAGTTTGCAGTCGGACCTCCAACATCGTGAATGTATCCTTTGAAGTTTTCCATCTTAGTTAAAACTTTTGCTTCTTTAATCAAAGAGTCATGACTACGAGTTTGTATTCTTCGACCTTGATGGAAAGTAATTGCACAAAATGAACAAGCACCAAAACATCCGCGGTTGCTTACCAAAGAAAAAATAACTTCACTTAAAGCAGGGATTCCTGATTTACCTTCTGAATTTTTTTTATCATACATTGGATGCCACTTTCTTGTAAAAGGAAGTTCCATAACTTCATCAAAATCTTTTGTGCTCAACGGAAATGATGGTGGTTCTTGCACAACAAAACGAGATTCACTTTGCTCGATTAAAATTTTTGCAGAAATCGCATCTGTATTTTCTTCTTGCAACAAATATGATTTTGCAAATTCAATTTTTGATTCATCATTATTTTTACTAACCTGCTCAAAACTTGGAAGATACACAACTTCACTTTTATTATTGTTTGCATCAAAACAAACTTTTGGAAGATCACTTTCTTTTCCAGTACGCCAACAAGTTCCGCGCACTCCACGAATTTCGTTTGCATTCATTCCTGATTTTAATTTTTCTGCAACTTCTAAAATTGAATACTCGCCCATTCCGTACAAAAGTAAATCTGCTTTTGAATCAAGCAAAATTGAATGCTTAACTGTGTTTGACCAATAATCATAATGTGCCATTCTGCGAAGACTTGCTTCAATTCCACCGATGATAACATTTACACCTTTGTATGCTTCACGAATTTTTGAAACATAAGTGATAATCGCTCGGTCTGGACGATGACCTTTTTCACCACCATGTGAATAAGCATCTTCTGAACGAGGTTTGTTATTAGCAGTGTAATTTGCAACCATCGAATCCATTGCACCTGCACTTACTAAAAAAGCTAATTTTGGTTTTCCTAAAATCTTGAAAGCTTCTACATCTTTCCAATCTGGCTGTGAAATTACACCAACTGTATATCCATTTTTTTCAAGAAGGCGACCTAAAATCGCAACTGCAAAAGACGGATGATCAACATAAGCATCACCAGAAACAAAAACAAAATCTAGTTGTTCAATATTTCTCTCTTGTAAATCTTTTTTTGAAATTGGCATAAATGTATTTTCAAAATTATTCATAAAATTTTCTAATTTCCTTTTACATAAATTTGACTCTTGTTATATTCTGGATGCAAAAAAGTTCCAAAATTTGTATTAAACGCTTTTGACAAATCTTTTGAATTTAAAATTTCTTCTGAAGTTCCAATCAATAACTGATTTTCATTTTCTAAAAGTGAATTATATTTTTTCAAAAGAAAAATTCTATCTGCAAAAATTGATGCAAGATTTATATCATGAATTGAAATTATTGCACAAATATTTTTTTCTTTTACGATATTCCTAATTTTTTCTAACAAATTAAATTGATAATTTATATCCAAAGCAGAAGTTGGTTCGTCCAAAAGCATAACACTACAATCTTGAACAAGTGAACGAGCAATTCTTATTTTCTGAAACTCTCCACCAGAAATACAATTTATATTTTTATATAACAAATTTTCAATATCTAATAATTTTAATATTTCAAAAATTTTATTTTCATCTTTTTTCTTTGAAAAATAATTTCCCAAAGAAATAAAATCGTACACAGAAAAATTCCAAACACAATTTTCATTTTGAGTCATCAAAGAAATATATTTTGAAATTTCTTGTCTAGACATTTTATCAATAAATTTATCACAAACACAAATTGAATTTTTTGAAAAACTAAATTTCGGAATTTCAATATTTGCAAGAGAATACAACAACGAAGATTTACCAGAACCATTTGCACCAATCAAGCAAATAACTTCTCCAGAGTTTACATCAAAGGAAATATTATTAAGGATTAATTCATTATATTTTGCAGTTAAATTTTTTACACCCAATAAAGTTTGCATTAGAAATCCTTCTGTCTAGAAAAAATTAAAGAAATAAAAAATGGTGAACCTAACAAAGATGTTATAATACCAACTGGTAACTCAATTGGAGAAAGAATAACTCTTGCAATGGTATCTGAAATCAAAAGTAAAACTCCACCCAAAATAATTGATAATGGAATTAAAAATTTATGTTTTGAAGAAAATAAAATTCTAATAATGTGTGGAGAAATTAAACCAACAAATCCAATTGTTCCTCCAGCACAAACTGAACAAGACACACAAATACTTCCTGTGATTAAAATCAAAAATCTAGTTTTCTTTACATTTAAACCTAATGACTGAGCAGAAATTTCTCCAACCGAAATTAAGTCAAGATATTTTCCAGAAACAAAAATCAAAATTAAAGAAACGCAAAAAGGAATTATCAAAAAATAAAATTCATTCCAACCTTTACCAGAAAAACTTCCTAAAAGCCAAACATAAATTGAATGCAATTGATTTTGTTTTGAAAGCAAAATTATTGAAGTAATCGATGAAAACAAAGTTCCAAGTGCAGTCCCAGTTAAAATCACAGAAGAAGAACTTGTATATCCGTTTGCTTTTTTTGATAACAAAAAAATAATTAAACCAGAAAGAATCGCACCAACAAATGCAAAAAAAGAAATTGATTGAATAAATTTAAAAATAAAAAAACTTGGTAACAACAAAGAGCAAACTGCACCCAATGTTGCACCAGAAGTTACGCCCATAATTCCGGGTTCTGCTAAAGGATTTCTAAAAAAACCTTGAAAGATACAACCAGCTCCTGCAAGAGTAAAACCTGTAAACATTACAAGTAAAGAACGAGGAATACGAATTTTTAAGATAATATTTTTTAACATTAAAATTTTGTTATCAATATTTTCTTGTTTTTCTAAATTTAAAATTTGTAATAAATCATTTAAAGAAATTTTTTGAGAACCAACACAAATCGAAACGATAAACGAAGTGATAAGTAAAATTATTAGAGAAAATAAAATTATTAAAAATTTATTTTTTTCTAAAATTTTATTGTTCATCAATTATTTCCTTTAAAAGTTTTATTGCTTCTAAAACTCTAGGTCCTGGTCGAGTAAAAATATCTCCAGAAACTGAATAAACTTTTTTATTTTTTATTGCACTAATATTTTGCCAACCATTACGAGCGTAAATTTTTTCTATATCAAATTCAGAATAATCTGGAGCAAGAATAATTTCAGGATTCATCATGATAATAACTTCTTCACTAACTTGAGGATAAGAACTTTCTAATGAATCAAAAATATTTTTTCCACCAGCGTAAAAAATAATATCATTTATAAAAGAATTTTTTCCGCAAGTTAAAAATGGAGAATTAAAAATTTCGCAATAAATATTTTTTTTACTTCCTTCACTTTTTAATTCATTCAATTCGGATTTTATTTTTGAAACATATTCATTTCCAAATTTTTCTACATTCAAAATTTTTGCAATATCAATAATCTCGTTAAAAACATCCTCAATAGAAATAATATCAGAAATGTAAACTTTAATTCCAAAACTTTCTAAAGTATTTACAAGATGATTATGCATTCCATTTGATAAATAAACAAAATCAGGATTGTAAGATAAAATTGTTTCTAAGCTAAAACTTTTTCCATCAAAGCCTCCAACAGAAGAAATTTTTTGTGCTTCTTCTGGAAAAGTACAGAAGTCAGTTCTTGCAACAAGTTTATCACCTTGCCCTAACGCAAAAATAATTTCAGTTCCGGCAGGAGAAAGTGAAACAATTCGTTCAATAGCAAAAAGAGAATTTAATAGAAATATAACTATAAAAAATACAAGTTGTTTTTTTGTAAAAAAAGTATTTCTAAATTTCATACTTAATAAAATAAAGCAATTTTTAATACTATTCAAGATATAAAAATATTTGTATAATCAAGAAAACTTTTTTAAGGAAAAAAAAATTAACTCAATTAAAATTTTATATCAAGACGAATTTATTATCATAATTGAAAAACCTTCTGGATTACTTTCAGTTTCATATGAAGGCAATCATTCTAAAACTGCATTGCAACAAATTGAAAACATCATGCACAAAAAAGGAACCTTGTCAAAAACACATCGGCCATTCGCAGTTCATCGCTTAGACAAAGACACATCAGGAGTTATGATGTTTGCGATTTCTAAAGAAATGCAAGAAAAAATTATGAACTCTTGGCATAAAATGATTTTAGAAAGAACTTATGTTGCAGTTGCTGAAAATCCTTTTAATAAAAAATATTATCTAACTCAAAAAGAAGGAATCATTCAAGATAAAATTACTTACAACAAAAAACATATCGGTTATGTTTCAAAAGAAGATGATAAAAATGCAATTACAGCAAGAACTCATTATAAAATTTTGCAAGAAGGGAAAAATTACACTTTGTTCCAATTAGATTTGGACACAGGAAGAAAAAATCAAATTAGAATTCATCTTTCAAATAAAAAATATCCAATCGCTGGTGATGAAAATTATCACGCAAAAACAAATCCATTTGGACGACTTGCACTTCACGCAAAAAATTTAGTTTTCATTCATCCTGTTACAAAAGAAAAAATGAGTTTTGAAATTCCAGAAGATAATTCTTGGTTGCAAGTTGTAAATAAAAAAGAAGCGAAAGAAAAATCAATTTCTAACAAAAAAGATTTTTCAACAAGTTCAAAAGCTGAAGATGAAATTAAAATCACTTCTCATAAAAAATTAAACAAAATGGATTTTATTCAGCGGGGAAAATTAAATAAAAAATAATTATTCACTGTCGTATTTCAAAAAGTTTTTACTTCGGTTTTTCTTAACTTCGGAACGGATTTTTTTCAGTTTAAGTTTTTCTTCTTTACTTGCAAGAGTCGGTTTTGTTTTAATTCGTTTTTTTGGAATCGACAACGCTTTAACAATTCGATTTTCAATTCGAGCTAAAGCAATTTCTCGATTTCGTTCTTGATAGCGCTCGTCATCAACATCAATGAATAAACAATCATCTTTATTTATAATTGAAGCAAGTTTTGTGCGAATGAGTTTTTGTTCATCTTCGGTAATTCCTGCCAGTGATGAAATCGGTAGCACAAGATGAACTTTTGTATTTAATTTATTTACATTCTGCCCACCGTGTCCGCCACTTCGCGCAAAAGTCATTTGAGCATTTTTGATAATCGATTCGTGAAGTTCTGTTTTGTTCATACAAATATTATAACACAGATTTTTGTGATGCGGGTGTAAAATTGTGGTTTAAATATTTTGGGCATTCCATGTCTAAAGACAAGTCGAGGAGTAATTTATTAATGGAGGAAGAGAACTAGATATCAATAACTTTTGGAGAATACTTATACAGAACTTGATTTAAACCATTTTTGGCTATTAGTTTGTTAAGTTCACTAAAATTATCAACTCCATCATATGGTTTATCAGAAATTGTAACATTCTTTACTTTTAAAACATAATAAGTAGCTGCTTTTGAATTGCTTTTGGTATAAATAGGTTTTAATAATTCTTCTAGATGTGTTTTTTCAACTTCATCGATTTGACAGCGTTCAGAAGGCAAAAGTGACAAATCGCCTCGTATAAATTGATTTTTTTCAACAGAATAACCAATAAATTCTTTGCAAAAATCTATATATGGATGTAAAGGGAATCTAAAATTTTGTTCTAAATTTGTTGCATAAAAGTAAAAATAAAATTCTTTTTGATCTTTTATTGCATTAAAATAGTCTTGTCGCAAAAATCCTACAAGAATATGTTTTTGATAATCTTGAATAAAAGAAAATGAATTGTCATTTTCGTTATGATATAAATAATTTTTTGTTGGTGTTGTTTTTATTGAATCCCATATTTCAGAATTAATTGGTTGATTTTTTAGATAACTTTCCCATACTGAATTTGGATTCAATTTTATTACTTGTAAAGTTGGAAGTTCATTAAAAGTATTCTTTTGCATAGACCAATAAGGAACATCAGCATACTTTGGATTATCAGAAGTATCACTTTCCAATTTAGGGATTAAAAATACATTTGCAATTTCGCCAATCTTAAAATTATCTATAAAAGATTTTAATGCAGAATTATAGACATATTGTTTTACAATATCTTGAATTCCTGGATTTCCTTGAAGTTTTTTATCTTGGGTTTTTAATAAATAATATTTCCCATCAAGAATAAACATTGCAGTATTTCCAGATTTATTCTTTTTCAAAGTAACTATATCAGGAATTAAATCACCATCATAATTTGTTGCAATAGAATAGTTTTCGTGTAAATGCCATTCAGGAATTTCTATATAATCTGATAGTTTTTTACTTTTATTTTCATTATTTAAATAGCATTTTTCAATTAAGCCTTTTTCAGCAAATTGATTAATTGTCCAATTCTTTGCATACATATTTTCAAATAGTTCTGCACATACTTTTTCCCAAACAACATGAAAAGCATTTGTACCAAAAAGACTAAACGAATCCTCTGTTTCATTTGATGAATTTTCAGCAACGTAAGTAAATAATGTTTTTAATAGATTTTGTTTTTTTGTTACAAACTGATTTTTAATTTCCCTATCTAATCGATATTTTACATAATCTAAATCACCCAAAGAATCTAAAGTCTCATCTGTAATTTCAACTCCTTGGATATTAAATAATTCTAAAAGATTTTGAGTATCTAATTCTCTAGAACATTTTGAAACAATAACTGCATGTAATCTTTTTATAAAATCAAAATCGTTTTCTGTATTATCAATTGAATAATAATCTAAATAATATGGTGTATTATTTTTTATATATGCAAAACTTTCGCTTATTGTTTTATCCCAAAGAGTCTCTCCATCTCCATTTATTGTGATAATTTCTTGTTGATTCGTATATAAACCATTTTCAAAATAATCTTTTAAGATGTACAGAGATATAGCTAATCTATTGAATGTTTTACTTTCTTCATCTCCGTTATAAAGATGAACAAACTGCTCTTTTGAATTTATTTTTTCTATAACTTGTATAACAGTTTGCATCTTTTTAAAAGGTTTTTCTTCATTATCAATATATTTTGGATAACAAATAATTACATTTTTTCCAAGTAGAACTACACCAACAAAAAAAAACTGATAAACAAAATCAGAAGAATATGACGGTATTTCTCCAATAACAATATCTTGATCAGACAAATCAACATATTCTGGTTTTTCTATTTGAACAGTCTTTAATATTCCGTACTGTTTTAAAATATTAATTTGTTTTTTTAGATTTTCATCAGAGTCAATGCAAAAAGATTTCTTTAAATCTTGATAAGAATAATGATGGCCTTCTCTAAAATATATTGACTCCATTTACAAAATCTCCTGCAACTTTTACTGTTCAAACAAAGAAGTTGTACCTGTATTTCCTTCAGAAACAACAACATCTTCTTTGGTATTATCATTTTCTGATAATTTAATATTTGAAATATCAATTTGAAAAACATCAAGACCTTTTTCATCAAATTGTTTACAAATTTCAGAGAAAATGTATTTATTATTATCAATCTCAAACAGCTGTTTAACTTTCATTTTTGCTGCATCTTCAAAAAGATACATAATAACTTTACTTTTAAAAAGTTTCACAAAGTTTTTTGTATTAACTAATGCATTTTCTAAAACCGTTTTTGATAAGAAAAAAGGTCCTAATAGCTTGTCTTCATTTATACTCATTTCAATTAGTTTAGTATTTATTGCTTTACGAAGCTCATTCCAATTAACTTTTTGATTTGAATTAATTGGAATTTCATAGTCTTTCACTTTGTCTTCATTATCATCAATTCCAATGTATTCAAATTCCCAGCGACGCTTAAAGGCTGTATCCATAGGGAAGACACCTTGGTCTGCACTATTCATTGTTGCCCAAATGTACATATTTGATGGAATCGAAAGCTCATCTTCATAAATTCCTTTTTTTGCAAGATATTTTTTTATATCTTCACTAGCTGCAACTTTATATTCACTTTCTCCATCTGAATTACGATCAAGAAGTTGAAACACATCTCCAAATACGGCAGCAACATTTGCACGATTTATTTCTTCAATCAATAATAAGTAATTGTTATTTGGATTTTGTTTTGCTGCAGCATAAATACGCATAAATGGACCTGAAACATATTGATAAGCAATCTGTTTTTCGTCAGAAGAACCTTGAATAGGTAAATTAACATATGGTCTTATTGCTTTTCCGTGATTTCTTTCAACTGAATTATCACCCACTGCAGGAGTTCCATCAGCTTTTTTTGTTTTAAAATTTTCATCCGTAAACAATCCAAGAAGAATTGGTAATCTAGTTAAGTCTCCATCTTTAAAGTTTTCATACAACAAATCATACTTTTCTTGAGAAGTCTTATTTGCGTCTTGTAATATAGACAATATGTGTTGTTGTTCATCTGATAAAAGTTTCTTATTTGGTTCAGACATTGTAGGTTTATATGTTCCAACAAATTGTGCATAACTGTAATTTGGGTGGAAAGTTACTCTCTCGAAGTTAGTTCCAAAAACCTTGGAATCTTCATTGAGCTGAAAACTTTTTCCAGTTCCAGGTGCACCAAAGACTATTCGATTACGAGAAAAAGGAATAGAATTGCTAATTGGTTCTTCAACATTTTTATGTAATGTTACTCCAATTCTATTTAGAATAGCTTTTTCAATTTCTTTATACTGTTCTTCGGTAATCTCAATTAAATCATTACCACTTACAATTTCCTCTTTAATTTTAGCTTCAAGCGATGGTAAAAGAGAATTACTTTTTACACCATTTAAAATTTGTAATATTTTTGCTAAAGTAATCTTTCCGTTTGACATTGAAAGACCATTAAATATATATCTATATTCAGAAATTGGATTCTCACAAAATCCAATAATCCTATCTTCTACATTAATTGTGTTTGACGTTCTAACAGTCATTTTTATCTGAGATTCAGTATTTTCTGAAAGAGCTGTTATACCGGACTTTATTACATAAATAAAATATTTCATGTTTTTCTCCCTTACTATTCGATTTCTTGATATGTACATTCAGATGTTTTTTTCGGACTTAATTGATACATTTCATCAATTATTTCAAATTGAAGAGTATCAAAATTATCAAAATTTGCTTTTATCCAATTATTATTTTGCAATTCCATAATTGAATAAAGACTTTTATTAACAGAACCTTTTGCTTGATTCATATATTTCAAAAAATCACTTTTCTTTTGAAACTTGATTTTTTTTTCTTCAGTGAAGTTATTCTTTATAAACTTGACATCATGTTCAGAATTGAAGAAAACTTGTAATTCTGATTCGGATAAATGATTATCCCAAGGCCACCAATATTCAGCGAAATCAGTATTAAGACTTTCATTCTTTTGAATATCTTTTCTTGAATACTTTTTCATTACAATATTTTTTGTCTTTATAGCACTAAAAAGGTAAACTTCTTCTTCATTTTGAGGTGCATTTTCGATCAATAAAATATCGCATTCACATACACCTAGATTCTCATACAAGAGAGGAAAATCTCTGCCAAAGAGTCGCGTTTCTCTATTTGCCTTTGTAAGTTGAAGCATATAAGTGTGAGGATTATCTGAATCCAGGTAATCATCTTTTATATATGCTTTTATATTCTTTTTATTATCATCGAGTTCTTCTTGTGTAGTTCCAAAAAAAGGAAGAAATTCTTTTGCTGTTAAATACATCCATTTCGTTCCCTCTTTTGCAAGAACTGTTCGATTTAATTCTTTTCTAAAGATTTTTTTCATAGAAACTCCTTTATTACATGAGCAATTCCGCGAGCCATCATAGTAGGTACAGCATTACCAATTTGCATATATGTTTTTAGATATGCTCCTAAAAAAACATAATCGTCAGGGAATGATTGAACTCTTGCAGCTTCTCTTGGAGTAAGTGCACGAATCTGGAATGGATGTATATGAGAGTGACAGTCCATTCTTAAATGTGCAGTTATCGTTCTACAAGGTCTATCTGGATAAAGTTTGAAATATTTATCTTTGAAACAATGCAATCTGTGTTTATATGGCATTATATCAATGATTTTTTCATCTGATGCATCATCTCCAGGATTAAGAAGTCTGTAAATATCATAATTAATGTCATTTACATATCTTGCTTTATGGTTATAAATATATGGAATATTTCGTCCCATATTTATTAATTTAAGATATTCATTCTGGTTGTTTTCGAATTGATTTACATCAACTTTCTTTCCACAAGTATCAGAATCGATTTCATTCATGTTCTTAATTCTAGGTGCATCCAATGGTTTTATATCTTCCAAGGCGGTTGAAAGATTAAATGTTTTATGATTCTGACAATTCTGTTCAATTCTATCAAAAATTGTCTGTGGAGTTATATGTTTTTCTTCTTGAACATCATTTCTAATAGCAATGTAGATTAATCTTTCGCGACTTTGAGCAACAGAGAAATCCTGACTATTCAGAATCTTGTATTTTACATTGTATGTATAGACTTTCCCATTTTTCTCAATACGGAGTTTCTCATAATCTTCTACAACTTGGTCTGCTACTTTTAGCATTCCTTTTACATTTTCCATGAGAACAAATTTCGGAGCTATTTTTTCAACAGCCTTTACATAATATTTATAAAGTTTGTTTCTTGGGTCATCTATAACACGCTGTCTGTTTGCTTCGCTGAATCCCTGGCATGGAGGTCCACCTACTACTATATCAATATCTGCATCAATATAATTTTCAACATTATCAACAATTTCTTTTATATCACCTTCAATAATTTTTGATGTTGGTAATTCTGGATGGTTATATTTATAAGTTTCAATACAAACATCCTGGATATCATTGGCAAGTTTGATATTAAAACCTTCTTCGGCAAACCCTAAACTTAAACCACCAGCACCACAGAAAAAGTCTACAAGGGTTAAATTTTTTTTATTTGAAAAATCTTTTTGAAGTTCAGCTCTCTTTGAATTATAAAGCTTATCTAAAAGTCCATCTAATTCATTCTTATGTGCAACAGCAAAGTTAACAGCATTTATAAAAGGAGAATAATCAGTTTTTAATATTTTTTTCAGTTCTGCAATTTCATCTTCTGATTCTATAACCCCAATAAGTTTTAATTCATCAATGTCTGGAGTTTTTGAATCTGAGTTGTTCTCAACACCATGCTTTTCGCAAAATACTTTTACAAGCTTTATATATAATTGCACCTGCTCAATAAAGAATGCTTTTTTATTATTTGTTTTTAGTTTATTTGCAGAAATAAAAATCATTTGTTATCCCCATATAACTGCTTGAACTTTGCTTTCATACATTTCGCAATTGCTTGAGCAAGAAGCGGAGGCACGGCATTCCCAATTTGCTTATATTGGTCAGTACGAGACCCCTCAAAAACAAAATCATCCGGGAATGATTGTAATCTTGCAGCTTCTCTTACTGTCAATGTCCTGCCTTGTTTATAATCCGGATGAATAAATTGATTTCCGTCTTTATAAAGGTGAGCAATAATAGTCTTAGATGGTAAATCCCACCATTGAACTACATAGGAATTACCAAATACACGTGGTGGTGTATGCCTTAAATCTGGTCGTTTCTCAAGCAACTCCTGAAAAGTCCAATGGTTTTTTGCCATTTCTGTATAACGAGCAACATCTGTTTCATTATGATGTCTGCAAACATGGTCATAAAGTTTGTCGAATTTTTCCGGTACAATTGATTTTAAGAAGTCATTATTCCTATGAGAGATAAAATCTATTGCTTTTTCCCCTTCTCCTTCACGTAAAGCAGGGAGTTCTGATATTGCATCTTCTACGGTTACATATTTTTGTAGACCTTTTCTTTTCTCTTCTGGCATTTCCGGATCATAATTTGTTTTCTTAATTGATTCATACATTTCTTCAGGAGTAAATGATAAATCTTTTCTCACTCCTAAAATAACGACCCTACGTCTATTCTGTGGAACACCATAATTACAAGCATTTAAAATGTTTAATTCAGGATTAAATGTAACTTTGTAATTTTCACTTAAAGCTGCAAAAACTTTATCAATAATTTTTTCACCATTAATTTCTGCAGAGAGAATCCCTATAACATTTTCAAAAACGAAAAAATCAGGCTTAAAATGGTTAAGAATTTTTACATAACTTTCGAATAAAAAATTTCGTGGATCATTTTTCATTCCATCTGGATCTCGTGCTCTTCCTGCAGTAGAATATGCCTGACAAGGAGGACCTCCTATTATTAAATGCACAGTTCGATCATCAACTACAGAATTTATCCGTTCTAAAATATCTTTGCTTGTAATATCAATATTCAAAACAGCATTATTATAATCTGTATAACCATAATGAATCATTCGAGTCCTAAGTGATTGGCAAGCATTAGGTTCAATTTCAACATGGGCAAGTGCATTAAAATCCTCCCTATAAAAACCTTCACTAAGGCCACCACAGCCTGCAAATAAGTCAATGAAATTGATTTTTTCTGACATTTTAACACTCTACCAAAATTTTTGTAGTAAGTTGTTTTTGATATTTATTAATTGAATTACATTTTTCAAGTAATTTAGTTATTCCCGTTTTATTATTTTGAATGTCTTCAAAATATGTTTCTAAAATTTCTTTTATATCACATCCATCTGTTTCTGACCAATCAATTGTATTAAAATCAAATAGAACTTTTTCAAAAGATTGTTTTAAATCTTCCATTATTATCTCCTGCATATCGAATGTATTATGAAACGTCTACGGTGTCATATAATGACACTGCGTTAATTATTTTGTATTTTTTTCTCTATTTCTTCAAAAATCTCGCGATATTTTTTTATATCTTTTCGTATTTCTATAAAAGAATCTTGATTAAAACATATTTCTCCCATTTTTTTTGTTACAAGCACTTCTTTTCCTTCTTTTACTTCACTTTTTGAATGAGCTAAGTTATTTCGAACTTGAATTATTTTTTCGTTATATTCTTCAAATATAAATATATCCTTCATGTTAATTTGTTTAGCAATTTCATAGATTGTATGAGCTTTTTTTGAAGAATCAAATTCAAGATCATTGAGTATATTTTCAATAGATTTTTCATTAGACCAAATATGAGAACAATCTTTTTTACAATGTACTTTATTTTCACCATTTTCTTCTTGGGAAGTTTTTGGAATAAATTTCTTTTTTTTATCTTTTTGGATTTTTTTTATAATTTTGTTTTGAAAGTTTTCCCACTCTAAAGAGTTAGAATCCTTATTAATATAGTATCTCTTTATAATTTCTTCCATTATTACATCTAGTTCACTAACTTCTGCCATAACAAGACCACGAAGATTTGTTAAATCCTGTGTTTTTTTTATGATTGTATGAATAACACCTTCAACCTTTTCTTCAAAATCAATGTTCTCTCTTCCAGAACAATATGCTCCATCAATATGATATTTTGTTAATTCTGCACGAACAGCATCTTCTCCAGATGAAGAATAAAACAATACTTCTGTGAAAGATTTTTTTCGAATATGATCAATTAATTCCATTGCTTTTTGATTCTTATCAAGATTCATATCAGCAATAATTAAATCATAATTTGAAAAATTTAAATTATCTATATTGGTTCCGTCAACTTCATGTTGTGGTTCTGGAAAATCAAAACCATATTTATCTAAAATTTCTTTTACAAACTCTTTTTTTGTTTCATAAGAAGTTTGATCATTTTCAAACCAAAGTATATTATATTTTATTCTCATAAATGCCTCTATATAGTAAGCTCAAAAACAGCCTTGTCTTTTTCACGTATAGCTTCAATTTTCCATCCATTTTCTTCAACAATTGACTTTATATGATACAAGCCAACCCCTGTACTTCTTGTTGTAGAAAACCCCTTTTCAAAAATTTCATCTAATTCTTGTACATCAGAATCGAATTCTTTATTTGATGTAAATCTAATTTTCAATTTTTCATTTTCTATTACGGAAGTAATTAATAATTCTGAGGCCTTTGCTTTTCTTGCATTACTAACCATATTATCAACTAGAATAGAAATATCTATAGGAGCAAATTCAGTTTCATAAATGATTATATTTGAATTAAAAGAAATTAATAACTTTGCTTGGCTAGTAAAGCTACAAGAGATTTTATCAATATAATTTCTTAAATAATCAATTATGTTAAATTTGTTTTTTGAAGAAAAGTCATCATAAATTTTTTTAATTCCAAAACGAGATAATGTTATAATTTTACTATTTTCAAAGGAGATTTTTTCAATCAAACTATTTATTTCTTCATAAGTAATTGATTTTTTATCTTTATTCTTTCTTACAAAGTGAGTCAATAAATCTTGAATATTTGTTGCTATAACATTTGTTTGATGATGTAAATTTGTAACCGACTCTAAATCCTGTGATGATAAAGAAGTAACAATTTTTAACTGTTCCAACTTTTTTTCTAATTTTTTCTCAGCTTTCTCTTGTTTTACCTTTGAAACATTGGCTTCATACTGTGCTTTCTGTCTATCTTCTTCTGCTTTTTCGGCCCGAATATTTGCCTCTTCTGCTTTTCGTTCAGCATCTTCTTTTTGTTTTTGTAAATCTTCTATTTTTTGTCTTGCATCTTCAATAGAAGATAATAATTCACTATCTTTTGTTTTTAATGCAATTCTTTCTAAATCTGTAATTACTTGGGGATTTGCATCATCAAATAGTGTTGGTTCAGAAAAAATATTTGCCAAATCTTTATTGTAATAAAGAACTTCTATATCTTTATCATTTATTAGAGTTTTTACTAACTGAACAAAGTCAATTTTACTTCCAAGATTTGATTTTATTATAAATTCGGCACTATCAAGATCTTTATCTTTACTAAGTAATTTTCTATTTTTTTCAACATCAATCTTATCCTTAAAATATTGGCGTTTTAAAAATCCCTCTCCCCAAAGAACACCACTAACATATCTTTCCAATCGACGCTGAGTAACTTCGAATAATCTACGAAGTTGCAATGTTGTGTCTGATTCTATTAATCCTCCATCACGACTAGAAACTTCTTTAAATTCTTCAATATTGTCAGTTTGTATATCAACACGACCAAATAAATCACGAGTACTTAAGAAACGAGCATATCCTTGTTGAGCACGATAATCTATTTTCCAACTATCATCCCCAGGATTTCCAAAAGGAAGAATTCTAAACCCATTACGAAACAAAAAAATCGATCCATATTGCACAGGCTGTACACCCATTTTTATAGAAAAAGAAGTTTTTGCAGCCTTATTAAGAAAATAGAGATTTATGGAAACAGATGATAATTTATTGAAAATATTTTTTTCTCGAATTCTATAAATTTCTGTATCTCTATCAGTAATTGATGTTTCAATATATTGTTCATCAAGTGTAACATCAATTCTTGTTGTTTTTATAGAAATAACTTGAGAAATACTATTTTTAATTACCCCATTAACAATGTCTTTGTCGTATTTCTTTTCTAGTTTTGCTCTTTCATCTGCTTTTTCGTCCTCAACTTTTTCATGTTCACAAATGATTTCAATAGAGAAATCTAAAGATTCAGAAAATGGATTAATAAGTTTTTCAAGAGATTGTTTTAACTCTAAAATTTTTTTTCGATCCCAATTTTCTCTTAAATTAGTTATCTCAAGAATGGTTCCCGTTTCTTTTCTTTCTGGAAAAAATACAGAATCTGAAATTACTTCGTGAGGAATCTCAATATTTACAAATTCTTGCTTTTGATCTTTTTCAAATTCTTTCCAATCAATTATTAATTTTTGAGTTTTTTCATCTTTAAGACTTTTTGTAGTTAAAACAAGATTTTCTCCCAATCTGTCACAAGAAAAACGACCAACACCTTTTGCTCCAGCGTAATGTCTATTTATATTATCACGGTACGATTGTTGTTTTTCTTCTTCAGAATCTTCAGTTCCATCTTTTTTTGCAGAATAAGCAAGGAATAGCCACTTATTTCTTAAGTCATCAAGAGTCATTCCTTTCCCATTATCAGCAATAACAATTCTATTTTTTTCAAATGTAATTTCAACTTTAGTTGCAAAGGCATCATACGAGTTTTTTACTAATTCAAAAACTGCAATATTATCATTACGAATAAGATCTTTTCCAACCAAATCTTTTAAGGCAGAACTAATTTTGAATTGTAATTTATCCATTCAACACCTCCATTAATGCAATTCCAATTTGTTCTGCAAACAAAGGGGGTACTGCATTACCAACTTGTGTATATCGAGGAACTTCCATTTTTCTTCGTTTACCACCAGATGTGTATTTCCCTTTAAATTCATACCAATCTGGAAAACTTTGAATACGAGCATGTTCTCGAACTGTTAATATTCTTGGTTCTTCATAATGCACTAATTCATCTGGAATAGAAGTAATTGTAGGTGCTTGGCCGTTAGCATCAAGAACAGTAACACCTCTTCTTTTTAAATTTTCTACAAGATTATCTTTTGGAGTAATTCTTTTTCCTCTAGGGGCATTATTTAATAAATCATTATGAAGTTTAATTATGGTTTCAGAATGATTCACAAAACGATGGCTGTCTACTGCAACGGTTTGATTCTCTACATTTTGACGCATAAGGTTTTGATAGCCAGATTCAATTTGACCATATAAACCAGCTTGAAAATGTTTTGTGTCAGGAGATTGACAAGTTCCATGATTTTTCTGTAAATCACTTATAGCCTCATAGATTGTAGTTTTTGGATTTAATCCTTTTTGCTCACAAAAGTTTTGTTTATTTCGTTCCAATGTTTCAAAAACATCAGAAGGATTATGATCCTTCATCGCAACAAGAATAAATCTGCGTCTTTTTTGTGGGACACTGAATTCTGAAACATCTACAATTCTTGAATCAACTCTGTATCCTAATTCTGTTAATTTTTCAATTACATAATTTGAATATTCTTTTATTGATCCTTTATTACCTTTAAACTTTACTGTAAAACCATGGACATTTTCAAAAATTAATGCTCTTGGTTGAACAATTTCAATAAATTTTATATAGGCTTTTACAAGTTTATTTCTTTGATCTTTTGTGTCTCTTTTACCTGCTAACGAAAACCCCTGACAAGGAGGGCCACCTGCAACTAAATCTATTTTTCCTTGAAGATTTCTTAAATTTTCAATTTTTTCTGCAAGGATTTTGTTTATATCGTGATTATTAATTTCAAGCCAACTAGGCCATTTAAAATGATTTGAATTAATTAGATTATATTTTAGGGTAGAGAATGCGTCATAATTTTTTTCAATGGCAAAAAGACCTTCCCATCCTGCGCTTTGTAAACCGACAGAAAGCCCCCCGCATCCCGCGAAGATATCTATATAATTCAAACCTAATACTTCCTTTGGATATATTAAAAAGTTTTAATATATCAATAAAATCTGTAATAATTGATATTACAGATAAACCTAATAATTCGAAAATGCACTCATAAAAGTGTAAAAAACCTTAACCATTATACTTTAAATTACTAAAAAAAACTAGATTTTGATAATAATTTGTTCAATAAAATATATTATTTTAAAAATAATAAAAAATTTGTACTATAATGTGAATATAGATATAAGGGAATAAAACAATGCAAAATATTCGTAAAGAATTTCAAGAATTATTAACAAATTACCCATGTTCAGATTTTCAATCTGATGAGCAAAATTATGAAAACGTGATAACAAAAACTGAATGGCTTATAAAAAACATTCCTAATAAGCTTTTTAGATTTAGACCTTGTTCTGAATATGCAATAACAGCTCTTGAAAATGATGAAATTTGGGGAACTGTTGCATCAAAACAAAATGATATAATGGAATATCTTCCATATTTTGACTGGAACAAGATTTATGAAGATATCGAATCAATAACAAAAAATAAAGAAAATTATTTAACATTATTGAATCTAATAAAAACAAGCAATCCTCCGTTGGTAATCACAAAACAATTCGATAATACAGATATTCAAAAAATGAAAAAAAACATACCAGAAAATTTATCTAATGATTATTTAGAATGTCAAATGCAAAATCTTCATAAAAATATAATATCATATATAAAAGAGAATGAGATAGAATATCTAAAAATTGTTATAGATCAAATTTTAATTGTTGCATCACATCTTTTAATTTCATGTTTTTCCGAAGAAAACGATTCTTCATATCTTTGGGGAAATCATGCTGATAATAATACTGGTTTTTGTATTGAATACGATATGTCTCAATATATTTCAAGATGCTTAGAAAATTGTGATAATCCAAATAAATGTTCAAAATTTCATACAACATTACAATTAGCACCTGTAATTTATAGTTCTAAGAAACCAGATGCAAGTTCTGTTTTGGCAAACGTGATTATAGATGATATATCAAAAAAAATAGGAAAGCCTCCAAAACAATTTTTATTTACAGACAATAATATTGCTAACAATTTAGCATTATATAAATCTGATAAATGGGTAGAAAAAGAATGGAGGCTTATTGAATGGAACCGTACAGAACAATACAAAAAATACAATTGTCTAATAAAAAATGCAAAGCCAACTGCGATATACTTAGGTACAAAAATTTCTGAAGAAAATCAAACTAAACTAATTGAAATTTGTAAGTCAAAAAATATTCCTTGTTTTAAAGCTTTTCCCAATTATTTTTCTTCTGAATACAAATATACATTCATAAATGTAAATGAATTATATAATGTTCAAAACTAAAGGAGTTCATATGTACAAACAAACCCCACGCAAAACCATCCGCGTAGTCGCCGCACTCATATTCCGAACTGTAACCGCAGAAAATTCACCACATCGGCAAGTTCTTACAACTCAGCGAGGTTACGGAGAGTTCAAAGGCGGCTGGGAATTTCCTGGTGGCAAAATTGAAGTTGGCGAACTTCCAGAAAGTGCTCTTGTTCGAGAAATTCAAGAAGAACTTAACTCAAAAATCATCGTAAAAAATTTAGTTCACACAATTGAATACGACTATCCAAATTTTCATCTTTCAATGGAATGTTTTGAATGTGAACTTGCAGAAAATCAACAAATCACTTTGCTAGAACATCAAAACGCAAAATGGCTTGATAAAAAAAATCTTTATTCTGTGGATTGGCTTCCTGGAGATGTAGATGTGCTTAAAAAAGTTGAAAAGCTTTTATAAAAATCTCTTACTGACAAAATTTCAATTTTTTTTTATAATCAAATTGAAATGGAAATTATCGACACGCTAAAAAATGGTTATAAAATTATTCAAGACTCTGAAAAATTTAAATTTGGAATTGATGCGATTCTTTTAAGTCACTTTGCTTTTAATCAAATTAGAAAAAATGAAAGCGTAATCGATTTAGGAACTGGAAACGGAATTATTCCTTTGATGTTGGCAAAGTCAAATGCAAATTCCATTACTGGACTTGAAATTCAAAATGAAAATGTTGAACTTGCAAAAAAAAGTGTTGAGTTAAATCAGCTTGAAGAAAAAATTAAAATTATTCATGGCGATATAAAATCTGTTAACGAAAATTTTAGAAAGCATAGTTTTGATGTTGTGGTAACAAATCCACCTTACATGATAAACGAACATGGAAAACAAAATCCTTCTGATGCAAAGTCAATTGCACGGCACGAAGTTTTGTGTAACTTAGAAGATATAATTTCTGCTGTAGATTTTTTGCTAAAACCTTGCGGAAAATTTTTTATGATTCATCGTCCATTTCGATTGCCAGAAATTTTTTATACATTGATAAATCATAAAATCGAACCAAAACGAATGCAGTTGATTTGTCCCTTCGCAAACAAAGAACCAAATCTAGTTTTAATCGAAGCAAGAAAAAATGCAAACCCAAGATTAGCAATAGAAGAAAATTTAATCGTTTACAAAACTCCAGGCGAATACACAGATGCAATAAAAAAAATTTATTCTAGTTTTGAATAATGTTTATCGTTCTAAAAAAACTTTCGGCATCTTGATTTGGAGATAATCCGCTAACTTGTCCATCACCTGCTTCAAGAATTTTCCAAGTTCCATCTTCCAATTCTGCATAATCAACAGTATAGAATGGACTAGGCAAATTTTTATATTTTTCAATTAGCTCGTTAGGAACATTATTTACATAATCTGGTTGTAAAGAATTTTTACTAACTGAAACAATATTTTTATTCATATAGAAAACTCGCCATTCATTTGTGTAATTTCCATATTTTTTTAAATCGACAAATTCTTTAATACAAAATCCACCAGTAAAAAGATTTGCTCTGTATTCTTTAAAAATTTTTAACCATCGATTAAACTCATCATCAGAAATTGAATTATCAAAGAAGGTTGGAAAATCTGTTCCTTTTTCTGATTTTACATAATCCTTAAGTAAAAATTTTTTGAAACAAGATTTTATTTGTGATAAATCTACATCACATCCTTCTGGATAAACTAAAGTTTTAGGAGTATCTTCTTTTATATATTCATAAACATTTGGAAACAAATGCATATTGCAATATTCTTGAGGAGTTGTAATCAATTTTATATTTCTGTCTAAAAGTTTGTTGTAAAATATTTCATAATTTTTATCATTTAACATCCAGCCTCTTAACAAAGTAGAAGTCATTTCATTTGGGCGTTTATTTAATTTTAAAATTCCTTCAGAAACAAAAGTATCATAATCATAAAAATAAATTTCAAATTGATTACTATTTACTAAAGCATCAAATTCATTTTGGTAACATGAATCAACATGATTGATTTCAAAAAATTCAGAAGGTAATAAAATTGCTTGAATCATAAAATCTCCAAATAAAAAAAATACAATAAATTCATTATAGCATATTTTTTTTGAATATTGTATATTTTATTTCTATGAAAAAATTATTTTTTATTTTAGCGATTTTAATTTTTTGTAACATTTATTTTTACTCTGAAGATTTTACAAATTCAACAAATCAAATAAATTTTAAAATTGAACTTTTACAAATTTTCAAAAATGCTTATCCAGAAGTTTTGTTTGAAAGCGAATTTGATTCAACTGTAAATGATTGGAAAATTAAAATCACTTATCAAAATAGAAATTCAATTTTGTATTGGGCTGATGCAAAATTTTTACCGCTAGAAGAACTTTCTCAAAAAGAATTATATTCTTCACTTTTGTATCATTATCCAAATGAAATTCCAAATCCAAAAAATTTTACTGAAGAAGATATTTTGAAAATAAAAAAATATACAAATCCTAAAAATCGAAGTGAAGGAAAAGGAACTCCGCAATTTTTATACAATTTAATTTACGAAGTGGAAACAAGAATTTCAACTGAAGCAAAAATTAAATCTCATTCTTTTTTAGGAAAGAAAACAAACACTCATCAGTTTATTCATAAAAAATTAAATTTAGTTCAAAATGAAATTTTTGAAATTGCAAAAATAGATAACGAAGTAAATTCATTTTTAGAAAAACTTGATAGCGCCGATTCTTATGCTTGGCGAGTTATCAGTGATTCTGGCAATCGTTCTGTTCATAGCATGGGATTAGCAATCGATGTTTTGCCAAAAGGTTGGCAACAAAAAAATCTTTACTGGGCTTGGCGTCGCGACATCGATCCACAAAACTGGATGCTTTTAGATTTAGACCGTCGCTGGATGCCACCACAAAAAGTAATTGAAATTTTTGAAGAGCACGGATTTATTTGGGGTGGAAAATGGATTATCTGGGACAACATGCATTTTGAATATCGTCCCGAAGTAATTTTGTTTAATAAATTTTTACAAGAAAAAAATTTACAAAACTAAATCCACAAATTTAGCATCACATGCTTTTGCTAAATTTTCTGGATTGATAATAATTTGCATTCCACGAATGCCTGCACTTATACAAATTTTTTCCTGTAAAGTTGCAAGCTCATCAATAAATGTAGGATAAGATTTTTTCATTCCTAAAGGCGAACAACCTCCGCGAACATATCCTGTTAATGATAAAAGTTCTTCAGGCTTTATCGGATTTATTTCTTTGCTATTTGTAACTGTTCTTGCTTTTTTTAAATTTATTTCACTGTCTGCACTTTGGCAAAAAACAAAAATTTCTTTTTTTTCGTTTCGCATTACGATTGTTTTATAAACTTGTTCTAAATCCAAACCCAATTTTTCAGCAGTACGCAATGCAGCACCTTTTGCAACTTCGTGGTCTGTGTTATCTTCGTATTCTCTAACTTCATACGGAATTTTTAAATTATCTAAAATTCGCATCGCATTTGTTTTCTTCATAATTTGATTATATCAAAAAAAAATATTTTTTGCATTACAATTTAGATTGATTTTCACCTTGTTCTATTACAATTAAAAAGTTATAATGATTTTATGAACACACAAAAAAAATTTACTTCCCTTGCAAAATCTCTTGCCACAAATTACGGAAGCGACATAAAACTTACTCGCACTTTTAAACTTGCGGGTGGCGACATCAACAAAGCCTACGGAATTGAACTTTCAAATGGCATTGATGTTTTTATGAAAGCAAATGAAAAACAGAATGTTGATTTTTTATTCAAGAAGTAAACAATCTTGAAGCAATTTCTAAAACAAAAACAATTTCAACTCCAGAAGTTATCGCTTACGGAACAGACGACGGAGACAATGTTGGTTATTCATTTTTACTTTTAAAATATGTTCCAGAAGAAAATCAAACAAAAGAGTTTTGGCAAAATCTTGGACGCAAAGTTGCACAAATGCACAACGCCGAAACATCAGAATTTTTATCAAAAGAAGATTTAGATAAAGAAAATAAATTTGGATTTTCGCGAGATAATTACATTGGAAGGAATAAGCAAATCAATTCTGCAAAAAAAACATGGATAGATTTTTTTAGAGAAAACAGACTCGAAGTTCAATTTAAACTTGCTCAAAATTATTTTTCAGAAAATGATTTTTCAAAAATAACAAAGCTATTAGATAACCTAGAAAAATTTTTACCAGAACCAAATCAACCATCTTTGCTGCACGGTGATTTATGGAAAGGAAATATTCTTTGTGCAAAAAATTTTGAGCCATACTTAATTGATCCAGCTTGTTATGTTGGTCATAACGAAACTGATATTGCAATGACAGAATTATTTGGAGCATTCCCAAATGATTTTTATTCAGCATACAATGAAATCAAACCGATTGATTCAGAATATTCTAATCGACGAGATTTATATAATTTGTATCATGTATTAAATCATTTAAATCTTTTTGGACAAACTTATCTTGAAGCTGCAAAAGCAATTATCGATAAGTATGTAGAATAAAAATTAAATTCAATATATATTATTAAAATAAAACTACGAGGTGAAATATGTCAGCATACGATTATTCTGTAAAAACGATGGATGGAAACTCAATCTCTTTAGAAAAGTATAAAGGGAAAGTTTTACTTATTTTAAATTCAGCAACTCACTGTGCATTTACAATTCAATACACAGGCTTACAAGAATTATATTCAAAATACAAAGAAGAAGGTTTTGAAATTTTAGATTTTCCTTGCAATCAATTTGGAAATCAAGCTCCAGGTTCTAATCAAGAAATTCATGACTTTTGTGTAAAAAACTACGGAATCACTTTTGACCAATTTTCAAAAATTGATGTAAATGGTGCAAATGCAGATCCACTTTTCGCTTATCTTAGAGATAAAACTGGAGCAATTCCTGGCGATGTTATCAAATGGAATTTTACAAAATTTTTAATTGATAAAAATGGAAATCCAGTTGAACAATTTACACCAGCAACACAACCAAATCAATTTGAAGAAAATATTTTACAAGCTCTCAAAAAATAATTTTTTAGAAAACAAAATTTCCGTCTTTAAAGATTGAAATTTTGTTTTCATCTTTTGTAATTCCATAAATTTGCAAATCGCTTGTTCCTATCATAAAATCAACATGCTCTAACGAATCGTTTAAACCTAATTCAAAAAGTTCTGTTTTAGATTTTGCACTTCCATCTTTTAAACATGAAGGATATGCTTCTCCAATTGCTAAATGACAACTTGCGTTTTCATCAAAAAGTGTATTGTAAAAAAGTGTATTCAAATTTCTGATAGGAGAATTAAATTGAACCAAGGCAACTTCACCTAAGTAATGAGAACCTTCATCTGTTTCAATTAAATTTTTTAAAACTTCATATCCACTTTCTGCAAAAAAATCTACGATTCTTCCTTTTTCAAAAGTAAAACCAAAGTTTTCAATTTTTGTACCATTGTAAATAAGTGGCATTGATGCAACAACCTTTCCATCAACTTTCAATCTATGAGGTGCTGTAAAAATTTCTTCAGTTGGCATATTAGCAACAAATGGAACTCCATCCAATGCTTTTTCGCCACAACCTTCAAACAAATAATTTTCTGGTAGGCCAATTATCAAATCTGTTCCAATAGAATTTTTATAATGAAGTTCTTTTAAATTTGCATTGTTCAAAAATTCACTTCTAGTTTTTAATTGTGAAATATGTTTTTGCCATTCTTCAATAGGATTATTTTTATCTAAACGCATTGTTTTAAAAATATATTCCCATAATTTATTTACAGCATCTTCATTTGATAATTCAGGAAAAATTGTTTTTGCCCAACTTACACTTGGAACTGCAATTAAATTCCAGCGAATTTGATTTTTCATACTTGCATCATAAAATTTTTGGAATGCAATATTTTTTGCTTTGCTTGTTTCTGCTAAAATTTTAGGAGAAATATCTTTCATTAAATTTGGATCTTCAGATAAAATGCAAAGGTATGCTGAACTTTTTTCTACAGCATAATTTCTTTCATCAATTTGATATTGAGGAATATCTACAAGAGTTTCTAGTTGTTCATTTTCATAACGCAACTTTGTAAAAAGTTCATCACGCCACATCATCGTAACTTTTTTAGCTTTATTTTTATAAGCAACATCTGCAATAATTCTTGCAAACTCACAATCAGAAACATCAGCGTTTATAACAAGTTCTTGGTTTTCTTGAAGATTAACTCCAATTTTTATAACGAGTTGTGCATATTGTTCAAGTTTTGATTTATCGATATTCATTTTATTTCCTTATATATAAAATCTATTGATAAAATAAAATGTAATATAAACTTAGCAAGTTGTAAAGACAAATCTTATAACAAAGGAACAATTCCTAAAATCAATCCTCCAATTAAAACAGAACCGATTTGCCCCGAAACATTTGCACTTACTGCGTGCATCAATAAAAAGTTTTGATTATCTTCTTCCAAGGCAAGTTTTTGTACTACACGACTAGCCATAGGGAAGGCAGAAATTCCACAGGCACCAAGCATTGGATTTAATCGATTTTCTTTTTTACAAAATAAATTTATTAGTTTTGCAAAAAGTACGCCACAAACTGTATCTCCAATAAAAGCAATTAAACCTAAAAACATAATTAGCAAAGTTTGTAACTGTAAAAAATTTTCAGCTCTCATAGTTGCACCAACACTAATACCTAAAAGTAATGTAACGATATTTGCAAGTTCATTTTGTGCACAGTGCGAAAGTTTTTCTAAAACGCCACTTTCTTTAATTAAATTTCCAAACATTAAAAATCCCAAAAGAGGTGCTGCCATTGGAACAATAATTCCAACTATTAAAGTTAAAGCGATAGGAAAACTAATCATCACCCATTGTGGAATTTTGCAATCTTTTGATATAACATGAAGTTTTCTTTCTTTTTTTGTTGTAAGTAATTTTATTACAGGAGGCATAATTATTGGAACTAAAGACATATATGAATATGCAACAACTGTAATTGGAGCAAGTAAGTTAGGTGCAAATTTTGATGTTACTAAAATTGAAGTTGGCCCATCTGCAGCGCCTATTACACCAATACTTGCGGCTTCTGGAATTGAAAATCCAAAAAATTTGTAAGCAATAAAAGCGGATATAAAAATTCCACCATGAGCAATAATTCCAAAAATCATCATCCAAGGTCTACAAATCAAAGGTCTGAAATCTATCATTGCTCCTACGCAAATAAAAATTAAAAGCGGAAAAAGTTCTGTCATTATTCCACTTTCAAAAAGAATTTTTAAAATACCAGAGGTTTGACCATGTTGCAAAACTATTTCAAATGGAAGATTTACAAGAATCGCACCAAAACCGATTGGAAGCAAAAGCATTGGTTCATACTTTTTTTTAATTGCAAGAAAAATTAGAAAACTACCAATTACAAACATTACAAAATTTTGCAAAGAAAGAGAACTAAGTCCTTCTGTAAAGTAACTAAAAATCTGTGAACTATTCATACAAAAAAGGATAATTCACAGATTTTGTCATTGCAAGAAAAAATAGATTTTTAAGAAACTCTTATTCCATGCTACAAATAGCTTCGATATTTGCTTTTCCTGCTGGAACGAAAGGAAGAACCAATTCTGCCATTTCAATTGGACAATGTACAAAACGAGGTCCGCTTCCTTTTTGTGGGAATGCAATTTTATTCCAATTTGGAGTGTAAACATCAACAGCTTCGATTCCAAAACCTTCTGCAATTTTCATAAGGTTAGGTGATTTTGAGTAAATTGATGCGCTATAGTTTTTATCAAACAAAATTTCTTGTTGCTGACGAACCATTCCTAAAGCACCGTTATCCAAAACGATAATTGTAACATCTAGGTTTTGTTCTGCCAAAGTTGCCATTTCTTGCACATTCATCATGATAGAACCGTCACCAGAAAAACAAATTACTCGTTTATCAGGATTTGCAAGAGCAGCACCGATTGCAGCAGGAAGCCCAAAGCCCATTGTTCCAAGACAGCCAGAAGTTAAAAGTTGTCTTGCGTTTTCTATCGGATAATATTGAGCAGTCCACATTTGATGCTGACCTACATCTGTTGTAACAATAATATCATCAGGATTTAGCCCTGCTCCTTTAGCAAGTTCAGGAACAGAACTAATAAATCGTCCAGGATTATTTATTCTTTCTTTATCAGTTTGATGAATTTTTGCCAAACTTTCTGCCCAAGCTTTTCTCTCTTGAGCTTTTTCTTCATCTTTTGAATTATTCAATTTTTCTTTTAATGCACAAACTAAAGCAGGTAAAAATGATTCAACATCAGAAATTACAGCCACGCTTGACTGAAAGATTTTATTTACTTCGGCAGCGTCAATATCAACATGGATGATTTTTGCGTTAGGACAGAATTTTGAAATTACACCAGTTGCTCTATCATCAAAACGAACGCCCATTGCCAAAATTACATCAGCATCGTGCATTGCTGTATTTGAAGCCATTGAACCGTGCATTCCAACCATTCCTAAATTCAATTCTGAACTCGCAGGAAAACATCCAATTCCCATCAAACTTGTAACTACAGGAAGTGAAAAAATTTCTTGTAATTCTTTAATTCCTTTAGAAGCAAATGGAGAATTACATCCACCACCAGCAAAGATTACAGGGTTTTTAGAGTTCAAAAGCATTGTTGCGCTTTCATCTATTGCCTTTGCTAAATTTTCGCCAACTGTTCTAAAACGAGCAGAGTGATTATCTTTAATTCCACATTCTGGCCAAGATTCAAAAGTGATTTTTTCAAGTTGAACATCACGAGGAACATCAACTAAAACAGGTCCGCATCTTCCAGAACTTGCAATAGCAAAGGCTTGTGGAATTGCAGTAAGCAAATCTTTTGCAGATTTTACTAAAATACTGTGTTTTGTAATTGGGAAAGAAAGTCCAAAAGTATCAGCTTCTTGAAAAGCGTCTGTTCCGATTAAACTTGTATTTACTTGTCCTGTAATTGCAACCAAAGGAATTGAGTCGCTTCGCGCATCAGCGATTGCAGTTAAAAGATTCATGGCTCCAGGACCACTTGTTGCAATACAAACTGCAGGAAGTCCAGTTGTACGAGCCATTCCTTGTGCTAAAAATCCAGCAGCTTGTTCGTGTCTAACTAAAATGTGATTTATAGAACTTCTTTCAAGTTCATCGTAAAGAGGAAGGACGGAACCTCCAGGGATTCCTGCCACAGTTTTAATATTTTGTTGTTCTAAAAGTTTTACAATAATTTGTGCACCAGTTGCTTGTATCATAAGTCATTCCTCTTATATTTTTTTGTGTTTTTAACAAATTCAAAATACCATATTTAAACTCTTCTTTCAATGGAGTATACTACTCTTTGTAAAAATATATACAAAATATTATGTATTTTTTATAAATTATTTACTTTTTAAAATTTTCTTTTTCGAGCAAAATTTTTAAATACAAATAATTAACACTGTAAGGTGAATATGTAAAGTACGACATTTGAGCAAAGCGAAACCGGAGTGTTTTTGCATATTCACCTGAGAAGTGCTATAATATTTATTATTTAGGAATACAATATGTCTTTAAATTGTACAGAAATTAACTTAATTTTAGATGAACTTGATTTAACAGGTTCTTTTATTCAGCAAATTGTTCAGCCAAGTTTTGATACTTTGGCTTTATACACATACAAAAATTCTACAGCAAAAACAGTTTTGATTTGTTTGGGCGCAGGTGCTTGTAGAATCAACGAAACTCGCAAAAAAATTCCTAAAACTGAAAAACCTCTTCGCTTTATGGAATTTATGAAATCCAGAATAAAAGGATGTCGCATTCAGTCTTGTAAACAAATTGGATTTGAGCGAATTATTCAAATGGAACTTTCTCACGGGGACGAAGAATTTTTGATGTTCATAAGACTTTGGAGTAACGCCGCAAATATCATCGTTACAGACAAAAATCTTACAATTTTAGATGTTTTTTATCGCCGACCAAAACGCAACGAACTTACCGGAAAAGTTTTTGAACTTCCACAGGTTAGAGAACAAGATAAGGTTTTTGAAGCAAGAGATTTTAGCGATTTAGCACAAACTCTAGAAGAAAACCAATATCTTTCTTTTGAAACTCTCACCTTTAACCAAAAAGTTGATTTGTGGTATTCTGAACATTCTCAAAGTTTATCTCGTGAGGCTTTGTTAGAACAAGCCGAAAAGATTTATACTTCAAGAAAATCTAAAATGGAAAATGCTCTTAAAAAACTTGAAGAAAAGCGAGAAAGTTTTTTAACTTGCGAACAATGGAAACATCAAGGAGATTTGATTTTATCTTACGGTCATCTTATTGATGGAGAATCAAAGTTTTTAGAATGTACCGATTACGAAAACGGAAATACAATTCAAATTCCTATTGACCCAAAGAAAAATGCACAAGAAAACGCAAAACTTTATTATGATAAATACAAAAAAGCAACTTCTGGAATTACAGAACTTGAATATGATATTTCAAAAGCAAAGCGTGAAATTTTAGATTTAGATGCCGCTTACGAGGCTTTGTTAAAAGAGCCTAATCCTATAAAAATTCAGCAACTTTTACATAAGCAAACTAAACCAAAACAACAAATTGCAAAAAAACATCCTGGTTTAACTTATTTGTTAAATGGCTGGACGATTTTACTTGGTCGTACCGCCAGTGAAAACGACGAACTTTTGCGCCATCATGTAAAAGGTCAAGATATGTGGATGCACACTCGAGATTATAGTGGCGGTTATGTTTTTATCAAAAATCGTAACGGAAAAACTATTCCTCTTGATATTTTGCTTAACGCTGGAAATTTGGCAGTTTATCATTCTAAGGCAAGAAAAAACGGAAGTGCCGATTTGTACTACACTCAAGTAAAACATCTTCGCCGTGCAAAAAATGCACCAAAGGGAACAGTTCTTCCAACAAACGAAAAAAATCTTTCTATTAAAATAGAATCTGAACGACTAAAGATTATGGAAGAAGCCTTACAAGATTAACTTTTTTAGAGTAGATTTTATTAAACTTTTTGAAATATTGTTGGTGCTACATTTTTTAGTGGTAAAATCATATTAAATATAGTTTCTGAATGACCTAAGAAAAGATATCCACCTTTTGATAAATATTTCATAAATTTTTTAAGAACTGCTTCTTGTGTGGTTTTATCAAAATACATAAGAACATTTCTACAAAAGATTATATCCATTGTATTTTCTAAACAAAAATCATCGTCCATAAAATTTAATCGTTCAAACTGAACTTTTTGGCAAATTTCGCTTTTAATTTTCATTACAGATTTTTCTAAATCTTTGTGCTTGATAAAATATTTTTCTTCTATGCCTTCAGGAAGATTTTTTACAGAATCCATTGTGTAACTTGCATCTTTTGCCTTTTGTAAGACTTTTGTGGATACATCAGTTGCTAAAATAGAATAATCAAAACTTACTTCAGGATTATTTTTTTTATATTCTTCTGTAACGATTGCTAATGTGTAAGGCTCTTCCCCAGAAGAACATCCAGCAGACCAAATATTTAAATGCTTAATTCCAGATTTTAGCAAAGTTGGAATTGCATCTGTTGTCATATAATCAAAGTGATTTGCTTCTCTATAAAAATGAGTTAAATTTGTAGTAATTGCATCAATTAAAAGAACTGCCTCTTCTTCACCAATAAGTTCAGAAGAAAAAAGATAATCTACATAAGATTCAAAACTCGGCAAGTTTAAAGCATTTAATCTTGATTGCAAGCGAGATTGCATCATCAATCTTTTTGAAATTGGCATTTTTATACCAACTTTATTTTCTACAAATGTTGCAATTTTTTTAAATTCTTTTTCTTCTAGGATTTTTAATCCATTTGTTGATTTTTCTGCCATAAAAACTCTCTCATCCTAGTTATTGTTAAATTATTTTATACATTCTTTTACTTTTCGACATAATATTATATAATGTATAAATAAAATTTCATCAAGACAAGAGAGGATACTTTGGAAACAACAACAGAAATAAATAAAAATTTTAAACCAATTAAAGAATTAGGAGTTGCAAAGGCTTTTTTAGTTTTACCATTTAGATGGTCATCTCTAAAATCTCTTTGTGGTTATCTTTATACAGTTATAACAAAATTCTTTTGGCTACAATTTTCTGTAAAATTAGGTTTTAGAAAAATTCCTGTTTTGCCTGTAGATAATGCCTTAGACAGAAAAGTTCCTTTTAATCCATTTAAAGTTCCAATTTATTTGGATTTTATTCACTTTTGGGTGCGTCCTATGGTTTTTATTATCAACAAATTTGGAGCAAAAAAAGCTGTTCCTTATTGCGCAAAGTTTTTTTCTGTAATTGACCAAAGCTATTATCAAGCTTCAAGAGTTTATAGTTTTAGAATGTCTACAACTGATAGACCAATGTGTAAAGTTGATAAATCAGTTCAAAAACATTTTAACACAATTCGAACAGTTGACCCACATTATCTTTGCGTACCAAGTTTGCACATCGCAATCGTTGTTCTTGCTTACAGTTTTTTTAGAAAAACTTTTGCAGAATTAGGAATGGATAAAGAAGAACAAGATTTTTACAATGCAGAACTTTATCGTGGTGCATTGGATATTGCAGAAACAGTTTTGTATGTAAAACAACACAGCGTAAACTGTATTCCCGCTGCCCTTTTTATGATGACAAATTTAATTCCAGAATATTTCACTCCAGAAGATGCAAAAATCTTTATCGATGATTTATTTGTTGAATGCGAT
The DNA here is from genome assembly GCA_045645985.1 of Treponemataceae bacterium. Classification (GTDB taxonomy): domain Bacteria; phylum Spirochaetota; class Spirochaetia; order Treponematales; family Treponemataceae; genus RGIG9060. The sequence goes on from JAZRJV010000045.1 coordinate 56,739, forward strand.
GATATTGAACAAGAAGATAAAATCAATATTCATAACCATATTTACAATATGTATCAAAATCTAAGAAATGAAAAAGGTGATGATGATTGGACAGAGCCAGTAAAAAATTGGCTTGTAAATTACATTCCAAGTTGAATTATAAATTCACTTCCCTTACCTTCTTCTGATTTTACATGCAAATTCCAGCCATGACAGTCAACAACGGTTTTTACAACAGAAAGTCCTAAACCTTTGCCATCTTCGCGTCTGGAATTTGTTCCTCGATAAAGCGGATCAAAAATATAAGGCAAATCTTTTTTGCTAATTCCACGACCATCATCTTTTATCGAAATAATTGGTGTTTTTGTTTTTTCATTTACAAAAGATTTTATCGTGATATTTCCATCATTATTTGTGTATCTAAATGCATTATTTGTGATATTCTCTAAAGCACGAACAAAAAGTTTTTCGTCCATAAAAACAAAACAATCTTCTGGCAACTGAATATCAGAAATAACATTTCTATTTAATAACTGCCCGTCCATTGTAAGCCGATTGCAAAATTCATCCAAAATTGACTTCAAATTTTTTGATTGTAAACTTTGTCGCCATTCCGCAGAATTTAATTTTACAAAATCGATAAGTTCATCAATTCGTTCGTTTAATTGCTCAGATTTATTTATGATGATTTCTAGCGATTTTTCGCGCATTTCAATATCATCAGCCATTCCGTCAAAAATTGCTTCGGCATATCCTTTTATCAAAGCGATTGGAGTTCTCAAATCATGACTAAGTCCCATAATAAAGCGATTTCGTCTAATTTCGTCTTCACGCAAAGAAAGACGCATTTTGTTCAAAGAATGAGTTAGCGAAGCAATTTCGTTACTTCCAGTTACTTCAACTTCCAAATCTAAATCTCCAGAGGAAATTCGTTTTGTATAATCATCAAGCAAGGTTACAGATTTTGAAATTGATTTTGTAATCAAAGAAATCATTATAGAACAGAAAATGAACAAAGCAATCATTATCAATGCAAAAATGAAAAAAGGATTTCTTAATCTATTTGGTTGAGGAACTGATTTTTTTGGTAAACGAGTTACTATAATAAAAGAATTTTCTGAATCTATGTGAGATGTATCAATTTGATAAAAATAATTTTTTCCTGTGTTGTACATAAAATCAAAAATTTCTTTAGAAGAATATTTTTGGTAAAGACTTTGAGCTGCAGTTTCAAAATCCATATTCGAAAAAATAAGAGAAAAATCTTTGTCATAAATTATATATTGTAAATCAGCAGGACGACGATTTAATTTTTTCTTAACGATATTCCAAGATTTTGCATCAAGTGGAAAATCAGAATTTTTGATATTTTCATTTTTTACAAGTTCATCATATCCCGGAATTATCAATCTTTGGGAATTATTTGCATAATTTTGAGAAAGTATTATAGAAATCAGTGTAATCGGAATTATAATAATTCCTGCAAGTAAAAGTCTAAATTGTGATTTTATCTTCATATTATAAAACTCAAAAATTTAATCATTTAAACGATATCCCATTCCAAAAACAGTTTCGATAAAAACTGGATTTGTAGAATCTTGTTCTATTTTCTTCCTTAATCTTTGGATGTAAACTGCAACTGCAGATAAATCTCCGTAAGAATTTCCCCAGGCTTGTTTATAAATAAATTCAGGAGTTAAAGGTTTTCCTCGATTTTTTAACAGAACTTCTAAAACGCTAAATTCTTTTGCAGAAAGTAAAATTCTTTCAAAAGTTTCATCATCTTTCTTTTTGCGTAAAATACAACTTTCACAATTTAATGTGTAAGAACCAAATTTTAATTCTTCACTAGAAGTTTCTTTTTCGTTAGAATCTTGCATTCTTCGTAAAATTGCTTTTACTCGAGCAGTTAAAACTTTTGGCGAAAATGGTTTTGTTACAAATTCATCTGCCCCGTAACCTAAACCAGAAATTATATCTTCGTCAGCATCTCGTGCCGAAACAATTATCACGGGAACTTTGTTTGTTTTTCTAAACTGATTTAAAAATTCAAATCCATCCATTCCTGGAAGATTTAAATCCAAAATAACAATATCTGGCGAAAACTTTTCTAAAATCGAAAAAGCATCTTCTGCACTTTCTACGCATTGAACGGTCATTCCTTCTTTGCCAAGATACATTGCAACGAGGTCAGACATTTCTTTTACATCTTCAATTATTAAAACTTCTGCATTCATAATTTATATAATTTCATACTACAAAAAACTTGTAAATAAATACAGTAAAATTATAACAAAAAATTAGTTTTAGTGTATATTTTGATTATAGAGTTTTTTTTCGATTTATCGTAATGTTATATAGAAAAATTTTAAAAGTAACTTCAAGAATTTTTATTTGTTAAGTTATTATGGAAACAACAAAAAACTCAATTCAAAAACTGATGTTTTACTCATTGACTTTTTGGAAGGAATTAAATGAAATTTAAACAATTTTTTTGTATTTTTGTAATTCTAAGTTTAATTTGTTCTTTGGGATTTTCTCAAGAAATCACCATTGAAAAAGCACTTGAATTAGCAAAAGAAAATAATCCAGACTTAAAAAAACAAAAACTCACTTTAGAAGATGCACAACGCAAAAGCCAAAACAAATGGAATAAATTTTTGCCAAGTATGTCTGCAAGTGCAAGTCTTTCTAACGGACACGATTTTGCAGGTTCATCAAACTGGGACTGGAGAGCAAGTGCTGGAGCAAACTTATCTTTTAGTTTTGCATTACCAGCTACACTTCAGCAAACACAACTTAACTATTTAATAGAACAAACAAATTACCAAAAACTTGAAGCACAAACAATTTCTTCAATTTCTACAAGTTTTTATTCGCTAATTGCAGAACAACAAAATATTCAGATTTTAAAAGAAAGCCAAAATCTTGCAAAAAATGTTTACGAACAAACTCGTCGTAATTATAACAATGGTCTAGCTTCTGAATTGAATTTGTTAAAAGCTCAATATTCTTATCTTTCGATTGAACCTCAAATTCAACAAGCACAAACAACTTACAAAAATAATCTTGCAAACTTTGGTTTAAAAATCGGAATTGAAGATACATCAAATCTTAAATTAAAAGGTCAAATTCAACTTGAAAAAGTAAATCTTCCTTCTGTGGAAGATCTTACAGCAACTTATCTTGAAAAACGCCACGATGTAATTTTAAGCGATTTATCTGTAAAACAAGCCGAACTTGCAAAAAAAACTCAAGGCGCATCAAAATTGCCATCACTTAGTTTAAGCGAAAATTTAAGTTTGGCTCAAAATAAAGCCTACAATCCAGAAAGTCAACAAGAGGGAATTTCGCCAATTTCTGTAAACGGAAGTTTTTCTATTGGTGTAAATATCCCTCTTTCATCTTGGATTCCAGGTTCCCAAGATAATTTAACTGGAAAAACAAACCAAGATAATATTACAAAAGCAAAAATTTCAGCTGAACAAACAAAAATGGTTGCTCAAAAGGACATTGAAAGCAAAGTTCAAGAGTTAAATCGTCTTTGGAATTTAATTGATGTTTCTAAATTAAATGTTTCTATTGCAACTCGTTCTTACGAACTTGCTCAAGACGGATACAGAGCAGGTTTAGTTTCTCAAACTGATTTAGAAACAACTCGTCAGCAAATGGTAAACGCACAATTATCACATTTGCAAACACAAATTAAATATTTATCAGCAAATTATGATACTGCATACGCATTGAATATGTCTATCGAAGAATTTTATAAAACTTTTACAAATCAGGGGTCAAAATAATGAAATCAGAAAAAAATAAGTCAGATTTAGTTATAAAAATCATCATTGTTGTTTTAATAGCTGTATTTTTAGGATTGTCTTTTTTAAGTATTCAATCTACAAACAAAAAAACTTTAGAAATGGCAAATCGTGGAACTGGTCAAGGTGGAGCAAATCCCAATATGGCGCCACAAGGTGCAAATTCAAAACAAGATGCAAAAGCGTTAGCAAATACAATTTCTGTTTCTGTAAAAACAATGGAACCAGAAACAATTCAAAGTACAATCAAAGTTACAGGTGATATTTCTTCAACATCTCAAATAAATATTTATCCAGATACTTCAGGAAAGATTACCAAAATCTTAAAAAATATTGGAGAAACAGTTTATAAAGGTGAAGTTATCGCTTATGTAGACCCATCAAAACCAGGTTCTGCCTTTGCAGTAAGTCCTGTAACAGCAACAATTTCAGGAAGCCTAATCGATTTACCAGTGAATATCGGAGATACCGTAAGCAACGGAACTTTGATTGCAACAATCGGTTCTTTAACTGATTTGAAAATCACAACAAATGTTGCAGAAAAATATTCAGCTTATCTAAAAGCAGGGCTTCCTTCATATGTAACAATTACATCAAGCCCAGAAAAATTCCCAGCAAAGACTACAAAAATTAGTCCAGTTGTAAACAAAACAAGTAGAACAATTCAAATTGAATTAAAATTTGATAAATACAACAAACTTTTTAAACCGGGAATGTTTGCCACAGTTGATTTGGTTATTCAAGAAGCAAAAAACTCTTTTGTAATTCCTAAAAAAGCAATAAAGAATTTTAATAATAAATCTACAGTTTTTATTGTTGACGAAAATAATCAAGCACAACGAGTAGAAATCACAACTGGAATTTCCAACGACTTAGATATTGCTGTAACATCAGGCTTAGAAAAAGGTATGAAAGTTATCACAGCAGGTTCTGTTACAGAAGGTTCTAATGTAAAAATAGTAGGTTCAAAATGACAGTAGCAGAACTTTCCGTACGCAAACCAATTACTATTGTAATGGTTTATATTTTAATTTGTGTTATTTCATGTGTTTTTATACCTAAACTTGGTATTGCCCTTTATCCTAAAACCACAATGCCAGTTTTATCCGTATTTGCAAATTATCCGGGAGTTGGTCCAGAAGAAGTTGACAAAAATGTAACTCAACTAATTGTTGACCGAGTAAAAGGTGTTCAAGGAATAAAAAATATTACATCAAACTCTTCCACAGGAAGCGCCAGAGTAATGATGGAATTTGGTTACAACCAAGACCTTGATGAAGCAAAAAATAATATCGAACAGGCTCTTTCTGGAATTTCAAATGCTCTTCCTGAAGGATGTTCAAATCCAACTGTTCGTCAATTTGACATGGGTTCTGCCCCAATTATGCGTCTTGCAATCAGAGGAAATCTCGATTTACACGAATTAAACAATTTAGCAGAAAGTACAATTTCTCCTATGCTTCAACGAGTACAAGGTGTTGCACAAGTTGATGTAAATGGTGGTGCAAAAAGACAAGTTGTAGTAGATGTTATTTACAATAGACTTGAAGCCTACGGAATTTCCCTTTCTGCTATTTCTCAAGCATTGTCTGCAAGAAATATTCAAGTTTCAGCAGGAAAAATCACAATTGACGGAATGGATTACGAAATCGTTACTAGCGAAAATTATTCTTCTCTTGATGAAATCAGAAATACAGTTGTAACAACAAAAAATGGCGTTCCAATCAAAGTTGATGATTTAGCAAATGTTTACGAAGAATACGATTCTTCCCGACGAAAAGTTTATATCAACGGAGAACCAGGACTTTACATCGCAATTTCAAACGAAAGTGATTCAAACGCCTCAGCAGTTTCAAAAGGCGTTCAACAAATGATTCCAGAAATAAATGAATTTTTACCTAAAGGAATTTCATTAGAAGTAATTAGCGATAATACAACAATGATTGATGCCACAATGAAAGAAGTTTATTCTTCCGGAATTACAGGTGCTTTGTTAGCAGTTATAATCATTTTTATCTTTCTTAGAAATCTAAAATGTTCGTTCATAATTGGACTTTCTTTGCCTATTTCAATTTTGATAACTTTGATGTGTATGTCATTTATGGATTTAACAGTAAATATGATGACAATGGCAGGATTGATTTTGGGTATGGGAATGGTTGTAGACTCTTCAATCGTTATTTTGGAAAATATCTATCTTCATCGTGAAAAAGGTGAAAAACCTGCCATCGCAGCAATTCTTGGTAGTAAAAATATGATTAACGCAATTGTTGCTTCAACTTTGACTACCTTGTGTGTTTTTGTTCCGATGTTGATTTACAAAGCCGAACTTAAAATGATTGGGCAAATGTTTCAAGAAATGGTGATTACAGTTGTAATTTCTCTTGTTGCATCTTTGTTTGTTGCAATTACTTTGGTTCCTGCCCTTTGTGGAAGTATTTTACAAATCAATACTCGTGTTCAAAAACCATTAAAAAATAAAGTTCTAAAATCAGTTGATGACTTTATGGAAAAAATCCTAACTGGCTTAGAAAACGGATATGTAAAATCACTAGAATTTTGTTTGAACAATAAATTTTTGATTCTAGTGTTAGTTGTCAGTATGCTTGTGCTTTCTATCGTAAAATTTTCTGGAATGGGATTGAACTTAGCACCTCGTTCTAGTTCCGATGACCAAGTAAATGTAACAGTTACAATGCCAATCGGTACAAATAAAGATATCGTTGCAGAAAAATTATTTGAATTTCAAGATATTGTCCTAAAAGAATGTGAAGGAGCTTATAAATCAATTATTTTAAATTCTGGAACATCAAATTCTGGCTCAATTCAAATAAATCTTCCAGAAATTGGCAAACAACCAATGACGCCAAATCAGATTAAAGAAAAATTACAACCTTACTTAAAACAATGGAGTGATGCCACAGTTTCTTTTTCTTCAGGACGGGGTCCAGGAAGCGGAAGTGCAATCGATGTTACACTTTTATCTGATGATGATGTTGCTGCAAGTCGAGTTTCTGAACAAATTATTGCCATACTTTCTGAAAAAGTTCCAGAACTAACAGATATTACAAGCGATATTGAAAACGGAAGTCCAAGATACATAATGTCAATTAACAAAGAAGCTGCTTTTGATGCAGGAGTTACAGTAAGTTCTATTATGAACGAAATTACATCAGCAATTTCAGGGCGAACTGCAACTTCTTATTATCAAGAGGGAGATGAAATTGATGTTATCGTTACAATTCAAGATGAAGATTTAACATTAACAAGTGATATAACTTCACTTTCAATAAATACTTCAAAAGGAAGAATGACACTTGATAATTTTATCACCATAGAAGAAGGAAAATCTCCACAGCGTATTCAAAGAGAAAACGGGGATAGAATTAACCATGTAAAAGCTAGTGTTATTCCAGGTGTTACTACAACTGAAATTCAAAAAATTGTAGAACAAACGCTCTCTGAAAATTTAGTTTTACCTGATAGCGTAAAAATTCAATATCAAGGAGAAGCAAGAGATATTGAAAGTTTTGGTGGAGCATTTATCATTGTTATTTTACTTGCTGTTTTCTTAGTTTTTGCAGTTATGGCAGCTCAATTTGAATCTTTGGTAGACCCATTTATCATCTTTTTGAGTATTCCACTTTTGGCTATCGGTGTAGTTTTTGTTTACACAGTTACAAATCAGCAATTAAGTATGTATTCTATCGTTGGTGTTGTTGCTCTGGTGGGTATTGTTGTAAATAACGGTATCGTTTTGGTTGACTACACAAACCAACTTGTTGATAAAAAAACTTTTGTTAGAAAAGCCTGTCTTGATGCAGGACGAAATCGTTTACGACCAATTTTGATGTCAACTTTAACTACAGTTATGGGAATGGTTCCTATGGCATTCTTCCCTGGTGAAGGGGCTGAATCAATGCAACCAGTTTGTATTACAATTGTTGGCGGATTAAGTTCTGGCGCCTTTATGACATTATTTATCACACCGATTATGTACGAGATTTTCAATAAGCGTCGAGAAAAACGCTTTGACGACCCAATGGCACTTATCAATCAGTTGGAAGAATACGACAAAATCGCTTCACAAGAAGATATGATTTAACATTGAAAAATTTTACGGCTAGTCAAATTTTGGCTAGCCATTTTTTTACAAACTTGCTTTTCTTGAAGCTTCTACAGCCAATGTATCACAAATTTCATTGTATTTATTTCCTGCATGTCCTTTTACCCAGCACCAGTTTATCGAAAGTTCAGCATTTAATCTGTCAAGTTTAAGCCATAAATCCTGATTTTTTACAGGCTGCTTTGAAGAAGTTTTCCAGCCATTCTTCTTCCAAGAAGAAATCCAAGTTGTAATTCCATTTTTTACATATTGGCTATCTGTGTAAAAATCAATTTTTGAAATTTGATAACCAGAAGAACTTGCTTCTTGTTCAAATAAATCACCTTGTAAACTTTTGCATTCAGAAAATCCCAATTTTTTAATGTGTTCCAAAGCGCTGATTGCTCCTAACAATTCCATACGATTATTTGTTGTAGGATTTTCACCACCACTAAGTTGAACTTCTTGCAAGTTTTCAGAATTTTCATCTTTAATTAGAAGAACACAACCCCATCCTCCAGGACCAGGATTACCTGAACAAGCTCCATCAGAATAAATAATTATCGATTTTTTTGTATTATCCATAAAAAATAATGTTCTCCCTATTGTCGTTTTTTGATTTTATTAGTATTTTTAAAGTGTGAATTTATCACAAAATCAAATTTGTTAATACAAGGCTATTTTATCAAATTCGATAATTTATGCCAATAATCATTTTAGGAGAAGATATGGCAAAACAGTTGCTTTTTAATGAAGATGCTAGAAAAAAAATGCTTTCTGGTGTTGAACAAATTTCAAAAGCTGTAAAAGTTACTTTAGGACCAAAAGGTCGTCTTGTAATGCTGGATAAAAAATTCGGTGCACCTACAATCACAAAAGACGGTGTTTCAGTTGCAAAAGAAATTGAACTTGAAGATCCATTTGAAAACATGGGTGCTCAACTTTTAAAAGAAGTTGCTTCAAAAACAAACGATGTTGCCGGAGACGGAACAACAACAGCTACAGTTCTTGCTTACTCAATGGTAAAAGAAGGATTAAAAGCAGTTGCTGCAGGAATGACTCCAATCGAATTAAAACGCGGAATGGATAAAGCAGTTGCAATCGCAGTTGAAGAAATCAAAAAGAACGCAAAAGAAGTAAAAGGTTCAGAAGATGTTTCTCATGTTGCTACAGTTTCTGCAAATAACGACCCTGAAATCGGTGGAATTTTGGCAAGTGCAATCGAAAAAGTTGGTAAAGATGGTGTTATCACTGTTGAAGAATCAAAAACAATGGAAACAACAACTGACTTTGTAGAAGGTATGCAATTTGATAGAGGTTACATCTCATCATACTTTGTAACAGACAGAGACAGAATGGAAGCAAGTTATGATAATCCTTTCATTCTTATTCACGATAAAAAAATCTCTAACATGAAAGATATGCTTCCATTGTTGGAAAAAGTTGCTCAAACAGGAAAAGCTTTAGTTATCATCTGTGAAGATATGGACGGAGAAGCTTTAGCAACTCTTATCGTAAACAACCTTCGTGGAACATTAAAAACTGTGGCTGTAAAAGCTCCAGGATTTGGTGATAGAAGAAAAGCAATGCTTGAAGATATCGCAATTCTTACAGGCGGACAAGTTATCACAGAAGATTTAGGATTGAAACTTGAAACAACTGAACTTGCTCAACTTGGAACAGCAAAATCTGTAAAAATTGACAAAGACAACACAACTATCGTTGACGGTGCAGGAAACGCAAAGGCAATCAAAGATAGAGTTGCAGAAATCAAAACACAAATTGATGCAGCAACTTCAGATTATGACAAAGATAAATTAAAAGAAAGACTTGCAAAACTTTCTGGTGGTGTTGCAGTTATCAACATTGGTGCTGTTACAGAAACAGAAATGAAAGAAAAGAAACATCGCGTAGAAGATACTTTGGCTGCAACTCGTGCTGCTCTTGAAGAAGGTATCGTTTGTGGTGGTGGTCTTGCTTTAATTCAAGCTTCTTTAGCTTTAGACAAGGCAGAAGTTGAACTTACAGACGACGAAAAAGTAGGATTCAAAATCGTTAAACGCGCACTTGAAGAACCAATCCGCCAAATCGCAGAAAATGCAGGTATCGATGGTGCTATCGTTGCAGATAAAGCTAAAAATTCTAAAAAAGGTGTAGGTTTTGACGCTTACGCTATGGAATGGAAAGACATGATGGAAGCAGGAATTATCGACCCAGCTAAAGTTACTCGTTCAGCTTTACAAAACGCAGCATCTGTAGCAAGTTTATTGCTCACAACAGAATGTGCAATCACAGACATCCCAGAAAAGAACCCAATGCCAGCTATGCCAGCAGGTGGAATGGGGGACATGGGCGGAATGTACTAAAAAACATTTACTACAGTTAAATAATACATATTAGCAATAAAAAACAAAGACCGAATTTCTGCTTGACGCTTCGCTAGTCGCAAAAATTCGGTCTTTTGTTTTTTATTATAAATTGTTTTTATAAAATACTCGTGTATGTTTTTTCGCACATTCCTTGTAGGGGAAAAAAGTTTATTCCTCTACAAAATTGCCCCAATCTTGCCATGATACATATTTTATTCCGTTAATGTTTATAGTTATATCGCCAAGATAAAATATTGCACCTTTGCAATTTTCATCGTTACGAAGTGTTAGATATTTTCTAGTATTAGCGGAAAGTTTTTGTTCACTTTCACTTGAACTTTTAATTTCGATTGCAAAAGTATGATTCCAATTTGCGATTGTATCAACTTCAAATCCTTTTAAATCTCTAAAATACGAAAGATTTGCTTTTCGACCTTGGTTCAAACGATATTTTAACAATTCTGAAATAGCAAATGTTTCTACGATTGCGCCTTTGTAAGAACTTAAAATCAAATCTTCCATAGAATTGATTCGTAAGAGATTACACAAAAGTCCAGTATCAACAAAATACAATTTTGGAGTTTTTACTATTGATTTTCCAAGATTATCAAAATCAGGTTCTAAAAAATGAATTATAAAAGAAGATTCCAAAATTGATAACCAAATTTTAACAGTAGGTGCTGAAATTCCAAGATTTTTTGCAATACTATCCATCGAAAGCATTTGCCCAGAATACAAAGCACAAACTTGAACAAATTTTTTAAAAGTTGAAAGATTAGAAACATTTATATGTTCTCTTACATCTAAATCAAGATAAGCTTCTATATAATTTTCAAACCAATCTTCTTGAATAAAATTTTTATTTTCATCATAAAGTGGCGGATATGAACCTTTTAAAATCACTTTATATGGATTTGAATCCATACTGCCAGTTTCTTTTAATTCATTTATTGAAAATGGCAACAATTTTAAAAATGCAACTCTCCCCGCAAGAGAATCCGATATATTTTCTTTAAGTTTGAATTGACTAGAACCAGTAAGAATAAACCTTCCAGGCTTAAAAATCATATTATCAACATAATATTTTATGGCATCAAATAATTCAGGCACTTTTTGAACTTCATCAATAATCGCACCTTCAGGAAATGCCAACAAAAAATCTTTTGGATTAGATTTAGCAACTTCTCTTAAAGATTTATCGTCCATAGAAATATATTTTTTTTCTGGAAAAGTCATCTTAGCAAGTGTAGACTTTCCACTTTGTCTAGGACCTGTTATTGCAACCACAGGAAATTGAGATGCTAATCTTAATAAAGCTTGTTTTGCCTTTCTTTCAACCATAAAACGACCTTAAAATATTTGGTAAAACCTAAAGTTTACAATGGTAAAAATCCAAAGTTTTAATTTGTAATAATCTAAAGTTTACACCAGTAAAAATCTAAAGTCAAGCAAAACTAAAAGCTGGTTTTCCGCAACATTCCTTTTTTTTGTTTGAGGAAGAAAATTGCACTAATCTAACAACCAATCTGGAGTTGTAAAATATTTTAGATTGTTTTCTTTACAGTATTGTTCCGCATAACTTCCCGCATTACATTGGATAGTAAGGGAAGGACAGGCATACAAAGCATCTTTCCCGATAGAATTTACGGAGCAAGGAATTGTAAGTTTTTTTAAGGATGTGCAACCGTAAAAAGCTCCATCACCTATACTTGTTACAGAATTTGGAATGGTTATACTTTTCAATGATTCACATGTAGAAAAAATTTCATCTTCTAATTTTATCAATGAATTAGGTAATTTTACATTTGCTAGTAACCAACATCTAAGAAAAGCTCTTTTCCCTATGCTAGTTACAGAATCTGGAATAGTGATATTTGTTAAAGAACGACAATCCTCAAAAGCACTTGCTCCAATACTTGTTACAGAATTTGGAATCGTTATAGTTTTTAAGGATTCACATGTAGAAAAAATTTCATCTTCTAATTTTGTCAATGATTTTGGTAATCTTACATTTGCTAGAATCCAACAGCTAAGAAAAGCTCTTTTTCCTATACAAGTTACTGAATCTGGAATAGTTATATTTGTTAAAGAACAACAATACTCAAAAGCATTATTTTCTATTTTTATTATTTCAGAAGGAATTGATATAAAAGATTCATTTGAAAAACAAGAAATTATGGATTTTTCTTTTTTATTAAATAAAATTTTATTTTTTATTTCAAAATCTTTATTCAAAACTTTTACATCTTCAAGATTTTTACAACCAGAAAAAATTCCAGATCCAATATTATCTACAGATTCTGGAATTTGTAAATTTGTTAAACTTTCACAATGAGAAAAAGCACTATCTCCGATAATTGTTACAGAATCAGGAATTTTCAAATTTGTTAATCTTTCACAAAAAGAAAAAGCATTATCCCCAATATTTGTTACTGAATCTGGAATTGTTATATTTGTTAAAGATTTACAGCTAAAAAAAACATAAGAATCAATGCTTGTTACTGAATTTGGAATCGTTATATTGTTCAACGAATCACATAATCCAAAAGATAAAATACCTATACTTGTTACAGAATTTGGTATTTCTATATTTTCTAAAGAGGTACATCCATAAAAAGCACAATATTTTATACTTGTTACTGAATCTGGAATTGTTATTGTTTTTAGTAATCTACACCAATAAAAAGCCCCTATATCAATTTTCTCAATATATGAGGGAATTATTATATTTGAATCTTCTGAAAAACAAGAAACTACGGTCTTTTCTTTTTTATCATATAAAATTTTGTTTACTATTTCATAATTTTTATTTGTTATTTTTACTTTTTTTAGTTTTTTACATCTAGAAAAAACACCGCCGCCAATTTTAACATCGGGATTTAAAATATTAACTTTTGTTAATGAACTACAATCGTCAAAAGCAGAAGAACCTATACCTATTACCGAATTAGGAATTTTTACGCTCTTAATTTCAGTACAAAATTTAAAAGCTTCAGAATCAATATATCTTACAAATTTTCCATCTATTTTAGATGGAATGCGTAATTTTATTTTTCGATTATCAGATTTAAAAAAAATTGTAAATCTATATTTTTTTTCAATACCATTTATACAAATCTCATTATTCTTATCTGTTTTGTAAACAAAATCACCATAAGTTATTATTGATCTCATACCTTTTAACACTTTTATGTAGAAGAAATATTTTTCTTCTACATATCGCTTTTCCCCCTACTTCCTACACACAAGCACCATTGTTCTGGCTTTTTCGTTGTAGGGCGAAAATTCAAAGTCGCCGTAGATTTCGCAGGTTTTAAATCCGATGGCAAGGAGCATTCGTTTTAGTTCGATGGCGGAATATAGTCGCTGAACAAAAACATGTTCCATTCGTTCGTTGGTTTTATCGTCGATTAAAATCCATTTTGAACGCAAACCTTCCCAAGCGCCTTCTACGCTAAATTCTGTTAAAACGGTTTTTCCGGCTCTTTTAAACCATTCGCCTTCTGTAAAATATTTTACTGCGATTTCTCTAGAAGTTGATTCCATGATAAACCAGCCGTCATCTTTTAAGTTGGCAAAGATATTTTTTAGAATAAGCATATCTTCTTCGATAGAATCACAATATCCAAAGGAAGTGTAAAGATTTACGATTGCATCAAATTTATTTTCAGATTTAAAATATCGTAAGTCGGCATTTACAAGATTTAGATTAACTTCTTCGTCGTCGGCAGTTTCTTTTGCGGCATCCAAGAAAGGTTGAATAATATCCACGCCAGTAACATCCAAGCCTTTTAGAGCAAGTTCTACGCTAACTCGTCCAGGTCCACATCCAGCATCCATTATGGAATTTCCTTTTGATAAACCTGCGATATTACAAATTGCTTCTGCCACATTTGGAGCTTCTGCCCAGCGTTGAGGCTCAAACATAATTGGTCCATAATTTAACCAAAAATTTTCGTTTTCAAACCATTGCATATATTCACCTTAAAATAATTAAAATAAATTGATAACAAATTTGCCGAGCAAACTTTCATTATCATTTTATATCAGTAAAGATATACTGTCAAACCATATCGAAATTTCAAAATGAAAACAAAAATATTTTAGTAAAATTCTTTGCTTGTAAATTTTAATATTATGAAGTACAATATATTGCATGAAACAGGTGTTGATTATTGATGCTCCTCCACTTTTTAGTGGATTTCTAAAAGATAAATTAAATACAGAAAAAATCAAAGTTGGATTTGCAGAAATCAAAAAAGATGCATTTCCTAAAATGCTATCTGCCCTTCCAGATTTAATAATAATCGACATTGAAGAAGCTCACGATGATTTTTACGATTTTCTTACAAAAAAACGAAACGACCCTAACGCAAATAAAATTCCAATCATAATTACAGGACCTACAATGGAACGAGAATTAGTTTCTTCTCTTTCTCAGTTCAATGTAATTAAATATTTTCATAAACCAATAAAATTTGATATTTTTTTCAAAGCAGTTGCAAAATCACTAATGACAACTTTTGCATTTGATTCAACATTATGCACAATGGAAATGCATGTAAATAATAACATCATTTTTATAGAAATTGCACATGGATTAAATCGCGAAAAATTATCAATCTTAAAATACCGATTAACAGAAATTATCAATTTGACGCATATTACAACGCCAAAAGTAGTTTTAATGATGTCAGATTTAACGCTATCATTTGTTGACGGTTCAAATCTTGAACTTTTACTTGATAATATCCTTGCTGATGAGAGAGTTCAGCCAAAGAATCTAAAAATTATCACAGAAGATACTTTTACAAAAGATTTAGTTATGGGGCATTTCCAATATTCTGGAGTTCAAGTTGCAACAAATTTACCTGGCATCTTAAATTCAATAATTGATAAAACTGCATCAACCAATCTTGCAGAAATAATTGCCGAAAAAGTTCTTGCTTCTACAGATGATATGAACCAAGGTCTTGTCCTACTAAGTTTTCACTCTGATACAAGCCAAGAAGAAGCAGAAGATGATTCAGGCTTAGCAACAACAATCGCAATCGTAGAAGATGATAGTGTTACAAGAACTTTAATTGAAAACGCATTTTCCAGCATAAATGCTCAAATCTCTTGTTTTGCATCTGGAAATGAATTTTTAACTTCAACAAACAAAACCGAATACGATTTAATTATTCTTGATGTAAATCTTCCTGGAATTTCAGGATTTGATGTATTAAGAATATTACAAAATAAACAATATTTTTCACCAAGCATCGTTTATTCAAGCGAAAAAACTCGAGAAGCAATAATGCAAGCACTCAGTTTAGGGGCAAAAACATATCTTGTAAAACCACTAAAGCCAGAAGTTTTGCTACAAAAAGCAATAGAGGTTTTGCGTTCAAAGGATACTATGTAGACAAATGAGTATAACAGACAAAGATTCTAAAACACAATTTTTAGCAACAGCTTTACATGAAATCAGAACACCAGTGCAAACAATAATTGGAACTTTGGAGTTACTAAAAGAAACAAACCTTGATAAAGAACAGCTAGAATATTTGCGTCAATTACAATTTAGTGCAGATATATTATTAACTTTATCAAATGATGTATTGGATATTTCTAAAATTCAATCAGGTAAATTTGAAATAGAATATATACAATTTCCTGCTATAAAACGATTTGAACAAATTTCAGATTTGGTATGTATCGAAGCTCATAACAAAGATATCGAAATTCTAACACAAATAAATTACAACCTTCCACAAGTTATAATTAGCGACCCAACACGAATTCAGCAGATTTTAGTAAATTTGATAAAAAATGCTGTAAAATTCACAAAAGAAGGTCACATAAAACTTATTGTGGATTTTAATGCTGAACAACAAAATTTAATTTTGAAAGTTGAAGATACAGGAATCGGAATCCCACAAGAAAAACAAGAACAGATTTTTAACGAATATTATCAAGTTGATAAATCCACAACAAGAAAATTTGGTGGAACAGGGCTTGGTTTATCAATTTGTAAAAAACTTACCGAATTGATGAACGGAAACATTTGCGTTGAAACAAATTCTTATGGTGGAACAACTTTTACAGTTACAATTCCGTATTCAATCCCAGAAATTTCTAACATCAATAAAGAAGAATTTTTCAATTTGAATTTAATCGATAAAGCAAATAAATCTTCTAAAATCCTTCTTGTTGATGATTACAAAGAAACATTGATAAATATTAAGTCAAAGTTAGAATTTCTAGGCTATACGAATATTGAAATTGCAAATTCTGGCTATCAAGCATTGGAATTTTTAACTTTATCAGCAGAAGCAAAAAATCCATTTGATGTTGTTTTTATTGATATGCAAATGCCAGTTATGGACGGTTGGCGTTTAGCTTCAGAAATCAACAATAATAAAAAAATAAATAATGCCAAACTCTTTTTGTTAACACCTGAAGGAAATATAGATAAAGATGCAAAGATGAAAATTCTCGGTTGGTTCAATGGATATTTGTACAAACCAGTAAAATTGCATAATCTACACAAACTGCTTTCAGAACAAGAAGATGAAATTGTAGACTTAGAAGTTGTAGAAGATGAAGCTGAAATCACATCTGAAAGAAAAACTAAAATTCTTGCGGTAGAAGACCATCCTGTAAACAGAAAACTTCTAGTTTCCTTCTTAAATAGTTTGAATGCAGAAGTTCTTGAAGCAGAAAATGGCAAAGAAGCTATCGATATAGTAAAAGAAAATCCAGATACCGACATAATTTTTATGGATATTCAAATGCCTTTTGTAAACGGAATTGAAGCAACTTCAACTATCAGAAAATTTCCTTACGACGGAATTGTTATTGCATGTACAGCAAATACAGATACGCAAGATTTTGAAGAATATCAAAAAGCAGGAATGAATGATATTTTGGTAAAACCTTTCAAAAAGCAAGATATTCAAAATCTCTTAAAAAAATGGAAATCTGTAATAAATATTTCTGCAACACAAAAAAACAGAAGAAAAAAATATACCTTTATAGAAAAATTTGATTTATCGCAAGACAAAGAAAATATTTGGGATAAAATTGATTTCCTTGATACGGTTTCAAACGATATTGAATTTGCAAAAAAACTTATAGATGAATATATTTCTCAAACAAGAATTTTAATTATTCAAGCAAAATCGGCTTTATATAATAACAACTTTGAAGAATTGGCAAGAATAGCACACACATTAAAAGGAAGTTCTAGCACAATTTCTGCAAAGAGCCTTTACAGTACAGCCTATCAAATGGAACGATACTCAAAAGAAAAAAACATAAACGAAGTTATAAATTCTATCTCTAAATTCTCTGCACTTTTTTCAATTTTTATAAAAGAAGTAAAAGAACAAAAACAGGATTTAGAAAATGATTAAAACAAATTATCACACACACACAAATTTTTGTGATGGAAAAACTACTGCCGAAAAAATTGTTACTTCAGCCATTGAAAAGAAATTTGACATTTTGGGATTTTCTTCTCATTCGGCATATCCATATAAATCTTCTTGGCATATCAATCCTAACAAACACGCTGATTATGTAAACGAAATTCAAAGGTTAAAATCACAATATAAAGATAAAATTGAAATTTGCCTCGGATTTGAAGCAGATTATCTTCCTTTGGTTTGTACGCCAGATAAATCTCGTTTTGCAGAATTTAATCCAGATTATATAATTGGTTCTGTTCACTATGTTGTAAATCTAGATGAACCAGAAAAAAAGGGGTTTATTCAAGAAGAAAGCGATATTCCTGTAAATTGTTTTTCTATCGATAGTTTTGCAGAGGAAGTACAGCAAGGAATTGAATTGCTTTTTGATGGTGATGGTAAAAAAGCTTGTCAAAATTATTTTGCTTTGGTAAGAGAAATGGCAACTTCTTTTAATTTTGACATAATAGGGCACTTAGATATTTTAAGAAAACGCAACTCAACTGTAAAATTCTTTGATGAAAATTCACAATGGTACAAAAACGAACTAAGTGCTACAGCAAAAACAATAGCAAAAAGCGGAAAAATTATAGAAGTTAATTATGGTGGAATTGCAAGAGGTTCTTTAATGGACACATATCCATCAGTTGATTTTTTAAAAATGCTAAAATCTTTCGATATTCCTATAACAATAAACTCAGATGCACATAATTTTGATCACATTGATACAGGTTACGAAATTGCAATAAAAAATGCCATCTGTGCAGGTTATACTGAAACTCAATATTTATCCAATGGCAGATGGCATTCCCAAAAAATAGATTCCTAACGATTGCGCTTTTCTTCGGCAGATTTACACTCGATACACATTAAAGCATAAGGAATTGCTTCTAATCTTGCCTGTGGGATTTTTTTACCACATTTTAAGCAAAGACCATATTTTCCTTGTTCAATTCGTGTAAGAGCAGAATCTATCAATTTTAAGCGATTTAAATCTTTTGTTCCAACAGCTTCTAGCATTGTGCGATCATTTTCATCAGAAGCGATATCAATGCTATCTTTTGCATCCATATATTCAACTATAGTTCTAAATTCAGAACTTGTAGACATTAACTGTGCAATAATTTCTTTTTTCTGTTCAATTAAAGATTCTTTGATTTTTGTTGTAAAATCTTTTTCCATAAATACAATCTCCTATGTTGACAAAGGTTTCACTTACTCATAAAATTATAAGTATGAAATAGAAAAAAAGCAAATGAATTTTGCATTTTTTTACTATATTTTTTTGGAGGAATCGTGGCTAAAGAAGAAGCTATTGAAGTTGAAGGCATTGTTAGAGAAGCCTTACCAAACACTATGTTCAGAGTAGAATTACAGAACAAACACATAATTCTTGCTCACCTATCAGGAAAAATGCGCAAGCACTATATCAGAATTGTTCCAGGAGACAGCGTAAAAGTTGCTCTTTCTCCTTACGATCTAAACAGAGGAAGAATTATCTTCCGCGAACGCTAGTTCTTATTTAGTTTATTTGCTACTTTTTAGGCGTCAAAATATATTTGACAGCACTTAAAGCTCCAGAAAATCCATTTGCAATAGCAACTATGCAAAGGATTGGGCCTATTGGTAGCAAAAAAAATGAAAATCTAAACAAACCGAAACCAATCAAAATACTCAGCAAACTTGATAAAAGTTTTCCGAAAGCCTTTGCTTTTGTAGGCTTTTCGTATTTATTATTTGAAGTTTCGTATTCATATTGAGAACGCCAATTATAATTTTTAGCCTCATTAAACCATTCTTCAAAAGGATTTCCTTGATAGTAACCACCAAAACCTTGCTCTCCGTTATAAGTCTTAGAACCTGCAGAACTATCGGTACTTCCATACATATCATATTGTTTTCTTTTTGTTTCATCACTTAAAACAGAATAAGCGGCACTTATCTTTTTGAATTTTTCTTCAGCAACTGAATCACCTGGATTCCTATCAGGATGATATTTCATTGCCAATTCACGATAAGCCTTTTTTATTTGTTCTGGAGTTGCAGTTCTTTCTACTTCAAGAATTTTATATAAATCATCCATTTTGAATCCTCATTTATAAAAATAGTCAAAAATTGAATAAGTTACAAGCATTTTATTTTAAAAATAATAAATTCTCTCGTTTTATCCAACCAGTTGAATTAGAATATTCTATGAAAATCCAATCTTTTGTTTCGCCTTTTATCTCAACTCTAAAACCTGAATTTAGTGTAACATTTATCGAAGATGACTCTTCTGGAATTGATAGCACTTCTCCATAAAGTACAAGAGCATAATCTTTATTTAATTGAAATTTGTAAACTCCAACGATAAGCAGCATTATAAGCGATAAAACCACAAAAATTACCATGTAAATTTTTTTTCTAAAAATAGCAAAAATTACAAAAAGAATAACAAAGATTGCAAAAACACCCAAAATGATGTAAAAAATTCCTTCTGAAAGTTCATTTTGTGTATTTTGCAAACCACATTCACTTTCAAGTTGTTTGCGTTCTTTTATAAGTGAAAGCGGCAAAATTTTATTTTTTTCACTTAATCTAAGTTCTTTGATTTTGTGAACTTTGTCTTCGTATTTTTTTGCTTCTTCCTTCTTTGAAGTTTTAGAAATATTCTCGGAAACCTTGGCGTCTTGTTCAATTTGAACTTGTTTATTTTCTTCTGGCAAAGCAATTTCTACTTTTACAGATTTTTTTACGTTCAAAACAAGAGGCTCAGAAATTGCAATTTTTTCCATGCCATTCCAAGCTTTCACCCTAACCGAAACTTCGGGAACTTCAATTTTTCCACTGGCTAGAGGAATAAACTCAAAAATTCCAATAGGATATTCTGTGTCTGAAAATTTTTCAATTTCTAAAGGTAAAGAGACTAATTCATTTTCAGGATAAAAAACAGAATCCTCATTTAGCGATGTTGAAAAGCTGTAAATGTTTGACGCAAAAAAAGCAGACAATTTTATCTTTATATGCTGACCTTCAAAATAAAGCTTGTCAGTTGGCTCTAAAACTGAAAATTTAACTATCGGCTGAATTGTTTGCGGATTATACAAAACATTTACAGGCGCGATAGACAATTTGTAAGAACCATATCTAATTCTGGAGGCGACAGGAGGTAAATTGAATTTTCCAACATCGTTAAAATGCAAAACAATTCTAATTCTTGTGCTTCTTCCATTTTCGTCAAGAATTTCAGTTTTTTCAGAAGAAACAAATGTTACATTTTCTGGCAAAGTTTGAACGGTTACCAAAACATCAGCAGGACGCATATTGTAAATTATTGTTTCAAAAGCAGTATCCTCATCTGCAAAAACATATTCTTCAACTGGCTTAAAAACTGCATAAGAATATCTGTGAGCAAATAAAGAAATTGTATTAAATAAAAATAACAGAACTGCACAGATTAGTAATCTGTTGGACTGTGAGAATCTTCTTGTTTTTCTTGATTTTTCCATTGTTTTTGTTCGTTCTCCCTAATGATAGAAAAAACAGCATCTTTTAAAACTGAATTTTCTTTGCTTTCAGAAGCAGTTTTTATTTGAGAATTGCTACTTTGAACAGATTTTGAACCTTGTCGTAAAGCTAATTCTAAATTTATTTTTGCATGAATAGATTTTGGATTTATCAATAATGCATCTTTAAAAGATTGAATTGATTTTTCGTAATTTCCAAGGGAATAAGATAAAACTCCGATGTTATAAAAAGAAGCAAACTTAAGTTCATCTGGAGCATCCGCAGAAATACTTTCTAAGCGATTTAATGCCGCAACTTCTTCGTTTTGCATAACATACGAAGAACCTAATCCGTAGATTGCATATTGTTCAGTGATTTTATTTTGAGTTTCTTCACTTGAATTTAAGGTTTGCAAAAATTTCATTTCAGCTTGTTGATATTTTTTTTGATGCCAAAAAATATTTCCTTCTAGCAAACTAAATGAATCTTTCAAATTTTGTGTACAAGATGAAAGCATCATCAAAACTAAAAAAACTGAACTTGTAGAAACAATTTTTGAAAATTTAATTTTTTTGTAAGAAACAATTATTCCTAAAACAAAAAATAACAAAGATGCTAAAATGAATAGATTATGCCTTGCAACTTTTTTTATTTCATACCCATTTTGGTAAGTTTGTTCTAAATTAAAATCTTTTGGATATAAGGCTTTTAATAATTCTTTAGTTCCTTGAGAATTATGCAAATAATACAAAGGAATATTAAACAAAGATGTTTTCTTCTTGAAATTTGAAATCATTGTTTGAAGTTCTTTTTCTTTTAACGAAGTTACGATTTTATTTTCGCCAAGTTGAAGTGAAGTTCCTTCTGAGTTACCAAAACCAACGATATAAACACCAATTCCATGATTGATTGCATTCTCTAAAGATTTTTCCAAAGATTGAATTGTTTCTTCACCATCCGTAAAAACAACGATTGTTCCTTGTCGTGCTTGCGTAGAAGGAAAAGAAGCGATTGCAGTTTCAATTCCCGCTCCGATATTACTTCCTTTTGAAGTCATCAAGTTTGGAGATAAAGCGTTTATAACAGAAAAAACTGCTTCGTGATCTTCTGTAAGCGGAACTGCAACAAATCCATCGCCCTTTGCTAAAACTACAGAAACGCTAACAGTATCTTCATTTTTGTTTGGAAGCAACAAATTTTTTGCAAGTTTTTTCGCAGCGTCCAATCGTGTTTCAAAAGTTGAATCTTCTGACAAAACATCTTGTGCAGTCATGCTCCATGAAATATCAAAAACAAAAGAAACAGCATTTCCAGTCTTTTGAACTTGCACAACTTCAGTGCCCCAATAAGGTCCCGCAAAAGCGATTACCAAACATATCCAAGAAAGTATAAAAAAAGCACTTCTTGCATATACCGTAGACTGAATTTTTTTTATGTAGTTTTTTGTTGCATTTTTATTTTTATACAAAAAATTTGGAGATGTATTTAATTTTTTTATCTTTGGAAATACATAAAACAAGGGAATTAAAATTAAAAGAAGTAACAATAACATTTGTGGTCGTTCAAAAATCATACAATACTCCTCAAATAAAATCTTTTAATAATATAACCAAGAATGATACAGCAAATACTTAAAAATAAAAACAACGAATAATATTGCTTATCAATTAAAACTGTATAAAAGTGAGGCACAACAGATTCGTTTCTTACAATGCTAGAAATAACATCTTTTAAATCTGGTAAAATTTGTACATCAAAATAATCTGCCTTTGTAATTCTTGCAATTTCTTCAAGGCTTTTTGAATTAAAACCTGATTCTAAATAGCCTGAATATACTTTGCCAGTTTTTGGGTCAGTGTATTCTACAGGAACTGTTCCTGTGGTTCCAATTCCCAACACATAAATTGGAATTTTATATTCATTTGCCAATTTTGCAGAAGTATACGGATGAACTGTTCCTGCATTGTTTTCGCCATCAGTAATCAAAACGATTGCTTTTTGTGGCGCTACAGAAGAAGAGAGATGATATACAGCTGTACTTATTCCAACTCCTAAAGCAGTTCCGTCGCCTAAATCACCAATTTTGATATTTTCTAGTTGCTTTTTGAAAATTTCAAAATCCATAGAAGGAGGAACTAAACAAACTGCCTCTGTACCCAAAGCAACTAGCCCAAAAGCAGTTTCTGGCATTCCTTGAGTTACATACAAAATTGAATCTTTAGCCGCTTGCAATCTAGTGCTTTCACCAATATCTAAAGCAGACATGGAAGGGCTTGAATCAACAATAAAAATGATTTCTGTTCCGCGTGAAATATATCTTTTTTCTTGATAAGATATTTTCGGATTTGCTAATGCAATTACAACAAAGATAAATGCAAGACAAAATAAAATTGTAGAAACAACAAAAAAAAACTTAAAAGATTTTGTATTTCCATCAAAGAATTTTTTTGTATCTTCTGTAAAAAGCAAAGGAAACGAATGAGAAGTTAAAATTCCCATCTTTTTTAAGAAAAACCAAAGAGGAATCAATAAAATCAATAACAAAGAACTGTATGAAGAAAAACTAAGCATTGGCAATTCCTTTTTCGATAAGAGACATTATGTCGCATCCTTTTTGAATTAACTGTTCTTTTTCATCATCAGTTAAATCGGCACCAACAACTGAATTTCCAGAAAATCGTATAAAATCACAACGCAACATAAGTTCATAAAATAACTGAATAGCTTGCTCGGCTTGTTCAGGCAAAATCAAATTATAAATTGAAGAAAACCAACTGATTATTTCTGAAGTTGCCAAATTATAAACTTTTTCTGAAAATCTAAATGCAAAAAATGTTCGCATAATAGTTTGTAATTCTTCGGCAAATTTAATGTCAGAAAGTTTTTGTGTATTTTTATTCAATTTTTTTAGTAAGTTAAGACATTTCTTATAATTTTTTTTGTATTTGTACGCAATAAAAATATTTTTGAAAAATCTAAAAATTTTTGAACTTTTTATCAAAGTAAAAATTAAAAGTCCTAAAATAACAATTCCTAAAAATACAAATCCATAGACCTTGTAAGTTGTCCCTGGTAAAAGAATTGGAGGTAAAGCAGGCTGAATTGAACTTTCACCTGTTTTTTCCAAAATAGAAACAACACTAAAATCGCAACTTGGCAATTCTATTGTAATTGAATCCAATTTCAATCTGGAGGAAGGAATTATAACTTTACCAATTTGCCAACCTACACAATTTACTTGGTAAATTAACATATTTCCTTCTACAAACAAATCAAAACTTTCTACAGTACAAATTTCAGGATTAATGTTTACATATTTAGGCAATATTTTAGAATCTGTTATGTGAATAGGCAAAACATTTACCAAAGAAAGAACCACATCATCAGTAAGCAAGGATTGATATTGTAAAAATACTTTGTCTCCACAAAAAATCTCTTTTGGGCTAACAAAAAATTGTCCGTTTGTAAGTTGCACAACATTCTGATTTTGATTTGTAGTTTTTGCCATTTATTTTACTTCCTTAACTGCAAAAAATCTAGAAAGACGCAATGCAGGGTCATCTGCAGTAGAAATTGTTAAAGGAATCACTCCATTTTTTTTGCACATATATTTCCAACGATCTAAAACATTGTTTGAATTTTCTCTCCAAGCTCTTTTAAATGAAGTTGAAAAACTAGGAAAGATTTTTGTTGCTTTGGTCTCTGGATCTTGAACTTGTACCATTCCAAAATCTGGAAGTTCAAAATCATTTGCATCTGTAAAACGAATTGCAACAACATCGTGTTTTTGAGCAAGTCGAGCTAAATTATCTTGATAATCTTCACATCTGAAATCTGACAAAATAAAAACCATAGAACGATTTTTCAAAATTTGTTGTGCGCCTTTTATAGCACTTGATAAAGCAGAACCTTCTGTTACAACTTCTTCTCGTTGTGCAAATTTTGAAAGAATCAACATTGTTTGGTCTAATGAATTTTTTGGCATACAAGAAAAATTGATTTTTCCGTCAAAAAAAACTGACCCCACAGGACAAGAATTTGAATTTGCCGCAAGTAACAGCAAAGCGCCAGTTTCACTTGCCAAATTTAGTCGAGTAAGATTTGAAGAACCAGTTTCCATTGATAACGAACGATCTACGATAAAAAACACGATTTGTTCCCGTTCTTCGTCGTAGAGTTTTACAAAAGTTTTTCCCATTCTGGCAGTTACATTCCAATCGATAGAACGAATATCATCACCTTGCAAATATTCACGAACTCCAGCAAAATCAATTCCCTGCCCTTTGAACATGGAAGAAAAATTACCTTGTCGCAAACCTTCAGCAATGGAACGAGCTCTAAGTCTTAAAGAAGCAGCACTTTTTGCAAGAGTATTGCTATCAGAAATCAACAAAGATTCTTTTTTCATTTAAACCTCAAAAATTAAGGAACTGGAATAAAAGAAACGATTTTGTCGATAAGTTCGTCGGCAGTAACACCGTCAGCACCAGCTTCGTAAGAAAGTACAAGTCTGTGGCGTAAAACAGATGGAGCTGTAACTTTTACATCTTCTGGTAAAACAAAAGTTCTACCTTGGAATAAGGCTCTTGCTTTTGCACATTTTGCCAAAGCGATACTTGCTCGAGGAGAAGCCCCGTAACTGATGTAACGCAAAATATCATTTCCTTTTTGAGCGCCTGCAATTTCTGGGCGAGTTACAGAAACAATAGAAACGATATATTCAATAATTCTGTCATCACAAACGATAGAATCAAGTAAAGTTCGGCATTTGTCTAACATTTCCTTGTCCAAAATCTGTCGTACATAAATATTTTCTGGATTTCCACCAGCTTTTACGATTTTAACTTCTTCATTTGGCATTGGATATGGAACTTTCACTTTTAACAAAAATCTATCCAATTCAGCTTCTGGAAGATTGTAAGTTCCCTCTTGTTCAATTGGGTTTTGAGTTGCCAAAACTAAAAACGGTTTTGGAAGTTCGTAAGTTTGTTCCCCAATTGTAACCTGTTTTTCAGCCATAGCTTCAAGAAGAGCAGATTGAACTTTTGCTGGAGAACGGTTTATTTCGTCTGCCAAAACGATATTTGTAAAAATTGGACCTTTTCGAACTGAAAAAGAACTTTCATTTTGATTGTAAAGCATAGTTCCTGTTACATCAGCTGGAAGCAAATCTGGAGTAAACTGAATGCGCTTAAAACTCAATCCTGAAATTTCTGCAAAAGTTTTTACAGCCAAAGTTTTTGCAAGTCCTGGCACACCTTCTAAAAGAACATGACCGCCAGTAATCATTGCAGTAAAAATTCCGTCAAAAACCTGAGTTTGACCAATAATTCGCTTTCCTACTTCTTTTTTACAATCTTCGATAATATTTCTACACCAAAGACAATCTTGTTGTAATTGATTTGAATCGCTCATAAAAAACCTCTTTTTTTAGCCTGATAAAAAATATTGCCTTCAATGTTATTGACGACAATTCGCGTTTCATAATAATATAGATTATCATGATACATATTTTAGCACAAGAACTCAATAAGATTTTAGAAAATACCACAGTTGATTATTTATTATCAGACATGGGTAAACGCATGTTTTTTCCAAAAGGTATTATAGCACAAAGTGCCGAAGCAAAACAATTTGGGAAAAAAGCAAATGCAACAATTGGAATCACAGTAAATGATGGATTACCTGTTTGTTTACCAGCAGTACAAAAACATCTTCCAACTTTATCAACAAGTGAATCTGTAGCTTACGCTCCAACAGCTGGGCTTCCAAAATTACGAGAACTTTGGAAAGAAAAACTTTTTGTAAAAAATCCATCTCTCAAAGGAAAAAATATTTCAACACCAGTTGTTGTACCAGGTTTAACAGCAGGAATTTCATATATTTCTGATTTATTCTTATCAGAAGGCGAAGACTTACTTGCTTGTGATCCTTCTTGGGACAACTACGCTCTTGTTGTAGAATCAAGACGAAATGCAAACTTAAAGCAATTTCAAATGTTCTGGGGCGATGGATACGAAGGTGGATTCAACATTGATGCATTAAAATCAGCAATGGAAGAAGAAGCTAAGAAAACAGGAAAAGTTCGTGTTATCTTAAACTTCCCACAAAATCCATCAGGATACAGCCCTACAAAAGATGAAGCACAACAAATTTGCAAAGTTGTAAAAGAAGTTGCTGAATCTGGAGCAAAAATCTTAGTTTGCTGTGACGATGCTTACTTTGGATTAAACTACGAAGAAAATATCGAAACTCAATCTTTATTTGCATATCTTGCTGATATTCACGAAAATGTTTTGGCAGTAAAAATCGACGGACCTACAAAAGAAGATTATGTTTGGGGAATGCGTTGTGGATTTTTGACATTTGGTTGCAAAGGTTTTACAGCAGAACAATATGACGCTCTTGTAAAAAAATTGATGGGTGTAATTCGTTCATCAGTTTCTTGCTGTGCAACTCCATCACAATCAATTTTGCTTAAAGCTTTTGAAGATCCAAACCTTGAAGAAGAAAAACAACATTTTAGACAAATTCTTGAAGGCCGCTATCGAAAAGCTCGTGCTTATATCGACACAAAAAAAGGTCATCCAGTTTTATCACCAATGCCATTTAACTCAGGATATTTTATGAGTTTGCGTTGTAACGGTGTAAATGCTGAAGAATTGCGCCAAAAACTTTTACACGAATATCAAGTAGGAACAATCGCAATCGACGATAAAACATTGCGTGTTGCTTTCTCAAGTCTTGATAAACGCGATATTGACCAAACTTACGAAGCTGTTTATAAAGCTGCTGAGGAACTAAAGAGTGCTTCAAAATAAATCAAAAATTGCAAAAAGTCTACAAGGAATTTTAATTGCCTTTGTAGGCTTTTTGTCTTTTAGTTGTAATTCCACATACGAAAATCCAATTATTATTTGGACAAATAAGAGTGAATTTGCCTCTTATGTAGAACTTTTTAATGCAAGCCAAGACGATTATAAAGCTATTGTAGTTTACAAAGAAAGTCCAGCTGAAGCTTTCCCTGTTGCAAAAGACGAAACTCCGCCAGACATTGTAATTGGCCCTTGGTTAAAAAATCAAACAATTCGAAAAAATTTTATCCCTCTTGATTATTTGTTAAAAAATGTACAGATGCAAAAGCAGGTTTTTTATCCTCAATTACTTGAAGTTGGTAACATAAATGATAATCAATATCTTTTACCGATAAGTTTCAATATTCCTGTTATTATATTTTCAAAACAAAACAAGGATTTGATAAAAAACAATTATTTGCTTTCACTTGATGAAATAAAAGAAATTTCTGCAACTTACAACAAAAAGAATAAATCAAAAATTTTTACATCCATGGGATTTGCACCTAGATGGAATAGCGACTTTTTATACGCCGTAGCCAAAATGCAAGGAAGTAACTTTCAGGAACAAGGTAGATTATTTTCTTGGGATAAAACAAATATAGAAAACACTATAAATTATTTAAAAGATTGGACAACAACTAATAACGAATCAACAAGCAGCGAAGAGGATTTTTCGTTCAAATATTTGTATATGCCAGGTTACAAACTTGTTTCAACTGAGCATTGTTTATTTTCTTACACAACAAGCGATAAACTTTTTTCTATTCCTGAAGAAAAATTAAGCGATGTTGATTTTAGATGGATTCACTTTGACAACAAAATTCCTGTGGAAGATGACATAATTTCACTTGGTTTGTATAGAAAAGCAAAAAATATA
Organism: Treponemataceae bacterium; assembly: GCA_045645985.1. Taxonomy (GTDB): domain Bacteria; phylum Spirochaetota; class Spirochaetia; order Treponematales; family Treponemataceae; genus RGIG9060. Next base: position 85,684 of record JAZRJV010000045.1, read on the forward strand.
GAAGCAGCAGAAACTTTCATCCTTTGGTTGATGAAGGAAGATACTCAAAAAGCAATTCTTGAAAGAAATAAAAATATGAAATTAAATACATCTACTTTTGGAATTGCTGGTGGTTTTTCTGCAATAAAAAGCGTAAACGAAAGGGTTTTTACTCAATTCAATTCAAAACTAATGGGAAATTTACCAATCGCAGAATATTTACAAACACCTAATATTCTTCCACCACATTGGGATAAAATTAAAGAAAAAGTTATAATTCCGTACTTACTTGAAGCAACTAATACAGAATCTCAAGTAACAGAACAAGCACTTTTAGACAAAATATCTGATTGGAATAAACAATATTTCTAATATATTTTATTTAATTTCCGATACTATAAACGAGGAAGGAATTTTTATGGTATCGGGAATTAATATTTTAAATCCAACGCCTTATGGCTCCATGGTAAATGGCGGCGTAGGCTCTGGAAAAATTTATGTACAAGTAGAACCTAATCAAGTAGTATATTCTCAATTTGAGCATGTTTCTGGATATGCATCCACAAAAAACTCTGACAGTGGTGTATCTGTAAGCAAAATCAATATTCTCAATACTTTAATTGACCAATTAGTAAAAATCCAGAATAATACCACAAAACCAAAACTTCCTACAGATTTAACAGACTCTCAAGTAGATGCAATAATAAAAGATTATCAAGACAAGATACAAAACGCCATCAATACAGCAAAAACAAACCCCTTTGCACTAAGTGGAGGTAATAACTTAGGAAAGGGGCTTGTTGTTAATACTTTATTATAAATTATATTAAACTACAAAATTCAACCACAAATTTAATCTTCTTTTAAGATTTTGCAAATCTCTTCTGCATTATTTGCGTTAAAGATTTTTTCCAAAGTTTCTTTATTTCTAACGATTGAACTAACAGAAGCCAAAATTTGAAGATGTGGAGAATTTGCTTTTTTAGGAGAAACAATCAAGAAGAAAATCTTTGAAGGTTGTTTATCAAGAGCATCAAAATCAATTCCTTCTTTTTTGATACCTACAGCAACACAAGCAGAAACAACGCCTTCGCTTTTTGCGTGAGGAATTGCAATTCCCTTATCCATTCCTGTACTCATGATTTTTTCTCTATCAAGAACATCTTTGTAAACATGTTCCCAATCACGAACCTTTCCTGAATTTGTCAAAACCATTACCATTTCTTTAAGCAAATCTTCCTTTGTTTCAGATTTTAATTCAGTAATGATAAGTTCTGGGCTTATAAGTTTTTTGAACTCATGTTCAGAATCGGCATCAGTTGAATCTGAATCCAAAATATCTTTTTTAAGAGAAACGCCGTCAAAACTTTCTTTCAATTTATTGATTAATTTGATTACACCTAAAATCATTTCGTACATTGAAGTTTTTACAAAAGCTTCAGCTTCGGCAGAAGTTTCGATAGTTACAACGCTTTCTTCTTCCTTAATTGAAAGAACTGTATTTCCTTTTCTTGCTTGAGAAATTCCTTCGTTAATGTTCATCATTTGAACATAAAAACCTTCAGAACGAAGATTTTTCAAAAGCATATCAATTACCAAGTCGGCAATTTCATCAGATTCAAAATCCCAAGAAAGTGTAATTCCATCTTCTGTAGAAGTTTCTTTTCTAGTTCCTCTTCCATGCAAAGAAAGTGAAAAATTCAAAAATGGAGCAGCAACCAAAGTTGTTACCAAAGTCATAAGAATTACTACACCAAAAAGTTTTTCGTCCAAAATTCCAGCTGTAAGTCCGATTCCAGCGATGATAAGGGCAACTTCTCCACGAGGAATCATACCACAACCAATTCGTAATCCACCTTTGAAATTGAATCCCATAAGCATAGCAGGGAAAGCACATCCTATAACTTTTGCTAAAATTGCGATAACTGTGTAAATTGCACCAAAAACTAAAACTTCTTTGCTAAGCATTTCACCAACATTTACCATCATACCCATAACCGCAAAGAAAATCGGAACAAAGAAATCGTAAAGTCCGTGGATTCTTTCTTGGATAATCGGAGCAATATCTGTACTTGAAAGTGAAAGTCCTGTTACATAAGCACCAATAATCATTGCCAAGCCTTGTTTTTCAAAAATACCAGCAAGTAACAAAGCGATTCCTAAAGCACAAATTGAGAAATCAAATGAATGTTTAAAGAATTTTAAGAATTTTGCAATTTGTTTTGAAAAAATAAGTCCAAGTGCTGTAAAAGCAAGCCAAATTCCAAAAGCTTTTCCTGCGATTTTTGCAATTTCAAGACCAGAAATTGAAGCACCAGTTCCGCTGATAACTGCAACGATTCCAAGGATAACTGCTAATAAAATAATACCTAAAACATCATCAAAAACTGCTGACGCAAGAATTGTAACTCCTTCAGGGCTATCCATTTTCTTTTTGTCAGAAAGGATACGAGCCGTAATTCCTACAGAAGTTGCAGTAGACATAATTCCGAGGAACAAACATCTTACATCCATAAAATTTGTGTGAAGCAACCAAACTCCAACTAAATCTCCAAGGACGAAAGAGAAAACTACTCCACCGATACCGATAACTCCACCAGCGATAGAATATTTTAAGAAAAGTTTTAAGTCAGTTTCAAGTCCAGATGCAAAAAGCAAAATGATAGAAGCAATCTGTGCAAAACTGTAAAGTTCAGAACTTACAGCCAATTCAGCTGAATTTAACGGGAACATTCCCTGTGGAAAGCCAGGCAGAGCAATACCACCTAACGCAAAAGGTCCAATAATAACACCAATAAGTAATTCGCCTAGAACTGTTGGAACTTTGATTTTTTTAAATAATTTTCCAATAAAGCGAACTGCAAAAATCAAGATACCTAGTTGAATAGCTAGGTTGGCCATTACACTTGCAATGCCTTCTTCCATTTTAATCTCCAAAAAATATTAAGTAATAAGATTTAATTTTTTTTCATTTTATTCCTTTATCAAAAAAACTACAATAGATTTTAGAGATTTCTTAAATAGAAAAACATAAGAACAAAACAAAAGCATACTTGTAAAATTTGGCAAAAAATGGTATATTAAAGATAATATTTAGTGAATTTTCCTGTAAAGTAATCAATACGGGCATAGGAGAAATGATAAAAACTTCTCCTGAAATAGCGTCGAAGTTTTTATCTAAAGTTTGCGTTGCAAACTTTCAAAATTTAAATTACTGTTTCTCACAATGTTGCGAAACAGTTAAAAAAAAGTCGTTCCTAAAATTGAAATTTTACTCACGACTTTTTATAGGAGAACATATGGAATTAAATGAAATCAAACATGCAAAAGTAAAAGCATGGGTTGAAGAAATCGCAAAAATGTGTCAGCCAGATGCCATCTATGTATGTGATGGATCAACAGCTGAATACGATCGTCTTATGCAAGAAATGGTAGATGCTGGTCTTGCAACACCTCTTGCAAAAAAAGCTAACAGCTTCCTTTTCCGCTCACTTCCATCAGATGTTGCTCGTGTTGAAGGTAGAACATATATCGCTTCTGTAAAAGAAGAAGATGCAGGTCCTACAAACAACTGGATTGATCCTAACGAATTAAAAGCAACAATGACTGGACTTTACACAGGTTGTATGAAAGGTAGAACAATGTATGTTATTCCTTTCTGTATGGGACCAGTTGGATCACCAATTTCTAAGAACGGTATCGAAATCACAGACTCAGCATATGTTGTATGTAACATGCACATCATGACTCGTGTTGGAACAAAGGTTTTAGATGTTCTTGGAACAGACGGAGAATTCGTACCATGTCTTCACTCAGTAGGTAAACCACTTGCAGAAGGTGAATCAGATAACGGAATCTGGCCTTGCGCAGATATGGAAAACAAATACATTTCACAATTCCCAGAAGAAAGAACAATTTGGTCATACGGATCAGGTTACGGTGGAAACGCTCTTCTTGGAAAAAAATGTTTTGCTCTTAGAATTGCTTCTGTTCTTGCTCGTGACGAAGGTTGGCTTGCAGAACACATGCTTATCTTAAAATTAACTAGCCCAGAAGGCGAAGTAAAATATGTAACAGGTGCTTTCCCATCAGCTTGTGGAAAAACAAACCTTGCTATGCTTATTCCTACAATTCCAGGTTGGAAAGTTGAAACAATCGGTGACGACATTGCTTGGATGAAATTCGGTGATGACGGAAGATTGTACGCTATCAACCCAGAAGCAGGATTCTTCGGAGTTGCTCCAGGAACATCAGCTCAATCAAACAAAAACGCACTTATTTCAGCAGAAAAGAACACAATCTTTACAAACTGTGCTTTAACAGAAGACGGAGATGTTTGGTGGGAAGGAATCGGATATCCTGCTAAAGGTGAACTTGTTGACTGGAAAGGAAACAAACGCCCAGCATTCGAAAAAGACAAGGCTCCAAAAGGTGAAGAAATGGCTCATCCAAACGCTCGTTTCACAGCACCTGCAGGACAATGTCCATGTATCGCTTCAGAATGGGAAGATCCAAAAGGTGTTCCAATTTCTGCATTCTTGTTCGGTGGACGCCGTCCTTCAACAATTCCATTGGTACACCAAGCTCGTGACTGGAACCACGGTGTATTCTTGGGATCAATCGTAGGTTCAGAAGTTACAGCTGCTGTTATCTCTGACCAAGTTGGACAAGTTCGTCGTGACCCATTCGCTATGTTGCCATTCTGTGGATACAACATGGGTGACTACTTCCAACACTGGGTTAACATTGGTAAAAAATCAACAGCTGATAAATTGCCAAAAATCTTCTACGTTAACTGGTTCAGAAAAGATGAATCAAACGACAAACTTCCTGGTGGATTCATGTGGCCAGGATACGGTGATAACTCACGCGTACTTGCTTGGATTTTTGACCGCTGTAACGGAAAAGACAACTTTGTTGACACAGCTATCGGATATATGCCAAAAGAAGGTGCTCTTAACCTCGATGGTCTTGACGAAGTTTACAAAGCTAACATTCCAGCAATCACAAGTGTTGATAAAGAAGGTTGGTTGAAAGAAATCGAAGATATCCGCACAAAGCACTATCCAAAATTTGGTTCACACCTTCCTGCAGAACTTTCAGCAGAATTGGATAAGCTCGAAGCTAATCTTAAAAATATGTAATTTTTGACATAAAAGATTGCAAACTTTTCAGGATGCAGTCTTTTATAAAAAATTGCCATAAAGGTTGAGGTTTTGAAATACAAACTTCAACCTTTTTTATTTTAAAAAGATTTTTACAAAATGAAAAAAAATAATTATTGTAGAAAAATTGAAATTTCAAATTTGTTTTTATAAATAAAAAAATAAAACCTTTCTTAAAATCAATTCTAAAATGAAAATAAGAAAGGTTGTTTGCGAAAATAAAAAAACTAGAAAAGTAAAAACTTACACAACTTGTGGATATCGGCGTTTTTCAACTTCTTCGGCAGGACGATACAAAATTGCAACATTCCCGATAACTCGTACCAAAGTTGCATTTGTTTTTTGGCAGATTTCATTTGTTAAATCAAATTTTTCATCTTTATATTCGTTGAATTTTACTTTTATCAATTCGTGATGAAAAAGTGAATTGTCCACCATATCGATAACACCATCAGAAAGCCCTGCTCCACCAACAATTACCAATGGAGAAAGGTCGTGAGCTTCTTTTTCAAGAAATTTGCGTTGTTTGCTATTTAATTCAATCATAAAAAATCCTTAATAAAATCAATCATATTAATGTATCATAATTTGGCAAGTTTTCATAGATTCCAATGCCCGATTATGACTTTCTGGACTAACTCCAGCACAACAAGAACTATCCACAGAAATTAAAGTTTCTGGGAATTTTGATTTCAAAATAAAAGCATTTGAAATTACACAAATATCGGTACATAAACCTACAAGTTGAATTTCTGAAACATTTTCGATTTTAGAAACAATTTCAGCAAGTTCCAAAGAACCAAAAACAGGTTTATCAATAATTGTAGAATCTGCAACATCCAACTTGCTAGAAATTTGCCAACCAAAACTATCTTTTATACAATGCTTTACAGGAAGATTTTTTCCTTCTTGAGTTTCAAGATAGTTTTCAAAATGTGTATCTCTTGTAAAAATTACAACATCATTTTGATTTCTGTAAGTTTCGATTTTTTGCTGAACTTTTGAAACAATTTGCTCGGCTTCTTTTGTTCCTAGAGCACCATCAATAAAATCATTTTGCATATCAACTACAACTAAAACTTTCATTTTTCCATCCTCTAAAAAAATTTAATTCCACAAAATAATATACATTAATTAAAAAGTTTTTTTAAGTCTTTTAAAGACTCACTTGCACTTTTTGTTGAAGATTTATCATTTGAATCTGCAGGTAATCCAAGACCTTTTAAAGCATCTGTTGTAGCTTGTTTTGTAAGTTCTTCAATTCGCTTTGTAAGTTCAGTTTTCTTATCTTCAAGTTTGAGTTTTAATTCGTCCATTACAGATTGTTTACCATGAATTAAATCTTTTATTTTGTTAAATTCTGCCATCTTTGCATTGATTTTCTCTGAATTATCTGAAATATATGCGGTCGCTTTTTCTTTTGTATTAGCAGTAATTTGTGAAATTTCTTCTTCAAAAACTGATGCAACTGGCTTTGATAACTGAGTTACAAGTTTTTCAGGATTTGCAATATTTATGCTAAATTCGCCATTTAGCCCAATTTCAATATCAAAACCTAAGGTTAGATTTTCTACTCTGGATAAGGCTTTTTGATAAAGTTCGTTTACTTTTTCGTTTTCTAAATCCATTGCGATAATTTCAGAAACATCCATATCCAAAATTCCGCCAATTTCTAAAACTCCGCCTTTTTTCATTGAAATATCTGCATCGATATTAGAAAGTCCTTTTAGATTAAAAATTTCTGCATCAGAATTAATTGAAAATCCTGTTCCAAAATAATCACCTGAAAGTAAAGGCGCTAAAGATAAAGTTCTTGAATCAAAAATTAACGAAGCATTGTTCAAATGTTCTGCAATTTTAAAGAAAGCCGATAAATTAGTTGGTTTTTCTCTAACATTGTGGTCAAAACTAAGTTCTGTAATTTTAGCATCAAATAGTAAATTTTCAGTTCCATTTTCGTATCCAGAACCATAAACATTTTCTATCAAAAATCTAGGAACGGTATCTTTTTTATAGTAAACATCTCGACCTTGCATTCTCTCTTTTTTGGCTTTAATTTCTTTTGTATTTGCTTTTTCAAGTTTACTTGCAACTTCAGTTAGTTCATTTGGAACAACTTCTTTTACAGTTTCAGCTAGTTCATCTTTTTTTTGAGTAACAGAAGAAGCAAGTTCTTTTGCTTTTAGAAAATAAGTGTAATATTTTCCAAAAACATCGTAGAGCATACCTTGAACGCCATCGTTCATAATTTGGCTAAAACCTTCAACTGAAAATAAATATTTTATGTTGTCGATTTTTGCATCCACAAGATTTATGTCTGATTTTACGGTGTCGCTAATTAAAGTTCCGTAATCAGAAACCAGATTTACATCTTTTAATAAATCCTTTGTTGTAGAATCAAAAGTTTTTGTAATATTTGAAGATTCAGTTATGGCTTTTTTAGTAGTTTCTAAAGCAGATTTTAAATCCTGAAGATTTGAAATTTTTGACCAATCAGTATTCATCAACTTGTTTGTACTATTTGAAAAATCATCCAAAGATTTTTGTAATTGGTCAGGAGTATTTTGCCATTTTTCAATTTTTTGTTGTACTTCTTCTGTAACTTGTTTTGAAATTTCAGAAGTTTGCAATTCTTCTTCAATATTTCCGATAAAATTTTCAGGATTGTAGGCAGAAAACATTTCTTTTAATCGATTTTTTGCAGATTCTTTTAAAGCTTGTTTCTTTGCTTCCATTTCTTTTTCTGCTTGAAGCTCCTCTGGTGTTTTTGGAATAAAAGGCAGTTCTCCAGATTCACTTCTTTCAGTTCCTAAAGCAACTCCAGAAACAGTTAAATCTTGAGCATAAAATTTACCTTTCAAAAGCTCTGTTAAATTATAATCAACTTTGATATTTTCAATTTCAAAAATATTTTTCATTGGTTCATCTTTGTTTGCTTGTTGGATTCCTTTAATTTCTAAAGATGCGCCTAAAATCTTAAAATCAACTTTTTCAATATCAGTTTTTGCTTTAAAAACACCTTGTAAACTTGAAACAATCGCTTTTTCTAACAATGGATTTTTGAACAAGGAAATTGCAATCACCAAAATTGAAACAAAAACTAAACAAGCCACCAAAGGAAGAAATTTGATTCCGCCTTTTTGCTTTTTAATCTGTTTTGCAACTAATTTTAATCGCTTAAAGTCCTTAGTTGGAATATTTTTATCTTGAGGAACAAAATAAATATCTCTTTCTTTTTTATCTTTTTCAGTTTCAAAAAGGGATTCTATCAATTTTTTATCAGAATCAACATAAACCTTTTTTAGAATTTTCTTTTTATAAGAATTTTCTAAATATCGTTTCTTAAAAATCTTTGGAAGTTTTTTCGCAGAAATTGTTTTAGGTTCATTTTTTTCATTTTTCATATTTACTTCCTCCTAATTGATTTCTGACAACTTTGAAGTGATTTTATTTACCAACGGCAAATTGTAAAACATCTTTACAACTTTAGATTTATTGAAAAAAGGTGCAATCCATTTTCGCCAAACCCAAATAAACAAAAGCATAAAAAGGAAAAGTGGAATGTATGCAATAATTCCTGCAACAAGTGAACCGCATACGATTGTGTTATTAAATCGAGTAAATCCAACAAATGGAATTTCTAAAAGTTTTGCAAAAGTTGGAACTAAAGGTTCGTAAGTAAGAACCGCTTCTCCAATTTGATGAAAAATCGGGTCAAAATACGGAGAAATAAATGCGCCTAAAATCATCATGATAAAATATCCAGCCTTATTTATGCGAACAAACATAAAAAAGATAAAAACTAGCCACCACAATAAATTTCCTTTAGGCATAAGTCCAAGAATGAGACCAATGCAAAATGAATTTGCAATCTGACTAGGTTTTGAATTTGAACCTAAGGCTTTTAGTAATTTTATAATATATCCAATCATTTTCTTTCCTCAAAATATTTAAACAAAACTAAAGCATTTTGTTTAAAAACGCTATGTAACATTGTATCACATAAACAAACAATTACAATAGAAATAATTTGACAAATTATAAATTAGAATATAAAATAAAAAACATGTCAGATTTAGCATATAAAGAAGAACCAGAACAAAATTATGTTGAAGAAATCAAGATTTCAGAAAAAAAACCATATAAAAGACGATGGGGCGACAGAATTGAAGGAAGAAGACTTCGTTCTCTCGATCCAATTACAAATGTAATTCCTTTTATCATGAAAACAAGAAACGATTCTCAAAATCTCATTAAAGACTGTGTTGATTTTGAGAATATGAATAAATTTGTTCACAAAATGCGTGCCGAAGGCTATCCTAGTTTTGGCGCCATGCATGTTTTCATTGCAGCATATGTAAGAATGATTTCGCAGCGACCTGCTGTAAACAGATTTATAAATGGACAGAGAATTTTTGCTCGCCATAATATTGAAGTTGTACTTGCAGTAAAAAAAGAAATGTCACTTGATGCTGAAGAAACAATGGTAAAATTTTTCTTTGAACAAGATGCAACAGTAATTGATGTTTACAATGAAATGAATAAAAAAATTTCAGAAATCAAAGATGCAGCAGAAGAAGATACAAGTTTTGACTCTTTAGTAGGTTTCTTTGGAAAAATTCCACGCTTTATTTTGCGAGGAGCCATAAAATTCTTAGATTGGCTCGATTATCACGGATGGATTCCTCGTGCTCTTACTCTTTTAAGTCCATTCCATGCATCTTTAGTTGTAACTTCAATGGCATCTTTGGGAATTCCGCCGATTTATCATCACTTGTATAATTTTGGAAATGTTCCAATGTTTATGGCATTTAGTGCAACAAGACACGAAAATGAACTTGACAGAGAAGGAAATGTAAAACGAGTAAGATACTTTGATTTTACAATCACAACTGATGAAAGGATTTGTGACGGATTCTACTATGCGTCAGCATTTAAGCTTCTAAAAAAACATCTTATAAATCCAGAACTTTTATTAAATCCGCCAGAAACAGTTGTAGAGGATGTTCCTTGATAAAAAAGGTAGTCAAAGATTTTTCCTTGGCTACCTTTTTTGTTTTAAATTGATTAAATATTTCAAACTAATATCAATAAGATGATTTTTTTTGAAAAAAAACTTTATTTTACAATTTTGTAAGTTGCTTTAATCTCTTTTGGCTGTACTTCTTGAACTTTGTAACCGATAGCAGCACTTCCGTAAACTCCATGATTTTTTGGAACACCAAGTTCATCTAAAATTGCTCTTACTTCAGGCTCGTCGTAACAATCTTTTAATTGATTTATCCAAACACAGCCCAATCCTAAATCTTCGCAACTTAGATAAATATTTTGCATAGCACAAGCATTATCAACTTCTCTAAAACGACTTTCTTTATCATTTGTTGTGAGAATCAAAACTGAAGGATTATACATATTGTAATTTTCACGATTAAGTGCTTTCCCAACAGCCTTTGCAAGTTTTTGAATTTTCTCCCGATTCATAATTGCAACAAAAGACCAAGTTTGTAAATTCATTCCAGTAGGAGCTGATAAAGCGCAATCTAAAATTTGCTTTACATCAGATTCTAAAACATCTTTTTCAGAAAAAGCTCTGCAACTTCTTCTTTTCAAAATTAAATTTATAAGTTCACTCATATTTTAATTTTAGCACAAGTTTTTAAAAGAAAAAAGGGATTTCCCAACGATTGCCAGAAAATCCCTATTGATAAAACTAAATTTTACTAAAGAGTAAATTTAGATAACAATTTATCAAGAACATCGATATTTTCTCTTGTAGAGTTTGCCATATCAGAAACATGATGAGCAGCGATTGTAATTTCGTTGATTCCCAAAGACATTTCATTCATAGCGCCTTCAACTGTGCGAGAAATAATTTCTAAGTTATCAGCTTGTTCTTTTGCAGAATTTACATCGTTTGACATCTGTTTTGAAGTTGACTGAACATTTGATGTTGCATCATTGATTTCGTGCAAAGCCTGAAGAACTTGATGAGAAGCTTCTTTTTGTTCAATCATTGCATTATCAATTTCGCGAACCAAGCGTTCTGTTCCAATAACCTTATCAGAAATCAAAACAAAGTCTTCTACAGAAATTTCAGAAGCTTTTACAACTGTGTTGATACTCTTTGAAATATTATCAAGTTCAAGTTTGATAGCTTTTGATTGTTCAGCAGAGTTTTCAGCAAGTTTTCGAATTTCATCAGCAACAACACTAAATCCTTTTCCTGCTTCTCCAGCGTGAGCAGCTTCGATTGCAGCATTCATAGCCAAAAGGTTTGTTTGTTCTGCAATTTGAGAAATTACGCTGTTTGCTTCGGCAAGATGTTCTGATTGTTGAGCCATTGTGTTTACATTTGCAGCAACATCATCTTGGCGTTGTTTTCCGTCTTTAACAATCTTGATAAGTGATTGATATTCATCAGCCATCTTATTTACAGAATTTGAAACAGAAGTGATATTTCCAACCATCTCTTCAATAGAAGCAGAAGATTGAACGATACCAGCAGACTGATTTTCGATTAACTGGTCAAGATTTGTAATTCCCTTGATATTAGCATTAAGCACAGTTTGTACTGAATCCAAAGCAGAAGTTTGTTTTGCAACAGAAGATTTTACGCTATTGATATTAGCCATAACTTCTTGAATAGCACCAGCAGATTGCTGAGATGCAGAAGCCAATGTTTCACCAACAGACTGAAGTGAAGTTCCACATTCATCAACTTCTTTCATAATATCATGCTGAGAACCGATAAATTCGTTTACATTTTTACAAATTTCACCAAGTTCATTATGAACTTTAAATTCAATTCTTTGAGTAAGATCTGCAGAATCAGTTGCAGAGTTAAGATTCTCAAAAGCAGCAAGAGTATTTTTAACAGGTTTTAAAACACTTGTTGAAAGGATATACAATAATGCAATACTCATTAAGATAATCATAATTGCAATACTTGGAATAATCATTTTTATCAAATTATTGATAATATTTTGAGCATGTTCATAACTAACGCCTGCAAATACCATAACTTGACTACCAGGATCATTTGTAGGGAATGGAGCGTATTGTCCAAAATATTTTAATCCATCTGATTCAATCAATCCCAAATAAATTTCATTATTTTTATAAACCTTATCAAGGATTTCTTGGTTTGTTATTTTTGTTCCTACCATAGAGCGCCCAGAAACATCTGTCATTGTTGTTGCAACTCTTTTATCTCCAACAAAAACTGTTAAATCGCAGTCTAAAAGTTGTGCATATTCACCTAAGAATTTATCACTTGAAATCAATTCTTGTAAAACAAGAATACAATTATCTCCATTCTCTGTTGAAACTTTTCCTGCTGTTGTAACAATTACCATTTCGTGAATACAAGTAATTACAGCTACAGGATTATTTGCCATAGCAGATGCAATAGCTTGTTTTTCAGAAACAGATTCAAAAATTGAATTTGATGTGGCATAAAGTGCTTTTCCTGTATAATCAAGCAAAGCAACATTATCAACATCCAAAGCACTAACTAAACTCTGCAAATATCTTTGAGTTCTTACACCAGAATTTATGTCAATATCTATTGGAGTTTTGCCTAGGTTCTTTAACTCGTCAACTAAATCATTCATATCATCAGAAACAACTTTATTCATCATATTAAATTTATGAGTAAGGCTTTTTTCTTCATCTTCCAAAATTGTCCTTGATGTAGAACTTGAAATAATAAAATAAAGTGCTACTAACCCTACAAGAGTTATTGCCAAAAGTGGTACAACAATATTAAATACAAGTTTGTCTTTAATTTTCATAAAAACTCCTATAAAAATTTTACTCTCTCAAAATTATAATTAACTATTATATCACCATATTTCAATTTGTGTAAAATAAAAATCAAAAAAAAAGTAAAAAAAAAGTGATTTTTTTATAAAACATTGAGATTTTTGAGTTTTTTGATAATTTGATAATTATCTTTATGGAAGATTTTTTGCAAAATCTAACTTAATTGACATTGAATTGTATTAAGGATTATAATTTAACCATGAGTCAAGATTGTGCACATAATTGCAGTTCTTGTAGCAAAGACTGCAAAGATAGAGATTTACACGAAAATCCACATCCACAAAGTAGTATAAAAAAAGTTATCGCTGTAGTTAGTGGAAAAGGTGGAGTTGGAAAATCAATTGTAACTTCAATGTTATCAGTTTTATCTGCAAGAAAAAATCATACAACCGCTATTTTGGATGCAGATATCACAGGACCTTCTATTCCAAAAGCATTTGGAATTCACGAAAAAGCAGTTGGGGACGAAAACGGTCTTTTACCAGCAAAATCTAAAACTGATATTCAAATTATGTCTTTGAATATGCTTTTACCAAACGAAACTGATCCAGTTATTTGGAGAGGTCCAGTTATCGCCGGAGCTGTAAAACAATTCTGGACAGATGTAATTTGGCAAGATGTAGACACAATGTTTATTGATATGCCACCAGGAACAGGCGATGTTCCACTTACAGTTTTTCAATCAATTAGAATTGATGGAATTATCATTGTAACTTCTCCTCAAGAATTGGTTGGAATGATTGTAGAAAAAGCTGTAAAAATGGCAAACATGATGAACATTCCAGTTTTGGGAATTGTAGAAAATATGAGCTATGTTGAATGCCCTGACTGTGGCAAAAAAATCGAAATTTTTGGTCAAAGCAAAGTTGAAAAAATTGCTAAAGACTATGGAATTTCAACTTGGTCTAGTTTGCCAATCAGTCCAGCACTTGCTTCAAAAGTTGACGCAGGTTGCATCGAAGATTTTGAAGGCAACTGGCTAGATAATATGATAGAAATGATTGAAAAAATCGAAAAATAATTTCTATCAAAAAATCACAGTGCAAACTATCGGAAGATGGTCTGAATATCCTTCTCCACTCCAAAGATTATATCTAAATGGAGTTCCTTCAGAAGTGATATTGGGACCATTTTTTATTGTATAAAATTCTTTAAGATTACAATTTTCGCTTACAAAAAAATGGTCGATTTTTTCCCATTCATTTTGATAATAATATGAGCCAGTTTCTTCCGATGGAAAAGTAAGCCAACCCGATTTTAAGCAAATATCAGTTTTATCATCTTGAAAAACAACTTTTTCATTTTTAATAGAAAAATCTTTTATGTCTTTGTTAAAATCACCACAAATCACAAAATTACTTTGCGAAACTTGAAGAACTTTTGACAAAAGTTTTTGCTGATAATTTCGCCAAAGTTCAGTTTCTTTTTCGCCACCAGATTTTGATTTCCAATGGCAAACAAAAATTCGCTTGGTATTTTTTTCGTCAACAGAAAATTCCATCAAGGGACGCATATCGGGTTGTTCATCTTTTTCAGTTTTTACATCAACCTGATGACATTTTAAATTGTACAAGGGAATTTTAGAAATCACAGCGCAACCAAAGGCTTGATTTTTTTCGCCAATAAAAGCCCCGTAAAGATAAGCCTTATCTCGTCTGCCTTGCAATCGGTAATTATTGATGATGTCGTACAAAATTCCTTCGTTTTCAATTTCTTGCATAACAAAAATATCTGCATCAATTAATTCTAGAATTTCGCAAAGCCGAGTAAGCCGAACTTTGTATTTTTCTTCTGACCAAGAAGATTTTTTAGAAATAAATTCAGAATATTCTGTTCCAACTTTTACAGCATCAAAAAATGTCTGTAAATTCCAACTTGCAATTTTGATTTCTACAGTAACAGTTGTAGTTTCAACTTCAGGGTCTGTTTCAATCTGCGCTTCATTGCAACCTGCACAAAAAAATAAAACCAATAACAAAAGTAAATATCTCATACCTTTATTATTGGTTTAAAAATTAAATTTGAGTAAAAATCAGCAAAAAAATTTTATTTTTTACAATTTTTTCTTACACATTGAATTTAAGAAACATCACATCTCTGCGTTTCCTTCGGAAACTATCAAGTTTTATGTCGAAAACTTGCAGTCTACACATTGAACTTAAAGAACATTACGTCACCATCGGCTACAATGTATTCTTTTCCTTCGATTCGGTAGCGACCGGCAGCTTTGATTTCGGCTTCACTTCCGTATTTTACAAGGTCGTCAAAAGAATAAGTTTCTGCTTTGATAAAACCTTTTTCAAAGTCTGTGTGAATTACACCAGCAGCCTTTGGAGCGGTGTCGCCTGCGTGAATTGTCCAAGCACGACATTCGTCGCTTCCTGCAGTAAAGAAAGTTCTTAATCCCATTAAGTGATATGCTGCACGAGCCAAAACAGATAAACCTGATTCTTCCAAACCTAATTCCTCTAAGAAAGCAAGTCTGTCTTCAGGATTTTCCATATCGGCAAGTTCTGCTTCAAATTTTCCGCAGATAACTACAACATCAGAACCTTCTTCACTAGCAATTTTCTTTACTGTTTCGATATATTGATTTCCGTTTTTGATTCCGTCTTCATCAACATTACAAACATAAAGTTGAGGTTTCATAGTGATAAGATGACAATCGTAAATAGCAAGTTTTTCATCATCTGTTAAATCAGCTTTTCGTGCCCCTTCACCATTTTCTAGCAAAGGTTTGATTTTTTCCAAAGCACTCATTATTACTGCAGATTTTTTTTGCTCTTCTTTTCCCATAACTCGAGCATTTCGTTGAGCTTTTTCCATTCTTTTTTGAACAGTATCTAAATCTGCAAAAGCCAATTCCATATTGATAGTTGCAATATCGTCAGCTGGATCAATTTTATTGTTTACATGAACGATGTCTGAATTATCAAAACAACGAACAACTTGAGCGATAACTCCAACTTCGCGAATGTGTCCTAAAAATTGATTTCCAAGACCTTCACCTTTAGAAGCACCTTTTACCAAACCTGCGATGTCCACAAATTCAACACTTGCAGGAATGCGTTTTTTAGGTTCAAAAGTTTTTACAAGAAAATCTAATCTTGAATCAGGCAAATCTACAATTCCAACATTCGGATTGATTGTACAGAAAGGATAGTTTGCTGCTTCGGCTGGAGCTGCTGTTAACGCTGAGAAAATAGTTGATTTTCCTACATTAGGAAGTCCAACGATACCACAATTTATTGCCATAAAATTTTACGCCTCTTATTTTCTATTTATTTTTTAGTTTGCAACTGGAAGATTTTCTTCTATTGTATCAACGATATCTTCAAGTTTAACTGTGTTTCCTTCTGCTTCTTCTAAAGCTTTTGCATCGCGTTTTTCACAGAAAGAACAAAGTCCATCTTTTGCTTTCCAAGTTTGATCTGCACTTTGTGCTTCTTCGATTGTTCCTAAGAATAATTCTTCTGATTTATTAAGTGAAGAACAGTCTTGGCTTGTATGATATTTTGTTCCACCTGCTGTCCAGAAAACTTGTTCTGAAGCTTCGATAAAATCTTCTTGTGAAACTGGATTCCAATCGATTCCTGTAGCACCTGCGATTACCAATGCAACTGCTGCAACTGCTGTAGCGATTGTTTTTGTTTTTTTGTCTGCATCTTTGTTAAGAAGAATAAGAACGATGATAGGAGCAAATGCAATTACGCTAACGATAAATCCAAGGTTATTCCAAAGCCAGAATGCAACAGGATTTTTTTCTGATGCTGGTTTGATGTGATTTGCTTTTTTCCAAAGTTGTGAACCGATAACTACAAAAATCAAGTCAAGAACAAGGAATCCAACTAATTGATAAAGCATTTCGATTGAACCAATAGAAAATTTTCCGATAAGAACCAAGAAAGCCATTACTTCACAAGCGATAGCAAGAACCCAAAGGAAAATTGCACCAAATCTCAATCCACCTGTGCTACCTGCTGGAGCAGCACCTTTTCCTGCTGCACGAGTTGTAGCTTTTTTTGTTACGTCTTTTCCTGTACTAGCAGAAACAACGCGTTTTTGTTTTTTTTCAGCCATAAAAAACTCCTCTTATTATAAAAAAATATCTTCAATAGAATAGAACATATCACAGAAAGTTACAAGGGTTAAAATCTGGAAAAGAATTTTCATACTTGACGGGAGGGGGGTATTGCAATAAAATAGAAATTGTGTGAAATAAAAAAAATAACACAGGAGGATTTTTATAATGAAAAAAG
The DNA here is from genome assembly GCA_045645985.1 of Treponemataceae bacterium. Classification (GTDB taxonomy): domain Bacteria; phylum Spirochaetota; class Spirochaetia; order Treponematales; family Treponemataceae; genus RGIG9060. The sequence goes on from JAZRJV010000045.1 coordinate 102,911, forward strand.
GAATTGTTATTGGTTTAGCAATTACATTGATGGTTTTATTTGTAGGTTGTGGGCTTCAGAATCAACTTGCAGGTACAAAATGGGAAATGAAATATGTAGAAGATGATTATTCACAAACAGTAACATTTGACCTAAAAGAAAGTGGTTCTTTAGTTGTAACAACTACAGAAGTATATGATGGTGAATCAGATTCTTACACAGAAGAAGGAAAATGGTTCTGTGCAGATGACATTCTCTTCTTGGAAGGAGATGATTTAAAATATGAAGGTTGCTACGAAGTTGAAATCAATAAAGATGAAATGATTTTAACAGTGGAAGATAGTGGTACTTTTATAAAACTTACTAAAGTAAACTAATTTTTTAGGAGGCATAAATATGAAAAAAGGATTGATTATATCTTTAGCATTAACTTTAATGATTTTATTTGTAGGTTGTGGACTTTCAAGCCAACTTGCAGGTACAAAATGGACACGAACAACTTCACAAGAAGTATATGATGATATGTTTTTGACTTCTACTAAAACATACGAATTTAATAAGGATGATAGTTTCAAATACACATCTACAAGAGATTATCCATCTGAATTAGAGGAATTTGGTTATGAAGATGAAAAATATGAAATAAAAGGTTCATGGTATTGTAACGACAACAGACTTTATTTAGAGGTTGAAAATTACCCAGAGGGTGAATTTTATGATGTAGTAATTCTAGAAGATGAATTAATCTTAAAAAATGGAAGTGACTTCGAAAAATATAATAAAGTAGACTAATATACAGTTAAATTTTTTCAAAAAAGCAAAGTGCAGGAAAAACTGTACTTTGCTTTTTTGTTTTTAAATATGTAAAAAATCATTGGCAAGCTACTTGTACAATAGTAGACTTCTTTTATGAATAATACTGAAAAAGATGGTTCTTGTTTCAAAATTACGCCAGAAGAAAATTACACTTCTCCATTCGAAGGCATAAAAACTTTAGCAAACATCAAACGAGAAATTTTGCTAGAAATTTTAAGAGAAAGTCGAGAAGAAAATTAACACAAAATAAGTCTTGAAAAAAAAATAATATAGCCTTATCATTATACTTGTAGTTTTTTATCAATTATAATGGAGAAAATATTGAACAAAATTCAGCAACAGATGAGCGTAAAGCAAAGTTTAATTAGATTTTTTCTAGTAGCATTTTTTGTTCTTGGTGGAACCTTGTTGATTACAGCATTTTTGCCAGAACGCCCACAAGGAATCACATCCGAACAAATTACGGAAAACGGAATTTCTATCGGATTTTTTGCCATAATTCCAGCGATTTTTCTTGTAGCATATATTTTTACAACAAAGCGCATTCTAGAATCACTAATTCTTGCAACTTTGATGTGCTTCATTTTTGCTGATAGAGGAAATTTTTTATCAGCTTTTAACGAAGGCTTAACTTCTGTAATGATGGACGAAAACACAGGTTGGCTTATTATCGTTTGTGGCTTGATGGGAAGTATCATAAAACTTATCGAAAAAACAGGCGGAAGTCTTGCCTTTGGCCGATTTGTTGCAAAACACGCAAAAACTCGAGTTGGAACTCTTTTGTGGACTTATCTATTAGGAATTGTTGTTTTTATCGATGATTATCTTAACAGTTTGACAATCGGGTCTTGCATGGCACCAATCACCGACAAACACAAAGTTTCTCGAGAAGAACTTACTTACATCGTTGACTCAACTGCCGCTCCAGTTTGCGTACTTTTGCCGATTTCAACTTGGGCTGTTTTCGCGTCCCGATTATTCGTTGTAAACGGATTAACAACAGAAGAAAACGCACTTCAATATTTTGTAAAAACTATTCCGTACAACTTTTACGCTTGGGCTGCCTTGATTATCGTTCTTCTTGTGATTTTACGCGTGATTCCACCTATCGGAAGAATGAAAAAAGCAGACGACAGAGTAAAAAACGGTGGACCGATTGCTCCTCCAGGTTCTGAAAAAATTGATATCCGCGGAAATTCATCAGATGTTTGTACCGATGGGAAGATAGCAGATTTTTTACTTCCAATTGCATGTTTGGTTTTAGCAACAATTTTTAGTGGCGTTGATATGCAAAAAGGCGTTATCATCACTTTGGGATTTATGTTTGTTTTGTATGTTGCAAGAGGTTTGATGAGCGCAGAAGAATTTGCAGATACTTGTATCGAAGGCTTAAAAAATATGCTTTTACCACTAATTTTGATGGTTTTAGCATTTTTGTTCAGTTACGCAAGTAGCAGAATCCAGTTTACAGAAACAATTATCCAAGGCGTACTTCCAGCAATGAGCAAAATTCCTCAGTTAATGCCTTTAATTATTTTTATCATCCTGGGAATTACTGAATTTATCACAGGAACAAACTGGGGGCTTTACATTATCGCTTTGCCAATCGTAATTCCTCTGTCACAAGCAGTTGGAGTAAATCCAATTTTATCTGTAAGTGCAGTTTTGTCAGCTGGTGTTTTTGGAAGCCACATCTGTTTTTATTCAGATGCAACAATTATCAGTTCCTCAGCCTGTGGATGCGATAACTTTGAACATGGACTTTCTCAAATGCCATACGGATTTATCGGTGCCGGAATTTCCATGATTCTATTCACAATCGCCGGATTTTTGATGTACTAGAAAAATTCACTTTTTTCTACTAGAATGAACTGCATTATGTTAAAAGATATAAAAAATCCGTAATTTAACGGATTTTTTATATTCATATTTTATTCTATGTATATATAGAAGAATATAATCATCGGCTGTAAGGTGAAAAATAAAAATAGCGACATTCGAAGTTTACTGAGACCGGAGCAGTTTTTATTTTTTACCTGAGAAGCCGAAGGTAATATTCTTATAGGAGTTTTTATGTATGTAACATGTTTAGATTTAGAAGGTGTTTTGGTTCCAGAAATTTGGATTGCTTTTGCAGAAGAAACTGGAATTGAAGAATTAAAACTTACAACTCGGGATATTCCTGATTATGATGTTTTGATGAATAAAAGAATCGGAATTTTGAAAGAACACAATCTTACATTAAAAGATATTCAAAATACCATTGCAAAAATCAAACCACTTGATGGAGCAAAGGAATTTTTAGATAAATTGCGTCAACTTTGCCAAGTTATCATTTTGTCTGATACATTTACTCAATTTGCTCTTCCATTGATGCAACAACTTGATATGCCTACAATTTTCTGTAACGAACTTATCGTGGACGAAAACAATATGATTACAGGTTTTAAAATGCGCCAAGACAATGGTAAGTATCACGCAATTAAAGCCTTGCAATCAATTGGATACAAAACAATTGCTTCTGGAGATTCTTTTAACGACCTAGGAATGATTAAACAAGCTGAAAAGGGATTTTTGTTCCGTTCACCTGAACACATCCAAAAAGACAATCCAGATGTAAAAGCTTTCACAGAATACGACGAACTTTTTGCAGCAATTAAAGCTCAAGTAGAAAGCGAAAAGTAACTTTCTTTACAAATTATTTTTTTCAACTTTGATAAAATCCCAAGAAGAAATAAAAATCTTTTTTGGGATTTTTTTATTGAATAAAGTCAGTTTTCTAAAACAAATCTAACATTGCGTCCAAATAAATTTCTTCTCGCACAATCAACTGATATTCAGGTTTTACCATGTAATAAAGCAAAAATTCTAAAAGCATTGCACTTCCAAGTCCGCGACCTTCGATTTTAAAATTTGAAAAACCGTGAGAAAGATAAACATTTTGAATTTCATCAAGTCCGATAAACCCAGGATTTTTCATTGCGCTAGAAAATCTGTAGCCTTTTTCAGAATCAGGAGCTGTACATTTGTGGCCGACAACATAAAGTCCAAGATTTTTTCGACTTACATTTTCGTAACAGACTTTTCGTTCTGTGCAAGAAAAATTGCAACATTCATTGCACAAAAATTCTGTCTTTTCTTTTTGAGTTTGTGAAAGTGCATTTAATTTTTCAAAAGATTTATTCAACCGAAAATCTGGCACAACAAAAGAAAATTCATCCCGATTTAATTCAGCTTCAAAATCAGCAAAATCTGTTAAAACCTTTGTAGTGGAAGAAACAAAATAAAAGGCTGGATAATTATTTTTTAGATAATCTAAAAGCAAATCTGAATGAATGATGATTCCAGTCTCTGCATCAGATTTTTCAAAAAGTTTACAAAGTGAATTACATTTTTTATCAGCAAGATGATTTTCCGAAAGCAAAGAATTGCTAAAAGTAAGCCGCGGGGAAATTTTATATTCGTTCATTAAAGCAAAAACATCCGCTGGATGAGCTTGTCCAAAACTTGTTCTTCCACCGCCCCAAAGACAGTCTTCTGGAGAACCGTAAATCGAAGCAATATCGCACCACTGGTAAAAATATTCTGGATGAGAGCGATAAAGTGGAAGAAACTCGCAATAGAAATCGTAAAATTGAAAAAGACCAGGGAGATGATAGTGGGCTGTGTTTTGGTGTGGTGTGTTTTCCATAATTATTTTAAAAGATTACTTTTTTTTAAAAGATATTGCAAGATTTTCCGTGGGATAATCCAAAATCCTGTTAAAGATTAATCTACAGAAAATAAACATTTTACATAATCAGCTATATAAATTAAAAAACAACATCCTTCTAGCATTTTCTAAATACAACAGAATCACTAAAATGACCTGTAAAAGTACCTGTAATTTCATTTTTACCAATAATTCCTGTAAAATGTTCTGAAGTTTGAATTACAAAACGAACTGGTTTTATAGAATTTCCAGAAAACTCTAAATCCGGAGTTGGAGGATGTAAATCAGAAGCGACCATTTCTAAAAGTAATTTTTTTTCAGAAAGCGTCCCTTTATAAAATTCTGTGGAATAACCTCCATTAGAAAAAGTTGTTTTTACCGAGGCTTTTACATTATCATTTTCTATATTTTCAATTATGAGATATTGAGTCATATAAGAATTTTTATATACATAATATCCCAAAAGTTTCGCTTTTTCTTCTAATTGTTTTATCGCTTTTTGCTCATCTGTTTCAATACCGTTAGCAAAAATTGATAAATCAGGCTTTATAAAATCCTCCGAAAACTCACCTGCTTTTAATTTATTTGTTTGCAAAATTGAAGCCATTCGGTCAGATGAAATTGTAACAGGTTTTTCTTCTATTACATTCACATCTTTTTCGATTGAAACAATACATTCTTCCTCTTCGACTTTACTTCCACATTCGGAACAAAAAACATCTCCAAGTTCAAGTGGAGTTCCACATTCTATACAAAATTTTGGATAAATTTTCATTTTAGAAGATGATTCTTCTTTTTTGTGCAAAAACTTTTCTGATTGTTTAGATTGATTATTTTCTGAATTAGCAAATTGCATCATAATGAAAAATCTCCTTCTTCAAATAAAAAATCTTCGCTAGTGATTGTTGTAAGAACTTCTTTTGTGCGTTCATTTTCATTCAAAGCAATTACGCGAGAATTTTTCTTTCTAACAACTGAATCAAAGAATTTTCTGATTGTGCGGCCGTTTGCAAAATCTTTGGTACGATTCTGCCAAATTTGCTGAATAAATTGTTGAGCAATATTTTGAGCTTCACTTGTAAGATTAAGTCGTTCTTTTTTTGCATACAAACAGAAAAGTTCGTAAAGTTCACTTGGATTGTAATCATCAATATGAATACGATGTGTAAAACGACTTGAAAGACCTTCATTAGTTGCCATCCATTCATTCATTTTATTTTCGTAACCTGCAACTACAACTACAAACTTTCCTCGGTCATCTTCCATGCGTTTCATAAGAGTATCAGTTGCTTCACGACCAAAATCATCAGTTGCAAGAGTGTAAACTTCATCAATAAAAAGGATTCCGCCTGTTGCATCATCGCAAAGTCGTTGCATGTTCTGAGCAGTATGACCTACATATTTTGCAACAATTTTACTTCTATCACATTCAATAACCTTATCCCTTGAAAGCATTCCGATTGCAGAAAATAACTTGCCAAAGATACGAGCAATTGTAGTTTTACCTGTTCCTGGATTTCCTGTAAGTGCAATATGAATTTCTGGCTTTTTAGGATTTTGCCCGATTTTTTCAAGTTCTATATTTATTTTTATCGTTGCGTAAAGTTCACCAACAGCTTTTTTAACTTTTTCCATGCCGATAAGCTCGTTTAGTTCAGCAAAAACATCTTCAATTGAAAGTGTTTTGCTTTCATCATGAGGAATGTCGCAAGCACAAATTGTTGTCAATGATTCTTTAGTAAGAGAATCTGCTGATAGGTTAGCAATACGAGAATCTATCCGTAGTTTCATTGTGTCAAAAAGATTACGCACAGCGCGAGCATTTGCAAAATCTTTCTGCTTGTTTTTACAAAGTTCTTGTATTGCATTTTTTGCAACAAGTTCAGCTTTATCGTCAGTAGAAAATACAAACTGAGATTTTTTCAACTGTAAAAGAAGGATTTTGAATAATTCATCTGAAGAATAATCTTCGATATGGATTTTATGTTCAAACCGACTGTCTAGGCCAGGATTCATCCGTAAGAAATTTTGCATTTCATTTTGATAACCAGCGGCAATTACAACAAACTTTCCTCTGTCATCTTCCATGCGTTTTAAGAGAGTTCCGACGGCTTCACTTCCAAAGGAATTTGAAGAGCCATCAGTTCCTGCAAGATAATAGGCTTCGTCAATAAATAGAACTCCACCCATCGCCTTATCGCAAAGTTCGTTTACTTTATCTTTTGTTTGACCAACATACCCTGCTGTCATATCGAGTCCAGCAGTTTCAATTACCTTATCGCTAGGCAAAAGTTGCATTGCGTGAAAAAGTTTGCCTAAAATTCGGGCAACTGTAGTTTTCCCTGTTCCAGGATTTCCTGTTAAAACTATGTGAACTTTTGGATTTTCTGCCACAAGTCCCATTTCTTTTCGCTTTTGATTATTTTGAATTGACTGACACAAATCACCCACAGATTTTTTTACGACATCCATACCAATAAGTTCATTTAGCATTGAAAGAACTTCTTCAACAGATTCTGCCTTTTTAGTTACAGGAATATCTTCTTGTTGGATTATTTTTAAATCATTATTAGAAAGATTTGATTTTTTACTTAATCGAGAGGCTTGTCGTTCTAAAATTGTAGTTAAAATATCTTTTTCTACAAGCCAACCGTTTTTATAATGTACAGAAGAACGATGTTTTGCTTCTTGTACACAAAGAGGAAATAAATTTTTTACTTCTTCAGAAAAAACAAAGCCACCGTCCTTAAGTTTTTTTTCAAGGATTTTAACAAGATTTTGGTCTGTTATAGTTGGGAAATCATAAAAAGTAACTAAATCTGCAAGTTCACTTTTTTGAGAGAAAAATTCTTCAAGTCCTTCTTTTGCCCCAAGCAAAATACAAACAGTTTCTAATTTTTTTTCTGTAAGCCCAAGTAAAAGTTCGTGTAGATAATTTTGGTCATTGTGAACTTCATCAATTAAGAATACACCAAGTTTTTGTTCTAAAAGATAGTTTGAAATTTGATTATCAGTTTGATATTGGCGTTGGAATTTATGTGCAGTCGTTCGAGCAACCGTATTAGATATAAGACAACCTGATTTTTTTAAACTAGAAATAAAATATTCTGCCACAAGGGATTTTCCTGTTCCAGTTTCACCACGAAAAACTAAGATATTTGTATGCTCACTCACGCTCATCCCGATTTGTTTTTGCTTGTTCCGAATAATAAGAGTATTGATAAACATTTGAAGACGGGTACGAATTTCTTCCAATCCGATAAAATCTGTAAATTCCGTTTTAGTAGAAGATTTTTCTGATTCTAGTTTTACTACAGAATTGTTACTTGCCAGTTGAGTCTGTGCTTCAAGTGGCTTTGCTTCTGTGAGAATATTTTGCTGTGGTAAACGAGTTCCACACAAACGACAGAATTTTGCTGATTCTTTGTTTTGTGCGGAACAGGATGGGCAGAGGGTGGGCATTTATTCAACCCACCACTCTGGATATCTTGAAAAAAATAGACCAACTAATCCTGAAAATACAGTTATTATAGAAAAACCAACTAATGGAAAGTGTTCTGCGTAAAAATATCCAGCAAAAAAAAGTGGAATAGCAAACACAATACAAGACAAAACAAATGTACCTCCCCATTCAAATGGCTCGTCAAAAAACTCAAGAACAGAGACTGCTATGGTAAATGGTATACTAAGTATAACCATACCAACCCCCGCAACTGTTTGATACATTTCCGAATTATAAGAGAAAAGTTCATCAATAAGATACCATAATACAGTTCCAATAATACCACCAATTAACAAGCTAATTAGTATTATTCTTATTTTAGCATTTCTTTTTCTTTTTCTTTTTTGTTCTTCTTCTTTTATACGTTGTTCTTCTTCCTGTATTTTACGGTTTTCTTCCTCTTGTTTCCTGCGTTCTTCTGCTAGTTTTTGTTCTCGTAATCTTCGCTCTAATGCTTCTTTTCTTTCAAGATTTTGCTGTTCTTCAATTTGTCGTTTAACGATATTATTTGTATTAATAATACGATTTCTAACAAATACTTCTATATTTTCATATATACTAGGCAGTTTAGTTAATGCATCTAAAACTGAAAAATAATCTTTTTGTTCAATATCTTTATACAGAGCTCGTTTTCTATCTTTTTTACTATTAAACCAATCTATATTTTCTTTTTTTA
>JAZRJV010000046.1:0-65192 GCA_045645985.1 Treponemataceae bacterium
GTTTTTCCTTCTTTGTGTTCCTGAATCATTTTTACGATTTGTTCTTCTGTAAATCTTTTCTTCATTTTTCTACCTTCTTCCTTAGTTTATCAGTAGAAAAACTCTCCTTTCAAGTGGTATAATTTTTGGGGGATAGACCATGCCTACGAAAAAGCTATTGAAACAGCAAAGAATATGCTGGCAGCTTCTATAGGTTCAATAGAGCAAATAGCGCAAATAACTAATCTTCCGTTAGAAACAATAATAGAATTATCCAATCAATAGATTTTTTTAGTACAAATTTAACTGCGTATCTTTATTTAATTGCATATTTCACTGTATGGTGTTACTATGTAAAGTATGAAAAAGATTATCGCAGTTTTATTTTTAGTTTTATCTTTATTTGCAATTATGGGTTGCAATAAAAAAGATGAAGGAATTGGTAGGGTAGAAATTTGGCACACATACAATGGTGCACAAGCTGAATTTCTAGAAAAGATGGCTTCAGAATTTAATGCTTCACAAAGTGACTACGAAGTTGTAGTTCTTGCACAAGATTATTCTGGATTTAACGATACAGTTTACAATGCTGTTGCAAACGGAATTGGACCAAGTATCATTTTTAATTTTGCTTCTACAGCGGTAGATTATATTCAAGCTGATTTAGCAGTTGATATTACTGATTACATCAAAGCTGATGTAAAAAAAGGTGATACATCAATGCAAGATGTAATTGATTCACTTCCAGAAGCAATGAAAACTGATGTTGTAGGTTTTGCTGATGGAGGAATTTATTATCTTCCTGGTTGTACAACAGGTCCAGTTTTCTTCTATAATAAAACAATTTTTGACGAACTTGGTTTGAAGCCTCCAACATCTTGGGCAGAACTTGAAAGCGTAAGTAAAACAATCAAAGAAAAAAAAGGAATTCCTGGATTTTTGTCTGACAGTATCATCGATACTTTGCAAGCTTTGATTATGCAAAATGGTTTAGGTTACATTGATGTTGATGCAAAAAAAGTTACTTTCTGTAACGACAAACTTGTAGAAATTTTTGAATGGTACAAAGATTGTTGTAAAAAAGGATACTTTGCTTTTAACACAGTTGGAAGTTATTCTTCTGACGATTTAGGAAACGGCGATGTTGCTTCTTTTGCTGGTTCTTGTGTAAACGACCAATATATTTCTATGGTTAAAGGTGAATTAGGAATGTCACCTTGGATTGCAAAAGAAACTGAAAGTTTTTTTACTGCTTGGAATCGTGGACCTATCTTCTTAAAACGAAATGCAAAAGCAGATAAAGGTGCTTACGAATTTATCAAATATTTTATGAGTGCAAAAAATAATGGTGAATGGGCAAAAATCAATTCAGCAATTTCACCTTATGGAACAACAGAAAAAGATTCAACTTATCAAGAATATATAAATTCATTACCAGAAAATTCTGCCCTTGCTTGTGTAAGAGCAAATCTAAATCTTGCAGGTTCTTTCCCTAACATTCCAGGAAGTTCACAGGTAAGAAGATATATCGAAGAATACATTAACTATGTTGTTGATGGAAGTTTAAGTGCAAAGGATGCAGTTTCTCAATTAGAAGAAGTTTGTAACAAAGCACTTAACGGAAAATAATTTTTATCAAAAGGAATTTAGCAAATGAAGGTTACCTTAAAAAATGTAACAAAAAAATTTGGTTCAACTGTGGCTGTAAATAATTTTTCGGCAACTTTTCCAGATGGACATTTAATTTGTTTACTTGGACCTTCTGGTTGTGGAAAGTCAACTGTGCTAAATATCCTTTGTGGAATTTTAGATGTAACATCAGGTCAAGTTTTTTTTGATAATGAAGATGTTACATCTCTTTCTCCGGAGCAAAGAAATGTCGGAATGGTTTTTCAAAACTATGCTTTGTATCCACACTTAACTGTTTTAGAAAATATTGCATTTCCTTTAGAAGTTCAAAAAGTAAATAAAAAAATTAGAATTGAAAAAGCAAAAGAAATTTCAGAACTTGTTCATGTTGAATCTTTGTTGCATCGCTATCCCGGAGAACTTTCTGGTGGTCAACAGCAACGAGTTGCAATTGCAAGAGCTTTAATTAAAAATCCAAAATTACTTTTAATGGATGAACCTCTTTCAAATCTTGATGCCCGATTGCGTTTAGAAATGCGGGAGGAAATTCGTCGTATCCAACTTGAAACTGGAGTTACAACAATTTTTGTTACTCACGACCAAGATGAAGCAATGTCAATTTCTGATAGTATTATTTTGATGAAAGATGGAAATCTTGCTCAAGAAGGTTTGTGTAACGATTTATATAATCAGCCTAATTCAAAATTTGTTGCAGACTTTTTAGGTAATCCGCCAATAAATGTTGTGGAAGGTTATTTAGAAAATAATAAATTTATTTTTGATGACAATTCAGGATTTATCCTTTTAGAAAATATGACACAAAATTTTAATGAGGATGTGTCAAATTCAAATATGCCAAATAAGACAAATGCAAATTATGACAAAAAACTTGCACTTGCAATTCGTCCAGAAAGTTTTATTCTTGACAAAATTATGACAAGTGAAGATTTGCAAAAAAATAAATATGACAAAAATGTTTTTGAAGTGTTGTCAGTATTTAAGCAAACAAGAGAAGAACTTGCACACATTAAAATTGGTTCAAAAGAATTACAAATATTTTTACCTGATGATAGTGGTGTAAAAAAATATGACAAAATACTTTTGTCAATTAAAGAAAAAGGTTGTTTCATTTTTGATGCAGAAACTGGAGAACGCTATAAGTGAAAAAGTTGACATCAAATGTATCATCAAATATGACACAAAATAAGACAAATTTTAATATGACAAAAAATATGACAAGGGTAGAACCTTTTTTATATTTGCTTCCATTTTTTATTGGAATTTTAATTTTTACACTTTATCCAGTTATCAATGTTTTTTTGCTTTCTTTCAAAGATGATTACAATTATTTGCGAAATACTTTTGCTACTTGGAATTTAGAAAATTACAAAACAGTTTTAACTGATCCAAAGTTTGCACAAAGTATGATAAATACAGTTTTGTATGTAATCTTTGTTGTTCCAATTAGTACCGCTTTGTCAATTTTAGTTGCACATTTTTTAAATCAAAAATTAAAAGGAAGTGCGATTTTTCAAACGGCATTTTTTATGCCAATGGTAACTTCAATTACTGCTGTTGGTTTGATTTGGCGATTGATGTATAACAAACAATTTGGAATTATCAATTTTATTCTTTCTCAATTTGGAATTGAAAAAATTGGTTGGGTTGTGGATTCAAATTGGTCTTTAGTTGCTTTAATCATTTTTGGAATTTGGAACATAATGCCATTTACAATTATTCTTTTGCTTTCTGGTTTACAAAATATAAATGAAGTTTATTACACAGCCGCAAAAGTTGACGGAGCAAAACCTATAAAAATATTTTTTAGAATTACAGTTCCCTTGCTTTCGCCAACAATTTTTTTAGTGTGCATTGTAAATACAATTTCGTGCTTCAAAGTTTTTTCAGAATTGTATCCATTATTTAACGGAAAGCCTGGGCCATATTATAATTTGTACACAGTTGTTTATTACATTCGATATGCAATGATGGAAAAACGAGAATACGGATATGCTGCCGCTGCTGCTGTAATTTTATTTTTCTGTGTAATGATTTTTACTTTAATTCAGTTGGCAATAAAATCTGGAATGAAAAAAAGAGGATTGAATTAAATGAAAGCACAAAAAATTATTAAGCAAAGTTTTATTTATTTGTTTTTAACTTGTTGCGCATTGATGATGGTATTTCCATTTATCTGGATGATTCTAAGTGCTTTTAAAACTCATGCAGAAATAATTCAGATGCCACCAAAATTTTTTCCTTCTAGTTTCTCTTTTAAAAATTTTATTCAAGCATTTTCAATGGCACCCTTTGGAAAATATTTTTTTAATTCAGTTGTTGTGATGATTGCTTCTGTTTTGTGCACAACACTTACAACAATTTTTGGAGCATTTGCTTTTTCAAGATTAAAGTTTCCCGGAAAAGAAATTATTTTTTCTGCATTACTTTCTTTGATGATGATTCCATTTGAAATGTTGATAATTACAAATTATACAACTATAGTAAAAATTGGATTGTACAATACACTTCCTGCTTTGATTCTTCCATTTGTAAGTAGCATTTTTTACACATATATTTTGAAAAATTTTTTTGATACAGTTCCAGATAATTTATATAACTCTGCAAAAATTGACGGAGCATCAAACTGGAAATATCTTTGGAGAATTTTAGTTCCAATGGCAAAGCCTTCGCTTTACACAATTATTTTATTGAATGCTTTAGCAAGTTGGAATTCTTTTATGTGGCCACTTTACATAACATCTGATTCTTCTTCAAGAACTTTGCCTTATGGTTTACAAGTTTTTACAACTGAAGCAGGTTCTTATCCTGAGTTGTTGATGGCGGCATCAACTGTAATTGTTTTACCTATGATTATTTTATTTATTTTTGCTAGAAAATATATTGTTAGTGGCGTAGCTCGTGGTGGTTTAAAAGGATAAACAAAAATGAAAGAGAAAATTAAATATTTTGAATTTACAGTTGGTGAAAAAATTCCGCAAGAAGTAATTGATGGAAGAATGAAAATAAATAATCGACTTGCAATTCGCGGAGTTTTATTTTATCAAAATAAATTATTGATGATTCAAACTTCAAAAGGGGATTATAAATTTCCCGGTGGTGGAAAAGAAGAAAATGAAAATGATTTTGAAACTTTGAATCGTGAGTATCAAGAAGAAACTGGTTTTTCAAATTTAATAAAAAATGAAAATCAAATAGAATTGATTGGAAAAACTTTTACACAAAATATTGATACCGAAAAAGAAAATACTTTTTTTATTATGGAAAGTAGATATTATCTAATAAAAATTTCTGACGAAGAATTTTCAAAAATAAAAAATGTTGGTCAAGATTTAGATGATTATGAAAAAGATTTAAATTTCAAATTTGAATTTGTTTCAGTTAAAGATGCCTACGAAAAAAATAAAGCTTTGTTGGTTTGTTCAGATGGTGAAACTGTAAATTTTTGGGTTGAAAGAGAAACTTTAGTATTAGAAAAATTATTGTGATTTTGAAAAAAAGTTTTTTGTATAAAAATATTGCGTAAATTAAAAAAATGAAGTACAATAAATTTATCTACAAGGGAGTAGCTAGCATGAAATCTCTTTTCATGTTTACATCGCCGTCAGTACGATTTGCAAAAAATCCGGTTATGTAATTAAGTAGCGAGACTTGTCGCGTGATTAAACGGGCAAGTTGTATCCTTTTAAAAAATTCAAAGAACATAACTTACCCGACTCACAAAAAAAATTTTCATAGGAGAAATTTAAATTATGGATTTTATTTTAAATCTAATTGGATTTGCTCAATGGGGACAAGTAGGGCAAATGATTTTTCAAGTGGGCCTTTTAGTTGTAGGTTTTGTTTTTTTGGTAAAAGGTGCAGACTGGTTTGTTGATGGTGCTGCAAGTGTTGCAACAAAATTTGGTATTCCTCAGTTGGTAATTGGTTTAACAATTGTTGCCATGGGAACTTCTGCTCCAGAGGCGGCTGTAAGTATCACTGCGGCTTTTTCTGGAAATGCTGATATCACTATCGGTAACATCGTTGGAAGTAACACTCTTAACATTTTAATTATTCTTGGAATTACTGCTTTAGTTTATCCTGTTGCAGTTCAAAAATCTTCACTTGTAGTTGATATTCCTGTGGTAATCGGAATTACAGCAATGCTTCTTATTATGGGATTAGATGGAAATATTAGCCGAGTTGATGGAATTATCATGCTTGTAGTTTTTGCTGTGTATTTATTTTATTTGTTCTGGGATGCAAAACGACCAAAGGAAATTTCATCACAAAGTGAAGAATCTGAAGAAATCAAAAATCTTTCTTTGCCTAAATCATTGATTTTTACTGTTGTTGGTTTGTTTTTTATTGTTGCTGGAAGTAGTTGTGTTGTAGAAAGCGCAACTTTTGTGGCAAATGCTTTAGGTTTAAGTGAAAGATTCATCGGATTAACAATTGTTGCATTGGGAACATCTTTGCCTGAATTGTTTACTTCTGTAACTGCTGCAATGAAGAAAAATTCTGATATTGCTGTAGGAAATATCGTTGGAAGTAATATTTTTAACATTCTTTTTGTTGTTGGTCTTTCTGGATTGATTATTCCTGTTCCATTTCAAAGTGCATTTAGATTTGATACAATTGCCTCTGGGGTTGCAGCAATTCTTTTGTTGCTTTTTACTTTACCTAAAAAACGACTTTCTAGAGTTGCAGGAATTATATTTTTGATTTGTTATGCAGTTTACTTTTATATGATTTGGTAATATAATTTTACTTGTATTTTAAGAAGGCAATTTTTCAATTTTTAATATTGAACTTTGCCTTCAAAAATTCCAAATCGGGAGTATTTTAATTTTTATGGATTTTATTTTAAATCTAATTGGATTTGCTAATTTTAGTTTAGTTTGGCAAATTATTTTTCAATCAATTCTTTTAGTAGTTGGATTTATTTTTTTAGTAAAAGGTGCAGATTGGTTTGTTGATGGTGCTGCAAGTATCGCAACAAAATTTGGTATTCCACAATTAGTAATTGGTTTAACAATTGTTGCAATGGGAACTTCTGCTCCAGAAGCAGCGGTTAGTATTACTGCTGCGGCAGCTGGAAATGCAGATATTACAATTGGAAATGTTGTTGGTAGTAATATCTTAAATGTTTTGATTATTCTTGGAATTACTGCCTTAGTAAATCCTGTTGTAGTGCAAAAATCTTCATTAGTTGTTGATATTCCAGTTGTAATTGGAATTTCCGCTTTGCTTCTTGTTTTGGGCTTAGATGGTAAAATCACTCGTTTAGATGCAAGTATCTTAATAGTGATTTTTATTATGTATTTGAGTTACTTATTATGGGATGCAAAAAAATCAAAAGCTTTATCAAGTGGAACAATAGAAGAATCTGAAGAAATCAAAAATCTTTCTATTCCAAAAGCAATTTTTTCTACAATTATCGGATTAGTTTTAATTATTGCAGGAAGTAATTGTGTTGTAGAAGGTGCTACTTTTATTGCAGAAAAAGCTGGTTTAAGCGAAAGATTTATCGGATTAACAATTGTTGCTTTGGGAACATCTTTACCTGAATTATTCACTTCTGTAACTGCTGCAATGAAGAAAAATTCTGATATTGCTGTAGGAAATATTGTAGGAAGTAATATTTTTAACATCCTTTTTGTTGTAGGACTTTCAGGAATGATTATTCCAGTTCCGTTCCAAAATGCATTTAGATTTGATGCAATTGTTTCTACTGTTTCTGTAATTTTATTATTGTTATTCTGTCTTCCTAAAAAACGCCTTTCAAGATTGGGCGGAATCATCTTTTTGATAGGATACGCTTTTTACTTCTATAAAATTTGGTAAAATCTGAAAATATAATAGAAGAATTTTGCAAAAGTCTAATGAGTTTTGCAAGAGTGTATCTTTTTATGGTTTAAAATTTTTCAGTTTTACTGTATAATAGTAATGTTATGAGTGAAAACAAAAATTTTAAACCTTTTATCCCTGCGGATAAAATTGTTCCTGAACTAACAATTACTTCAATTATTGTTGGTTTGATTTTAGCAGTAGTTTTTGGGGCTGCAAATGCGTACCTTGGGCTTCGCGTTGGTATGACAATTTCAGCTTCAATTCCTGCCGCTGTTATTTCTATGGGAATTATTCGTGTTTTATTAAAACGAAATTCTATCCTAGAAAATAACATGGTTCAAACAATTGGTTCTGCTGGTGAATCCTTGGCAGCGGGTGCTATCTTTACTTTACCTGCTTTGTTTATGTGGGCTGCAGAAAATCCTGCAATTAAAAATCCTTCATTTATCACAATTGCAACTTTGGCTTTGTTAGGTGGAATTTTAGGTGTTCTATTTATGATTCCATTACGACGAGCTTTAATCGTTGAAGAACATGGTGTTTTACCTTTCCCAGAAGGAACTGCTTGTGCAGAAGTTCTTTTGGCAGGTGAAGAAGGTGGCGATAAGTCTAAAATCGTTTTTTCAGGACTTGGACTTGCTGCTTTGTACAAGTTTATCACCGACGGAGTAAAACTTTTCCCTTCTGAAATTACTTGGGATTTGAAATCTCTTAAAACTGGATTCGGTGTTGATGTTCTTCCTGCTCTTGCTGGTGTTGGTTACATCTGTGGAACAAAAATTTCTTCATATATGTTTGCAGGTGGAATTTTAGGTTGGTTCGTATTAATTCCTTTGATTTCATTCTTCGGAATCGAACAATTCCTTGCTCCAGCTCCTGCTCCAATTTCTGAACTTGGTGCTGCTGGAATTTGGAGTTACTACATCAGATACATTGGTGCTGGTGCAGTTGCAACTGGTGGTATTATCAGTTTGTTAAAATCTTTGCCACTTATCGTAAAAACTTTCTCAAAATCAATTAAAGGTTTTGGAAAATCAGCAAAATCTGAAGAAAGAACAGACATTGATTTACCAATGCAATTTGTTCTTATTGGAAGTTTAGTTATCGCACTTTTGATTTGGCTTATTCCTACAGTTCCTGTAACATTATTAGGTGCTTTGATGATTGTAGTTTTTGGATTTTTCTTTGCTACAGTTTCAAGCCGAATGGTTGGACTTGTTGGTTCTTCAAATAACCCAGTTTCTGGAATGATTATTGCAACTTTGCTTGTTGTAACTTTGATTTTGAAAGCAACAGGATTTACAGGTTACGAAGGAATGGCATCTGCAATTTGTATCGGAACAATTATTTGTATTGTTACTGCAATGGCAGGTGATACTTCTCAAGACTTAAAAACTGGTTACATTGTTGGAGCAACACCTTATAAACAACAAATTGGTGAAATCCTTGGTGCAATTATTTCTGCTTTTGCAATTGGTCTTATTATGTACTTGTTGAATGCAGCATGGGGATTTGGTTCAAAAGAAATTCCTGCTCCTCAAGCAACTTTGATGAAATTAGTTGTAGAAGGCGTTATGGGTGGAACTTTGCCTTGGTCTTTATTGCTCTGCGGTGTTGGAATTGCTCTTTGTATCGAAGTTATTGGTATTCCAGTTTTACCTTTTGCAGTTGGTCTTTATCTTCCTATTTACTTATCTGCACCAATTTTCTTAGGTGGAATTATTCGCTGGTTTGTTGAAAAGAAAAAAGCAAAAGATTCTGAACAAGAACAAAAAGAAACTGTTGAAAAAGGAATTTTGTATTGTTCTGGTTTAATTGCTGGTGAAGGTGTTATCGGAATGATTCTTGCAATTTTTGCAATTATTCCTGTTGCAAATGGAACTTTAGCCGATGCAATCAATTTAAATTATCCACTTGGTCAAATTGGTAGTGTAATTTTCTTTATTGGAATTATTGCTTCTATCATTTATTTCTCTTTAGCAAAAATCAAAAGTAAGAGTAAATAATTTTGGCTAAGAAAGTTAAGCAACAAAAAATTTCTAAAAACTATATGGATTCAATCTTTGTACATAAGCCAACTTTACAATGGCATACTACAGAGAATGAATCCAAAAAGCAAATTGTAGTTTTAGATGTTGAAAATACAGGCTTTTTTAATAAAATTGCTCAAAAGTTTTTTCATCGTCCAAAGGTGAGCCATATTTCATTAGATGAATATGGTTCATCTTTATGGTTGTTTTTAGATGGAACTTCAACTGTTTTTGACATCGTAAATAAAATGAAAGAAAAGTTTCCTTCTGAAGAAGATAAAATGCTAAACCGTGTAATTACTTTTTTACATACATTACAAGTGAACGAATTTATTTTGCAGATATAAAATATGAAAAAATACTGAATCAAATCAATAATTGATACATGGCATAAAGTATGCTAAAATTATCTTTCTTTTAGGAGTTTATTCTATGATTAAGAAGTTGTTTTTTATTCTTTTGCTCTGTTTTTTTTCATGTTCATTTATTTTTGCTGATGGATATTATGTTGGAAAAGGAATGGAAGGTAAAAGGCTTGCTGTTCATGAGCCAGAATTTCAAGGATTATCTTCAGCAGATAAAACTTATTTCTCTGATTTAGTTTATTATGTGCGTACTTATCTTCATGATTATGCTGGATTTGATATTGTTGATGTTCAAAATCTTGAAGAAATTAAAAAACTACAGGCAAAATCTGAAAGTGCCCAATACAATACTAAAACTTCTTTGACTGCTGGTTTGTTGGAATTTGCAGAATATCAGGCTTTTATTAGAATTGCAAAATCTGGTGGTGAATTTTCAATTAGCCTTAGCATTAGTGATTTAACGACTTCAAAAGTTATTGCAGAATCTATAGTAAATAAACTAAAAAAAATAACAGATGTATCTGATGTTGGTGTTAGAAAGTTAATTTTACAAATTGTGCCTAAGATGAATGTTACCTTGACTGCTATGGGGAAATATACTCTCAGTGGTAATGATACAGATGATTTGACTATCGAACAGGAACTTAATTTTGCCAAACAAGAAGAAAAGGCTTTGCAAGATACTTTATCAAGTGTTCAAGTAGAATTAAAAAATATTTCTTCTGATGTTTTAGATATGAATTCAGTTGCTAGAAAAGCACAACTTGAAGTTGAAAAACAAATATCTGAACAAAAACTTTTAATGGCACAGCAAAAAATTAAGCGTTTAGCAGAACAAAAAGAGAAAGAGCGTATAGAAAAAGAAAAAGCTATTAACTATACAGAAGAATTGAAAAAAAGAATAAAAGATACATCTGATGAAGTTGAAAGAGTTGCTGCAGAACTTCGTTCAAAGAAGTTTGAAGGTTTAACTTTTGCTGAACAAATTACAATTATAGAAAAAGAAAAGAAAGCTTATATAGAATTGCGAAAAAAAATAAACGATGAAATAAAAAATTTTTATACCGAAGCAGAACAAGAATATAATGAAAGAAAAGTAGATGTTAATAATAGCAAAATTTATAGAATGGGGGAATTGACAAATGGAGTTCCAACAGAGACTGCTAAAAATATAAAAATCGCAGAAAATGAAAAGTTATATAAAGAATTAATGCAGCAAGCAAAAAACAATGAGGAAAAACTCCGTAAAGAAAATCAGTTAGAAAGTATTTTAGAAAGTATTAGGTTAAAACAGAAAGAATTATCAACTTCTCAGACTATAAATTCTCTTTTTGTTACTGATTTATTAACAGTAGAGGCCTATGATGCAGAAAAGAAAGCATGGAAATTAAAAATTAATCTTTGTAAAGACGGAGATATTTTAATAATTGATTATATTTTTTTATACTTTAATGAAATTTCAAAAGTATTGGGAGGAAAAACATATTCTACTGATGAAATGGATGGAAAAGGAAGCTCAGAAAAATATAATTCCTATCTTGATGATGTAGAAACTTATGACAGTTTGTTTAGAATGGGAACGCCCCTTGTTAATTTAGATGTAGAGTATATTGTAAAAGCATTACCTGATGATTCTCCTTCTACATATGAAATGTTTGTAGAAAAATATGTAGTAAAAGCAACAAAAAATGGAAAGATAATAAAAAAAGTTACAAGTGATGTGTCTAAAAGATTTAGTCAAAAACCTGAATATGATATACGGACTGAAGAAGTAATTAAAAAGGAAAAGTCTCAACAAGCAAAAAAGACTGAGGATATAGAGAAAAAAAGTATTGCAAATAGTAAAAAATTTGGTGGCATAGGTTTAAATCTTTCTTTTGGAGAGTCTTTTGCTATAGTAGGAAGTTTAGAATTTCCTATAAAAAATCATTCATTCTTGGGTATTGATAGTTATTTTTCTTTTACTGGGACTTTGGGTGCAGGGTTAAAATATGGATTATATAAATATCTTCCAATTTTAAATTATCCTTGTATTTTTACTTCTATAGGAATTGGACTTGATTTCTATGAAGTTTTTTCTAATTTAGAATTAGGGCTTGATATTCCTTTTATGGAAACAAGAGGATTGTCTATAAAATATCAATTAAAATATTCTATTAAAGATTCCTTTTCTAATGTTTTCTGTATGGGGTTCTATTGTAGATTTAGGAAATAAATCTACATTAAAAATTACAAGGAGTACTTTTATGACTTCAGTGAAAAACAAAAAAATCATCTTATTCGTTTATTGTTTATTTGAAGCTGTTTTACTTTTTTCTTTAACAAAGAGAGAACCAGCTTGGTTTAGAGATTATAAAACAATGTATCCAAGCAGTGAATATATTGCTCAAATTGGAATGGCAAGTTCTGAAGAACATGCTATAACGGATGCAATTACACAAATTGCAAGATATTTTAACACACAAGTTGATGCAACGCTTACAACTCACATGCAAAAAACTGTAAATGATGATGAAGTTATTTTTGATTTAAAAAATATGATTAATGATTCAAAAATAAAAAGTCAAGAAAATCTTTTTGCGCTTGAATATACTGAGGTTTACTATTCAAAATCTGAAAAGATGTATTATTGTTTAGCCTATATAAACAGAGATTATGCTTGGAGTGTTTATCAACCTCAAATAGAAATGGCAAAAGAATTGTTTTACAGTTTTTACAATAAGGCTCAGTCTTCAACAGAATCTTTTTCTAAATTCTTTTTGTTTAACCAATCACAAAAAGCAAGCAAAGATTTTATCGAGAAATTAAATTATGCTCGTCTTCTTCATCCTAAGAATGAAGCCTTGTATAAAGCTGATAGAGATGTAATCGCTTCTATCCCTTTGGCGATTAAAGAACAGGCCGGAGATGCAACTATAGCTTTATCAATAAATGATGATTATGGAAAAACATTAGAAACTGCAATAAAAAAAGTATTTTCAAATGAAGGTTTTATCCTTGGTAAAAATGGGAAATATAAATTATCTGTAATTGTGGAGCCAAACATTGAAGGTGAAAATCCTTTAGCAATTACTCCTAGCGTTTCATTGGAATTAACAAATATAGATGGCAGAGTATTCTATTCATATGCTTATCAATATGAAGAAAAAACTATTGCATACGGTTTAGATACTGCCAAAAAAAGAGTTTATCCAAAAATTGCAGAAATTTTAACAAACAATATTTCCACAGATTTACAAAAAAATTTTGAATATTGATTTTTCATTTTAGCATTTTAATTCTCGTTGAGTTTTCTTCATAAGGAATTAAAAGAAAAAATGATTTATTGCGTTTCAAAAATTTATTTTGATATAGATTATCCAAAGTTGTAATCTGGCGCAGAGTATTTTCGTTTGCTAAGTTCATTGTCTAACATATAAAGACCTGTGCTGTCTGTTGCAAAAAGTTCTAACTTGTCAATTAAGGTTTGTGCATTTAATTCTTCTTCACCTTGTTCTTTTATAAACCATGCTAAAAAATCCATGGATTTATAATCTTTGTATTCCATGGCAACAGAAAATAATTTGTTAATCAAAGATGTTACATATTCTTCGTGGCGCAATCCTTCTTGGAGAGGATCAATAAATTCTTCAAGTTTAATATCTGGGGCTCCAATCGCTTCGAGTTTTATTTTTGCATTGTTATTTTGCAAATATTGATAAAACAACATAGCGTGATCCATTTCTTCTTTTGCTTGGATTTTATACCAAGATGCAAATCCCATTAATCCTTTTGATTCAAAGAAATTTGCAAAATCTAAATATAGATAAGCAGAAAACATTTCTTTGTTAATTTGTGAGTTCATCAAAGATGAAATTTTTTCGTGTAACATAATTTTCCTTTAAAATTAGTTTAGTTTGCAACGCAAAATATTTTATTTGTGTCTAATGAAAGTATAGTAAGTGGAATTTTCAAAAGCAAATTTTCATGCTATAATTATGTTAGAAACAAATATATATTTATTTAAGGATTTTTATGAAAAAGAAAATTATTGTTGTGGGTGCAGGAATTGCTGGGCTTTCTGCAGGAATTTATGCAATGCGTTCGGGTTTTGATGTAGAAATTATTGAACAGCATTTTACTTTTGGTGGATTTTCTACAAGTTGGAAACGAAAAGGTTATTTTTTTGAAGGAGGAATGCATTGGTTGACTGGCTCTTCTCCAAAAGTTCCTTTAAACCGAGTTTGGAAAGAAACTGGTGCCTTACAAGAAAACAATCCAGTTGAAAATAGAAATCCATTTTATACTTTGATAGATGGCGAAAAAAAATTACGATTTTGGCGTGATTTAAAACAATTCAAAACTGAACTTTTAGAATTTTCTCCAGAAGATAAAAAAAATATCAATCTACTTTGTAATGATATAAAAGCATTTAGGCATGTAAATATGCCAATGCGTGATGTAAAAGGTCTTAAAACAAAAAAGCCTTGTAAACTAACCGTTGTTCAAGCATTAAAAATGCTGCCTGCAGGATTAAGATATTTTAGATTAAAAAATACAAGTTATGTTGATTATGTTGGCAAGTTTAAAAATGAAAGTGTGCGTCATCTTTTAATGAGTATCGTAGGGAATCGATATAATGCCCTTTCATTTATTTATACTATGTCATCTATTGCTACAGGTGATAGTGGTTTCCCGCTTGGTGGCTCAATACAAATGGCACAAAATATGGTAGATACATTTTTATCACTTGGTGGAAAAATCACTTACAGCACAAAAGTAGAAAAAATTATTACAGAAAAATTTATTGATAAAAATAAAATTGAAAAACAAAAAGTTGTTGCAGTAAAAACAAACAAAGGTGAATTTAAATGTGATTCTGTTATTGTAACTCAAGATACAAGAGTTGCTATTGATAATTTGTTTGAAGAAAAAATAGAAACTGACTGGGCTCCAAAGATGCGAAAAAATGTTACTGGTTCAGAAAATGTTTTTGTTGCTCTTGGAGTAAAAGCTGATTTATCGCATTATCCTTATTCAATGGTTTTTCCTTTGAAAGAAAAAATTGAATTTGCAGAAAATGAATTTTCGGAATTGCGAATTTACAATTATGCAAAGTATAGTGGATTTGCTCCAAAAGATTGTACATCTTTAACTTGTATTCTTCTTGCTCCATCTTATGACTATTGGAAAAAAGCAAAGGAAGATGGAACTTACAAAGAGAAAAAAGATGCACTTGCACAAAAATTTATAGAAGCTCTTTCAAAGTTTATTCCAGAAGTTACAAAAGATTCGGTTGAAGTTTACGATGTTGCAACTCCTTTAACTTATGAAAGATATTGTTCTGCTTATCAAGGTTCTTGGATGTCAATTTGGAAACCAAAAACTTCAAGATTACATTATCCTCAAACAATAAAAAATCTTGAAGGTGCATATTTTGCAGGTCAACGAATTATGATGCCAGGTGGACTTCCTATTGCTGTTTATACAGGAAGAAGAGCAGTTCAACTTCTGTGTCGAGATAACAACATAGAATTTGTATAGTGATTTATTACAAAATTAAATAATTTTGTACAAAAAATTCTAGAAAAAATTTGCAAAGCACTTTTTCAAAAATTATGCTTGATTTATAGGAATATTAAAATTCCAAATTCTTAATCTGCAAATAGGTAGAATATTTTTATGAAAAGGTGCGAAATTGCAAAAATTATTGGTCGAGAGATTATTGATTCTCGAGGAAATCCAACTGTAGAAGCAGAGGTTCATTTTGTAAATGGAATATTTGCAAGAGCCTCTGTTCCAAGTGGAGCATCCACTGGAGAATACGAAGCCTTCGAACTTAGAGATAAAGAAAAAAATCGTTATCACGGAAAAGGTGTTAATAAAGCGGTAGAGAATATCAATACAATTATAAATGAATCTTTGAACGGAATGGATGCAAGTAACATTTATTCTATCGATAAAAAGATGAATGAAATTGATGGAACAAAAGATAAATCTAATCTTGGTGCAAATGCAATCCTAGCAGTTTCTATTGCGGCGGTAAAAGCAAGTGCTGCTTCTTATCAAATTCCTGTTTACAAATTTCTTGGTGGTTTAATTGCAAAAGAAATGCCAATTCCAATGATGAACATTTTAAACGGTGGTGCTCATGCTTCAAACTCTGTTGATATTCAAGAATTTATGATAATGCCAATTGGTGCAAATAGTTTTAGAGAAGCATTACGATGGTGCGTAGAAGTTTTTCAAACTTTAAAAAAGATTTTAACAGAAAAAGGTTTATCAACTTCTGTTGGCGATGAAGGAGGTTTTGCTCCCAATTTAAAAAATGAAGAAGAGGTTTTGGATTTAATTGTTTATGCAATAAAAGTTGCAGGATATAAACCAGGACAAGATTTTATGATTGCACTTGATGCTGCAAGTAGTGAATGGAAAACAAATCGTGTTGGAAAATATAAAATGCCAAAATCTCAACGAGAATTTGATACAGAAGAGTTAATTTATTTTTGGAAAAAATTAGTTGATAAATATCCAATTATTTCTATTGAAGATCCTCTTGATGAAAACGACTGGGAAGGTTGGAATGAAATTACAAAAGTTCTTGGGGATAAAATTCAACTTGTTGGTGATGATTTATTTGTTACAAATACAAAGCGATTGCAAAAAGGCATTCAAGAAAATTGTGCAAATTCTATTTTAATAAAACCAAATCAAATAGGTTCAGTTTCTGAAACTATTGATGCTGTTTTGATGGCAAAGTCTGCTGGACTGAATACGATAATTTCTCATCGCTCTGGTGAAACTGAAGAAACTTTTATTTCTGATTTAGCAGTTGCTCTTAATGCGGGGCAAATAAAAACTGGAGCTCCTTCTCGTTCTGAAAGAACTGCAAAATATAATCAGTTGTTAAGAATTGAAGAAGAACTTGAAAAAGTTGCTAATTATTTTGGAAAATCTTTTAAAGATAAAAACAATTCTAAAAAAAATTAGCAAACAAAATATAAATTGAAAATAGGTTTATTTATTATCAAAATTATTTTATAATATTTTTATGAAAACTTTTGATAATAATAAACTTCATTCTGAAATTGATTTTGGAATGCCTACTTTAATTGAATTAAATTCATTAAAAGAAAATGTTGAACTTTGCAAAAAATTAAATTTAGATTTTATCGAATTAAATATGAATATTCCTTTTTGTACAGTTTTAGGATATGATGATAAAAATGAATTTGAAAAATCGGATTTGTTAAAATCAGAATTAGAAAATTTTATAAATGAATTAAAATTTTATCAAAATGAATTTGGAATTTATTTTACAATTCACTTGGATGAAAATTTTAATTTTGCAGATATGAATCCTTATGTAAGAAAAGCGTATTTGCAAACTTTACAAAATGTAATTTACAATGCTTCAAAGATAAATTGTCCGATAATCAATATGCATTTAAATCGAGGTGTTTATTTTACTCTTCCTACAGAAAAAGTTTTTTTATTTGAAAAATTTTCTGAGCAATATAATTCTTCTGTTGATGATTTTATAAAAATTTGTAATGAAAAAATTGAAGACGCAAAAAATAAATTTTGCAAAAAAAATTCTCCTTTGATTTGTATTGAAAATACAGATGGTTGGAAAGATTTTGAAAAAAAATCTTTGCAAAAAATTTTAGAAAATAAAAACTTTGCCATAACATTTGACATCGGACATTCACAAGGGATTGGTAATTTAGACGAAGATTTTATTTTGAAAAATAAATTAAAACTAAAACATTTTCATGTACACGATGGAACTCTGCCAAATACAACCACAAAACAATTTGAAAAAAATCACTTACAACTGGGAACTGGAAATATCAATTTACAAAATAGAATAAAACTTGCAAAAGAAACTTCTTCTCGTTGTGTAATTGAAACAAAAACTGTTGAATCATTAGAAGAAAGTGTAAAATGGATAAAAAAATCTATTGACACTTTTTAATTCCCTTTGTACTGTTAAAATAGTAGTTCTATTTAGAACTACATATTTATTAAAAAGGAATTGTGATGACTTCATCTTTAATTGAAAATTTAATATCATTTAATTTGACCCGACAAGAAGCTTCAATTTATATAGAATTTTTATCTCATGGTGAAATGTCTGGCTACGAAGTTGCAAAAGAAACTGGAATTTCTCGTTCTAATGTTTATTCTGCTTTACAAAGTTTAGTAGAGAAGGGAGCACTTTATTTAATTGAAGGTGAAACCACAAAATATACACCAGTTTCAGTAAAGGAATTTTTGACTAACACAATTTCTATTTTACAAAAAAAAGCTAAGTTAATAGAAAAAGATGCACCCCGTAAGATTGTAAATCAAGAAGGCTATATCACAATTATAGGTTCACAAAATATTGAAAATAAAATAAAAAAAATGCTTGAAGAAACAAAAGAGCGAATTTATTTTATGGCAGATAAAGAAACTTTATCTTGTTTTGAAACAGAAATAAAACATTTATTATCCAAACGAAAAAAAGTGGTTATTCTTTCAGATTTTGAAAATAATTCAAAAGAAAGTTCATTTATTGAAAAATCAATTTTTCATAAGACTGAAACAGAAAAAAATCAAATTCGTTTAATTGTGGATTCTAGTTTTGTTTTAACTGGAACAATTTCTGGTACCGAACATGATACCTGCCTTTATTCAGGACAACAAAATCTAGTAAATTTGATGAAAGAAGCTTTGAAGAATAAAATTGAGTTATTGAGAAAGTAGGGGAGTTTAGTTTAAAAATTTCCCACTTGACAAAAATTAATCATCTTAGTAATTTGTAATAGTGGTACTAAAAAGAACTACTAAATTTTAAGTGTTTATGGAGAAAATATGAAAATTGGAATTTTAGGATATGGAAATCTTGGAAAAGGCGTTGAATGTGCAATCAAGCAAAATTCAGATTGTGAATTAGTTGCAGTTTTTACTCGTCGGGATCCAAGTACAGTAAAACTTTTAACAGACGGAGTTCCTGTTGTAAAAATTGATGACATTTTGTCTTATCAAGATAAAATCGATGTTTTGATTATCTGCGGAGGAAGTGCAACTGACCTTCCAAAACAAACTCCAGAATATGCAAAATATTTTAATGTAATCGACAGTTTTGACACTCACGCAAAAATTCCAGAACATTTTGAAAATGTAAACAATTCTGCAAAAAGTGCAAACAAAACTGCTTTAATCAGTGCAGGTTGGGATCCTGGAATGTTCAGTCTTGCTCGACTTTACGCAAATGCAATTTTGCCAAACGGAAACGATTATACTTTCTGGGGAAAGGGTGTTAGCCAAGGACATTCTGACGCAATAAGAAGAATCGAAGGCGTAAAAAACGCAAAGCAATACACAATCCCAGTAGAAAGTGCTTTACAATCTGTTCGTAATGGTGAAAATCCAGAACTTACAACTCGACAAAAGCACACACGAGAATGTTTTGTTGTTTTAGAAGATGGATTGGGAGAAGCTGACAAAGTTCGTATCGAAAAAGAAATCAAAGAAATGCCAAACTATTTTGCAGATTACGATACAACTGTAAACTTTATCAGCGAAGAAGAATTACTTCGTGACCACTCAGGAATCCCACATGGTGGATTTGTTTTCCGTACAGGAAAAACTGGCTGGGATAACGAATTTAACAATGTTATTGAATACAGTTTAAAATTAGATTCAAATCCTGCTTTTACTTCTAGCGTTATCGTAGCTTATGCTCGTGCAGTTTATCGCATGAACAAAGAAGGAATGTTCGGTTGCAAAACTGTTTTTGATGTGCCACCTGCTTATCTTACAAGCATGAGTGCCGAAGAAATTAGAGCACATTTATTGTAGCTTCGACTTGGCTCAGCTACCGAAAATAAGACGCTCTTCCGTAAGGGGAGGGCGTTTAATTTAAAAATTTGTTGTTATAAAAAAAACAGCCCCGGAAGTTCGGAGCTGAATAGGCTGCCCAGTCCCGATTGTTTACGGGTAACTCGACATGCACAACTATAACACAAAAAAAATATTTGTCAATAATTATATTTTAAAATCCTTTAAGGTCCACTGATGAATTTTATTGTTAATAAATATATAAACAATTCCTTCTATCATGTTGTATCACCTTCCGATAACGGGAGTGCGTTTTATCAAATTTGAAAAACAAAAAGAAAAGGGATTGTCAAGAGCAGAAAAAAATTGCTTGGTAGTTTTTCTACTAGAACTTATAAAGTTCACGGTTGACCTACTTTCTAAGTTGGCAGCTTAGTTTCTACCGATCATAGATACTACCAATATCTTTAAAATCGTTTTCCGCCTAGAAGAAATGGGAGATATTGTCATCGCACGATTTGCAGTTGGAAAACTAATTGATTAGTGTTCGTGAGAAAAAGCCTCTGCAAACCCCACATATAACCAATATAACTATATTAGATTCTGAGACTAATCATGATATAAAGGATAAAGCACCCTCACTTAGATAAAGAATAACAATAAAAATTTCTTAATTTAAGAAGAATAGAGACTCATTTAATTTTCAATTATTTTTTTAGCAAGTATTGATATATAATATTTCGAATTATTTTCTCCTAACAATGCAATCTGTCCTTGATTCTAATCTAAGATATCAATATACTGATGGCGATACTAAAATTCGTCAAGAAATTGATGAAGAAAAAAATAATGATATCTACAGTTATATCTGCAGATATTTATACAAACTAAAAAATACTGAATAAACGGAGATTTTATGGATTTATCATTTATAAAAAATGTAATTGACGATGGTCTGACAGGTGTCGGGGATGTGATATGTGATGGACTTATGTCTTTTGGAGATGTTGTTGAAGATTTGGCTCACGGAGAAATCGGAAATGCTTTTCAAGATTTTGGCGATGGAATCATAAAAAATATTGATAATGTCGTAAATATGGCTGGAAACATAACAGACGATGTAGTTGACGGTATTTTTAGCAAAACTAATTTAAATAAACTTGATATGTTGAGCGATTCCGTTGCCGAAAAGTTGGTAGACAATGCTCTTAAGAAAATCTAATAGTTTAAAATTTGCTAAAATTTTTCTTAGAGTTATTTTACTCTTTTTCTTTACACTCATAGGTTGTAAAGATGAAAAATGGGCAGATTCAAATTCTTTTGTTTCAATTGATTATCCTCAAAATAATT
This sequence comes from Treponemataceae bacterium, assembly GCA_045645985.1. Classification (GTDB taxonomy): domain Bacteria; phylum Spirochaetota; class Spirochaetia; order Treponematales; family Treponemataceae; genus RGIG9060. The sequence continues at coordinate 21,014 of JAZRJV010000046.1, forward strand.
CCATTGTTAGGGAAGGTTTTTTGCTTGCAGGAAGATGTGCATATCCTAAAAAATTAAGCAGAATAGCAATTTATTTTTATAATCACGACACGGAAACTGAATATACTTTTTTCTGCGAAGATATAAGGAACAATACAGAATGGTATATTCCGATTAATTCTTTTTCAGATGGTGAATGGCAATTACCTGATGGAAAATATTCCGTCAAAGCAATTGGTGAAGGTCTATATAAAAAAACTGCCGTAAATAAAACTATTGAACTAGAAATCGATAATACTCCACCTGCTTTTATTTCTGACATATCAAAATGCGGTGTGTTCATTCATAAAAATGGAATCGAAATTCAAGGAAATATTTCAGATGTACATAAGATAAAAACATTGCAATTTTCAGCATTTATTTTCAAAAATGATGTCCTTCAGACTGAACCGGTAGTTTTTCCAATAACTGAGGAAAAAGATTTTTTTGAAGGAAATCCCATAGTTATTGCTCGATATTATTCTCAAACTGAAATAGATGATGAACATAATTTGATTATAAAAAATGAAATGACCCGACTTCGCAATAATTATATTCTAATTTATGGCGAAGATGCAGATGATGAAAATTCCCCAAATAAGAAATTTTCATTTGGTCTTACAATTACAGATTCTGCAAAAATTTTTCAAAAAATAGGCGATGCAGGAATTGAAAATGGTAACAAAAATATAACAAATATATATCCAGATTCTATTTTTCTTATTAATCCTCATAAAAACTTAAAAGATACTGAAAACAGTAATATTCAAACCGAAGAACTTACAGAAGAAAATCTTGGCAATGATGAATCTGAAAATTTGCAAATTGTAAATGAAAATGATAACGGAAATGATAAAAATCAAATTCAAAACGACAGCGAAAATACAGATACGACAATTGAATCTGAAATTGAAGATATAAATACTGTTTCAAAAATCCAAGATGAAAACCTGAAGAACATTGATGCGATTGTCGAAAACGATAAATCTAAATTTTCGATAACACAAGATGAAATAGAAATTGAAAAAAGTGCCGAATTATCAACCGAAATCAGCGATAAAACAGAAAATGAACTTTTAAAAATTTCCAAAATTTATCCTCATATAGAAGAAAACTCCTTTTATATTCCTCCAGTACAACCAGATGATGTTAGTATGGTTTCTACAGCACGAAAAGGAAAGGCCTTTCTTATCACAATCGTTGTTATCATTTTCATAGTTATTTTTCTGTTTTATATAAATCATATTATTGACAGAAGAAAACACTTTTCACCTAACAGAAATCTTTATTATGGATCATTGCAAAAACCAGTAAACAAATTAATTAATGATTCTGTAGGATGCAAAGTTGGTGAGATTCGGGAACGCTATGTTAGCTCATCTGCAATTAGTTTTGGAATGTATATTTTGGGATTAATTCTCCTGCTTGTTCCGAATGTCATTACACGTGATATTGCATTTATTATATTTTTGTTATGTCTGCTACGCACCATATTCAATATTTTGAAACTGATTATAAAAGCACTTTTTTCATTTGGCAACGATTTGAAAAAAAATGATTTTGATCTTAGAAAATTCATAGGTGAAATAATTATTGAAAATAATTGTCCAAAAATTCTGCAATTTTTACTGCGTGATTTTATAGGAAGTGTGCTTAATATTATTCTTAGTTCACCATTAAATTTAATCAAATATCTTTTTACAAGGTATACAAAAGATTGTATTACAATCATAGGAACTTTTCTAATAAATGTTGTTTGTATATCAATATTATTGAAAACTTTGTTGTTGAATGCAGGAGAAGTCGATTTGACTTTTTCAGAACGCCTCTGGTATCCTATAAAGCATCTATTTCAAACAATTTTCTCCTAATTCTTTTCCACCCATTACAACATTTCTTCTTCATCGCTGGCACGTCGATAGATTTTTCTGTCTGTGTTAATGCAAGATGAATTCAATTGCAATGGGAAAAATGTCAAAGCATATCGCGATCACATCAGTGGTTTTTCGCTGATTACATATAAGTGCTCGAAGAAACTGTTAAAAAATTCGTGTAACAACAGTCGACTGGAAGCGAAAAAGTCTCTGTCTCTTATAAAAAAAAGGCTCTATCATATTGTTTTATTTGGTTCATAAGAAAACGGAATTCTTTTTGAATAACAATTCAACAGGAATCGGCCTAATTTACCATCATGTGTCTTTAAGAGTGTGATTTCTGTTTTTGTTGTATCACCTTCCGAAAACGGGAGGTCGTTTTAGTGCTACATATTTTTATAGTGTAACTAAATCTTTGGCACCAACATGGTACTCTTGTAAGTCTACTACTTCTTGACTCAGAACGCAAGAAGAAAATTGGTTTTCTGTTAAAATGAACATTCTTACACATCCTGTTTTTGGTAAAAAACTCTTTGATTCTGTTTTGATGTTTGATACAGTTTTTCTTTGTATTTTCTACACGCATAAAATAATTTCGATGTCTTCAAGTGGAATAGAAAACTTTGTTTCTTCTTGCTCAATAAGTAATTGATGATTCATAACATGAACTTCACTGGGGTTTGTGATTTCAACAATTCTGTATGCCATTCTGTTCTCATAATCTATTTTAAATTGCTTCTGTTGAAAATTAAATAAACTTGTAGTTTAAAAATATTTTTTATGTATACTGTATTTATAGAAGAAATTAAAAATCAGGTTGAGTAGGAAAAGGAAAAGAAAATGACAGATAAAGAAATGCAACAAAAAATTTTGAATATTTGTAAAGAATCTACAGAAAAAAATCCAATTGTGATTTTTAATCGGATTGTAAAAAACGAAGATATTTCTATACCAATGCACGGGCCAATTCATCATGTTGTTGATGGAGCTGCTTTTTTGACCGCCTTTTTTAATGCAGGTGGAAAAATCAATTTGGAAGAAAGTTTTTGGGAATTATGCAATCGTTCAGAAAAAATGCCAGGCGGAATGTGTGGTCATTGGGGCGTTTGTGGAGCTGTTACTTCTGTTGGAGCTGCTTTGTCAATTATAAAAAAATCAGGACCACTTTCTGAGTTTGATTGGGGAAATCACATTTTGTATTCAAGCAAAGCTTTAGAAAAACTTGGAACAGTTGGCGGCCCTCGTTGTTGTAAAAGAAATGGATATTTAGCTTTGGACGCTGCAATTGATTTTGTAAACGAAAATAAAAATCACTTTGGAATTGTTCTTGAAAAAGATAAAATTGAATGTAGTTTTTCTGCTATAAATCAACAGTGCATAAAAGAAAGCTGTCCGTTTTTTAGAGGTCAAAATGAAGCAAAATAATCCGTCAAAAAAGAAAATCGCTTTTATTTGTGTTCACAATTCTTGCCGAAGTCAAATTGCTGAAAGCCTGGCAAAACATTTTAGAGGCGATGAGTTTGATTTTTATTCTGCGGGAACCGAAACAAAACCACAAATAAATCAGGATGCAGTTCGCCTTGTAAAAAAACTTTACGGAATCGATATGGAACAAACGCAATATTCCAAGCTGATTTCCGACATCCCTGACCTTGATGTTGCAATTTCCATGGGCTGTAATGTAACTTGCCCCTACATTGGAAAAGATTTTGATGACAACTGGCAACTAGATGATCCCACAGGAAAAAGCGACGAAGAGTTTATCAAAGTAATCAATATAATAGAAGAAAAAGTTAAATCTTTGTAAACTTTAGTTTCTTAGATAAAAGAAATTCTTTGTGATTGAGTTTTATTTTTCTACAAAAATTTTTGCATCAATTCTTGCTTTGTTTTTTCAAAAGGTTCATCAAAGGGTTTGTAGGTTCCAGGCTTATTTAATTTTTCGGTTGAACCTTTTTCAGAATGTTCTTTCATTCCTTCTTGATTTAACCAATAATAAATTCCCCAGTTGATAAAATCCCATTCAGCATTGTAATCGTAGCATTCATAGTCAATGCAATAAATTTTATCATCACTTGTATAAATAAAATTTGTAGGAAAGTAATCTACATGAATACCAATTTCTTTGAAGCGTTTTTGCATATCAAAAATTAATTCAAAATGTAAATCAGTTAGTCCATTTTCTTTTTTGTAACCGATAGCGGCTAACTCATTAGCACAAATTCCTTCTACATATTCTTTTACAAGATATTTTTTTTCTTCATTAAATTCATACAATTTTGGAACACCAATTCCGATTTTGCACATTCTTTCGTAACAAAATTTTTCGCCTCTAAAAATTTCTAATTGTTTTTTATAATCAGGAACATCTTTATTCATCACTTTTAAAACAAATTGTTTTTCATCTTTGCAAACTAAATATGAAATTCCTATTTTGCCTTTTCCTAATTCTTTTATTACTTCGTATCCAAATAAATTTTCCATAAAATTATTTTACCATGTAATTTATAAAAAGTACAATTAAAAGATTTTAAAGTAAAAATACTACAAATCATATTGCATTTTAGGAATTAGAAAAATTACTTGAAAAAATATGTAAGTAGATGCATATTATAAGAAAGGATGCACCCGTTAGCAAACGGTCTGTCTCCACTAAATTATGGTCAGTCGCCAAGAGTGGTTCCAGCACATTGCCAACGAGTGCAACTACATTATAAATTATAACTATTATTTTATAAAGTGCAATCTTCCATCCTTGTAAGTTAGTTATCTTAAATTTATTAGCATTGACAGTTACTATTCTTTAACTTAAAATTATCTTTATGAAAATTAAACAAATTTCTGGATTTTACGGAATAATTCTTGTTGCTATAAATATTTTGGCTGTTTTTTTTACATCTTCACTTGTATCTCTTTCATCAAGTGACACAGCACTTATAAATATTATGAATGAGTTTTTGGCAAATAATAAATTTGCCATCTTTTTTTTCAATGCAACACCTTTTGTTGTGCCTCTTGTGTTGTGTTCAGTTTATGCAACAAAACTTAATAAACAGAATGATGTAAAACAAAGAAAAAAACTTTTAACAAATATCCCCTTTGCTTATTCATTGATAGGAATTTCTGGTTGGATGACAGGATATATTTTAAACTTTGTTTTTAGCTTTTATTGTAAGTTTGCATACGATATTTCCGTTTTTAGATTTATTCTAGAGGTTTCTTTTTACTATGTGTTTATGATAATTTTTACTTTTATGGGAAGTTTCTTTGTTCTAGAAACAATAAATAGAAATTATGTTCTACCTCATTTTATTCCAGATGGACACATTTCAAAAATTAAGGGAGTTTTTTCACCTTCTATCACTATTATTTATATTCTATTATATACAACAATTTGTTTATTTCCTTGTTTTATTCTTTTTTCGATTTTAATAAGAAATTCAAACTTTGTTCTTTCAGATCAAAATATCAAAACATTAATTCTGACAGGAATAATTTTAATTTTAAGTTTTTTATTGAGTATCGTAATTTCACGATTTTATTCTAAACCACTTTTGCGTTTAAAAGATTGTGCACAAAATATTGCCAATGGAAACTACGACATCCGAACAGGAATTACAACTGGAGATGAACTTGGTGTCTTGAGCGACACCTTTAATGACATGGCAGTTTCTCTAAAAGAAAAAGAACTTATGTATGATACTTTCGGAAAAGTTGTTACTCCTGAAATTAGAAATTGGCTTTTACAAGGAAACACAAATCTTGGAGGAGAATCAGTTTGTGCAACAATTCTTTTTTGTGACATTAGAGGTTTTACAAGTCTTTCCGAAGAAATTAATCCAAAACAAGTTGTTGCTTTATTAAATAAATTTTTTTCTAGCATGGAACAATGTATTGTAAAACACAACGGAATTATCAATAAATATATCGGGGATGCAATTATGGCAATTTTCGGTGTTCCTTTACAAAATAAAAATCAAGCTCTTGATGCTTATAATTGTTGTCTTGATATGCGAAAGACTTTGATAGAATTGAACAAAGAACTTGAAGCTGAAAATTTACCTCAAATTAAATTTGGAATCGGACTTCACACAGGAAATGTTTTGGCAGGAAATATTGGTTCAAACAGTAGAATGGAATATACTGTAATTGGCGATACTGTAAATGTTGCAAGTCGAATTGAGTCCTTGTGTAAAGAATATAATTGTGATTTACTTATTTCAGAAACAACTGTAGAAGCAATAGTTACTTGTGAAAACTCTTTGCCACAAATACAATCAATAGGCGAAACTCAAATTCGTGGAAGAAAATCTGCAATAAGTATTTACAAAGGATAGAAAATGACAAACAACTTAAAAGAAATAAATGATGTTCAAAAAATCATCGATGAAATTTTATCACTTATTGATGAAGCAGAAAATAAATTTAATAAGGCACGCAACTGGGGATTTTTTGATATTCTTGGTGGTGGATTTCTTACTGATTTATTTAAGCATTCTAATCTTGATTCAGCAAGTAATATAATGAATAAAATAAACTACTTGCTTAAAGATTTACAGCGAGAACTTAATGAAGTTGTAACACCTACAGATTTTTCAATGAACACAAATACATTTGCCTCTTTTGCAGATTTTATTTTTGATGGATTTTTAGCAGATGCTTATATGCAATCAAAAATAATATCTAGTTTAAAAGAATTAAAAAATCTTCGTTCAACTTTATTAAATTTAAAAAGCAAACTTTCAAATCTTTCAAATAATTATTACAAATAAAAATTTTTAGAAAATAAGAAAGTAGTTTATGAAAAATAATTTAATTAACTGCTGTTTTCATTTAGTTGCAAAACGGCATTAAAAAATCAAATCAAAAATTTTTCTTGTAATGAAGATTCTAGACTATTTCGACATTTATTTTTTATAGGAGAGAGTATGGTAAAAAAATTAATTATATTTTTTATGATAACAATTTGTTCATTTGGAATATCTTGTTGTAAATTTAATATCTCAGAAGTTCAAAATCCTTTTATGCCCGAAAAAGAATCAGATTTAGATATTCCCCAAAAAGTTATCGTTCCAGAAATGGTAAATGTTACAGGTGGAATAATCGAAGGTGCAGATTATCCGTGGGCTCCTCCAAAAGGTAATTTTCCAAAAGGAAGACGCGTTCAGCTAAGTGATTTTTATATTGGAAAGTATGAAGTAACTCAAGAAGAATATTACAGTGTTATGAAAGATGAAGTTGTATCTGTAACAGCTTATGTTGATGGAGTTGGTGAAAAAACTGCGGAATTTTTTATGGATAGCAGACCTTCCTTTTGTAAACCAAATAATCCTCCTTATCATTGTTTTGAAGATGAAAATCAAGATCGTCGTCCTGTAGAAGGAATTACTTTTTATGACGCTCTTTGGTATTGCAATGTGTTAAGTAGAAAAACAGACTTGGAACCTGTGTATAAAATTAAAGTAACAGAAGTAACTTCTGTAAATTTTTCTAGTCATATTACAGATGCAGAAGTTGAAATGATTCCAGGTGCAAATGGATACAGACTTCCAACAGCATGTGAAGCAGAATATGCCATGCGTGGTGGAGACCCAAATGCTCCAGATTGGGATTATCTTTTTAGTGGTGCTGTTTCAGAACCTGGTAAAGAAAGATATTCTATTAATAAAGGTTTAGACCCAGTTGGTTGGTATCAATATAATAATAAAACAGGTGTTTCAGGAACTTCCGATAGTGATAGAGAAAATAATACATATTATAGTTACAAAGGAACTCATGAAGTAGGATTAAAAAAGCCAAATAGACTTGGATTATATGATATGAGTGGAAATGTTTCAGAATATTGTTATGGAAAAATTGACTGGGAACTTACGAGTAAAATAGAATATACAGGCGAATTAGAAGTTGACCCTGTTCGTATTGATGAAAGCGGAAATAATAGACCGTCCTATGGTGGAAGTTGGAATTCTGGAGCAGGTGGTGCTATTGTGCATTCTTTTCCTGATAATGTAGATTCTGGTTTTACTGCTTGTACAGGCTTTAGAGTAGTTCGTTCTGCAAAATAAAATTTTTAAAGAATAGGAAGGAGTTTATGAAAAATAATTTAATTAAAATTTTATTATCTTTAGTTTTATTGATGTTTACTTTTTCTTGTAAACTTGATGGTGTTAGTAATAAATTTATTAATGATATATTGCAGGAAGATAACACAAAAGAAAATTCTGATATAACTAATTCTGAAAACCCAACAAAACCATTACCATTGTCAAAAGATTTTATTTTTATAAAAGGTGCAACCATTGAAGGTGCAATTCAAGCAGATGGATATACAGATAGTCCCGGATTTGTAGAGGGAGGTATTGTTACTATTACTGATTTTTACATGTGCGACCACGAAGTAACTCAAAAAGAATTTGCACGATATTACGAAGGTTATGAGTATCGTATAAATGAAAATGAAAAAGCTATCGGCGATAATTATCCTGCTTACGATTTAAATTGGTTTGATGCATTAGTTTATTGTAATAATAGAAGTATTGCTGAAGGTAGAACTCCTTGTTATACCATTTGCGATTCAACAAATCCAAAGGATTGGGGTAAAATTCCAAAAAGTAGAAGTTGGGAAAGTTGGGATGATTGGGTTAATGTAGAATGTGATTTTTCTGCCAATGGTTACAGGCTTCCAAGGCATATAGAATGGGAATACGCAGCCAGAGGTGGTAACGGTCTTGAAGGTTATCAATTTCAATATGCAGGAAGCGACAATTTAGATGAAGTTGCTGTTTGGAATACAGATGTTGTAGCAGAAATAAAAACTAAAAAGCCAAACGGTTTAAGAATTTATGATTTAAACGGAAATATAGAAGAATGGACTTTTGACAGATATAAAGGAAAAGAAAATGTCCTTTATGCAGGTGGATATTATTTTTATAAACAGCCTGACGCTTTTCTTTTATCTAGGTCATATGCTAGTTGCATGGCAATAACACTAGCAGCACGAAATTCACAAATTGGGTTACGAGTAGTTTGTACTGCAGATAAAAATTAGGTATGTACAAATTCTGTTAATATTTTATAAGTAAATTTAATTTTTTTATTGGAGGGGTTATGCTAAAAAAAATTTTTTGTAATAAAAGATTTTCAGGAATTGTTTGGGCTTTTATTGTTGGCGCTCTTTTTATGGGCTTTTCAGATTTGGGAGTTACATTAATGCCAACAAAAATTTCTTGGTACATTTATAGTTCAGTTTTAAGAATTGTTTTTGGTTTTATTTGTTTATTTATCTTGAATAAATTTTTAGGCCGTTCAATAAAAGATGTATTGAGTTTTAAAAATCCTAAACTTGCGTTTATTTCAGGTTTTGGTTTTATTTTTTATGTTGCATTTTTTATTATAACATACAAAGCCGGATATATGGGAACAGCTGGATTGCCGCTTGGATTATTTTGGACGCAAATAATTTTTCAGCAAATTACAACAGGCTTTTACGAAGAACTTAATTTTAGAAGTTTGTTGCTAGAAGGATATTTTAACGGTAACAAAGATTTAAAAAATAAATTGTTTTATTCATTGTTGAGTTTTGTTATTTTTGGTGCACTTCATGTTATAACTGATTTTAGTTTATCAACTTTTTTAAGTACAGGAAGTTTTGGTTTTGTAATGGCTGTTATTTATATTAAATCCAAAAATATTATTCTTCCAATGATTTTACATTTTGTTGAAGATGTTTTTGCAAATTTGTTTCCTTACACACTATTTAATAATTTACCTTTGTTTGAAAATCTGTTTACTGCATTATGGTATGTAAATATCGGAATGATAATTTATTCTGTAATAATTCTTTTTATAAAAGATAAAAAAGAAATATAAATAAATTATTAGGAAATTATATGGCTCAACAAAATATTTATGATAACCAAACTTTTTTTGAAGGTTACAAAAAAATCAGAGAGAATGAAGTAAATGCAAATAACTTATTTGAAATTCCAGCTTTGTTTTCTATGTTACCAGATTTAAAAGATAAAACTATTTTAGATTTAGGATGTGGCTTTGGGAAACATTGCAAACGATTTGTTGAAAGTGGTGCAAAAAAAGTTATCGGCATTGATATTTCTGAAAAGATGCTTGAAATTGCAAAGCAAGAAAATGCAGATTCAAAAATAACTTATATCAATATGCCAATGGAAAATATTTCTAAGCTAAATGATAAATTTGATATTGTTGTAAGTTCACTTGCATTTCATTATGTACAAGATTTTTCTGGTGTTGTAAAAAATATTTATGATATGCTTAATGAAAATGGAGTATTTCTTTTTTCACAAGAAAATCCATTGTGCACTTGTTTTTCTGGTGGTAACCGATGGACAAAAGATGAAAATGGAAATAAGTTGTACATCAATCTTTCAAATTACGGAATCGAAGGTGAAAGAGAATCAAGTTGGTTTGTTGATAATGTAAAAAAATATCACAGAACATTTTCTACCATTATCAACACATTGATAGAAACTGGATTTAAAATAGAAAAAATGATTGAACCATTACCAACAGAAGATTTGCTAAAAAAATTTCCAGAATACAAAGATTTATTTCACAAACCGGATTTTTTATTAGTTAAAGTTAGAAAATGATTTTACAAGGAATAAATTTATGCAAGTTTTAGATTTTTATAAATTAGAAAATACTCAACAAGATTTTTGGAAAGAAAAAATAAAATTAGCAAATTGGGCAGCAGCAGATTTTTTAATTTCTATAATTGATAAAAATGAATTTTACAAAACTCTTGGCGATGATTCAAAATTATTTTTATTGACTAAAGAAACTGAATTGATTTGTTTTTGCACTTACACAAATCAAGATTGTATTCGTGATGAAAAACTTTTTCCTTGGATTGGATTTGTTTTTACTTTCCCAGAATTTCGTGGAAAGCGTTGTGCTTTTGATTTGTTTGATTATATTTTTGAAACTGAACGAGAAAAAGAAAATCCTGTAGAAAAAATTTATATCGCAACTGACCATGAAAACTTGTACGAAAAATATGGATTTGCTTACATGGAAAATCGAATTGATGTTTGGGGAGATGAATGTAAAATCTTTTATAAAAATGTTGTTAGTCATCCTAAGATTGAAACTGAAAGAATGATTTTACGAATGTATAAAAATCAAGATTACGAACAAGTTTTCAAATGGACTGGTGATCCAAAAGTAAATAAATTCATGATGTATACACTTTATGAAAAAGCAACTGATGTAAAAAAATGGTTTAACATTTTGTATCAAGATGAAAAACAAATTGAATTGGTTTTTGAATTAAAAGAAACTGGTGAACTAATTGGTGGTGGTGGAATCGGATATGATGAAAATTTAAACTGCTGGGTGATTGGTTATAACTTGCGTCCAGAATTTTGGGGAAAAGGTTATACAGTTGAAGCATTGTCATCAATGATTGATTACGCAAAAGAAAAATATGGCGTAAAAAAAATTGAAGGTACGTTTGCAGTTGATAATATTGGTAGTCGTCGTGTTATGGAAAAATTAGGAATGACATTTGATCGAGATACTGAATATACAAAGTTTGATAATTCAGCAACTTTCAAAGCTCAAGTCTTTTCAAAAGTTTTGGAGTAAAACATGAATAAATTAAAACTTTTATTTAGTGCGATAATTAAATTTTCTTTTGGAATAATTTTTGTAGGCTTACTTTTATTTTTACCTGCAAAAACTTTTCAGTTTTTTAATGCATGGCTTTTTATTGGTTTGTTATTTATTCCAATGTTTATTTTAGGAATTTTTTTGTTTATTAAATCTCCAGAACTTTTAGAAAAAAGACTTAATGCAAAAGAAAAAGAAAATACGCAAAAAGGAGTTGTTGGTTTTTCAGCAATTTTATTTTTAGCAAGTTTTTTAATCGCGGGATTTGATTTTCATTTTGTATGGAGTAAAGTTCCTTTTTGGTGCGTAGTTTTAGCAAGTGTAATTCTTATTCTCTCTTACATTTTGTACGCAGAAGTTATGCGAGAAAATATTTATTTATCAAGAACTATCGAAGTTCAAGAAAATCAAAAAGTAATTGATTCTGGACTTTATGGAATTGTTCGTCATCCAATGTATGCTGTAACAATTTGGCTTTTTTTATCAATTCCTATTGTGCTTGGTTCTTGGTGGGCTTTGTTGTGTATGTCGCCTTATCCGGTTTTAATCGCAATAAGAATTTTGAACGAAGAAAAAATCTTAGAAGAAAAATTAGTTGGTTACAAAGAATATAAATCCAAAGTTAAGTTTAGATTAGTTCCATTTGTTTGGTAAGAAGGTAATTTTTATGAAAATGATTTTAACAGATTTAGATGAAACATTATTGCATACTGACAAAACTATTTCACCTTATACAATAGAAATATTTAATCGTTGTAAAGAAAAAGGGTTGCTTGTTGGCTTTTGTACTTCAAGAGGGAAAGTAAATATAAAATCTTTTATAGAAAAAATTAAACCTCAAATTGTAGTTTGTAATAACGGTGCTTGTATTTATTATAACGATAATTTAATTCATTCAGAATCTTTTTCTGTAGAAGATACTAGAATATTATTATCTCAAGTTTTTAAAGTTTGTGGAAATGAATGTGAAATGACTTTAGATACTTTAGAAAATATTTATTGGAATCGAAAAGAAAATAAATCTACAGTTTATGCTGATGATGCAATTTACGATGATTTTTCTGATTTTAATCAACCTGCAATGAAATTTTGTGTTAAGATGCAAGATTCTGAAAAAGCAAAACAAATTGCGATGTCTGTTTCTTCTTGTGATTACCTTCCTTTTTCTGATATTCCTTGGTATAAATTTTCTTCTGGTAATGCTACAAAAGAATTTGCAATAAAATTTTTATCAAACTATTTGAATATTCCTTTAGAAAAAATAATTTCCTTTGGTGATGATTTTAATGATATAGGTATGTTGAAACTTTGTGGCAAAGGAATTGCAGTTTCAAACGCAATTTTAGAAATAAAAAAAATTGCTGATGAAATTACTTTTTCTAACAATGAAGACGGAGTTGCAAAATATTTAGAGAAAAATTTACTTTAGATGTTCTAAAACTTGTTTGAAAAAATTTGTAAATCCAATTTCGATTGTAGATTTATCAACTGCAAGATTATCTTCTAAATCGTTATAATATTTTTCAGTTTTAATATCTACAGAAAGTGAATCGAGAGGGAATCCTTCTACAACTTTACTATGTGGTTTATCCACAAGATAAAAAGGTTCTATTTCTAAAGAAGAATCCATACTTGAAAAAATATTTTTTTCATCAAGGATTAAACAAATTGCGTTTTTATATTTTGCTTTTATTTTACCACCGTAAGAAGTTGCAAGATTTGCGTAATATTCAAGAGATTCTTCATCGGTAAGTGTCTTTCCATTTACTCTACGAATGTGAGTTCCAGGCTGATCTTTTTCATCAACATTTTCAAAGTATAATCCAGAGTCACAACTAAAAAGTGGAATTTGTAAAACTTTGTAATATGCCTTTGCTTTTATGATTGCATTTTCTAAAGGATTTTTTCCACTTTCATCAATTTGAGGAAGTTCGATATTTTTAAATTCTTGTAAATTTTGTAAATCTTTTAAGCCAATGATTTCGATATTAAGAGAATTTGTAACTCTTTGCATTGATTCTAATTTTGCTTTGTTTGTTGTGGCGTAAAGTAATTTCATAAAATAATTTTAACAAAAATAAATTTTTAAAACAACTCGTCAAGTAAAATATAATAGTTAATTTTTTCCCAATTAGGTTTGATTTTTAACTTTTGAAAAAATAAATTTTCATCAAATTTGTATTTGCCTTTACCGTAAATTCCTGTAGTGTTATCCCTTAAACTTCTGTAACAAATTGCAATATCATTCCATTTGTCAATTATTCCAGCTCTTCCAACATCAATAATTCCAAAATTATTTTTATTAGTTTTATTAAAAAATATATTTGGCAAACAAAAATCACCATGGGAAAAACATTTTTCGTTTTTATTTATTGTAGGCTTATTTTCTTTTAACCAATTTAATAATTCTTGTGGATTTTCAAATTTTCCTTTTTTATCTTTTGTTGAAAAAGTATCTTCTTGACAATCTTCAATATCAATTAAATTGTTTTTAACATTAAATTCTGCTTGTAAAAGTTTTCTTTCTAAATTGTGATTTGAAGGACAGTTTGAAATATCTAAATTCCAGATATTATTTAAAATTTTAGAAATCATTTCTGTTAATAAATTTTCGTTATTTAAAAAATATTCATCACAAGCCATTGAAAAATCATTTTTGTTTTCAGTAACTTCATTTTGAATTTTTGACATTAGTATATAAAGTTTGTTATCAATAATTTCTGAATCAAAAATTTTAGGAGAAATAATTTCATTTTGTTTTTCTAGCCATAATAAAGTGTTTAATTCATTTTGTGATTCAAAATTGTTTTCTTGAATTTTTAAAACTGAATCTTCAAAAAGTAAAATTTGTGAATCAGATTCTCCGATTGTATCAAAGGAAAAATTTTTATCATTAAGTTTTTCTTCAACTGTCATATAAAAATTTTATCACGAAAAATAATTTTTGTGTAGATATTTTCTATGCTAGAATTTTTTCTTATTGACAAGGTTTGTAAAAAAAATTATGTTGAACTTATGAAAGAGAATCGTAAAATAGTTTTAAAACAAGATATTTTGAATGCTTTAAATGAAGTTGGGCTTAAAGAAGGGCAATCTGTAATGGTGCATACATCATTAAGTAGTTTAGGTTTTGTTTGTGGTGGTGCGCAAATTGTAATCGAAGCATTACTTGAAACTGTTGACAAAGAAGGAACTATTATAATGCCAACTCAGTCATGGAAAAATTTAGACCCTTCAACAGGCGTTCATTGGGAAGAGCCAGAAGAATGGCATGACATAATCAGAGAGAATTGGCCAGCATACGACAAAGATATTACTCCAACTAATACAATGGGTGCAGTTGCAGAAATGTTTAGAAAATGGCCTGGAACTTTAAGAAGCAATCATCCAGCCCGTTCCATTGCTGCATGGGGAAAACACGCACAGTTAATTACAGAAAATCATGATTTATCAAATATTTTTGGTGAAGGTTCACCTTTAAGTAAACTTTACGATTTAGATGGATATGTTTTACTTATCGGAGTAGGCTATGATAAAAATACTTCAATTCATTTAGCTGATGCAAGAGCAAATTATCCAAGCAAACACAATTGTACAGAACATAGCGCAATAATGGAAAACGGAAATCGCGTTTGGAAAGCCTACGAAACTTTATTTGTTGATGGTGAAGATTTTGAACAAATCGGCAAAGCCTTTGAAGAAAATTGTTCAGTAAATAAAACAAAACTAGGAAATGGTATTTTAACTTTTATGAAACAAAGAGAACTTGTGGACTTTTCTGTAAACTGGATAGAGGAAAATCGAAAATGAAAAAAATATTAGTTACAGGTGGAACAGTTTTTGTTAGTAAAATTGTTGCTCAATATTTTTCTTCTAAAAAATTTTCTAATGACTATCAAGTTTATGTTTTGAACAGAAATAATCATCCGCAAGTTGAAAATGTAATTTTAATAAATTCATCTCGGCAAAATCTTGGAAGTAAACTAGAACAATTTAATTTTGATATAATTATTGACATTACTTCTTATACAAAAGAAGATGTAAAATCAATTTTAGTTTCCTTAGGAAGTTCAAAAGAAAAAATTGAAAAATATATTTTGTTAAGTTCAAGTGCAGTTTATCCAGAAACATTGGATTTGCCTTTTAAAGAAACAGATGAAGTTGGTAAAAATATTTTTTGGAAGGATTATGGAATAAATAAAATCGAAGCTGAAAAATATTTGCAAGAAAATTTTTCTAATTATTTTATTTTGCGTCCGCCATATTTGTATGGTCCAGAAAATAATATTTACAGAGAAGCTTTCGTTTTTGATTGCGCAGAAAATGATAGAAAATTTTTTATTCCAGAAAATAAAAATATGAAATTTCAATTTTTTTATATTGAAGATTTATGCAAAGTTATAGAAAATATTTTGATAAAAAATTCATTGCAAAAAATTTTTAATCTTGGAAATGAAAAAACAATTACAATTTTAGATTGGATAAAACTTTGTTATCAAGTTGTAGGAAAGAATTTAGAAGTTGTAAGTGTTTCTAAAAATATTTCGCAAAGAAATTATTTTTGTTTTTATGATTATGAATATTATCTTGATGTTACAAAACAAAAATCAATTTTAGAAAATACAACTTCGCTAAAAGATGGATTAGAAAAATCTTATCAGTGGTATAAAAATAATAAAGAAAAAGTAAACAGAAAAAATTATTTTGAATTTATTGATAATGAATTAATTTGAAGGTAAAATTATGTTTAGAGAACTTGTAAGAAAAAATAAAGAACTGTCAAAAGGTGAATGTATAAAAATTCTTATTCAAGAAAAACGCGGAGTATTGTCTGTAATCGGTGATAACGATTATCCTTATGGTATGCCAATGAATCATTTTTATAATGAAGAAGATGATGCAATTTATTTTCACTGCGGAAATATTGGACACCGACTTGATTCAATTAAAAAATCTAACAAAGTTTCTTTTTGCGTTTATGATTCAGGTTTTAAAAAAGAAAATCATTGGGAATTAAATTTTAAAAGTGTAATTATTTTTGGTAAAATACAAATTATTGATGATAAAAATTTAATTACAAAAATTACAACAAAACTTTCACATAAGTTTACGCAAGATGAAAATTACATACAAAAAGAAATTGAATCAGCCTTGCACAGAACTCTTTTGTTAAAATTAAATATCGAACATATCTGCGGAAAATCAGTTACAGAATCATAATTTAAAATAAAAAAAGACTCATGAACTAGATTTTTTTAGCTCACGAGTCTTTTGTAAAATTATTTTGGAGTCTTATTCTTCAGCAACCAAAATCAAACAATCATCTTTTGTAAAAATAATTTGTTTATCTTTTGGAGGATTGATTACAATTTCAAATTCTCCATCAAAAAGAATTTTTTTGTAACCGATTGCAATTTCACCATATCTATTTGCTGATGCACAAACTGTGTAAAAATCAACTGGTTTATCGCATTGTACATATCTGTGAGCAATTTTCATGTAAAGTTCTGAACCAGTATCAGAAAGTAAGTCGTCAAGAATTTCAAATTGTTCTCTTGTTTGAGAAATTTGAGTCATCATTAAAGCTGTAATGTTGCTGCTGATTACAAAGTCTGTAACTTTTGTTACTTCAGCTAATTCTTGATTTTCTACGCTACGCATTTCACTTGTGATTGTAAAGTGTAAATTATTTTTTCTTGTAATATCTCTAAGTTGTAAAAGTAATAACAATGTTTTTGAATCAGCAGTTTCGTCATCATCTTCTTCATTTGTTAAAATTAAAACATTATTTGGATTTACAGAAACGATTTTTTCTAATTCATCTCTGTCAAAAATATTACAAATTTGTTTTGTAAGTTTTAATTTATTTAGTTCATCCTGACTTGGTACAAATTCTTCGTTGTAATCTTCTTCAGTTGTAGCAACAATAATTTCTGAACCAGCTGGAACATAGCAATCAAGTTCTGTGATAATTTGTTTTGTTAATTCGTTGCAACCAAAAATAATTGTTTTTTGTGCAACAGGTTCATCGGCTTTTCCTTCTGCAAAGGAAGCTTCATCAATTTTTGCAAGTGTTGAATTTGGAATGGAAACTTTATCATCTTCGGCAATTAAAATGATTTTATCTGTATCAATAATTTTAGTTGTTGAAGGTGGATTTAAAATAGGTTTTTCGTTACGAATAATTCCAATTACAGTTGATTTAGGGAATAACAAATTTAATTCGCCAAAAGATTTTCCTGTAAGAGATGGGAAATATTCTACATAAATTTCGTCACCATTGTAACTTAAAAGATTTGTAAACACTGTTGACATTCCAGGCTGACGAGAAGTGTGTGCCATAATTCTTGCAATAGAACTTTGATAATAGAAAACTTCTGCCTTTCCATTTCCTGCGATACGAGCTGCTTCTGCATTTTCTTCGCTGTGAATCAATGCTGTAATGTATGCACTTTCGTTATCTGAATCTTCTAAAATTGTTGCACTTGCAAGAACTGCTTTTATGCTCATAAAATCATTTTCTGCATTTACAATAATTGAACGACAAGATTGTGGAGAACAAATTTCTATATCAGCAATATTGTCAATACTTCCACTTCTGCAAATTATGCGTGTGTTTTTTGTATCAGGGATTCTTTGGCTAATCAAATCTTCCATTTCAGTTTTATCTTGATTATCTAAAACTACAACTACGCCTTTCTTTTGGTTTTCGTTTGCGATAATAAGTTCTCGAATAATATTGATTGCGTTTTCGTTAAATCCTAAAATGATTACATGATTTTTTTCTAAAACAAGAGAATGTCCTTTTTGTAAACTTTCCATTTTAGATTCAAGACCTGTACTGATAACACCAATTAACATACTTGTAATGAACAATCCGCAAATTGTAACGATTGACATCATCACGATAAAAAGAATATTGTTTGTGTCATCACCAGCGATTGTTCCTGCATCAAGAGCATGCATCAAACTCATCCATGCTGCTTGAAAAACATTTCCGTTTGCTTCAGGATCTGAAATTGAAACTACAATTCCTGTAATAAAAACAACAAGAATTGTAATTGCTGCTAAAACTAAAATTAGCGATACAGTTCCCTTTGACATTAAGTTATCAAACCAATAACTTAATTTTTGTTTTAGAGTTGGTTTTTTCATAATATAAAATCCCTATAAAATTGAATAGTTTTCTTCTATTATAACATATTTCATTTATATACGCTAGATATTTAGAAAAATTAGTGTTATCATATTTATGTTACTAATTTTTGAAATAAGGAATTTTTATGAAAAGATTTATTGTATTTTTTAATTTAGTTTTACTCTTACAAATAAATATTTTTGCAAATGAGTTTTTCAATTCTGAATTAAAAGTTTTAAGTACAAAATATTTTGATATAATTTATCCAGAAGAATCTAGAGAAGCTGCAAAGCTTTTATACGAACATGCTGATTCATATTACGAAACACTAAGCAAAAAATATAAGCTTGAACAAGAATATCGATTCCCAGTTACGCTAGTTCCATCTTACGATTTGTTCAATGCGTACTTTTCAACTTATGGTTATAATCGAATCGTTATGTTTGATACAAGATGTAATGATGAAATGCTTGTATACAAAGATGATTTTTTAAAAGTTTTTTATCACGAATTAACTCACGCAATAAATTTAAATATCAGAAATAAATTTTGGTATGGTTTTAGAAAAATCTTTGGTGATAATTCTTTGGGTGGAACTTTTGTTGCAAATAGTGCAATGACAGAAGGAACTGCTGTTCTTGAAGAAAGTTCTACAGGTGAAGGAAGATTAAATAGCGAATACGCAAATCATATTTTTAAACAATCATTGATAGAAAATGTAAAAATAAAATATAGCGATATTCCTGGCGTTAGAGATGTTTATCCCAGCGATTTACAATATAAGTTTGGTTCAAAATTTTATCAGTGGGTATATGATAAATTTGGTGAAGAAAAATTTACAGAATTTTGGCATAGATGTGTAAATATAAAAAATCTTACTTATACAGGTGCATTCAAAAAAACATTTGGAGTTTCAATAAAAAAAGCATGGAAAGAATTTATCCAAGAACAAAAAATTCCAGAAGTAACTTCAGAGCCATGGAGTGAAGATGAAATTGATTTTGTTTTTAATAAAAATTATTTTAGTAGATATAGTGATTTAATAAAAGTAAAAGATGGATTTATTTTTTATGACAAATACAAGAACGATATTTTGTATACTGAATTTTTTAATGAAACAAAAAATGAATTTAGCAAACCAAAAAAGATTTTAAGTTTTTCTTCTGTAGAAAATATTTCTGTATCAAGTGATTATAAATATTTAACAATAGATTATTATGATTATAATAAAACACTTCCAAAACTTATAACTAAAATTTATGATTTAGAAACAAAAAAACTTTTTTCTGTAAATGAAGAAGGAATTTCTGATTCTGTTATTTTGTCTTTTGATGATAAACATTATCTTGCAACTGTAAAAGTTGTAAGTCAATTTATTTCTATAAAGATTTATAAAATTGTAAAAGATGGAAAAGGGAATATTAAAAATGTAAATTTGATAAAAGAGTTTGATAAAGAATTTGGTAAAAATAAATTTTCACTTTGCGATGGTGGGAACGGAAATCTTTTCTTTGTGTACAAAGACGGATTAGATTTTTCTATTAAATCATACAATCTCAAAACTGAAATTGAAAAGCAAATTGTAATGCCAACTTCTGATACAATTTTGCAAGATATATCTTGTTTTGATAATAAAATTTATTTTTCATATACGCAAAAAGGAACGATGCCTCGAGTTGCAATAATTGATTTATCAACTTTAGATTTTAATAATTCTGATGAACAAATTTTACAAGCAAAATTTTTAGCACAAGATTTTTCTGGAGGATTTTTTAATCCGATTAAATTAAATGAAAATAAATTGATTTATATTGCATCTTTTTTTAATCATCAAAGAATTTTACAAAGTGATTTATCAAAATTATCTTTTGAAGAAAATGAAATAAGAATAATTGATATTACAAAAAAAGAAACAGAAAATAAAAATGATTTTATTGAAAAATCAACTTTAGGAATTTCTGGATTAGAAAAAAAATATAATCCATTTGATTTTTTATTTAGAGCAACAATTATTCCAAGTATTTATTTTCCTACATATAAAACTTCTGCACAAGAAGATTCTCTTGAAGTTGCATCTGAAACAGGAATCGGTGTTGTACTTTCAACTTTATCACCATACGACAGTTATAGCGTAGATTTTAGTTTAGGTTATATTCCGCAATCTGGTTCTGGTTCTACAACTTTTAAAATATCTGGAACTGCTCCCACTGATTTATGGTCTTACAGTTTAAGTTCATCTTTGGAATTTGATAAATTTGGTTTTAAGCAAACTTACAATGAATTGTCTGGAAATTATATTTTGTCTGGATATAATTCTTCGTATTTCGCCTTGGGAAATTCATCAAGTATTTTTTATGGTAGACAATTTTCTATCGCTGATGATTATTATAATTTGTTAGATACTTTTGCAAAGCCATTTTATCAATCTACAAAATATGATATGACAGATAGATTTTTAGTTTACAATCAATCAAGTGTTGGAATTGGAATTAGTAGAAAAGAAGGAATAAATATTTTTGAAACTTTTGAAACAAGTTTATTTTTGAATTTTGATATTTTTTATAATTATAATAATAGTTCAAAAGATAAAAATTTATTTTGCAATTTTTATCCAAGTGCAAAATTGAAATTGCCAAGATTATTACCAATTCCTTCAACAACAGTTGGATGTTTTGGATTGCCTACAGAAATAAATCTTTCTATTCTTCCAAGTTCAAGTAAACTAATTTGCTTTTCTGGCAATTTAAAACTAATTGATGTGGAAATACAAAAAAGTATAAGTTGGTTTTCAGTTTTATATTTAAATAGATTTTTTATCGATGTTGATTATAGTGGAAATATTTTAGCAATAGAAAAAGAAAATAATTCTTCATATAAAGTTACAGAACATTTGTTTGATTTATTATATGGAAATTTTAATTATTGTGATGAATTAAAACTTGCGCTTGCTTTAGAAAGCAGAATTGGAATTGGGAATATTTCTGTTCTTCCAATTATTTTGAAATACAATTTTGTTTATAGATTTTTTCCAGAAGAAAATCAAAAACAATTTGCACATGGTTTAAGTATAACAAGCAGACTTTAATTTTTTATATTTTTAAAATTAAAGTCTGCTAGAAATATATTCTTAAAAGAATTTATTTATCAAAATTTATTTCGTATAAAAATGCTGCAATCATTACAACAAAAACAGAACCTGCATTATGCACCAATGCTCCTGTTGTAGGATTTAGTAAACCAAGCACTGACAAAACAATTCCTAAAAAGTTTATAAACATTGAAAGCGAAATACTAAACTTAATTGTTTTTACAGTTGCAACTGAAAGTTTTTTCAAGTAGGGAATTTTTGTAATATCATCACTCATAAGAGCAATATCACTTGCTTCAACTGCGATGTCACTTCCAATGCTTGCCATTGAAATACCAACGGATGCAGTTTTTAATGCAGGTGCATCGTTTACACCATCACCAATCATGCAAACAATTTTTCCGTTATTTTGCAAATCAATAATTTTTTGCACCTTCTGTTCTGGTAAAAGATTTGCAAAAACTTTTTTCAATCCAGAAAGTTTTGCAAAATAATTTGCGGTTTTTTCATTGTCGCCTGTAAGTAAAACTGATTCAACTTTCATTTTTTCTAATTTTGAAATTATGGAAGAAACTTCAGGACGCAATACATCTGAAAGTGCAATAATTCCAAGTACAATATTTTCTGTGGAATTTTTTGTTGCCACAAGAATAGATGCTTTGCCTTGAACTCGCAATTTTTCAATTTGATTTTTTACATCTTGATTTATTGAAAAGTTATTTTCTTCAAGGAATTTTTCGTTTCCACAAAAAATTATTTTTTCATTTTGAGCTTCTTCAAAATTTATTTTTGCAACAACGCCTTTCCCACTTTGCATTTTAAAATCCGATGTTTCAAATAATTTTAAATTTGAATTTTTTGCAAATTCTACAATAGCTTTTCCTAAAGGATGTTCGCTTTTAGATTCAATGCTTGCTGTAATTTTAATCAGTTCATCTTTTGAAATTTCACTTGTACAAATCACATCACTTACTTCAAGTTTTCCAAGAGTGATTGTTCCTGTTTTGTCAAATGTGATTGTATCAACCTTGCCCATTTTTTCAAGAGCTTCACCTGACTTTATGATAACGCCATGTTTTGTTGCTTGTCCGATTGCTGCCATGATTGCAGTTGGTGTTGCTAAAACCAAAGCACAAGGACAGAAAACTACCAAAACTGTAACTGCACGATTTATATCTTTTGTTAAAACAAAAGTAATGATTGCAACCAATAAGGCTACAGGAACTAAAATGCTTGCCCATTTATCTGCAATTCGCTGCATAGGTGCTTTTTTATTTTCTGCATCTTTTACCATTTTGATAAGTTGTTGCAAAGAACTATTTTCTCCAACTTTTGTTGCCTTAATATCAATCGAACCAAAACAATTTATTGTTCCACAAAAAACTTCATCGCCAACATTTTTATCAACTGGAATTGATTCTCCTGTCATAATTGATTGGTCAACAGAACTTTCGCCTCGTATAATTATTCCATCAACTGAAATTGCTTCACCTGGAAAAATTCTTAAAATATCACCTTCTAAAATTTCTTCTGCTTTTACAAAAATTTCATTTTCATTTTGAATTTTTCTAGCTTGTGTCGGCGCTAAGTTAATAAGTTGCTTCAATCCTTTTTTAGCTCTATTAGTTGTAAGTTCTTCTAAAATTTCTCCAATCGCCATGATGAAAGCAACTTCAGCTGCTGCAAATAAATCATCAATTAAAATTGCAGCAATCATTGCAATAGAAATTAAAAGTGCGGAAGAAATTTTGCTAATTCCTTTATTTTTTACAAGTTTTTTTATTGCACCATAAATCAAAGGTGTCCCGCTAATAAAAATTGTAATCCATGCTGGATTAAAAACTAAATTTATTTTTAAAAGTGGTAATACAAAACTTGCAACCAAAAAAAATCCACTGATAATTGTTGCAGGGATTGATTCAAATTTTTCGATAATTTTGTGTATCATAATATCTCCTTAAAAATATTTATATCAACATAGTATTTTTAAAATAATAATTTTACAAGAATTGATTTTTAATTTTGTTCGATAATGAACATTTTTTCAAAATTGTTCGGTAACGAAATCTCTCTTGTAAACTTTGAAACAATATCGTACAATATGTTTGTTAAAGAATAATCTGTGTATTTTCTTTTTCTGGAGGAAATTTTGGATAGAAGACAAAAACGCACTCGAGAAGCAATTTTTAATGCTTTTTCTCAACTTTTATCAAAATATAATTATAACCAAATTTCAGTACAACAAATTATCGATACAGCAAATATTGGGCGAACAACTTTTTATTCTCATTACGAAACGAAAGAATCTTTACTAGAAGATTTATGTACAGAACTTTTTGGCCATATTATTGATACTGCGCGAGGTATTCCCCATGGTCATTATCATTTTAATTGTGGAAGTTCAACGGATTCAGTTTTTTTACATTTATTAAAACATCTACAAGAAAATGATTATAATATTTTAGAACTTTTATCTTCTCAGAATAATGAAATTTTCATACAACATTTTAAATCAAATTTACAAAATCTAATCCAAGTTCAATATGCTCAAAAGGGTTTATTAAAAAAAGCAAAATTACCACAAGATTTTTTAGTACATCATATTGCGTCTAGTTTTGTAAATACAGTTAGTTGGTGGATTTCAAATAAAATGAAAGATTCTCCAGAAAAAATTACTGAATATTTTTTAACAACCATAGAAGGATTGGTGTAACTCATGCAAAATAAAACTACAGATTTTTTTAATTCAAATCCATTAAAAGTATTTTTTTCATATTACAAACCTCATTGGAAAATTTTTGCTTTGGATCTTTTTTGTGCAATGATGATTTCTTTAATTGATATTGCATTTCCAATGATAAGTAAATTTACAATTGATTCACTTTTGCCAAATAGAAATTTTAAAACATTTTTTATTTTGATTGCCTCGTTGATTTTTGTTTATATTTTACGAAGAGCTTTTACTTGGTTTGTAAATTACTGGGGACATTATTTTGGAAGTCTAGTTGAAACAGATATGCGTCGAGATGTTTTTACTCACTTAGAAAGTCAGTCATTTAATTTTTATGATAAACATCGCACAGGAAAATTAATGTCTCGAGCAACAACTGATCTTTTTGATATTACAGAACTTGCTCATCATGGTCCAGAAGATTTTATCATTTCAGTTGTAACCTTGCTTGGTTCATTTTTTCTTTTGTTAAAAATTCGTGCAGAACTTGCAATCATCGTTTTTATTTTTCTTCCCATTATCATTGCAATTACGATGATTTCTCGTCGTTCTCTTACAGAAAGTTCTCGTAAAGTAAAAGAAGCAACTGCAGAAATAAACGCAGTTTTAGAATCAAGTATTTCTGGAGTTCGAGTAACAAAAGTTTTTACAAATGAAGAATACGAACTCAATCGCTTTGAAGAAGGTAATACATTATTCAAATCTGCAAAGAAAAAATTTTACAAGCATGTGGCTAGTTTTCATGCAAATATAGAATTTTTTACAAGTCTTCTTAATCTTTTAGTTTTGGCAGTTGGCGGATTTTTTATCATGAAAGATAAAATGTCAATTTCTGATTTAGTTGCAGCAAATCTTTTTATTGCAGCATTTTCTTCTCCAATTCGTCGTATTTCTTTTTTAGTTGAACAATATACAACAGGAATGGCAGGATTTAAAAGATTTTTGGAAATTATGAAAGTTGATACAAGTGTAAAAGATTCTGAAAATGCTCAAGATATTTTTTGCGCAAGAGGAAATATCAATTTTGAAAATGTAAGTTTTTCTTATACCGATGGAATTGAAGTTCTGAAAAATATAAACTTAAAAATCACACCGGGACAAAAGTTTGCATTGGTTGGTCTTTCTGGCGGAGGGAAAACTACAATTTGTAATTTGCTTCCACGATTTTATGAAATAACCGATGGAAAAATTTTTCTTGATGGAATTGATATAAAAGACATAAAACTCAAATCTTTAAGAAAACAAATTGGAATTGTTCAACAAGATGTGTTTTTGTTTGCAGGTTCAATAAAAGAAAATATTGCCTACGGAAAACCAAACGCAACTGATGAAGAAATTATCGAAGCGGCAAAGCTTTCAGAAATTCACGAAGATATTTTGAAAATGCCACAAGGTTACGACACCTTAGTTGGTGAGCGAGGAATAAAACTTTCTGGCGGACAAAAACAACGAGTTTCTATCGCAAGATGTTTTTTGAAAAATCCACCAATTCTAATTTTGGACGAAGCAACTTCTGCTTTAGATACTGCAACTGAAATTAAAATTCAAAAAGCATTTGATAAACTTTCTAAAGGTCGAACAACTTTAATTATTGCTCACAGACTTTCTACAATTAAAAATGCAGATTGTATCGCTGTTATCGGAGATAAAGAAGTAAAAGAAATCGGAACTCATGAAGAGTTGATTTTGCAAAATGGAATTTACACACAACTTCATAATGTTGCAGAATAAAAATATACTTCAAAAAAAATTGAATATAATGTAAAATTTATTTAGTAAGGAAATAAAATTATGCAAATACAAATTTTTGGAACAAATAAAAACTTCGATTGTAAAAAAGCGCAGATGTGGTTTAAAGAACGAAGAATAAATTTTCAGTTTATCGATTTAAAAGAAAAACAAATGAGTCGTGGCGAATTTGATTCTGTTGTACAAGCAATTTCTAAAACAGTAGGAAGCAGACAAGATGCACTTGAACAAATGATTGATAAATCTTCAAAAGATTATTCTTCAATCGCTTATCTTGATGAAAGTGATATTGAAGAAAAACTTTTTGAAAATCAAAATTTATTAAAGCAACCAATTGTTCGTAATGGTAAAACTTTAGCAACTGTAGGCTTGGCAACAAAAATTTGGGAAACTTGGAAATAATTTTTTTTAGGAAATTTATATGAATAAAAAAATCGGACTTGTTTTGGAAGGTGGCGGACACAGAGGAATTTACACAGCAGGTATTCTTGATGTATTTGCAGAAAATAAAATTTTTGTGGATGCTGTTATGGGTGTTTCTGCAGGTTGTGTTCACGGTGCAAGTTTTTTATCTGGACAAATTGGTCGTTCACTTCGTTACACAACAAAATATTGCGACAATCCAAACTACATGGGATTTCGTTCTCTTATCACTACAGGAAATTTTTTTAACGAAGATTTTTGTTATTACAAACTTCCAGAAACTTTAGATCCTTTTGACAATGATGCTTTCGATAAAAATCCAACAAAATTTTTTGCTGTTTGTACAGATGTTAAAACTGGAAAGGCAATTTATCATGAATGCGAAAGTTTAAAAGGAGATAAAATTAAATGGCTTCAAGCATCTGCATCAATGCCATTGGTTTCAAAAATTATCAAAATTGATAATGAACTTTTGCTTGATGGTGGAATTTCAGATTCAATTCCAATTCAAAAAATGCAAGAAATGGGATTTGAAAAAAATATCGTAATTTTAACTCAAGAAAAAGGTTATACAAAAAAAGCAAATTCACTTTTGCCTATTATCAAAATGTTTTATAAAAAATATCCACAGTTGATTAAGGCTGTAGAAAATCGACACATAGTTTATAATCAACAGTTGGAATATCTTGAAGAACAAGAAAAGTCTGGCAAGGTGATTATAATTCGTCCGTCAGAAAAACCAGTTGCAAGTCGCACAGAAAAAGACAAACAAAAAATTCTTGAAACTTACAACTTAGGAAAAAAAGATGCATTGTCAATGTTGGAAAAAATTATAGAATATATGAAATAAACTGTCACACGGATTGGAGTTGTCTAACGACAACTCTGGAATAAAGATTTATAAAAATTAAAAATAAATTCTAAAATGAAATTGCGTTAGCAATTTCGAATCCGTGTGATATGAAAAGGAATTACACAGATTTGCGTTATATAACGACAACTCTGAAAAATAAGTTAATTTATACTAAGGTGGGATTATGCTAAAGTTAGAAGAAGAAACAGGAAAAATTATTAACGCTTGTATGGAAGTTCATAATGAATTAGGCTCAGGGTTTCTTGAGCCTGTTTATCAGGAAGCTTTGGAAAAAGAATTTAAGTTACAAAATATTCCTTATGAAAGGGAAAAATTGCTTCCAATAACATACAAAGGGGTCAAATTAGAAAAAGAATATTATGCAGATTTTATTTGTTATGATAAAATTATTGTAGAATTAAAAGCTGTTTCAATTATTGTAAAAGCTCATAAGGCACAATTGATAAATTATTTAAAAGCAGCAAATAAAGAAATCGGTCTTTTGATAAATTTTGGTACTAATTCTTTAAAATGGGAACGAATATCAAAATTTGAAAATATGTCTAACGACAACTCTGGAATGAAGATTTATAAAAATTAAAAATAAATTCTAAAATGGAATTGCGTTAGCAATTCCGAATCCGTGTGATATTAGAATAATATAGGAGAAGCAAATGAAATTTTTAGAAATTGGGCAAGAAGTTGAAACACAAATTGTTGCAATTACAGATGACTGTATTTTTCTTGATTTAAATACAAAGTCAGAAGGAATTTTGGAAAAATCAGAATTAACTGATGAAAATGGAATTGTAAAACTAAATGGGAAAGAATTAAAAGAAGGCGATTCAATTAAAGTTTTCTTTTTAGGAAATTTAAGAGGCGAAATGCGTTTTACAACAAAGATTGCTGGTGAAAAAGCTGACAAATCAATGTTAGAAAACGCTTGGAAAAATCAAATTCCAGTTGAAGGAAAAGTTGAAAAAGAAATCAAAGGTGGATTTGAAATTAAAATTGGTAACTCTCGCGCTTTCTGTCCATATTCACAAATGGGTTTTAAAGAAAAAGAAGAACCAAGTTTTTATGTTGGTAAAAATTTAACTTTCAAAATTCAAGAATACAAAGAAGACGGAAAAAATATTTTAGTTTCTAACAAAGCAGTTGCTCAAGAAGTTTTTCAAGGAAAGATGAAAACTTTACAAGATTCAATTAAAGTTGGAATGACTGTAAAAGTAAAAATTATTTCTTTGCAAAAATTTGGAGCCTTTGTAAATTTCATTGGAGATGAAAGCGGATTCAAAGCATTACTTCCAATTTCAGAAATTTCAAGAAGTAGAGTTGATAACATCGAAGAAGTTCTTTCTGTTGGGCAAGAACTTACTGTTAGTGTTTTAAATGCTGATTGGAAAAATGAAAAAGTTTCAGTTAGTTTAAAAGCCTTACTTGAAAATCCATGGGACAATGTTTCAAAAAATTATCCAGTTGATTCAAAGCATGACGGAAAAATTTCTCGTATTGCTGATTTTGGTTTATTCATTGAATTGGAAGAAGGTATCGATGGTTTGATTCACATTTCGGATTTGGATACAGACAGAAATACTAATCTTAGAAAAGTTTATAAAATTGGCGACAAAATGTCAGTTGTAATAAATTCTGTTGATGCTGATGCTGAACGAATTTCTTTGCGACCAGCATCATCTATTGAACAAGATAAAACTACTGCAAAATATCTTGATAATCAAAATGATTCAGACGGCGAAACTTACAATCCGTTTGCCGCCTTATTAAAAAAATAATTTTTGTAGATTTTATCTAATAAAACTTGTGCGAGTTTTAGAAGCTATAGGAGATGGTTCTGCTAAACTATCTTTTGTAGCTTCTCGCATTTTTAACATCCAAGCCATATTTTGACCAAGGTTTTCTAAAATCTGTAAACCTTCTTTGTCTTGTTGAATTGCATCTTCTGTTGTTCCATGAACTACATTCCAATAAATTGAAGGAACGATAAGTGCTTCTGCTAAATACAAAAAATGATTAAGTTGGTCAAAAGTTGCAACTCCACCAGCACGACGAACTGACACAACTGAAGTTGCTACTTTATGTCTTAAAGAACTTGCTCCTGCATAGAAAAATCTATCAAGAAAACTTTTCATAGTTCCATTGATTCCTGCGTAATAAACTGGACTTCCTAAAATAAGACCGTCGCAAGTTTTCATTTTTTCAATAGCGATATTTACTTCATCATCGTTAAAAACGCAAAGACCGTTTGTGCTTCCTTTTTTGCAAGTTCCGCAACCTTGGCAACCACGAATTGCTTTGTTTCCAATTTGTAAAATTTCAGTTTTTATTCCTTGTTTTTCAAGTTCCTTTGCAACAATATTTATCGCTTGAAAAGTTCCACCTTCTGCGTGTGGACTTCCGTTGATTGCTAAAACTTTAAGTTCTTTCATAAAACCTTCCTTGATTTCAATTAAAGTGAAAAATCTACAAACATTATATCAATTAGTGGATAAGTTTTCTATAAATGTGTATAATATTAGTAAATTAAGTAACACTTTTTTCAGTATAAAGTGTTATAATATATGAGGAATTTTAACAATATGGATAATATCAACACTCTTTTTGATTTTATTGAATCTAAAACATCTAAAATGATTGAATTACAAACTCTTCTTACTTCAAAACCTGCTCTTTCTCCAGAAAGTGAAGGAGACGGAGAACTTGAAAAGTGCATCGCTTTAGAACAATGGCTTAAAGATGAAGGATTTACAGATTTACAACGATTTGATGCTCCAGATTCTAGAGTAAAAAGTGGGATTCGACCAAACTTAATCGCTACAATTCCTGGTCAAGATACTTCTAAATCTCTCTGGATAATGACACACATGGATGTTGTTCCTGTAGGTGAACTTTCTATGTGGGATTCTGATCCTTGGCAAGTAATCGAAAAAGACGGAAAACTTTTTGGTCGTGGTGTTGAAGATAACCAGCAAGGTTTAGTTTCTTCGATTTTTGCAGTTTTATCACTTATAAAAAATAATGTTACTCCAAAATATAATGTTAAACTTCTTTTTGTTGCAGATGAAGAAGTTGGATCAAACTATGGAATTCAATATTTGCTAGAAAATTATTCTTTATTTTCAAAAGATGATATGGTAATAATTCCAGATGGTGGTGATTCTCAAGGAAAGACAATTGAGATTGCAGAAAAAAATCTTTTATGGCTTAAATTTCACATTCAAGGAAAACAATCTCATGGTTCTCGTCCAGATGAAGGTGCAAACGCTTGTCTTGCAGGTTATGATTTGGCTTTGCGTGTAAATAATTTAGAAAAAGTTTTTGATAAACGTGATGAATTATTTGAACCACCTTATTCAACTTTCCAACCAACAAAAAAAGAAAGTAATGTGCCAAATATAAATACAATTCCAGGTGATGATGTGTTCTGTATGGACTGTAGAATTCTTCCTTGCTATAAATTGGATTTTGTAAAATCAGAAATTGATAAAATAGTAAAAGAAATTGAAACTCAATATTCTGTGAAAGTAAATTATGAATGTCCACAAGCAGTTGAATCACCTGCAACTTCAAAAGATAGCGATGTTGTAAAACTTTTATCAAAGGGAATTGAAGCTGTAAAAAATATTCAACCAAAAACTATTGGTATTGGTGGTGGAACTGTAGGTTCATATTTACGAAAGGTCGGTTATCAATGTGCAGTTTGGGGAACATTAGATGAAACTGCTCATCAACCTAATGAATATTGTATCATCAAAAATATGGTAGATGATGCAAAACTTTTAGCATATATTATGCTTTAAAATAATTTAGTTCGTATTGCAAACTTTTTGGAGGATGTTATGAAAAAAATATTTTATGTTTTAATTACAGTTGTTTTGGTTTTTTCTTGTGTTGGATGTATGTCTGTAAACTCAAATGGACAATCAGTACAAAGAATCAATCCTAACAAGCAAACTGATTTGAGTGGTTACTGGAATGATACTGATGTAAGAATTATTGCAGAAACTTTAGTTGAAGAATGCGTTAATGCTCCAGCAATTATTCGTTACATAAAAGAAAATCAAAGAGAACCTGTTGTTCAATTAGGTAGTTTCAAAAATAGAAGTGATGAGCATCTTGACACTGCAATTCTTGCTACAAAATTTAAAGTTGCTTTAATCAATAGTGGAAAAGTAAAATTTTCTGCAGAAAAAGAAATTAAAGAAGAATTGCGTGAAGAAATTTTGGCACAGCAAGATTGGGCAAGTGAAGATACTGTAAAAAATCTTGCAAACGAAACTGGTGCAGATTTTCTTTTAATCGGAAGTGTACGAACAATCGTAGATTCAATTCCGGGTGAAACTGTTAGAACTTACCAAGTTATTGCAGAACTTTATGATATCGAAACTTCTGAAATTGTTTGGAGCGGAGAAAATATGGATATCAAAAAATACATGAAGCGCTCTTCAGTAAGATGGTAAAATAAATTTTAAACTAATTTGTAATTTTTGTTTATGAAAAATTTAATTAAACTTTTTTCAATAATTATATTTTTCTCAATTTTTAGTTGTGCATCAAATGTAGATTTGCATTCTGCATTTGTCTACGATGTAAAAAATGGAAATTACGAATTAGTTTATTCAACTCTAGAACAATCTTCAAAAAATTATTATTCAAATCATGATGATGTTTTGCAAATGCTTGATTTAGGTTTACTTGCTCATTATTCTGATTTTCCAGAAAGTTCAATCAATTACTTAAATCGAGCAGAAAGTTTAATCGAAGAAAATTTTTCAAAAAGTATTACTCAAAATATTTCTTCATATATTTTAAATGATAATGTTATCGATTACGCTGGTGAAGAATACGAAGATATTTATGTAAATTTATTTAAATGTTTAACATTTATTTCTCAAGAAAATTATGAAAGTGCCTTTGTAGAAATAAGAAGATTTAATAATAAATTAAAATCTCTTTCTGTAAAATATCAAGAACAAATTTCTAAAATTAAAAAAGAATCACAAATGCAAGATGATTCTTTAAATTCAGAAAATTACAAAGTTCAATTTTATGATTCAGTTTTTGCAAGATATTTAAGTATGCTTTTGTATTTGTATGAAGGCGATGTTGATTCTGCAAAGATTGATTATAATTATTTAGTTTCAGCTTTTGAGTCACAAAAGAAATTATATAATTTTTCTTTTCCAAAACAAATTGAAGAAAATTTTTACACACAAAAAAATAATGTTCGTTTAAATGTTGTTGCTTTTTCTGGAATGGCTCCAAGAAAAAAAGAAGAAAGTGTTTCAAATGTTTACTACGGATATAAAATTGCATTACCTGTAATGTATAAAATCAAAACAGAAGTTGACTCTATTAAATTAGTTGCAATCAACCAAGACACAAAAACTGTTTATCAAAAAGATTTTGAAAAAATTGAAAGTATAAGTAATATTGCAGTTGATACTTTTAAACAAAAACAATCTTTGATTTATACAAAATCAATAGCTCGTTCTATAATTAAATATGGAACAAGTGCTGTTCTTGGTGTGTGCAAAGAAACATACGATGAAGATAATATTTTCGATTTATTATATTTAGCATCGCTATTAGCAAATCAGCTAACAGAAGTTGCAGATATTAGAACATCAAAATATTTTCCCTCAAGTGTTTATATTTCTGGAATTGATTTACCTGCTGGTAATTACGACATAATCGTAAATTATTTTTCTTCCGATGGAACTAAAATCTATCAAAAAATTTTTGATGATTATGATGTTTCAAAAGATAAATTAAATTTATTGGAGGCTGTATGTTTAAAATAAAATTTTCAAAAGCAATTTGTGTTTTATCAGTTTTGTTTTTATTTTCATCTTGTGTATCAAATAAAATTGTATCAAAAGGAAAAACTCCTTCTTGGGTAACTTCAACAGAACATGAATATACAAAAAATAATTTATGCGCAGTTGGAATTGCAAAATCGCAAGATGAGGCAAGTTCAATAGCAATTTCTAATATCGGAAAAATTATCAAACAAAAAATTGAATCAGAAATAACAGTTGTAAATTCTGAATCTCTATCTTCTGTGGGAAGTGCGGAAACATCTTCTTCAATAAATCAAATTGTAAAAACTTCCGCATTGATTGATAGTTTAGTTGGAGTTGAAATTGTAGAAACTTGGATTGATAGAGAAAAAAATTATTATTCACTTGCAATTTTGGATAAAACAAAAACATATTTATATTATT
The DNA here is from genome assembly GCA_045645985.1 of Treponemataceae bacterium. Classification (GTDB taxonomy): domain Bacteria; phylum Spirochaetota; class Spirochaetia; order Treponematales; family Treponemataceae; genus RGIG9060. The sequence continues at coordinate 54,781 of JAZRJV010000046.1, forward strand.
CACAAAAAATTTCAGAAAATGAAAAAACTATTAAAGAAAATATAAATTTGGTTTCAAGCGATAAAGATAAATTTTTTATTTACGGAAAATTACAAAATGCAATTAAACTTGCACAAGATAATGAAACTTACTTAGATATTATTTATGCTGTAAATAAAGCATCTTATACTGTTACAGCAAAAACAATTACAAAAGTAAACTATATTGAAAATATTGCAAGTGACTTTGCAAGAAAAATTTACATCACAATTTCTGGATTAGAAAACGCTGGTAGAATTAATAATTATTTTTACAAATATTTTACAGATAAAGGTTTTTCTGTGAATGCACCTCAAACTGATTATAATTTTGATATAGATTTGAAAATCGAAAATACAACTTCAGGTGAATTATTTTACGCTCGATATAATTTTATTGTAAATTTAAAAGACGCACAAACAGGTTCAATTATCTATTCTTATTCAGCTTCCGAACGAGTTGCTCATAAATCAAATGCTGATGCAAATCAGAAAGTAATAATTAGATTAGAGAAAAAACTTAACAAAGAATTTGATTCTGATTTTATAAAATCTTTTAATCAATAAATTTTCCGTCTTTTATTTTTATAATTCTACGACAATGTTCCATTACCATTTTGTCGTGAGTAGAAAAAATAAAAGTTGTGTTATGAGTTCTGTTTAATTCTTGCATAAGTTCAATTATGTTTAACCCATTTTTTGAATCTAAGTTTGCTGTTGGTTCATCTGCAAGAATTACAGAAGGTTTTTTTACTAAGGCTCTTGCAATTGAAACTCTTTGTTGTTGCCCACCAGAAAGTTGATTAGGTTTTCTGTTTTGCAAACCATCTAATCCAACTTCTTTTAAAATATTATAAGCCATTGAAGAAATTTCTTCTTTTGAATAAATCTTTAGTAAGTCCAATGCAAGTTCAACATTTTCTTGAGCAGTTAAAACTGGAATCAAATTATAATTTTGAAAAATAAATCCAATCTTTTGTTGTCTGATTAAATTTTTTTCTTGCTTGCTCATTATGGAAATATCTTTATCATCAATAAAAATTTTTCCTTCTGTAATTGAATCTAAGCAACCAATTAAATTTAACATAGTTGTTTTTCCAGAGCCAGAAGGACCTGCAAACGCAGTAAATTCTCCATCGTTAATTATTGTAGAAACATTATCAAGAGCTTTTGTTGTAACTGCATTTTTATCATTAGGTGAATTTTTTTGTTCATAAATTTTTGTTACATTTTCAATTCGTACCATTTCAACCTCGTTAATAAATTAAACTCTAAACAAAATTTCTGCATAATTTGGGAAAGGCCAATATCCAGATGGAATTTTCTTTTCTAAGTCGTCGCAGTAATCTCTTAAACAATTCATTACAGGAATTACTTTTTGTGTGTAAGTTGTTGCTCGTTTAGTTACATCAGAAATTTTTTGAGTTTCAACTTTTAGTTCACGCAAAATATTTAGTTGTTCAAATGCACCATCGATTAATTTTGCAATATCATTTTTTATTACACTTGTTGCTTTGCAAAATTTTAATCCAATAATATTTTCTGAATCTGCAATTTCTTTTAAATAGCGAATACAAGCTGGAATGATTTCTTTTTCTGCCAAATCCAACATTGTTTTAACTTCAATATTTACAAGTTTTGCGTATTCTTCCATTTGAATTTCATAACGAGCTTTTACTTCGTGTTCACAATAAATTCCATGTTTTGCAAAAAGTTCGATATTTTCTTTTTTCAAAAAATAGGGAAGAGCTTCTGTTGTAGTTTTCAAATTTAATAATTGTCTTTTCTTTGCTTCTTCAACCCACTCAGCCGAATATCCATCGCCATTAAAAATAATTCGTTTATGTTTGTTCAAAGTATCTTTGATAAGTTCATTTAATGCGCTTGTAAAATCTTTTGCGTTTTCTAACTTTTCTGCAAACTCTTGGAATACATCTGCAACGATAGTATTGATAATTATGTTTGGTCCAGAAATTGACATTGAAGAACCAAGCGAACGGAATTCAAATTTATTTCCTGTAAATGCAAATGGAGAAGTTCTGTTTCTATCTGTATTATCCTTTGGGAAGGCAGGAAGAGAATCAACGCCCAACTTCATAACTTCTTTTGCTTTTTTATCGTATGGATTTCCTGTCATAATTGATTCAAGAATGGCAGTAAGTTCATCACCTAAGAAAATTGAAATAATTGCAGGAGGCGCTTCATCCCCACCAAGTCGTAAATCGTTTCCACGAGAAGCAACTGAAAGTCTAAGCAAATCCTGATGTTCATCAACTGCTTTTATAATTGCAGTAAGAACCAAAAGGAATTGAGCATTTTCTTCTGGAGTGTTTCCTGGTTCAAGTAAGTTTTCGCCAGTATCAGTTGAAATTGACCAGTTGTTATGTTTGCCACTTCCGTTTAATCCGTCAAAAGGTTTTTCGTGCAAGATACAAATCATATCGTGTTCTTGCGCAACCTTTTTCATAATTTCCATTGTAAGCTGATTTTGGTCGGCAGAAAGATTTGTTGTTGTAAAAACTGGAGCCATTTCGTGCTGACAAGGTGCTACTTCATTATGTTTTGTTTTAGACGGGATTCCAAGTTTCCAAAGTTGTTCATCTAAATCTTTCATAAAATTTACAATGCGAGGTTTTATCGCACCGTAATAGTGATCTTCTAATTCTTGCCCTTTAGGAGGTTTGGCTCCAAAAAGAGTTCTGTTACAAAAAATTAAATCTTTTCTTTTTTGATACAAATTTTTATCAATTAAAAAATATTCTTGTTCAGCCCCAACAGTTGATGTTACTTTTTTTACATCTTTGCCAAAAAGTTTTAAAAGTCTACATGACTGTTTGTTCAAAACTTCCATTGAACGAAGAAGTGGAGTTTTTTTATCAAGTGTACTTCCATCGTAAGAACAGAATGCAGTTGGGATACACAAAGTTCCGTCTTTAATGAATGCGTAACTTGTTGGGTCCCAAGCGGTGTATCCTCGAGCTTCAAAAGTTGCTCGTAATCCACCAGATGGAAAACTAGAACCGTCGCCTTCGCCTTTTATAAGTTCTTTGCCTTTAAATTCCATTGAGATTTTTCCATCTTCAATAGGCTTGATAAAACTATCGTGCTTTTCGGCGGTAATTCCTGTCATTGGCTGAAACCAATGTGAATAATGAGTAGCACCTTTTTCTATTGCCCAATCTTTCATCGCTTTTGCAACTGAATTTGCAACATTAGAATCTAAGGCAGAACCTTCTTCCATAGTTTTTCTTAAAGATTCATAAATATCTTTTGGAAGTCGTTCTTTCATTACAGTTTCGTTAAAAACCATACATCCAAAATATTCAGGTACATTACTCATATTTTTCATCAAATTGTTTTCCTAATAAATTATCTAATTTTGAAAATGATTCCAAGGAGTGCGATTGTAATCAAAACTTGAAGAATCATAAATTTTATTAAAACTTGAGTTGGTGACCAACTTCTAGATTTTCTCATGTGGTCATGCAAAGGGAATCTAATGTTTTTAAAAACATGAATTTTGAAAAATCGAAGTAAGAAAACTTTGATTAACCCCATTCCTCCATTTATAAATATAATAGAAGAAGTTGCTATTATCAAAAATGGATTTCCAGAAACAATAACGCATACACCAATAAAAAATCCTAAGGCACGACTTCCTGCATCACCCATTAAAACTTTGCTAGGAAAAGCATTGTGCCACAAATATCCCATTAAAACTCCACTTAGAGCAAAGCACATTACGCCCCAAGTTGCACCATCTTTAAGATGAGGAACTAATAAATAAGCAGAAATTTCTTTGTGTCCAAGAATGAAGTAAAAAATTACTCCCATGGTGATTAAACCGATTAAAACTAAAGTTCCTGATAATCCGTCAACTCCGTCTGTACAATTTGTTGTGTTAATTGACATCCACAAAAGTACTGTTGAAATTGCGATAAATAACCAAGGTTCGATAGTTACAGGAGTTGAAATAAATGGAAGCCAAAATTGAATTTCTTGTCCATCAACAACTCGTTGGTTAAAATAATAAAGAACAAAAGATGCCGCAACACAAATTACTAAATCTAATGCACCTTTTAAATATTCGCCCCAACTTGTAATTGAACGGTCGTCAAGAAATCCAGTTAACATTGTTAGCCAAGTTAAAATCAAAATTGAAAGTTGCAATAAATCTAATGGAACAAAAATTATAACTGTAAGTACAAAAATTGTTATAAAAACAACTCCGCCACCAGTTGGCTTTCCTTTTGCGGCTTCTGCTGTAAGAGTAAATTCTCTACCTCTATCACTTGGTAAGAATCTAAAACACTTTGGCAAAATTAAATAAGTTAAAGCAAAACCTACAAATAATGAAAGCCCAATCAAAACTGTATAGGATTGCAACAATCTTGCAGGTCCAAAAGAATTTACAAATAACGAACCGATATAATATAACATGGTCTAACCTTTGTGTTAAATAAATCACTTGCAAATTTTTGAAGTTAAATTCATTTTGTTTGCAAGTGATTTAGATTTATATTTTTAGTGTTTAAAGTGTCTTGCTCCAGTAAATACCATTGCAATACCAAGTTTATCTGCTGCATCAATAGATTCTTGATCTCTGATTGAGCCACCTGGTTGAATAATTGCTTTAATATTGAATTTTGCAGCTTCTTCAACACAGTCAGCAAATGGAAAGAATGCATCACTGATTAAAACTTCTGCTTGAGATGTTCCAAGTCTGTCTGTAACTTCTTTTGCTCGACTTAATGCTTGTCCTGCTGCCCAAATTCTATTTGTTTGACCACAACCAATTCCGATTGCAGTTTTATCTTTTACAACTACGATAGCATTTGATTTTGCAAACATTGCAACAGTCATACCGAATGCCATTTCATCAATTTGTTCTTGAGTAGGTTTTGCTTTTGTAACAACATTCCATTTTTCAAAAAGTTGATTATCACGGCTTTGAACCAAAACACCGCCGTCAACACTCATTGTGTCAAAAAATTCAGTTGCTTCGATTGTTGCTTTGATAATTCTAAGATTTTTCTTTGCTTTGAAAACTTCCAATGCTTCTTCTGTAAAATCAGGAGCAACGATAACTTCCAAAAAGCATTTTACCATTTTTTCTGCAGCAGCCTTATCGATAGTTCCACTACATCCGATAATTCCACCAAAGATAGAAACTGGGTCGCATTCGTAAGTTTTTTTGTATGAATCAAGAGCATCTTTTCCTAAAGCAGCACCACATGGAGTGTTGTGTTTTAATGCGATTGTAAAAACTGAACCTTCTGTTGTTGCAAAATTTACTGATGAACCATCATCTGATTTTACGCTATCTGCATTTTTTACAAATTTGTTGTAAGCACTAACAGCTTTCCATGCAACATCTAAGTCGCGAATATTATTGTATGAAAGTTCTTTTCCTTGGAATTGTTCCATTCCGCCAAAAGCACCTTTGTGGTCAGCAGTAAGATAAAGAGCAGCTTTTTGATGAGCATTTTCTCCATATCTTAACTCTTGTGAAAGTTCTAATGGCATTGTGTAATAATGTTGCAATTCGTTTTCTTCTGGATTTTCTGCACCAAGCATAAAGCGAGAAACAGCAGCATCGTAAGCAGAAGTCAAATTGAAAACTTTTCCTGCCAAAAATCTTTTTACTTCAACAGGAACATCACCTGTTTTTAAGCCTTCAATTACAATTTCGTAATCTGCTGGATCTGTCAAAACGATAACATCTTGATAATTTTTTGCAGCAGCACGAATCATTGTAGGACCACCAATATCAATAAATTCCACTGTTTCTGGGAATGTAAGACCAGCTTGTACTTTTTCAAAGAAAGGATAAAGATTTACACAAACCAAATCAATTGTGCTAATATCCAAATCTTGAATAGTTTTCATGTGCTCTGGATTATCACGACGAGCAAGTAAACCTGCGTGAATTGCTGGATGAAGTGTTTTTACGCGTCCATCAAGACATTCTGGAAAGTTTGTTACAGAACTTACATCAGTAACTTGGATTCCGTTATCTGTTAAATATTTTGCAGTTCCACCTGTTGAAAGAATTTCCCAATCAGCACTTTTTAGGTACTGAGCCAATTCTAAAATACCGTCTTTTACAAAGACACTCATAAGAGCTCTTTTTTTCATGAAAACCTCGATATGTAAATAAAATTAAATTTGTACAGATTATAGCATAAAATGACAGTGTATGCAATTACAGTAGAGATTTTGCACTTTTTTTGGATTAGAGTTTTTATTTTGCATAGTTTTTTTTCCTTGACAGATGTAAAAAGTAGGTTTATTATGAAATTTGTGTAAAAAAAGGTCGTAAATCTTTATGCGGCAAAATTATTCTTTACACAAGGAGATTTTATATGAAAAAAGCAGTTGTTATTGCATTAGCACTCGTAATGGTTGCATTATTTGCTGGTTGTGGACTTCAAAGTCAATTAGCAGGTACAAAATGGGAACAAGTACAAGAATCAGGTTTAGCAAAAGCAATTATTACTCTTTCTTTTGAAAAAGGTAATGAGTACAAAGAATCTTATGATATGTATTATGATGGTACATTTCTTGCAGAGGACTCATACTCTAATACAGGTAAATGGGCTGTTGATGGTGATGAGTTAACTATTACTTATCTTGATAGTGTATCATTTACATATCGTGTTGAAATTGATGGCGATACATTAAAGTTATTTGATGAAGGTGATGACACAACTTACTATCCATTTACACGCGTAAAAGAATAATTTACACAGTTATTTCTTTACAATAGAGGGCAAATTTCTTGCCCTCTATTTTTTTGCGATTATACATTTACAGGAACAACTAATTTTATATGAGTTCCAGTTTCTTCATCAGACTGAATTTGTAGAGTTCCATTTAGAAACTGTGAACAAATACTGCTGAGTTATTCTCCCCAAAAAATTATTCTTCTGTTTTATAAATCTTCAAAATAGAAGAATAATCGCTAAATATCTAAATATTTCTTCAAAATAGAAGAATTAAAAACTTGACATCTAAAAGGTTCTACACTATCCTTAACTTATGAAACTTACAGAATTTCATACAGATGAACAAATTTTGCAAGAATTAGGAACTAGACTCAAAACAGAACGCATTCGTCAAAAAATGACCCAAGAAACTTTTGCAAAAAATTGTGGAGTTGCTAAAAGTACAGTTGAGCGTTTTGAAAAAGGCGAAAGTGTGCAACTTGCAAATTTATTAAAAATGCTTAGAACTTTGCATCAACTTTCTGGAATTGAACTTCTTTTGCCTGTAACAGAACCTTCTCCAATGGAATATCTTTACGCAAAAAATCCAAAAGAGCCAGAACGTTACCGAGAAGTCCGAGAAAAAACTCCAGAATACGGTAATTCTTCCTCTGTAAAAGATACAAAAAATTTTATTTGGGGCGAAGACAAATGAACACAACTGCCGAAGTTAAAATGTGGGGAACTTCAATTGGTGCTGTAACTTTGCCTGAGGGGCAAAAATACGCTTCGTTTGAATACAATCCGTCATTTTTGCAAACAGGAATTCAAGTTTCTCCAATTACAATGCCTTTGGGGTCTGGTATTTTTCGATTCCCAAACCTTTCTTATGAATCATTTTTCGGGTTGCCAGGATTTTTAGCTGATTCTCTTCCAGATAAATTTGGAAATCAACTTATAAACGCTTGGCTTGCAAAACAAGGGCGTCTTCCTGAAAGTTTTAATGCAGTAGAAAGACTTTGTTACACAGGAAATCGTGGAATGGGGGCTTTGGAATTTTATCCACTTTTACAAAATCAAAATGACTCAAACGAAGCGTTAAATGTTCAAAATCTTGTGGAATTGGCAAGTCTTGTTTTACAAAATCGCCAAAACTTAAAATCTGTTTTAGATGAATGTGATAAAAAAAACTTAAATCAAGAATTGGCAAAAATCATAAAAATTGGAACTTCTGCAGGAGGGGCAAGGGCAAAGGCTGTAATTGCATTTAATCCTGCAACAAAAGAAGTGCGCTCTGGTCAAGTTCAAACTGAAAAAGGCTTTGAACATTGGCTAATAAAATTTAGCGGCGTTTCTGGCAACAAAGACAAAGAAAAAGATGATGAACTAGATTTTGGTCTTGTGGAATACGCTTATTACCTTATGGCAAAATCTGCAGGTATTGATATGAGCCAATGTTATCTTTTAGATGATGGCAAAAACCAGCACTTTATGACAAAACGCTTTGACCGTACAACAGACGGCAAAAAACTTCATATGCAAACTTTAGCAGGGCTTTGTCATTTTGATTTTAATCAAGCTGCAAGTAATAGCTATGAACAAGTTTTTTCTGTAATGAATCGCTTAGAATTATGTTATCCAGAAAAATTAGATTTTTTTAAGCGAATGATTTTTAATGTAATGGCTTGTAATTGCGACGACCATGTAAAAAATGTTTCTTTCTTAATGGATAAAACTGGTAAATGGAAACTTGCTCCTTTTTATGATGTTTGTTTTGCCTACAATCCAGCAGGCAAGTGGACAAGTCGTCATCAAATGACCATAAACGGAAAAACTAGCAACTTTATAATAGAGGATTTTAATCAGTGTGCAAAAATTGCCAGTTTACGAAAAAAAGATGTAGCAGATGCAATCTTTCAAGTTAAAAGTGCAGCTTCAAAATGGCAAATCTTTGCAGAACAAGTTGGCGTCAGACCAGAAATATCTAGTGCAATAGAAAACTATTTTGTAAAATATATTTAACATAAAAATTATTATGTAAATTAAACTTGACAACTACAAAATTCAATGCTAATCTATAATCATGAAAGATTCCATAAAAGTCTTGCGGGAAAAACACAATTATTCTCAAAGTTATTTGGCAACTTATCTTCAAGTTTCTAGGCAAATGTACATCAAATATGAATCTGGTGAAGTTGAGCCTCCTGTAAAAGTTGTGGTTGCCTTGGCAAAACTTTATTCAGTTTCTTATTCTCAAATTATTGATGATGAGTTTTCCCCTAACAAAGAAAAAGTTTCTTACAAAATCCACCAAGATTCAGAAAGTGAAGTTGCATCGCCTATTGTTTCTTACGGTTTTTCTTCTAAAAAGCCAAAAACACAACTTGCTTTAGTTACTACTGCTTTAGAAAATCTTTCAGAAGAAGCTCTTATTTCTGTTAGCGCTTTTGTAAAAATGCTACAAGCCGAGCAAATTATACCAAAACAACCTAGTTCAAAATCAAAAAAAGCCTTCTTCGACTTAGCAGGAAAAATTTCTCTTGATTCCGACTTTGTAACTGAATTTAGAGAGGCAAGTTTAATATGATTTTGGTAGATACAAACATACTGATTGATTTTTTGAAAAATCCCACTAAACAAAAGGAATCAATTTTTCAAGAAAATGAAATTGCAACTTGTGGAGTGATTTTTACAGAACTTTTACGAGGTATCAAAAATCCCAAAGAAAGCGAAAAACTAAAAACTGCCCTAGAATGTTTTGAATATCTTACCTTTGAAAAACAAGACTGGCTAGAAGTTGCTTGTCTTTTTGCAAAACTGAAAAAATCCGGACTAACAATTCCCTTTCAAGATGGAATAATTGCTTATCTTGCAATAAAAAACGATTGCCAGTTGTGGACTTTAGATAATCATTTTAAATTGATAAAAACAGTGGTTCCCGTGTTAAAACTTTTTTAATCTCTTGCTTTTTTTCTGTTTTTCCTATAGACTTACAATAGATTTCGGAACTGCCGGAGTTATGAGGAGGTGAAATTTTATGGCAACAATCTTGGTTGACGACTCAGAAAACCTTGAAAAAGCAATCAAACGCTTTAAACGCATGGTTGAAAAAGAAGGTATTGTTCGTGAATTCAAAAAACGTGAATACTATGTAAAACCTTCTGCAATTAATCACCAAAAGAAAGTAACTCTTGAACGCAAACTTTTGAACAAAAAACGCAAGTCTGATAAAAAAGAGTACTAAGATTTAATTCTTATTTTGACTGATTATTACAAGCTGAAAATCTAGTTTTAGGTTTTCAGCTTTTTTTTATTTTTTGATATTCCCAAGAATAGTTTCAATATCTTTCTTTAAAAATTGATACAAATCTTCTTTTAATTTTACATAAAGATTTTCAATAATGTTTTGAGAAATTTCTGTATTATTATTGTCTTTTAAATTTTCAGTTTTTTCCTGCTTTTGAAAAAGTTGAAAGGCTTCAATATCCAAACATTGACATATTTTTTCAATTGTATCAGGTGAAGGAAAATACTTTCCGTTTTCAATACTGTTGATGTAGTTATAACTCTTTCCAATTTCTAGAGCTAAATCAATTTGTCTTAAGCCTTTTTGTTTTCTGTATATTTTTAAATTATTTATAAATAATTGTTGTAAGTTACCCATATATTGAAATTATCTTAATTTTTA
>JAZRJV010000047.1:0-8366 GCA_045645985.1 Treponemataceae bacterium
ATTTGGATATTCCCTTTGATATTTCAAATGTTTTGTTTATTCTTACTGCTAACACTTTGGATTCAATTCCAGAGCCTTTGTTGGATAGAGCTGATATAATTTCTCTTTCTGGTTACATTGACCAAGAAAAAATTGAAATTGCTAAAAAATATTTGATTCCAAGAAATCTTGAAAAAAATGGTTTGAAAAAGAATCAAGTTAAATATGATAAGGATGCGTTGAATTTATTAGTTACAAGTTATGCTCGAGAAGCGGGAGTTCGCAACCTTGAAAAATGTTTTGATAAAATTCATCGAAAGTATGTCTCTGAGCTTTTATTAGAATCTGAAAGTTCTAATAAAAAAAATGTTTTAACTAAAGAAATTCTAATTACTCCTGAGTTAGTAATAAAATATCTATCAAAACCAATTTTTAATGAGGATGAAATTGTAAAAGCTGATAAACCAGGTACTGCATTAGGTCTTGCTTGGACAAGTATGGGTGGCGATGTTTTATTGATTGAATCTATGTCAACTTTAGGCAAAGAAGGCTTGCAATTAACAGGACAACTTGGGGATGTTATGAAGGAATCTGCAAATATCGCAATGACTTGGGCAAAGCGTTATGTGCTAGAAAATAATATACTAAAATCAACATGGTTTGATGAAAATACGATTCATTTACATTTCCCTGAAGGCGCAACACCAAAAGATGGACCTTCTGCTGGCATTACGATTACAACTGCTTTGCTTTCTTTGTTAAAAAATAAGGCCATAAAAAAATCTTTTGCTATGACAGGCGAATTATCTTTAACAGGAAAAGTTTTGCAAATTGGTGGTTTGCGCGAAAAAGTTGTTGCTGCAAAAAGAAATAAAATTAAAAATATAATTATTCCAAAAGCAAATGAACGAGACTTAGATGAAATTCCTGATATCGTTAAAAAAGGAATAAATTTTTATCCAGTTTCTTTTATGGAAGATGTAATTAGTTTAGTATTTTAGTATATCAATTTTGTCTTAAAATCGGTTAGTGGGATTTGAATTGTACTTAATCACTTCATTTTTCATTGACCGATTTTTTTTTAGTAGGGTAGGTAAATAATAAAAATATAAAAAAAAACTGCCCATCAAGAAAAATCTTAATTAGGCAGCCTTCTTTATTTACAGTTTTGGTTTATTCACCGTCTACTGTAACACCTTTTCGTTTTTGTTGGAATTTTTTAAGCATTGCTACACCGTTTTTCTTTCCGTTGTATACAAATCCACCATTCCAGTATTCAAGAGCAGCAAACAAAGCGTTACCACCGTCTTGATCATCACTCTTTTGTGTTTTAAATGAAACATAACCTGAAAGTTCTTCAAAGTTTTGATTATGCAAACAATCAAGGCGTTTTCTGTTAAATTCATTCCATTTTTCTAAGTCTTTAAAACCTTCACCTTCATCCTCAACTATAATGTGAGCATGTGTAGGGCTGAATGAATACCAAACTTTTACTTTTTTGTTGATATCACATTCGTTTCCGTGTTTTACAGCATTTTTGATAACTTCAGAAATTTGCTGTTCAAGAAGGTTAATTTCTTTGATTTCAAGTGGTGCAGATTGTACAATCAAAAGTGTAAAGTATCTAATCTGTCTGAAATCTGATGGAAATTCCTTGTATAACATATTAGTTCTGTCGAATAATGGATCGTTTTCATCTGAGCGTAATTCTTTTAATTGTTCCATGTCAATGTCCTTGTATGTTTTATTCTGCAATCATTAATAATGCTTCTTCTACGCTGTTAGCGATAGGGAAGTAACCCATAAGTTTTGTTAATTCGATAACCTTCTTAACAGAACCATGAATGTTAGAAATAGCCAATTTGAGATTCATCTTTTTAATTGTTGAACAGATGTAAATCAACGCACCAATTCCGGATGAGTCAATGTAGTCAACTTGTTCAAGGTTGATGATAAAACTCTTTACGCTTTTTTCAAGCATTTTCATAACAAGTTCTTTTAACTTGTATGAATTGTACAAGTCCATTTCACCGTTAACGTCGATGATGTAAATTTCACCGTTTTTACGTATTTTTAGTTCCATAGTTTGCTCCCTTACTATTGAATTTTAATAACAAGAAGTGTTTGATCATCATGTTGATGTGCTGATCCACTGAATTTCTTGATATCAGATTTTACAAGATTTGCAATTTCCTTACCAGATAAATTGCTATTCTGTGCAATAAGTTGAGTTAATTTTCCGGCGGTGTAAGGAACACCACTTTCATTTACAGTCTCAACGAGACCGTCTGTATACATAACTATTATGTCACCAGATTTCACTTCTGCTTCATTATCGGCATATTCTGTCGTTTTCTCTACTCCTATTGGCTCACTTGGTACAGAAATTTTCTTAATTGTCTTAGATTCTGCACTGTAGATGTAAACAGGAGTTGTTCCAGCAGTTGCAAACTGTATTTTGCCAGTTGTACTATCATAATTGATAAGTGCAAGGCTTGCAAAATGGTCTATTGTACTTTCGCTTGAAATACCTCTGTTGGCCCAACCTAAAATAGTTCCAGCAGATTTTGTTGTATTTACTACGAGTCGTAAAATAGCCCGTAACATAATCATAATCATTAATGAGTTCATTCCCTTTCCTGCAACATCTGCAAGAACAAAAGAAATTCTGTCTTTTCTTGAAGGAATAACATCATAATAGTCACCGCAAACACCATCAGCTGTATTGAAATAACTTCCAATCGTAACAGAAGGAATTGATGGCATAAGTTTTGGATGAATATTCTTTTGAAGTTTACAAGCAAGTTCTGCTTCTCTTGTAAGTTCAGAGTGTTCTACGATTTCATGGAATGCGTAAACGCTGTTAACAGCTGAACTTGCAAAAGATGTTAAAATCTTAGCTGCTTTAAACTCTTTATCTGTAAATGGTTCTGAATCAAATTTTCTTGCCAATGAAACAACACCAATTACTGTATCTTTTAGTTTTAATGGTACAAAAATGTATGTTCCAAGTTTTAAGAATTCTTCAGGCTCATTTTGGTACATTCTGCTATCATTTAATGGATCTGTAATAAGTTCTGGTTTACCAGATTTTGCCACAGTTCCGAAAATGTTATCATCTAAACCAAATTGTGCAAATCGGAAGTTTGTTTCTACACGCACAATTTTGTGTGGAATATCTGCTGGAATGCAGTATGGAGGTGGAAATGTTCCTTTGAACGCTTTAACTCCGATAACATCGTCAAAATCGTCTAACAAGAGAATTGCACCACCATCGGCTTTTGTTTCATCAATAATAGAACTATTGATATGTTCAAGCAATCTGTCCAAACCTGATTCTTCAGAGAATGCTTTTGCTGCATAAATCAAGAAGTCACGGCTAACATCAAGAAGAGCTTCTTCTGTATCCAGTATTTCTTCATCTTGAGGAATGTGACTTGTTGCTTCTGAAGAAACTTCTGCAATTTCTTTGTTTTCAGAAAATGAAAAGTCTTCATCAGATTCATCACTTTGTACAGAACCATAAGCTGACAATGTTATGAAATGTTGGAATAAAATCATAACAAGTGAGATTGGTGTGAATATCAATAACAAATTTAACTGGTTAAATACTATGATAAGCGCAATACCTACCAAATAAATAACTAGCCCCACAAGAGCTGATGCACAATTTATGCCAGTTCTTTTTGCAATTAAAATTTTTAGAACAAAAATCGTTAAAATTATCACAGATGTAAAAATTAACGATATAAGGTGAAAAGTTTCCAACTTAAGAACTCCTTTATTCGTATCAGTATTATTTTACCATTGAAAATTCTAGTCGTCAAGTTTTAAAAGTATTTTTATTTTATTAAGTAGCTTTTTTATCTTATTTGTGCCAAATTCATTGGTAAAATCAGTTGCTGCAGTGTCTAAAGAGTAGTCATTTCCGAATTTTGACTTCAAATCGTCCCAATATTTGATAATCCAAACATACATATCACTTGTTGTTCTTCCTTTAAACTTCTTCATTATTTTTTGTTTTTTAATTGTGTTTATAACGGGAAGATAAACTTGTTCATACCACGAGATAATTGCATCTGGCATTAAAATTTCTTCGCTTTGATTTTGATTGATATAATATTTGTGAATCAAAATATGCTGATAAATTACATCGTATTGTCCCAAGGAAGAAAAATTTAAATTCCAATCTTCTGTAATGTCACCAAAACTTGTTTCTGAATAAAATTCTCGTTTTTCATATTCAATTACAGTTTTAATAATTTTTTCTTTTGACATTCCTGGTTTTAGTTTGATTTCACTTTGAAGGGAGATAACTTCGGCATCAATCATTTCACAACCACGAGATTTAGCAACAGAAACTCTGTGATTTCCATCCCGAACAAAATATAATCCACCAATTTCGTATACGGTGATGGGAGGAAGAATTACATCTGTTAGGTGAGCTTGGTCTATTCGTTCCCACCGTTGTCTTAGGTGGGTGCTTTTTGGGAAAAAGTGATTATCAAAATCTTTGTATCGACCTTCACTTCCTGCAATGAGTTCTACAGGAACTACTTGCATTCCTTTGTAGATTTCACTTTGAGGTTTTAACATCTTTTTAATTTCAGAAAAAGATAGTAATTTTGATTCTTCAGGATTCAAAAAGTGCTGAATTTCATTTACTAAAGCCTTGTTTCTTGCTCTATTAAAATCTTCTTCTGATGTTTTTTGTATATAGGATTGCATTATTTTTATTTTTCCTCTTCTGTATTTATTAGATAATGCTCAAACGCATTGATTATTGTAGTTTTATGATATTCGGCAATTCGTTTTTCTTGCAAATCATAAAGGTGAATGTGACCATGAACCATATATTTAGGTTTGAACCAACGCAAAAACCACAGATAACATTTAAAACCTTTATGACAGGGATCGGGTTTGTCATTTATGCCAAGTGGTGGAGCGTGAGTTAGAAAAACATCTAAATATCTTCCGTAAATGATTTTGTTTAGTAATAATCGTGGAACAAGTTTTAACAATTTGAAAAACATTTCTGAATTGGAAAATTGACTTTTTCCATGATTATAAAGCATACAACCTGATGCACCGGCAATAATAAATTTTTTGCTAGAAAAAATCTTAAAGCCAGCATAGGCTGCTCCATGAGAATGTGTACTTATGGGGATTGTAGGTTGACCAAATTCTTGATTTGCTGGTCTGTGAAATAAATCATATTCTTTTAGGTTGTGATTACCAAAAACAAAATACGCTGGCTTATTCAAACTGGAAACTACAAAATCTATATATTCCATTGGTAAATCGCCTGCGGATAAGATGTAATCAACATCTCCAAATCGTTCTTTTATTTCATTATTATAAACCATACGGTCAATTTGGTCACAGATACATAAAAGCTTCATAGTAACCTAAATTTTTGCGTTATCCATAAGTTTGATAAGTTTATCTTTTGATACTAATTCAAATGGTCTATTTTCAGCAAAATTCATAGCTGTTCGCGTGAAGCCTGAACTTGTAAGGATAATACACTTAAAATAGTTTTGAGATTTCATTTCTTCTAAAGATTTTCTTAAAATTGTATCTTCAATTAAATCTGATTCTCTAAAAAATAATATCAAGAAAACTTGTTGACGAACATTCATCCAACTATCTTGTTTTGCTACGGTTGCAATCATTTTACAGCCATATTTTGTAGGTGTAATTGTTCTTGCTCCTAAATTATATCCAGCAAGAGCAATTTTTTTACAAATTTCCATAAATTGTTCATTACTTGATGTAAGATATTCTTTCATATTGTCGTTTGTTTGAATATCTTTAAATTCTGCAAGTTTAGCTCCAACATCTTTGAAAGAACGATTTATTGCAAAGATTTTTTCCCATTGTTCAACTGCTTGATCGATTTTTCTTAATTTTTCGTAACAGTTTGCTAGATAATATCTTGCATACAAAGATTCTTGTGAAGATTCATCTTTTGATGCTCTAACTGCTCTATCAAATTCATTTATTGCTTTTTCATAACTATTAACAGCAAGATAACAAGTACCTCGTTCAATTAAGGCGCGTTGCTTAAATTCTGGATCTCTAAGTGCTTTTTCAAATGAATTGATTGCTCCTATATAATCTTTGCTTTCTTTTAAAATTTTTCCGAGATAATAATATGATGAAAAAGTTTCAGGACTAAGTTTGATTGCATAGTCAATTTCTTTTCTTGCATCTACATAGTTTTTTCCCTTAAAAAGCAAAAGTCCAAGGGCAGCATGTGCTTTTACATGGCGTTTATTTAAACTAATTGTTTTTTGGTAGAACTGTAATGCTTGTTCTGATTTACTTCTTTGCTCAAAGATTTTTCCTGCATTGTAAAAATTTTCTGCATTGTTAGGTTCTAATTTTGTAAGTAATAAATATTCTTTTAAAGCTTCTTCTGGTTGATTAAACTTAAAGTAGAGTTGTGCAATTTGTTTTCTAAATTCAATTTCGCTAAAAAATTGATCAAAAATCGCTGTTTGGTTTACAGTTTTAAATTCCATAAGAGCAAGTTCTGGTTTATTGTCTGCAAGATATGCTTTCCCTAAATAATAGTGAGCCTTGAAGTCTCTAGGATCTTTTGTTATCATCGATTTTGCAAGTTTTATTGCTGCTGAGTATTTTCCTTGTTTTATGTATTTTTGGATTCCTTCAATTTTTTTAGGAGCGGCAAATGTTTTTATTATAAAAACTAATAAAAATCCAATTAAAACTAATAAAACGAGAATAAAAAATATTTGAACCATCTAGTAAAAC
The DNA here is from genome assembly GCA_045645985.1 of Treponemataceae bacterium. GTDB lineage: Bacteria > Spirochaetota > Spirochaetia > Treponematales > Treponemataceae > RGIG9060. Next base: position 6,760 of record JAZRJV010000047.1, read on the forward strand.
CTCCGATAATATTACGGGTAAGAAATTAAAATCTTGCACATATAACCATTCGGTATTTTATTTGTTATAATTATGACATTAAATTAAGGAGATTTAAAGAGTGAAAAAGCTAAAAAGACATAAGAAATTGTATTTTATGCCAATTATTTTTTTTCTTGCCATAATTTTTGCATATTCTGATGCATTTTCTGAAGGCGAACAATTTTTCAAAGCTAATAAACCTGAACAGGCTATTCCTTTTTTTGAACAATCATTACTATCAGAAAGTACACCATCTAGTGTTTACAATTTTTTGGGTCTGTCCTATTATCAAGTTGGTAAATATCAACAATCTTTAGATACCTTTATAAAAGGAACTTCTAAGGATGGAACCAATAAACGCATATTGTATTATAATGCAGGAAACACAGCTTTTGCAATGGGTAATTTTGAACTTGCAGACCAGTATTTTTCAATTTCATACGCTGCCGACAATAATTTTTCATCAGCTTTGTTAAATCGTGCAAATACAAAGATGAAATTGGATCAACTTCAAAATGCAAGTGATGATTATACACAATATCTTATAATTGAACCAAATTCAGAGCAACGCCCTTCTATCGAAAGGATGATAGCGTTGATTGCAAATGAGTTACAAGTTAGAGAGCAAGAACGAATTGCCAAAGAACTTGAAGAACAAAGATTAAAAGAAGAACAAGCAAGAATCGCTGCTGAAATGGAAAAACAGCGTATTGAACAAGAACGACTTGCTGCCATTGAAGCCGAACGAAGAAAAAAATTACTTGAAGATATTGCAGCCTCTTTACAGAGTGCTGATTCTACAAATATGTCTGCTGGAACAGACGGAGTTATGGAGTACGAATATGAATCTGAATTGGATTAACCGAAGAAATTTATTGATTGCAGGTGGAGTAATTCTTGCAATCATAGTAGTTTTGTTAATCATCTTACTTCCTAAAAGTTGTGGTAGTTCATCTGATATAGAACGAGATAACACTTTAAAACTTGTTCAACGCTATATCGAAAAAGGCGAGTATGACAGAGCCATGGATTTATTAGACGGATTATTGATTAAAAATGCCGATGATCCTGTTGCTCTTGCCATGATGGACGAAATTATAGCTTTAAAAGCGGGTGCTAAACTTTCTGATTTTCCTCGATATAATCAATCTATTTCTGTTAATACAGAAGATTTAGAAAGAGCCTTGGGTAGAATGAACGAAGAACTTGCAAAAAATTCTGCTGCTGTAGAAATGGCTTTGCGTAATCAAAATGAACAAGCGCAACAAATTGCAAATGCTGCTCGTCAACAAGAAGAAGCGGCTCGTCAACAGGCTGAAATTGCCCGTCAACAAGCCGAACAAGCAAAACGAGATGCGGAAGCTCAAGAAGAAGCAAAACGACAAAAAGAACTTCAAGCACAAGAAGAAGCAAAACGAAAAGCTCGTGAAGAAGAACTTGCTAAAAAAAATAAAGAATTACAAGAACTTCTTGCAAAAATAAATGATGAAATTTCTATCGGAAAGGCAAAATTAGGCATGGGGCAAATTGAAGATGCCTTAGCTCATTTTGATAAAGCAAGTTCAATGTAAGTCGGAGGCCAAAGC